>NZ_JBHTFN010000008.1:0-41998 GCF_042666195.1 Bradyrhizobium sp. GCM10028915
TTCACCGCTTAGTCGCTTCGCGCCTTCGGACACACCCGCTGAACGCGAGGGACTTAAGCGAACCACCTAAGACGGGACGACCTCGGGATGCCCCCCTCCGTCGCTCAGTCACAATTACCGAACCCCCTTGCACACACAACAACAGAACGCTTCAGAACCGGCCGATCGAGCGTGTTTTCCAACGGGTGTTGCACAAATAACACGCAGATGTGATCAGGGCGACTTTGTAACACTTTGAATCTACTGATCTTTTTCGACGGGTTTCATCTGCCATCAAAAGTTCCGGCACCAGCCCCTCACATCCGTGGAGACGCCTCGCTGTGGGTCTGGGGCGCCCGAATCGTGGAATCAACCAGGGACTCGCCGTGCGCCAGCCCTTCGGGAACTGGCTGGCCTGACCATCAAGCGGCTGCAAGATCGACAAAATATCGATCTGCGCATCGTCGATCGCTTGCAGGACTTCACCGTCGAGCTTGTCTCGCAATCGACAAAGCTATGAATGACTTTTCGAGCGGCTTGCGGAGATCGCTGTTGTCGTCAGGACCGATTGAAAACGCGTACGTCTCGAAGCGGTCGGGATATTGCCTATCGATATCTCGCAGTGAGCTACCCAGCTGGATGCTCTACGTCCTGACTATTGTAAGATGAGATCCGTAGCGGCGGAGTCCTGACAGTTGAAGAATGAAACAGCGTGCCAGATCGTCCCTGCTTTGATTTCCAAGGGCCGTTTCCACGGAAAGAGAAATCGCCAGACAAGGCCCTCCCTGATTGCGGCGACGCCTGGCGCGACGGGGCAGATCCTCGGCCGGCGAGCGAATGATCCCACTAATAGTGAGAGCGCCCTCCCCGCAGCCTATAACACGGGACCCCGTCAGCCGATCTGAGGGGCAATCACCGCTCATAGTTTGTGGCGAATCGCGGAAAGAGACAATCAAATCAATCGCTTGCAAATGAATCACTGATGAGGCGGTCGGCGACGAAGGCAGTCGTCCCACACGCGGGCCATTCGATCCAATTTGAAAGCAAAATCAATCGTTTATATGGATGAAGGGACCCTTTGTCCGCGCCAGAACCACTCTTAATACAAGCGCCAGAACCTCCAGCTTGGCGTCCGTTATCGCGGCGTTACGTTCTCGGCCCGAGAGCAAACTGCTTGGTTTCGGAATTCGCTGGGAATATTCGAGCAAAAACACACGCTTCCAAATTGACCAGCCCAAGTAATTAGATGCATAAGGCTCGCACCGGAGAGGTGGCCGAGTGGCTGAAGGCAACGCTTTGCTAAAGCGTCATACGGTCTCAAGCTGTATCGAGGGTTCGAATCCCTCCCTCTCCGCCACTCCGCAGCTGTCCGGCCCGAAGACATGGGTAACGGAACGTACCTAAGACATGGGTGACAGCCTCGTGCCGAACGGGTTGTCGAGAGGTTGCAGGGTTTTCTGCTCCGGGTCGAAGTATCCCAGATCATAGTGCAAGGGCGCGATCTGAATCCGCCGCCTCTGATCTGCGCCCAGTCATCTCGTCGGGATCGCTCACGCCGCTCCGAATCCGGATGGCGGACCACGAGGGAACCGATTAGCGAAAATCAGGTTCGCCTGCGAAACGACCGCCGGGACGTGATTCACCGCTCAGTGGGCGGAGACCCAGGCCCTCGCCTCGCGCTGGGCGGCTGAGATATCGGCATCCGACATCTGCCCGGCGACTTCCTGGCGCAGCGTCACGGCGTCCTTGCGGCCCTTGAGCGCGGCGAGGTTGAACCATTTGTGCGCGGCGACGAGATCGACGAGGCCGGCGCGTCCGCTCGCCCAATAGAGGCCGCGCTCGAACAGCACGTCCGACAGCGCGCCTGCGTCGATCGGCGTCGCGGTCTCCAGATCGAAAGTACCCTGAAACATAACGCAGCCCCTTTTTTCTTATGCCGTCTCGTCCCCCGAGCGCGGCTCCCGTCCGATCAACTGTTCAACTCATCCCCGAGGCTTTTTGCCCGTGCCGTTTGCCGGCTTGTTGGAGGTAATGATGGCGGGCAAATTTGAATGTCAGTTTAAGTATCGCGATGAAGCAGACGTAAACGCGCCCGCGCCAGGCGCGCACGACAAATGCAAGAAATCCCTATTTTGCAGGGACTTCTGCAATTCGTCAGATTCGGTTTACCTTGGGATTTTGGGAGAACGATAACCATTGCGCACGGTGACGCGCGTCCTGTGGTGTCCCCGCCTGCTGTCGTCACCGTATTCCAGAGACAGCAATGGTCCCACGAGAAGCTGCGGGGTACTGGATCGCCCGGTCGGAGCCGGGCGATGACACCGCGAATGGAGAAGAGGTGCGCGAACTGCCTGCAATTGCGCTGCAGCCTCCCTGCTCAAGCAGGGCGCGCATATGAAGAAGTATATGGCTGGAAACTCGACTGCGGCCATCCTTCGAGACGCCCGCCTGCGGCGGGCCCTCAGGATGAGGGATGAGGATGCGGCAGCATCAAAGATGGATGCAGCCGAGCCTCATCCGGAGGGGACCGCTAAGCGGTCCTCTCGAAGGACGAGGTGCTCGCTCAGGCGCCGCTGACGTCATATGCGACAACCCTGACTGCTCAAGGGCAGAACGGCCACATCGCGGTCAGATCAACAATGTCGGGATATGGGAATGCCGGCAATACCCCGGCCTCATGAGAACGAGGGCGTCGGCGAACACGTCAGGACCAGATTCCACGTTGGCCGAAGGCCGCCTGTGAAATTGCGGAGCCCCTTACGGAGAACCGCACCGAACGAAGAAAACTTGTTTCTTCTGCCGGATCGGGCTTAGCGAGCGAACCCGCGAAGAGAACGATCCGACCGTTGACCTGATGTCTCGCCGACACCCTCTATCGTCGACCAGAACCTTTTGAGAGGCGCTGATGACGTGCCGGCTCTCTAGGAGCCGGCAACTTCAAAAAGCGAAGTTACTTCTTCTTGGCGACCTTGCGGGTCTTCTTCGCAGTCTTCTTCACTGCGCTCTTCGCCTTCTTCGCCTTCTTTGCCTTCTTAGCTTTCTTGGCCATGTTGCCCTCCGATGTGTGAGATGGCTTAATCGCTGCATGCAGTCGGGGATCGAGTGCACACTCATCCCGAATACACCAACACAACGAAAAAAACAGCGTCTCGCTTAAAGAAGTGTTGACGGCGAAACGCGCCTGCGCTGGCGAACGCGATGCAAACGGACTGCATGAGGTGTGCTTGCGATCGCAGAGAGTGCCTGCTGCATCGACGTTTGCAACAGATGCGATTGTAGAAAAACACTATGCAGCAAGTATTTTCTTGCACGCGTGCATCGCGCACGATCGTTGCAATGATGCATCCTGCCGATCGCCCGAGCGCCTCGCGAAGGCGCTTCGCGGACTCTGAGTCGCGACTTTTGGCAACGAAAATATTTTCATGATTAACGGCGCGAGCGCTCGTCAGAGCGCGTGCAAGTCGCCGTTTTGCGCGAATCGCGTGACGGCGATTCGGTCGGCGTGTCGCGTTCGATCGGGATGAAGTTCGTCGCAGAGGATGTGCGCGAGCGTCGCATCGCGAACCGAAAGCGAGGTGACGACGCCTGTCCGTCACCTCGTTCGAACGCGCGAGGTCAGATGCCGAGCTTGGACTTGAGCAGCTCGTTGACGCTCTGCGGGTTGGCCTTGCCGCCGGATGCCTTCATCACCTGGCCGACGAACCAGCCGAGTGACTGCGGCTTGTCCTTGACCTGCGCCGCCTTGTCGGGATTGGCCGCGATGATGTCGTCGACAACCTTTTCGATCGCCGAAAGATCCGTGACCTGCTTCATGCCGCGGCTTTCGACCAGTGCGCGGGGATCGCCGCCCTCCTGCCAGACGATCTCGAACAGATCCTTGGCGATCTTGCCGGAGATCGTACCCTCGCCGATCAGGTCGATGATCCCTGAGAGCTGTGCGGCATCGACCGGAGAGTCCGTAATATCCCGGCCTTCCTTGTTGAGACGACCGAACAGCTCGTTGATCACCCAGTTCGCGGCGACCTTGCCGTCGCGCGCGCGGTTGGCGAGTTTCTCCAACACGGTCTCGTAGAACACGGCACTCTCGCGCTCGGCGACCAGCACGCTGGCGTCGTAGGCCGACAGGCCGAGATCCGCGACGAAGCGCGTCTTCTTCTGGTCCGGCAGCTCGGGCAGCTCAGCCTTCAACTCGTCGACGAAGCTTTGCGAAAACTCCAGCGGCAGCAGGTCGGGATCGGGGAAGTAGCGATAGTCGTGCGCCTCTTCCTTGGACCGCATCGACCGCGTCTCGCCCTTGTTGGGGTCGTAGAGCCGGGTCTCCTGGTCGATCGCGCCGCCGTCCTCGAGGATTTCGATCTGGCGCCGGGCCTCGTACTCGATCGCCTGGCCGATGAAATTGATCGAGTTCATGTTCTTGATCTCGCAGCGGGTGCCCAGCGGCGCGCCGGGCTTGCGCACGGAGACGTTGACGTCGGCGCGCAAGGATCCCTTCTCCATGTCGCCGTCGCAGGTGCCGAGATAGCGCAGGATCGAGCGCAGCTTGGTCACATAGGCCTTGGCCTGCTCGGCATCGCGGATGTCGGGTTTCGACACGATCTCCATCAGCGCTACGCCGCAGCGGTTGAGATCGACATAGGACATGGTCGGCGACTGATCGTGCAGCAATTTGCCGGCGTCCTGTTCCAGATGCAGCCGCTCGATGCCGATGGTGGCGGTCTTGCCGCCGTCCAGTTCGACCACGACCTCGCCTTCGCCGACGATCGGCGACTTGTACTGGCTGATCTGGTAGCCCTGCGGCGAGTCGGGATAGAAATAGTTCTTGCGGTCGAACACCGAGCGCAGATTGATCTGCGCGTTCAGCCCGAGGCCGGTCCGGACAGCTTGTCTGACGCATTCCTCATTGATCACAGGCAGCATGCCCGGCATCGCCGCGTCGACCAGCGACACATGCGAGTTCGGCTCGCCGCCGAATGCGGTGGGGGCGCCGGAGAACAGCTTCGCGTTCGACGTCACCTGAGCGTGGACCTCCAGGCCGATGACCATCTCCCAGTCACCGGTTGAGCCCTTGAGAAGTTTGTGGGGTGCGGCAGGTGCGTTCATGGCTTGCTCCCGAGCAGCGTGGCAGCGATCCGCTCCCACTCTGCCTGTAATGAATCCGTTGCCACGGGCTGGCCGGCCTGGCGGTACCAATAGCCGGCGTTGCCGAGGTCGCCCTCGACCCGGTGCAGATAGGCGTGCACCCAAGCGGCCGCGCGGCCGCTCTCGTCCTGGACGATCTTGTGCGCCTCGTCCCAGTCGCCCTTGGCGGCCCACCATAGTGCGGCAAGTGGAGCGCTGAGGTCCGGCGGCGGCGCGGCGCCGTCGAGGCTGGCGATATACGCCGCCATCTTCACCACCATTTCGCCGGCGTGAAGCGGCCGGCGGCCTGCTCGATCACCTCGCCGAGCGAGAACAGCGTCTCCTCGTCGAAGGGACGGCCGATCAGCTGCAGGCCGAGCGGCAGGCCCTGCGCATCCTTGCCGGCGGGCACAGCGATGCCCGGCAGGCCCGCCATGTTCACGGTCACCGTGAAGATGTCGTTGAGGTACATCTCGACGGGGTCCGCGCCGCCTTTCTCGCCGATGCCGAAGGCCGCCGACGGCGTCGCCGGCGTCAGGATCGCGTCGACGCCCTTGGCGAAGCAATCCTCAAAGTCCTTCTTGATCAGCGTGCGCACCTTCTGGGCGCGCAAATAATAGGCGTCGTAATAGCCGGCCGAGAGCACGTAGGTGCCGATCATGACGCGGCGCTTCACCTCAGCGCCAAAACCTTCTGCACGGGTGTTCTCGTAGAGTTCGTTGACGTTCCGGCCCTGCTCGCGCAGGCCGAAGCGCACGCCGTCATAGCGCGCGAGGTTGGAGGACGCCTCCGCCGGCGCCACGATGTAATAGGCCGGCAGCGCGTATTTGGTGTGCGGCAGTGACACTTCAACGAGCTCGGCCCCGGCCGCTTTCAGCCAGGCCGCGCCCGCTTCCCAAAGCTTTTCGATCTCGGCCGGCATGCCGTCGAGACGGTATTCCTTGGGAATGCCGATCTTCATGCCCTTCACGGACTTGCCGATCGCGGCCTCGTAGTCCGGCACGGCTATGTCGACCGAGGTCGTGTCCTTGGGATCGTGGCCAGCCATCGAGCGCAGCAGCATCGCGGCATCGCGCGTGCTGCGCGCGATCGGACCAGCCTGGTCCAGCGAGGAGGCAAAGGCGACGATGCCCCAGCGCGAGCAGCGGCCATAGGTTGGCTTGATGCCGACGGTCGCGGTGAACGCCGCCGGCTGGCGGATCGAGCCGCCGGTGTCGGTCGCGGTCGCGCCCATGCAGAGCAGAGCCGCCACGGCGGAGGCCGAGCCGCCAGACGAGCCGCCCGGCACCAGCGTCGTGTTGGAGCCATCACGCCGCCAGGGATTGCCGACCGGGCCGAAGCACGAGGTCTCGTTCGACGAGCCCATCGCGAACTCGTCATTGTTGAGCTTGCCCAGCATCACCGCACCATCGCGCCACAGCTGCGAGGTGATCGTGGACTCGTAAGTCGGCACGAAGTTGCCGAGGATTTTCGAGCACGCCGTGGTGCGCACGCCCTTGGTCGCGAACAGGTCCTTGATCCCGAGCGGAATGCCGGCAAGCGGCCCCGCGTCACCCTTGGCGATCTTCTCGTCGACGGCCTTCGCCATGTCGCGCGCGCGGTCGGGCGTCTCCATGACGAAAGCATTGAGCACGCGGGCGGCTTCGATCGCGTTCAGATGCGCGTCGGTCAGCTCGAGGGACGTGAAAGTCTTTGCCGCGAGGCCCTTGCGGGCCTCCGCGAGCGTCAGCGATGTCAAATCGGTCATTTATTGATCGGGCTGCAGAAGAACGGAGACAGGGATTTGTCGTTGGCCGGGTCGTCTTTCTTGGTGGCCGCTTTCGCAGCCGCCTCGATCTCGTCGAGCACGGCATTGACGGCGACGTTGGGGTCGGCAGCCTTGCCCTGCCGCTCCATCTTGTCGAGATAGTTCATGTAAGCCTGATAGGCCTTCTCGTCGTCGCAAAGCATGCACATCGGACTTCGTCCTGAGACTCTTTTGACGCGTTTTCTTTACGCGAACCGGCTTCCACTTCGCTCGAAAACGCTACGTAAATTACTCAACAACCTTCGGCACCAGGAAGAAGTGGCCTTCGGTCGCAGGTGCGTTGGCAACGATATCGTCGGCGATCTCGCCGTCATTGACCACATCCTGCCGCTTCTTCATCTGCATCGGGGTGACCGAGGTCATGGGCTCCACGCCCTCGACATTGACCTCCGAGAGCTGCTCGACAAAGGCGAGCATGGCGTTGAGCTCGCCCTGCAGATGCGGAACCTCGCCCTCGGAAACCGCAATGCGCGCCAGATGCGCGATGCGGCGGACGGTAGCGGCGTCGACGGACATTATATAAGGCCTCTCACGGCAAAACCTATGTGCCGTATAGCAGAGGCCGCTTTTGCGCCGCAACCGGCGCCAGCGCATGATCCGGAAAAGTGTGAAGCGGTTTTCCGAAAAGATCATGCGCAAACAAGAACCTAAAGCACGATGAGGCTTCGCCCGAAGCTCATCGCGCTTTAGGGACCTATCCGCCCAACGCCTTCATCCGGGCAAGCGCCGATTTGGCGAGATCCCGGGTCAGTTCAGCTGCCGGGACCTCGCGGCCCAGGGCGATCGCCTGCCCGGCCCAGAGATTGGTGAAATCCACCCTGCCCTGCTTCTCGGCCGCAGCCTTGAGCGGTCCCAGCGCCGTTGCGGCATGGGGAAATGGCGGCGCGTCCGGCGAAATCGGGCCGGCCTCGCGCATCAGGCGGTTCTGAACGCCGCGCGCCGGCCGCCCGGTCATGACATTGGTAATGACGGTGGAATCATCCTGTCCCTCGGCGAGCGCCGCACGCGCCGCCGCACTGACCTTGGATTCCGGGCAGCGCAGATAGGCACTTCCGATCTGCACGCCGGCCGCGCCGAGCGCGAAGGCGGCTGCAATGCCGCGGCCATCCGCAACGCCGCCGGCCGCAATCACTGGGACCTTCACCGCGTCGACCACCTGCGGCACCAGCGCAAAGGTGCCGGGCTGTTCCGAGATCTTGTCGGTCAGGAACATGCCGCGATGGCCGCCGGCCTCCGCGCCTTGGGCAATGACGGCATCAGCTCCGTGCTGCTCGAGCCAGACCGCTTCGCTCACAGTGGTCGCCGACGAGATGACGAGACATCCTGCCGCCTTGACCCGCTTGAGCAGCGCGGCCTCGGGCAGACCGAAATGGAAGCTGACGATCTCCGGCTTCAGCTCCTCCACAACCTCGCAGAAGCCGGCGTCGAACGGCGCGCGGTTCGCGGCATTGATGGGTGCGGCGGGATCGAGGCCATGCTCATTGTAGTAGCCCGCGAGGCGCTGCTTCCAGCGCGCCTCCGCCTCGGCCGTGAGCTCGACCGGTGTGTGGCAGAAGAAATTCATGTTCACCGGCGCGGAGACGCGCTGCCGGATGATGTTGACCTGCTCGCGCGCTTTCTCCGGCGACAGCATCGCGCTCGGCAGCGAGCCGAGGCCCCCGCCTTGCGCAACGGCGATCACCAGCTCCGCGTCCATCACGCCGGCCATCGGCGCCAGCACGATCGGGAATTCGGTCTTGAAGAGATCGATCAATCGACGGTTCGGCCACATGGTTGTTCTCTCGCAGTTTAGGCGGACGCGCTGGAATTACGCCGGCCGGTTAGCAGTTGCTCGGCCTCGGTCGCGATCCGTTCGACGATTTCGGCGGCGGACGGAATATCATTGATCAGGCCGACGGCCTCGCCGGCAAAGACCGCGGCGACCTCGAAATTGCCAGCGGCCCTTGCCGCGGCATATTCGACGGTCACCTCGGCGGCGCGCTGCATCAGCTCGACCTCGCGGCCGGTCCAGCGCCTGATATGATCGTTGACCAGCGTTCGCGCGGTGAACGGGGCCGGCCAGAACAGGCTGCGTGACCAGTCGACGATGACGCCGCGCACCGTGTCATTGGGATCAGCGTCGCGAATGCGCTGCTTGGCTTCCTCCGCGCCATTGGCCTCCACGCTCGCATAGAAGCGCGTGCCGATCAGCACGCCGGAGGCGCCCAGCATCATCATCGCGGCGAGCCCGCGACCATCGGCAATTCCGCCGGCGGCAACCACCGGCACGCGCCCGGCCGTGAGATCGACGATCGCAGGTACGATATCGACGGTTGTGCGCGATGCGCCGTGACCGCCGGCTTCGGTACCCTGCGCGATCAGGATGTCCGCACCGGCATCCAGTGCCTGCTTCGCCATGTCCTCGCTCTGCACCTGGCAGATCAAGCGCGCCCCGCACGCCCTGATGCGCGCTGCAAATTGTGCAGGATCGCCGAATGACAGCATGATCGCTTGCGGATTGGCGTCGAGTGCGATGTCGAGAAGTCTTGGCTGTCTTGCCAGGCTCCACGTGATGAAGCCGATACCGAACGAAGCAAAGCCGCTTAGTTGCCTGGTCTCGGCCTCGAGCCGTTCCTGATCGCCGTAGCCACCACCCAGGATCCCGAAGCCGCCGGCCTCGCTGACAGCCCGTGTCAGCCGGCTGCCGGCGATCGTGTCCATTGGAGCCAGCAGGATCGGATGCTTGATCCCCAGGAGCTGGGTCAGCGGCGTGGTGATCGGCATGGCTCCTCCGCTCTCGACACGAATATTAGTCTAGAATACCATTCTCCAAAATTGATTTCTTACGAACGCTGCCATCTCAAAAGAGAAACGATATTATGGAACTCAGCGACCTCCAGACCTTCGCTGCCGTCGCCCGGACCGGGGGGATCACCCGCGCGGCGGAAGAGCTCAACACGGTGCAGTCGAACGTCACCCAGCGCGTGAAGGCACTGGAAGCCGAGATCGGCACGCCGCTGTTCGAACGGCACAGCCGCGGCATGACCTTGACCGGTGCGGGCAAGCGCCTTTTGCCCTACGCGCAACGGATGTCCGCATTAGCGCGCGAGGCCGTGCTCGCCGCCTGCGACGACGGCGAGCCCAAGGGACCGCTCGCGATCGGCTCGATGGAAACGACCGCAGCGGTGCGGCTGCCGCCGCTGTTGGCCGATTTTCATCGCCGCTTTCCCGCCGTCCGGCTGAGCCTGCGCACCGCACCCACCGCCGACCTCGTCGCCTGCGTGCTCGAAGGCACCCTCGACGGCGCCTTCGTCGCAGGTCCGATCGTGCATGCCGATCTCACCGCGACAAGCGCGTTCCGCGAAGAGCTGGTGCTGGTCAGTGCGCGGCGCTGGGCCACGCTCGCCGAGCTGCGCGCCGGCACGCCGGAGTCGGGCCCGACCGCACTGACGTTCCGCACCGGCTGCACCTACCGGCAGCGGCTGGAACAGATCTTTGTCGAGCTCGGCTGGCCGTCAGCCGCACGCTTCGAACTCGGCACGCTCGACGGCATGATCGGCTGTGTCGCCGCCGACATGGGCGTGACACTGCTGCCGCGCGCCGTGGTCGAACGCAGTGCGATCAACGGCAGCGTCTCGATCCACGCGCTGAGCCATTCGCACGCGCAGGTCGAGACGCTCTTCATCCAGCGTCGTGCCGGACATCAAACCAGTGCACTGAACGGATTTGCCGCCTGCCTGAAGCAAGACGACGACGTCATCGCGGCCTGAGATGCCAGCGCCGCAGCGCCACGACGGCCCAGATCGCCTCGACCACGCCAAACGGCCAGGCCCCTTGCAGGAAGCCGTAAGCCGAACCGAGCACGCAGGCCATTGCGAACATCAGCACGAACCAGTGGCTGCGGTCTTCCAGGGCGTAAGCGACCAGCATCGCTGTCACGGCGAACAAGCCGAATAATGTCAGCGCATCCATGTTCCGGGTTCACTCCGTAGCGCGACGCGTGATATGCGCTAACACCATGCCGGCTCTTATCCTGCCTCTCGTCGATGCTGCAACCCACTGGCCCGAACGCGGCGGGTTGGTCGGCCTTGATCTCGGCACCAAGACAATTGGCGTTGCCGTCTCCAATCCAGACCGCCGGTTAGCTACCGGCGTCGAAACGATCCAGCGCAAGGCGTTCAAGCAGGATGCCGCCCGGCTGCTCGCGATCGCCAGTGAACGCAAGGCCGTCGGCTTCGTGCTGGGCCTGCCCATCAACATGGACGGCAGCGAAGGCCCGCGCGCGCAATCGACCCGGGCGTTTGCCCGCAACCTCGCCGGTCTGACCGCGCTGCCCATCGGCCTCTGGGACGAGCGCCTGTCGACCGCCGCGGTCGAGCGCGAGCTGATCGGCATGGATGTCAGCCGCGCCAAGCGCGCCGAAGTGATCGACGAGCACGCCGCGATCTTCATCCTGCAAGGCGCGCTCGACCGCCTCGCCAATCTGCGCGCAGCCCCGGGGCCTGACTGATCCATGGCCGTCGTGATTGCGGCGCTCCTCCCCGTCTTTATCCTGATCGTGCTCGGCGTGGTGCTGAAGCGCACCCTGATGCGGCTCGATACGCAATGGAACGGGCTTGAGCGGCTGACCTATTTCGTGCTGTTTCCGATGCTGCTGATCCAGACGCTGGTGAAGGCCGACCTGTCCAAGGTCCCGGTCGCAGGCGTCGGCGGCGCGCTGCTGCTGTCAGCGCTCGCGATGTCGCTGCTCTGCCTCGCGCTCCGCCCCGCCCTGTCGCGGCTCGATATCGACGGCCCCGCCTTCACCTCGATCTTCCAGGGCGCGATCCGCTGGCAGACCTATGTGGCGCTGTCCGTCTCCGCCAATATGTTCGGCGAGGTCGGGCTGGCGCTCGCCTCCGTCGCGATGGTGGCAATCATTCCGCTGGTCAACGTCCTCAGCGTCGCGGTGCTCGCGCACTACGCAGCGCCGAAGAAGCAATCCGCGCGCACCGTTGTCATGACGGTTGTCCGCAATCCCCTGATCTGGGCCTGCGTGATCGGGCTCGTCGTCAACGTCATCCACCTGCCGTTGCCGAAGATCTGGCATGAGGTGGCGGACGCACTCGGCCGCTCCTCGCTCGCCATCGGCCTGCTCGTCACCGGCGCCGGACTGCATCTTGAAGGCCTGCTCCGTCCCAGCGCGGGCGCGGCTATCGGCGTGGTGTTCAAGCTGGTGCTGATGCCCGCGGTCGCGCTGGTGCTCGCCGTCTGGTTCGGACTATCCGGCGACAGCCTCGCGATCGTCGCGATCTGCGCCGCGGTGCCGACCTCCACCAGCGCCTATGTGCTGGCCCGCCAGATGGGCGGCGATGCCCCGCTGCTGGCGCAGATCATCACGCTGCAGACGATTTTGGCGGCGATCACGATGCCGATCGCGATCGCGCTGGTGGCCTAACTCCCCAGCCACATCGTCAGCACCACCGCCGTCAGATTGTTCAGCGCGTGCAGCACGATCGTGAGCCAGAGCGAGCTGCTGCGGTAGCGCATGTAGCCGAACCACAGGCCGATGGAGAAGACCTCGGCGAGGAAGTACAGGTCGTATTGCAGATGCACGACCGTCCACACCAGCGACGACAGGATGATGGCGCCGGGCACGCGCAGGAAGCTCGCAGACCAGCCGCGAAACAGAAAGCCGCGGGCGAGGACCTCTTCGGACATCGGCGCTGCCACGCTGAAGGCGAACAGCAGCATCAGCGCCGCGCCCTTGTCGCGACCGGATTTCAACAGGTCGGTCATGAAGCCCGGCGTCGCCTCGCGGCCCAGACTCCGCGACATCGTCTCCCAGGCGACCACGATCAGGATCAGCCCGACGGCGCCGAACAGGAGTTGCTTCCAGGACGGCCAATAGAACGCGAGATAGTCGACGAAGGAGGCCTTCTTGATGCGGATGGCCAGCCACACGGCGGCCAGCGTCGCCGGCAGGCCCATCGTGACCGAAAACGCGAGCGACGCCGGCTCGCGACCGATGTGCTGCATCGATGCGAGGTCGATTGGGTCACGGGCGACCCAGACCAGATAGACGATGGCCCCGATCTGCCCGACGAACATGGCTGCGAAGATGGCGATGCCCCACAGCGCCGTGCCCCAGAACTTCCAGACTCGCGGCGGCGCCGGCGTCTCGGTGAGCGGCGGCAGATCGGGATTGAGGGAGTCCATCAGGAGGCTTTCGTTTGGCAGGCTCACGGCAGCGCCCGCTCCAGCAGCGTGCGCACGTCGCCGCTCTCGAGCTCGACCGCGCCGTACATGCTGGCGTGGTTCTTGGCGAGGCGCGTGGCGGCGAACAGTTCTGCTTGACGCGGTGACACGCCGTTGAGCGCGGCGGCGGCCGCAAGCAGCGCCAGCTTCTCGACCGCAAGGCGCGCTACGCGCTCGCCGTCCGGGCGGCCGAAGGTCTTGCCGATGAATCCCGCCGTCTCGCCTGCCCCTGGCAGACCTTTGGTCTCGGCAGCAAGCGCTTGCAGGACCGACATCGCTGCCTCCGGCTCGCGCGAGAGCGCGCGCAGCACGTCGAGACACATGACGTTGCCCGAGCCCTCCCAGATCGCGTTGACCGGCGACTCCCGGTAGTGCCGCGCCAGAATGCCGTCCTCGACATAGCCGTTGCCGCCGAGGCATTCCATGGCTTCGTAGAGAAACGGCGGCGCGCTCTTGCAGGTCCAGTATTTGATCGCAGGCGTCAGCAGCCGCATGTAGGCGGCCTCCGCCGGATCGCGCGGCGTCCGATCGAAGGCGCGGCAGAGCCGCATCACCACAGCCGTGCTCGCCTCCACATGCAGCGCCATGTCCGAGAGTACCGCCTGCATCAGCGGCTGATCGGCGAGATGTTTCTGGAACACGCTGCGGTACCGGGTGTGATGCAGCGCGTGGGCGAGCCCCGAGCGCATCAGGCCGACCGAGGCGATCGCGCAATCCTGCCGCGTCATTTGCACCATCTGGATGATGGTACGGATGCCCTTGCCCTCATCGCCGACGGCTTCCGCATAGGCACCGACGAACTCAACCTCGGATGACGCGTTGGAGCGGTTGCCGAGCTTGTCCTTCAGCCGCTGGAACTGGATCGCGTTCACCGAACCATCCGGCGCGAAGCGCGGCATGAAGAAACAGGTCAGTCCCTGGTCCGCCTGAGCCAGCACCAGGAAGGCATCGCACATCGGCGCCGACATGAACCATTTGTGGCCGGTGATACGGTAGGCGCCTCCCTCGCGCACCGCGCGCGTCATGTTGGCGCGCACGTCGGTACCGCCCTGCTTCTCGGTCATGCCCATGCCGAGCGTCATACCGCGCTTCTCCCACCACGGCGCGAAGCTGGGATCGTAGCTTTTCGTCGACAGCACCGGCATGACCTTGGCGCGCAGATCAGGCTGCATCGCCAGCGCCGCAACGGAGGCGCGCGTCATCGTGATCGGGCAGAGATGGCCGGTCTCGACCTGCGAGGCCATGTAGAATTTTGCCGCGCGGATGACCTCTGCGGCATCGCCCGCGGGTCTTCCATCCGCAGTCCAAGTCGAATTGTGCACGCCGGCACGGGCGCTGTGAGCCATCAGCTCGTGATAGGCCGGATGAAACTCGACCTGGTCGCGCCGATTGCCCTTGGCATCGAAGGTGCGCAGCTTCGGCGTGTTCTCGTTCGCGACGCGCCCCCGATCGGCCATCGCAGCCGAGCCCCAATGCTTGCCGAACTCCGAGAGCTCCGGTTCCGCCGCCGCAGCGCCATTGGCCCTGACCGCCGCGACCAGCGGCTGGTCCGCGGCGAACAGATCGACGTCCTCGAACGGCGGCGACTGGTTGAAGACCTCGTGGGTCGCGCAGCTGGGCTGGGTCATCTCGTGTCCTCGGCGCGGAATCAGTTCCGCCGCGGCTGGATCGGGAAATCATAGGCCGCACCGCCCGCTCCCGGCAGCGAAAAGTGCCACCACTCCTTTGCATAGTTCACAAAGCCTTGCCTTGCCATCGCAGCCACCAGCCGCTTGCGCCAGGCGCGCTGATCCGGACTGATCGTTGGTGCGGCGGTATGCCCTTTCACGTCGGTGCAGTCATAGCCGGTGCCCATGTCGACGCTGCCCTCCGGCAATCGCGCCTCGACCGGTGCCGTGCAGTCCGCGTAGGTCTTTGACGGGTCGTATTTGCCTGAATTGTCGGCGTTGAGATCGACCAGCGTGAGATCGAGCGCTGCGCCCGTCGAATGCTGCGAGCGGCTTGCGATGTAGCCGAGGCGGAACAGCTCGGTCTTGGGAATTTTGGGATTGTAGCGCCGCTCGGCGGCCGTCTCGTGGCCGTTCTGCGACCACCTGACCATGTCGAGCGAGGCCCGCGCCGGCCGGTAGCAGTCGAACATTTTCAGTGAGAGATTTTGCGCCGCCAGTTCCTGCTGGACCGCCTTCAGCCGCAGCCCAACCTCCCGCTTCACCACGCACTCGCCGGCCCCGTAGCCGGCGAGCGGACGGCCGACGAAATTGTTCGAGGTGGCGTAGCGGATGTCCTGGATGATGCTGGGCTCGATGTCGTGCAGATAGACGAAACCGCCGGGAAGCGATTGGGCGTGGGCCGCGGAAACAAAAGCCGCGACCAAGAGCGCTGTTAGAGTTGTTTTCAGCGGAAATCTCCCCTTCGTCATGGCCGGGCTTGTCCCGGCCATCCACGCCTTTTCTGCGACAGCACCTTAAGAACGTGGATGCCCGGGACGTCTAGCGCGAAGACGCGCTTCGCGCTTCTGCCCGGGCATGACGGAGAAGACGGGGACAGCTCACGCCAGCGATAAGACCGACAGATCGGGGGATAACTCCCCGCCCGGGCTTTGGCCCTTGCCCCCCCGGCCATCCCCGCCTATAGCTCTCGCTTTAATGACATCGAAATCGACCTTCGTCCTCGGCCACCGGCATTTGCTGGGCATCGAGGGCCTTTCCGCGGCCGACATCACCGGCCTCCTCGACCTGTCCGAAGAATATGTCGAGCTCAACCGCCAGGTTGACAAGAAGCGCACCGTCCTGCGTGGACGGACGCAGGTGAACCTCTTCTTCGAGGCGTCCACCCGGACCCAATCCTCGTTCGAGCTCGCCGGCAAACGGCTGGGCGCCGACGTCATGAACATGTCGGTGTCCTCCTCGTCCATCAAAAAGGGCGAGACGCTGGTCGACACCGCCATGACGCTCAACGCCATGCATCCGGATATCCTGGTGGTGCGCCATCACGCCTCCGGCGCGGTGGAACTGCTGGCCCGCAAGGTCGACGGTTCCGTGATCAATGCCGGCGACGGCGCGCATGAGCATCCGACACAAGCCCTGCTCGACGCGCTGACCATTCGCCGCAACAAGGGCCGGCTCGAGGGCCTCGTGGTCGCGATCTGCGGCGACGTGCTGCATTCGCGCGTGGCCCGCTCCAACATCATCCTGCTCAACGCGATGGGCGCCCGCGTCCGCGTCGTCGGCCCCTCCACACTGCTGCCGCCCGGCATCGAGCGGATGGGCGTCGAGGTCGCGCGCGACATGCGCGAGGGGCTCAACGGCGCCGACATCGTCATGATGTTGCGGCTCCAGCGCGAGCGCATGAACGGCTCCTTCGTGCCGTCGACCTCCGAGTATTTCCATTATTTCGGGCTGGACCAGAAGAAGCTCGCCTACGCCAAGCCAGACGCCCTTGTCATGCATCCCGGCCCCATGAACCGCGGCGTCGAAATCGACACCGCGGTCGCGGACGGCGCGCAGTCCCTGATCCGCGAACAGGTGGAGATGGGCGTGGCCGTGCGCATGGCGGTGCTGGAAGCGCTCGCCCGCAACCTGCCGAACGCGTGATGCTCATGTTGACCGACCGCCGACCCATCCTGCTTGCCAATGCCCGCGTCGTCGACCCCAGCAGGGATTTCGATGGCCCCGGCGATGTCCTGATTGCCGACGGCATCATCCGGGAGACCCGCCGCGGCATTGGCGCTGCCGGCGTCCCCGAGGGCACCGACGTCGTCAACTGCGCCGGCAAGATCGTCGCACCCGGCCTGATCGACATGCGCGCCTTCGTCGGCGAGCCGGGCTTCAGCCATCGCGAGACCTTTGCGTCCGCGAGCCAGGCGGCTGCGACCGGCGGCATCACCACCATCATCTGCCAGCCCGATACCCTGCCGGTGATCGACAACTCGGCGACCGTCGACTTCGTGATGCGTCGCGCCCGTGACACCGCGATCGTCAACATCCAGCCGATGGCGGCGCTGACCAAGGGAATGCACGGCGAGGAGATGACCGAGTTCGGCCTCCTCAAGGCAGCAGGCGCGATCGCCTTCAGCGACTGCGACAAGAGCGTGAGCAATGCGCAGGTGATGCGCCGCGCGCTGACCTACGCGCGCGATTTCGACGCGCTGATCGTGCACTACACCGAGGACCGCGATCTCGTCGGCGAAGGCGTGATGAACGAGGGCGAGTTCGCCTCGCGGCTCGGCCTGATGGGCATCCCGAACGCGGCGGAAGCCGTGATGCTGGAGCGCGACATGCGCCTGGTCGCGCTCACCGGCGGCCGCTATCACGCGGCGTCGCTGACCTGCATCGAGTCGCTCGACGTGCTCAAGCGCGCCCGCGACGCCGGCCTCGCCGTGACGGCCTCAGCCTCGATCAACCACCTTGCGCTGAACGAGAACGACATCGGCCCTTACCGTTCGTTCCTGAAGCTGTCGCCGCCGCTGCGCACCGAGGACGACCGCCGCGCGCTGGTCGCCGCCGTCGCCTCCGGCCTCGTCGACGTCATCATGTCCGACCACAACCCGCAGGACGTCGAGGTCAAGCGCCTGCCTTTCGCAGAAGCAGCCCCCGGCGCCATCGGGCTGGAGACCATGCTCCCGGCGGGCCTGCGCCTCGTGCACAATGACGAATTGGACCTCAAGACGCTGATCCGGGCGATGTCGACCCGGCCGGCCGAGATTTTGGGATTGCCTGGCGGAACCCTGCGCACGGGCAGCCCCGCCGACGTCATCGTGATCGACCCCGATGTGCCCTGGGTGGTCGATCCCGCCGACCTCAAATCGCCCTGCAAGAACACGCCGTTCGACGAGGCCCGCTTTACAGGCCGCGTGGTGCGCACCATTGTCGGCGGACGGACAGTGTACGAGCATGTCTGACGTGCGGAGCTGCAGCCAGGGAATTTGCAGACATGGCGCTTGAACTGTTTCTGCCGGTCGCTTTCGTCATCGGCTACCTGCTCGGCTCGATTCCGTTCGGGCTGATCCTGACCAGGCTCGGCGGCACGCAGGATCTGCGGTCGATCGGCTCCGGCAGCATCGGCGCCACGAACGTGCTGCGCACGGGGCGCAAGGGCCTTGCCGCCGCGACCCTGCTGTTCGACGCGCTCAAGGGCACCGTGGCCGTGGTGATCGCCGGCTACATCGCCGGTCCCAACGCCGCGATGCTGGCCGGGCTCGGCGCCTTCCTCGGCCATCTCTTCCCGGTCTGGCTCAAGTTCCGCGGCGGCAAGGGTGTCGCCGTCTATATCGGCATTCTGCTCGGGCTGTTCTGGCCGGCCGCGCTGGTGTTCTGCCTGCTATGGCTCGCGACCGCCTTCACCACCCGCTATTCCTCGCTCTCTGCGCTGGTGGCGTCCTTCATCACGCCGCTGTTCCTGTGGTGGTTTGGCCATCTCGCACTAGCAGCGATGGCCGCGGTGCTGACGCTGCTGCTGTTCTACGCCCATCGCGAGAACATCAAGCGGCTGCAATCGGGCAAGGAAAGCCGGATCGGCGAGAAGACATAAGCCGGGAATCCACGGATACCGCGGCACCCCTTCTGCATTATATCTCAACTGGTGTTCGCAACTTGCAGCCGAATCACGGCTGTATGGACGAACGGGTTCCTGGCTTGGCCCTGACGTGGGCATGGCTCTACGCGGTTGCTCAGAATGAGCGAGAAGATTGTCAGCGCGCAAGACGATGGCGATTTGCGAGGTGCTGCCTGCACCGCGGCAAGCCGGCTACTCTCGACGACGGACATCTGGTCTGGTGCGCCCTCGCCGCTTGTCGCTCCAGCGCCTGCTTCCGTCCCACCTCCACCGCGCGAGCCCGATCCGATCGTGGAAGCGGGGAAACCAGCCGAAATCCTAACTGCAGCGCCCGTCACGCACGATCGGACCCCGCGGCAATGGCCGCCGCGAAAATTGTCGCTGGCGCTTCAGGGCGGCGGCACCTTCGCTGCTTTCACCTGGGGCGTGCTGGAGCGGCTGCTGGAAGAGCCATCGATCGCGATCGACACCATCAGCGGCGCCAGTGCCGGCGCCATCAACGCGCTGTTGCTCGCGTCCGGTTTCGCCGAGGGCGGCCGTGAAGGCGCCCGCGCGCGGCTGAACCGGTTCTGGATCCGGCTGATGCACGAAGCCTCGTTCCGATCGCTGATGCTGATCGGCGGCTTCTCGCCGGCGGGAAGCTCGGTCGCGTTCGGCCCGACGCTGCGCTCCGGCCAGTTCGATCCGTTCGATCTCGATCCGCTGCGGCAGGCGCTGTCGCGCGACATCAATTTTTCCGCCTTGCGCGACCCGCGCTGCCCGAAGCTTCTGATCGCGGCGACCCGGATCCGCGACGGGCAGCAGCAGATCTTCCGCAACGACGTGATCACCGCCGACGTCGCGCTGGCCTCGACCTGTCCACCGCTGGTTCATTGCGCGGTCGAGATCGACGGCGAGGCTTATTGGGATGGCGGCCTCGGCGGCAATCCGCCCCTGCTGCGGCTCGTGCAGGACACGACGAGCGCCGAAATCCTGCTCGTCCAGGCCACGCCGGCGCGCGACAGCTACGTGCCGATCACGCTCGCCGCGATCGACCGCAGGCTGGATCAGATCGCGGCCAACGCCGCCCTCAATGCCGAGATCGCGGCGATCGAATGGGCGCAATCGCAGGCCGCATCGTCGTTGCGGCTCTCCAGGATCGCCGCGGAAGATTTCGTGGACGGCCTGGCGCAGCGCTCATCGACCGATCTCGGCCGCGGCTTCATTCGCGCGCTGCACCGGAGCGGCCGCGAGGCTGCCGGGCGCTGGCTCAAGCAAGGTCCAGATCACAGCGCAGCGCCGGCCGCATCCGGCCAGCGCATCGTCGCTCTCGAACCTGCGCTAGCCTGATTTCGCCAGCGCCTGCTCCAGGAACCACGCCGTCGCCAGCGCATGCGCGTCGTTGCCGAAGCGCGCGATCACCTGCACGCCGATCGGCAGGCCATTGGCCTTGAGCACCGGCACGTTGACGCAAGGGTTGCCCATCAGCGTCCAGAGCCTGTTGTAGCGGGGGTCGCCGGTGCTCGCGAGCTCCTTGGCCGGCGCCGTGCCCGGCGCCGAATAGGTCAGCAGCGCGTCGAACCCCTCGAACAATTCGCCAATCTCGCGGCGGCCGTGGCGGCTGATCCGGCGTGCGTCGTCGTAGTCCTTGGGTGTGAGACCGACCGTCGCATCGAGACTGGCGCGCAGCATCGGCGCGATCTCGTCGTGGCGTTCGGAAAATTCCCAGGCGAGCGCGCGATGCGCCTCGAAGTCCTGAATCACAGGGTGGATGCGCCAGGCCTCCTGCACCGCCTGCGGCAGATCGATGGTCTGCACGCTGGCGCCAGCCCGCGTCGCCGCCTTGATCGCGGCCTGCAGCCCCTCCTCGGCGGCCGGCTCCACGGCGCCGGCAAACTCCTGCCGGATAACGCCGATGCGCGGCGCCTTCGCCGGGACGATGCCGGCGAATTCGGTGCGGCCGGTTATTGCCAGCAGTCCGCGCGCGAGATCTTCCGCGCGGGCGCCGAACAGACCGACGGTGTCGAGCGCCCACGAATAGCATTTGACGCCGACCGTCGGCAGCATGCGGAACGACGGCTTAATCGCGGCGGTGCCGCAATAGGCGGCGGGCCGGATCACCGAGCCGCCGGTCTGGGTACCCAGCGCCAGTGGGATCATGCCGGCACCGACGGCCGCGGCCGAGCCCGAGGACGAGCCGCCCGGCGTATGCCCGAGGTTATGCGGATTGAGCGTCGGGGTCGGATCGCGCGAGGCGAATGCCGTGGTCGTGGTCTTGCCGATGATGGTGGCGCCCGCCCGCTTCAGCATCATCACCACAGGCGCGTCCGCGCGCGGCTGCCAGCCGCGATAGATCGATGATCCCATCTCGGTCGGAAAATCGGCGGTGTCGATGATGTCCTTGATCCCGACCGCGATGCCGCGCAGCGGCCCGGCGCCTTGCGCCTTCGCCGAGCTGTCGTAACGGACGAAGGCGTGGACCTCCTTCTCCCGCGCCTCGATGGCTGCATGCGATTGCGCGATGGCGGCCTCGGGCGAAAGCTCGCCCGCTTCGATGCGGCGCTGAAGGTCGGCGAGTGAGATCATGGCAATACCCTTCTTATTGGGATCGCTTTTAGCATCGGGGCAAGGTCGCGCAAGCGCACGTCGCTGTTGCCCACGCCTTCAGGTTGTTCCATGCTGTGCCTGCAAGGAGCCGCCGTGGACGCCATCAACCGAAGCGTAGAGCTGACCGAAGCCGACAGGATCGACCGCCTGCGGCTGATCCGGTCCGACAATGTCGGGCCGCGCACGTTCCGGTCGCTGGTCGAGCATTTCGGCTCGGCGCGCGCGGCGCTGGAGCGGCTGCCGGATCTCGCACGCCGCGGCGGCGCGCAACGATCGGCGCGCATCTGCAGCGCCGACGAGGCGAAAGCCGAGCTCGCCGCGAGCCGCAAGTTCGGAATTGCCTGGCTCGCGCCCGGCGAGGACGGTTATCCGGCGCGGCTGGCAACGCTCGACGATGCGCCGCCGCTGCTCGCCGTACGCGGCGACAATGCAACGCTGACGCGACCGATGATCGCGATCGTCGGCTCGCGCAACGCATCCGGCGCAGGCTTGAAATTCGCCGGTCAGCTCGCCCGCGAGCTTGGCGAAGCCGGCTTTGTCGTCATCTCCGGCCTTGCCCGCGGGGTCGACCAGGCCGCGCACCGCGCCAACCTCGAGAGCGGCACCATCGCCGTGCTCGCCGGCGGACATGACTGCATCTATCCGCCGGAGCACGGCGATCTGCTGGCCTCGATCCTCGACCGCAAGGGTGCCGCGATCTCCGAGATGCCGCTCGGCCACGAGCCGCGCGCCCGCGACTTTCCCCGCCGCAACCGGCTGATCTCGGGCGCCGCGCTCGGCGTGGTCGTGGTGGAGGCGGCGCACCGCTCGGGCTCGCTGATCACCGCGCGCATGGCCGCCGAACAGGGTCGCGAAGTGTTCGCCGTGCCGGGCTCGCCGCTCGACCCGCGCGCCGCCGGCACCAACGATCTGATCAAGCAGGGCGCGACGCTCGTCACCGAAGCCGCCGACGTCGTCAACGCGGTCGCACCGATCATGGAGCGGCCGCTGATGCGTACCGCGCGCGAGCCCGACAGCGAGCCGTTCGAGAGCGATCCTCAAGGGCACGACCGCGACCAGATCACCGGCCTGCTCGGCCCTGCCCCTGTCACGATTGACGATCTCGTGCGGATGTCCGGCGCCTCGCCGGCCATCGTGCGTACCGTGCTCTTGGAACTCGAGCTCGCCGGCCGGCTCGAACGCCACGGCGGTGGCTTGGTCTCGCTGCTTTAAGGAGTGGTCCGCTCGTCGAAGCGCGTACGCGCCGCGGCGATCTGCTGCTGATGCGTGATCGCCCATTCGCCGAGTGCCTTTACCGGCTGCTGCAGTCCCCGGCCGAGATCGGTCAGCTCGTAATCCACCCGCGGCGGAATGGTCGGGAAGATCGTGCGTGTGACCAGGCCGTCACGCTCGAGCCCGCGCAGCGTCAAGGTCAGCATCCGCTGCGAAATGCCATTGATCATGCGCTTGAGCTCGTTAAAGCGCTTGGGCCCGTCACTTAGCATCATGATGACGAACACGCTCCATTTGTCGCCGACGCGCGCGAGGATCGAGGCGACGCCGCGGCAGTCCGCATGGTTGGGATCCGGCCTTGGTGAGGCGGGCAAATCGATGTGCGCAGGTTTCAGGGATGTGCCCATGGCTCAAAAAGGTGCGTTCTTGCGGGGATTTCGATAGTCACTCATGTAGCTCTGGTTACAAACTTATACCAGGGTGATCCCGAATGAAACTCCTCCACATCGACTCCAGCGTGCTCGGCCCCCACTCCGTTTCGCGGCAAGTCTCCGCCGCCATCGTCGACCGTCTCAGGCAGGCGACGCCATCGCTCGACATCGTCTATCGCGACCTGACGCAGAGCCCGCTCGCCCATCTCTCCGGCTCGCATCTGGCGGCCGCGCAAGGCGCGCCTGCGCCGGCGGAGCTCGGCCCCGATCTCGCCGCCAGCAAGGCCGCGCTGGACGAGTTTCTTGCCGCCGACATCGTCGTGATCGGCGCGCCCATGTACAATTTCACCATTCCGAGCCAGCTCAAGGCCTGGATCGACCGGGTCCTGGTGGCGGGGAAGACGTTCAGCTATGGGGCCGACGGCCCGCAGGGCCTTGCCGGCGGCAAGCGCGTAATCTTCGCGGTTTCGCGCGGGGGCTATTACGGCGCGGGCTCGCCCGCCGCGTCGCTGGAGCACCTCGAAAGCTATCTGCGTGGCGTGTTCGGTTTCATGGGGATTCATCATCCCGAATTCATCAGCGCCGACGGAATCCAGGTCGGCCCGGAGCATCGCGAGAAGTCGCTCGCAAGCGCGCTCGAGGCGGCGACCGCCCTCCGCGCGGCCTGATAACGCGCACATCATCAGCCGCCGCAACATCGCTTGCGGCGGCTGATCGACCGGTGCGCGATCGGCGAAGCTAAAACCAGGCGCCCTGAATGCCCAGGATGACGGCGACGAGGGAAACGAACAGGCCGATGCCGGAGAAAAGAGCGACCCCGACGAACTCGGAGGTGTCGGAACGGTTGGCAGGAACGGCGGAGTTTTCGGTGTAAATACGCGGTGCTGAAATCGGGGAAATAATACGAGCTGCCTTTGGCATATCGGGCTCCCTTGAAATGAGTCTTCGTGACCCCCTGCCCGTAAAAGTGTCTTGGCAGCGCAAGCGAAGGTTCAATGCCTCCCGCAACGTTCAGAAAATACAGCTCGCGAGACGTGGGAACCGGCCGGCGCAACCGCTCGCCGCTGCGCCGACCGATTCAATTTGCACCAAGATTGATCAGCCGCGATAGATCGGCGCGCCGCTCGGAGAGGCAACCGCGCCGCCATCGACGAAGATTTCCTGGCCCTGCACATGCGCGGAATCGTCGGAGGCGAGGAACAGCACAGTCTTGGCGACGTGATCTGTTTCACCAATGCGCCCCAGCGGCGTCGTCAGCGCGATCCGCTTCTCGAACGCCTTCTCGGCTTCGGGCGTCGCGGTCGCGGGTCCCCAGATCGGCGTGCGGATCGCACCGGGCGCGACCACGTTGACGCGAATGCCCCGCGGCGAGAGCTCCGAGGCCATGATCCGCGCCATCGCCCGCACGCCGGCCTTGGCGGCGCCATAGGCCGAATAGCCGGGAATGCCGAGCACGGAGATCACCGAGCCGTTGAGGACGATGGAAGCATTGTCGTTGAGATAAGGCAGCGCGGACTGAACGGTGAAGAACACGCCGGTCAGATTGGTGCTGATGACCTTCTCGAAGACCTCCAGCGTGGCCGACCCCAGCGGCGTACCGCCGGCGATGCCGGCATTGGCGAACAGGATGTCGAACTTGCCGAACTTTTCGGCGCCCTTCTTGATCGCAGATTCGGTCGCGGCAATGTCGGTGGCGTCGGCGGCGAGCGCGAGCGCGTTCGGCCCGAGCTCCTTCGCGGCCGCCTCGAGCGTCTCCTTGTTGCGCCCGGTGATCACCACCTTGGCGCCCTCGGCCACGAACAGCTTTGCCGTTGCCAGTCCAATGCCGCTATTGCCGCCGGTGATCAGGGCCGTCTTGTTCTTCAGTCTCACGTTCGCCTCCAGTGGTTTCATCATAAAACTACGATTGCCATCTAGGCCACCTGGTTTTAAGATGCAACCACAAGAGCGCGTGAACGGTGACAGGACCGTGCGATCGCGAAAGGACCAGATCATGGTGAAACGGACGAGCTTCGAGGGGGACGCCTGCCCGATCGCGCGATCGCTGGAGGCGATCGGCGACCGGTGGTCCCTGCTGATCATCCGCGAGGCGCTGTTTGGGCTGCGCCGCTTCGGTGAGTTTCAGAGCAAGCTCGGCATGGCCAAGAACATCTTGTCGACGCGGCTGCGCGCGCTGGTCGATCACGGCATCCTGACCACGGCCCCCGCCTCCGACGGCAGCCCTTACGAGGAATATGTGCTGACGCCGAAAGGCCGCGGCGTCTTCCCGGTGTTGGTAGCGCTGCGCCAATGGGGCGAGGATTTCGACGATCGCCCGTCGGAGATCGCGACCATCCTGGTCGATCGCGAGAAAGGCCGACCGGTGAAGAAGCTCGAACTGCGCGCGGAGGACGGGCGATTGCTCAGCCTCACGGACACCTCGCTGAAGCCGCGGCCTGCGCCGCGGCGACGGTCAGCGGGATAGCGGTGCGCTGTCTCTTCAACGTCGTCCTGGCGACCGATTCCGCTCGGTCTTCGCGGCTACGACAGCCCGCGATTGCTCCGCAGGTTGACCCACTTTCATCGAAGGCGGGTCGGCATGTACCCGAGCGTCCCAACTCGCAATATGGCGTGGCGGACTTGTACAAGCCATCGACAGCGTCAAAGATGGCGAGGTCCCACCAAACTGGCACCACCATGCCCCTGCTCGCCATCACCTATTTTTCCATCTCGGGCACCACCGAGAAGCTGGCGCATGCGGTTGCGCGCGGAGCAGATGGCAAAGCGCAGGTCACGCTGTGTCGCATCACCGGCGGCGACATCGTGTCAGGCCGCTTTCAGAATGAGAGCTTACTGGAGACGATCGATGGCGCCGACGCAGTTGCGTTTGGCAGCCCGACCTATATGGGCGGGCCAGCCGCTCAATTCAAAGCGTTTGCCGATGCTTCAAGTGATCGATGGAGCCAGCAGCGCTGGGCCAACAAGATCGCAGCCGGGTTCACCACGGGCGCCTGCGCAAGCGGCGATCAACTCCACACACTGTCCTACTTTTCCATTCTGGCCGCGCAGCACGGCATGCTCTGGTGCGGACTGGATATTCCCGGTGGCGAGGATCCGAGCGGCCGCAATCGTTTGGGCAGCCAGCTTGGTCTGGCAACACACTTGATTGACGGCTCGTTGCCGGAGAGCGACCTCGGCACGGCCGCATATCTCGGCCTGCGATTGGCCAAAATGGCAAGCCGCAACGGCTAACCGCACCGTCGTTGGAGCAGTACATCGCCCCCTTCACGACAGCCTGCGCTTGCTCCTCAGCCGCAGATGCTCGTCCGCCTCGAGCTTGGTCATTCCCAGGAGATAATGCAGCACGTCGAGCCTGTGCCGTTCGGCAAGCTTGCGCAGGGCCCCGACCTGCTCGGCGATGAAGGCGACCGCCTCGTCGACGCCGCCCTCCCCCGGTTCCTCGTGACGCAAGCCTCCCCCCGCGCGCGATGCGGCGCCCGCCCGTTTCTTTCCTGGCTTAGTCACCAGCCCCCACCCGAATCCATGCCCCGCGGCAACATTACGCCGACATCGACCGCAACTCAAAGGTGGTATTTTGCAACTTTCTCGATATGAAACTTTTCCCATCGGGAGGGCTCTCAACAGCCCTCGATTTGACAGCGACGGCCTCACCACCCATGTTCGGGACGAAAGGGCCGACCCGAATCTCATCGAATTCGGCCCCAAATTTCCCCATAAGTTACTGGAACTACATGAATATCGTCATTGTGGAGTCGCCGGCGAAAGCCAAGACGATCAACAAGTATTTGGGCTCGTCCTACGAGGTTCTGGCCTCGTTTGGCCATGTCCGCGACTTGCCGGCAAAGAACGGCTCCGTCGATCCCGACGCCAATTTCAAGATGATCTGGGAGGTCGACCCCAAGGCGGCCGGCCGGCTCAACGACATTGCCAAGTCCCTCAAGAACGCCGATCGCCTGATTCTCGCCACCGACCCTGATCGCGAGGGCGAGGCCATCTCCTGGCACGTGCTGGAGGTCCTGAAAGAGAAGCGCGCGATCAAGGACCACAAGATCGAGCGCGTGGTGTTCAACGCCATCACCAAGCAGGCGGTGACGGACGCGATGAAGAATCCGCGCCAGATCGACGGTGCGCTGGTCGACGCCTATATGGCGCGCCGCGCGCTGGACTATCTGGTCGGCTTCACCCTCTCCCCCGTGCTGTGGCGCAAGCTGCCGGGCGCCCGCTCGGCGGGCCGCGTGCAGTCGGTGGCGCTGCGTCTGGTCTGCGACCGCGAGCTCGAGATCGAAAAGTTCGTTGCGCGCGAATACTGGTCGCTGATCGCGACCCTGCTGACGCCGCGCGGCGACGCCTTCGAGGCCCGTCTCGTCGGCGCCGACGGCAAGAAGATCCAGCGCCTCGACATCGGCACCGGCGCGGAAGCCGAAGACTTCAAGAAGGCGCTGGAAGCAGCCGCCTACGCGGTGACCGCGGTCGATGCCAAGCCGGCCCGCCGCAATCCGCAGGCCCCCTTCACCACCTCGACGCTGCAGCAGGAAGCCAGCCGCAAATACGGCTTTGCGCCGGCGCACACCATGCGCATCGCGCAGCGGCTCTATGAAGGCATCGACATCGGCGGCGAGACCACCGGACTCATTACTTATATGCGTACCGACGGCGTGCAGATCGACCCGTCCGCGATCACCCAGGCCCGCAAGGTGATCGGCGAGGATTACGGCAACGCCTATGTGCCGGACGCGCCGCGTCAGTACCAGGCCAAGGCCAAGAACGCCCAGGAAGCCCACGAAGCGATCCGGCCGACCGACATGTCGCGCCGTCCCGACAGCATGAGCCGCAAGCTCGAGTCCGACCAGGCGAGACTCTATGAACTGATCTGGAAGCGCACCATCGCGAGCCAGATGGAATCGGCCGAGCTGGAACGCACCACCGTCGACATCACGGCGAAGGTCGGCGGCCGCACGCTGGACCTGCGCGCCACCGGCCAGGTCGTCAAGTTCGACGGCTTCCTCGCACTTTACCAGGAAGGCCGCGACGACGAGGAGGACGAGGACTCCCGCCGCCTGCCCGCGATGAGCCCCAACGATGCGCTGAAGCGGCAGTCGCTCGCCGTCACCCAGCACTTCACCGAGCCGCCGCCGCGCTTCTCCGAGGCCTCGCTGGTCAAGCGCATGGAAGAGCTCGGCATCGGCCGGCCCTCGACCTATGCCTCGATCCTCCAGGTGCTGAAGGACCGCGGCTACGTCAAGCTCGAGAAGAAGCGCCTGCACGGCGAGGACAAGGGCCGCGTCGTAGTCGCGTTCCTCGAAAGCTTCTTTGCCCGCTACGTTGAATACGACTTCACCGCCAATCTGGAAGAGCAGCTCGACCGCATCTCCAACAACGAGATCTCCTGGCAGCAGGTGCTGAAGGATTTCTGGACCGGCTTCATCGGCGCGGTCGACGAGATCAAGGATTTGCGCGTCGCGCAGGTGCTCGACGTGCTCGACGACATGCTGGGACAGCACATCTACCCGCCCCGCACCGATGGCGGCGACATCAGGCAATGCCCCAGCTGCGGCAACGGGCGGCTCAATCTCAAGGCCGGCAAGTTCGGCGCCTTCGTCGGCTGTTCGAACTATCCGGAATGTCGCTACACCCGTCAGCTCGCCGCCGACGGCGAGGCAACGGCCGATCGTTCGCTCGGCCAGGACCCGGATACGGGCCGCGATGTCTGGGTCAAGGCCGGGCGGTTCGGCCCCTACATCCAGCTCGGCGAGCAGAAGGATTATGCGGAGGGCGAGAAGCCGAAGCGCGCAGGCATTCCGAAGGGGATGTCCCCTGGAGATGTCGAGCTCGAGCTTGCGCTCAAGCTGCTGTCGCTGCCGCGCGAGATCGGCAAGCATCCGGAAACCGGTGAGCCGATCACCGCGGGTCTCGGCCGCTTCGGGCCGTTCGTGAAGCACGAGAAGACTTATGCCAGCCTCGAGGCCGGCGATGAGGTGTTCGACATCGGCATCAACCGCGCGGTGACGCTGATCGCGGAGAAGATCGCCAAGGGCCCGAGCCGCCGCTTCGGCGCTGATCCCGGCAGGGCGATCGGCGATCATCCCACCCTCGGCACCGTCACGGTAAAGGGCGGCCGCTACGGCGCCTATGTCACCGCGGGTGGCGTCAATGCCACGATCCCGAGCGACATCGAGAAAGACGCCATCACGCTGCCGCAGGCAATCGCGCTGATCGACGAGCGTGCGGCCAAGGGCGGCGGCAAGAAGCCGAAGAAAGCGGCGAAGCCGGCCAAGGCCAAGAAGGCTGCGGCGAAGGCCGCCGACGGCGATGACGCCGCACCAAAAACCAAAAAGCCGGCCGCGAAGAAGGCGGCCAAACCCAAATCCGAATCCACCAGCAAGGCGCGCGCAGCCGTGTCGTCGACGGCCAAAACGTCACCGACCAAGGCAGCTGGCGCCAAAGCTCCGGCCAAGAAAAGTGCCGGCACCAAATAGAGGCTAAGTGAAACGCAAGAATGACCGTGGCTTTCCCGACAGGGCAGCCATCGTCGCCTTCATCAAGGCAAATCCCGGAAAGGTCGGAACCCGCGAAATTGCACGCGAGTTCGGCCTGAAGAACGCCGACCGCATCGAGCTCAAGCGCATGCTGCGCGAGCTCGCCGACGACGGGCTCGTCAAGAAAAAGCGCCATACGATTTCAGAGCCGGACAGCCTCCCGCCGACGCTGGTCGCCGACATTACCGGCCGCGACGCCGACGGCGAGCTGGTCGCCTCCCCCACTGAATGGGACGAGGTCGAAAGCGGCGAGCCGCCAAAGATCCTCATCACGATGCCGCGCCGGCCGAAGCCCGGCACCGCGGCCGGCGTTGGCGATCGCGCGCTGCTGCGGGTCGAGCGATCCGACGAGACCGAAGGCCCGGCCTATCGCGGCCACATCATCAAGGTTTTCGACAAGACCAAGAGCCGCATCCTCGGCGTCTTCCGCAGCCTGCCCGAAGGCGGCGGACGGATCATCCCGGTTGACAAGAAGTCCGCCGACCGCGAGCTGAACATCGCCCCGACTGAGACGCACGGCGCGCAGGACGGCGATCTCGTCAGCGTCGACATCATCCGCTCGCGCGGCGTTGGGCTGGCGTCAGGCCGCGTCAAGGAGAAGCTCGGCTCGGTCAAGTCGGAGAAGGCGATCAGCCTGATCGCGATCTACGCGCACGACATCCCGCTACAATTCCGTCCCGCGGCAGAGCGCGAAGCCGAAGCGGCGGAGCCGGCCAATTTGAAGGGGCGCGAGGACTGGCGCGATGTGCCGCTGGTCACCATCGATCCGCCGGATGCCAAGGATCACGACGACGCGGTACACGCGCAGCCGGATCCTGATCTCAACAACAAGGGCGGCTTCATCGTCGATGTCGCCATCGCCGATGTGAGCTTCTACGTGCGACCGGGCACCGCGCTCGACCGCGATGCGCTCGATCGCGGCAACTCGGTCTATTTCCCCGACCGCGTCGTGCCGATGCTGCCCGAGCGCATCTCCAACGATCTCTGCTCGCTGGTGCCGGGCGAGCCGCGCGGCGCGCTCGCGGTGCGGATGATCATCGCGCCGGACGGGCGGAAACGGTCGCACAGCTTCCACCGCATCCTGATGCGCTCCGCAGCCAAGCTGAACTATGCGCAGGCGCAGGCCGCGATCGACGGAAGGCCGGACGACACCACCGGCCCCCTGCTCGATCCGATCCTGAGGCCGCTTTATGCCGCCTATGCCTGCGTCAAGCGCGCGCGCGACGAGCGCGATCCGCTCAATCTCGATCTGCCCGAGCGCAAGATCCTGCTCAAGCCCGACGGCACGGTCGACCGCGTCGTCGTGCCCGACAGGCTCGACGCGCACAAGCTGATCGAGGAGTTCATGATCCTCGCCAATGTCGCGGCAGCCGAGATGCTCGAGAAGAAGTCGCTGCCGCTGATCTACCGGGTGCATGACGAGCCGACCCTGGAAAAGGTCCACGCGCTCGCGGAATTCCTGGCGACGCTGGACGTTCCGTTCGCGAAAGGCGGCGCGCTGCGCCCCGCTCTGTTCAACCGCGTGCTGGCGCAGCTCGAAGGCCACGACCACTTTCCGCTGGTCAGCGAGGTCGTGCTGCGCGCCCAGGCACAGGCCGAATACTCTTCGGAGAATTACGGTCATTTCGGCCTGAATTTGCGCCGCTATGCGCATTTCACCTCGCCGATCCGCCGCTACGCCGACCTTGTCGTGCACCGTGCGCTGGTTCGCGCGCTCGGCCTCGGCGAAGGCGCGCTGCCCGACACCGAGACGCCGGAAACGTTGAGCGAGGTCGCAGCTCATATCTCAGTGACCGAGCGGCGCGCGATGAAAGCGGAGCGCGAGACCGTCGACCGCCTGATCGCCCATCACCTCGCCGACCGCATCGGTTCGAGCTTCCAGGGCCGCGTCTCCGGCGTCACGCGCGCCGGCCTGTTCGTCAAGCTCGCCGAGACCGGCGCCGACGGCCTGATCCCGATCCGATCCCTCGGCACGGAATATTTCAACTATGACGAGGGCCGCCACGCCCTGGTCGGCACGCGCAGCGGCACCATGCATCAGCTCGGTGATGTCGTCGACGTCCGCCTGATCGAGGCGGCTCCGATCGCAGGCGCATTGCGCTTCGAGCTGCTGTCCTCGTCCGGCGAGACCGCACCGCGGGGCCGCAGGTCCTCCGGTCCGCAACGCCGCCCCTCGTTCAAGGCGCACCCCGGGCGCAGTCCCGACAAGAAGCGCAAGCCGGACAAGCCGAAGAAGCCCGGCAAGGGGAAAACGGCCAAGGGAAAAAGCAAGGGCAAGGGCCAGAAGGGCAAGGCATGGTGACGACGAGCACGGCGCCGAAGATCTGGACCCGCGACACCGGCCTCGTCGAGAAGCGCGACGTCTTTGCTGCGATGAGGCGCGGCTTTCGCGGCCGCTGCCCGCGCTGCGGCGAGGGAAAGCTGTTCCGCGCCTTCCTGAAGACCTCGGATAACTGCTCCGTCTGCGGCCTCGATGTCACGCCGCATCGGGCAGACGATTTGCCAGCCTATCTCGTCATCGTCATTGTCGGGCACATCGTGGTGCCGACTATTCTGTGGATCGAGACCAACTATACGACGCCGGTCTGGATCAGCTTCGCGGCCTATCTGCCCTTCACCTTCGTCGCCTCGCTGGCACTGCTGCAGCCGGTGAAGGGAGCCGTGGTCGGATTGCAATGGGCTCTGCGCATGCACGGGTTTGACGAGAACCCGACGGATGGTATTCCGCCGGTGTAAGCAAAATAAACAAGAATTGGTTTGGGTGAGGACATGACGGATACGTCGCAGGCAGCCGACAAGGCAAAGATCCACGAGGGCAAGGAAGCCGATCATCATCCCTATTTCCGCCCTAGGGATGCCGCGACACTGATCCTGGTCGACCGCAGCGGAGCCATTCCAAAAGTTCTGGTCGGCAAGCGCCACGACAAGGTGGTGTTCATGCCCGGAAAGTTCGTTTTTCCCGGCGGCCGCGTCGACAAGGACGATTATCGCGTACCATGCGCGGCGCCGATCACCGCCGAACTGGAAGCCAATCTCGCCAAGGGCAGCCCGAAGACGCCGGCCTCCCGCGCAAAATCGCTGGCGATCGCCGCGATCCGCGAGGCCTGCGAGGAAACGGGTCTCTGCCTCGGACGCAAGGCCGAGGTGAAGACAAAACTCGAAGGCGCCTGGAAGCCGTTCGCGGATGCGGGCCTGTTGCCGGATCCCTCCAGCCTGTTCCTGATCGCGCGCGCGATCACCCCGCCCGGCCGCGTCAAGCGGTTCGACACGCGCTTCTTCACGGCGGACGCCTCCGCGATCACCCATCGCGTCGACGGCGTGATCCATGCCGATGCAGAGCTTGTCGAGCTGGTCTGGGTCGAGCTCGGCTCGAAGCCGCTCGCCGATCTGCATCCGATGACGCGCAATGTGCTCAACGAGCTCGACGCGCGCCTTGCCACCGGCCCGCTCCGCCACGATGCGCCGGTGCCGTTCTTCCATTTCTACGGCGGCAAGATGCAGAAGGATATTTTGAGCTGATCAGTTCGTGCCGTCCGCGTCGGGCTCGGTGCCGACATAGTCGCGCGCGGGAAGGTTCAGCACTCGCCCGAGCTCGCTGGCGAAGCGACTGGCTCCGTCGCGCTTGGTGAAGCTCATCAGCGTGATCAGCTCGGTCCCTTTGTTGCCGCAGAGATTGACATCGTATGTCGTCAGCTCCGGATCGTCCTCGTCGGTAATGCTGATGAAATGATAATAGGCGAGATCGCGATGCTTGCGAAAATTCAGCGGGCCGAACTGCCTGGTGATGACGATCTGGCGCAGCGTCTCGTTCAGCACGACGAAGGTGCGAAAGGTGAGCAGGATGATTCCGGGGATGCCGACGAGCAGCCCGAGTCCAGTGAACACCAGCACCGGCATGAGATCATCGGCGAGCCGCCCAAAACCGGAGAAATCCTGCCGCAGGCCGAGCGCGACATTCCACAGCAGATAGAAGCTCGCCGCCAGCAGCGGCAATGACAGCAGCCGCCCGACCCAGGGCATGGGCCGGTCGATGCGGACGATGCGCCCGTCCACGGTCATTGCACCTGCCATCGAAGGTCTCCTCGGGAGCGAAAGTCATGGCTTGGTCGGAGTGAGCCGTGGATCGGTTCGATGGGACTCCCCCGTCATTCCGGGCGCGGCCCGGAATGACGCGAATGTGCTGAGGGCGTCGCGAAAAACAAAATAATCTTCCTGCCTCCCCTGATGGCGGAGTTCCGCGGCGTGCCTATGTCTTCCGGAACGACACCAAGAACGGACACCGGGCGATGGCACAACGGCAACTCAAGCTTGGCGCGTTCATGCGCCCGATCAGCATCCACACCGGCGCCTGGCGCTATCCCGGGGCCTGGCCGGACGCCAATTTCAACTTCGGCCACATCAAGACGCTGATCCAGAAGCTCGAGGCCGGCAAGTTCGACGCCTTCTTCATGGCCGATCACCTCGCCGTGCTGAACATGCCGGTCAATGCGCTCAAGCGCAGCCACACGGTCACCTCGTTCGAACCCTTCACGCTGTTGTCGGCGCTCTCGGCCGTCACCGAGCGGATCGGCCTGATCGCGACGGGCTCGACCACGTTCGACGAGCCCTATCACGTCGCACGGCGCTTCGCCTCGCTCGACCATCTCAGCGGCGGGCGGGCGGGCTGGAACATCGTCACCACCTCGAACCCGGATGCGGCGCTGAATTTCGGCCTCGACGACCACATGGAGCACGCCGAGCGCTACAAGCGCGCCCGCGAGTTCTACGACGTCGTCACGGGCCTGTGGGATTCCTTTGCCGACGACGCCTTCGTGCGCGACGTCGAAAGCGGCGTGTTCGTCGATCCCGCCAAGATGCATGTGCTCGACCATCACGGCAAATATCTGAAGGTGCGCGGTCCCCTCAACATCGCCCGCCCGGTCCAGGGCTGGCCGGTGATCGTGCAGGCCGGCGCCTCCGAGGACGGCAGGCAGCTTGCCGCCGAGACCGCGGAAGCCGTCTTCACCGGCGGCGGCAGCCTTGCCGACAGCCAGAAACTCTATGCCGATATCAAGGGCCGCATGGAGAAGGTCGGCCGCGATCCTGAACACCTCAAGATCCTGCCCGGCGCCTTCGTCGTGGTCGGCGACAGCGTCGACGAGGCCAAGGAGAAACGCGCGCTGCTCGACAGCCGCGTGCATTACGACAGCGCCATCGCCTCGCTCTCGGTCATCCTCGGCACGGATGCCTCCGGCTTCGATCCGGATGGGCAATTGCCGGAAATCCCGGAGACCAATGCCAGCAAGAGCGGTCGCCAGCGCATGGTCGACCTCGCGGCCCGCGACAAGCTCACGGTGCGCCAGCTCGCCCAACGCGTCGGCGGCTATGGCGGGCTATCCTTCGTCGGCACGGCCAAAACCATCGCCGACCAGATGGAGGAATGGCTGGTCGGGTGCGGCTCCGACGGCTTCAACATCATGTTCCCGTTCCTGCCTGCCGGCCTCGACGATTTCGTCGACAAGGTGGTCCCGGAGCTGCAGCGCCGCGGGATTTTCCGGAAAGAGTACGAAGGGCCCACTTTGAGAGAGAATCTGGGCCTGCCTCGGCCCAAAAACCGGTTCTTCGAGGCGTAATCGGCCTGATTTGGGTGCTTTTCGAGCCCTAAAATCTTGACATCAGGCGGTTTCTGGCTAGGTTGCCGGCCAACGCGGGCCATTTGGCCGGCTCCAGATTCCCTTCATTCCTGAGGTTCTGAACATGGCCAAAGCGGTCACCATCAAGGTCAAGCTCGTGTCCTCGGCCGACACTGGCTTCTACTACGTCGCCAAGAAGAATTCGCGCACCATGACCGACAAGCTGGTCAAGAAGAAGTACGACCCCGTGGCGCGCAAGCACGTCGAATTCCGCGAAGCCAAGATCAAGTAAGATCGCGGAACGTAGAAGACTTTTGCGGGGCCCTTTCGGGTCCCGTTTTATTTTGGCCCCTCTCTCGTGTCCGGATACGCAGCAGCGCCCCGTGGACGTGACGCTACGCTGCGAGCTGGGCACGAGGGCTGAGCTCGGCACAGCGAGTCATGGCCAGATTTTTTTCAACCCTCGGTTGCTCGCTCCCGAATGTATGTTACCGTGCACTTGCCGGGCGGAAATTTCCGTCCGGATTTGGAAGGACATGGTCATGAGATTCTCATCAAGCCTTGTCGTGCCTTCAACCATCGCTGTCTTGTCGACCGTCTTGCTGTGCGCGCCGGCAGCGTCGCAAATCCCAACCGGCTCCGCCGCCACGATTCCTCCCGTCACGGTCGACGCGCCGAAACAGGTGACAAGGCCGCACGTGTCGGAGCGAGGAGCAAACACAATTGCGCCGCGTCGGACTGCCTCAACAGCTCAAACGTCAGTCGCGCGAACGCCTTCGTATGCGCCGGGTTCTGTGATGGGGAGGATTGCCAGCCTGGAGAAAGTCGCCAGCAGCTGCAACGGTGGCTGTGCATCAAGCTTCCCAAGCGGCAAAGATCCCTGGGTTGGATGCAGCGTGTCGGGCGGCAACATAGACTACGGACCTTTCTCGCCGACCTGCCGAGACACCATCACCCACAAATCCTACCTGGACTGCGTCGAAACCAGGACGTTCCTGGGCGACAACCGAAACAAGGCTCACTGGTTGTGCAGCAGTCTGGCCGCCGGTAACAGGTTTAAGGTCGCCGATCTCAAGCGGTCAGGACGCACGCGTTAGTCCATCCCGTCCGCCGGCTTTCTGGCGCAGTTGAACTTAGCTCTCCTGTCGTAAGTTCGCGGACGTCACGGAGCTTGAATGGGCTTTTTCTGGCCCGTCTTGGGCGCTCGCGTGTCCCGGGCGCGCTGCAACGCGCAAGCGTTGCTGCGCAGAACCGGGACCCAGAAAGCCACACAATACAACCAGCGACTGGGCCCCGGCTCTGCAACGCACCGCTAAAGAAGCGCCGCGCTGCGCCGGGGCACGAGAGCGCGAGGAAGCGTGCTTCTGGAACTGTCGCCTCCGCTATGCGCTCCCGCTTCGGCTGATCACGCGAGACGATCAGGGCGCTGCGACTGCAACCGTTTCTTCGATGATCCTCAGTTGTCCATTTTCGCTGGTCAGTATGGATGAGTAATAACCGTGAAACGGACGGTCTCCTACCTTGGCCTCCCATGTTCCAGCGTTGAGGACAAAGCTCGCTGATCTGAAGGCCATGTTCCCTCCGTTGGGTTCGCTATTGTGAATTGATATCGCTCAGCTCCGTTCGACAACTGAGCGTTGCTGCACCTCAATAAGCGCGGCAAATAAGTCGTCTGCTAAACCTGCACTTCCGCTTTCGTACCCTGGCCATTTCGAACCAGACGCGGCTCCGTTCCCGCCAAAAGCCTTTGGATGTTGGCACGATGGCGGATGATCACGTAGAGGCCGCCTCCGATCACCAGCAACCGATACGGCAATGGGTGCTCGACCGCGCAGACAAGAACGATTGCCGTCAACGCCGCGAGCATCGAGCTCAAGGAAACGATCCTGGTCATAGCCAGCACGAGGCCAAAGACGGCTGCAGCCCCCAATCCGACGGGCCAAGACATCGCCAGCAACACACCGAGCGCCGCGGCAGCCGACTTGCCGCCCGTGAAGTTCAGCCAGATCGATCGGCTATGTCCCAACAGCACAGCAAGTCCAGCCAGACAAACAGCCCATGGCACCCAGACCTGCAGATCAGACGCTGTCGGCGGCGGGGATATTTCCGCGTACAGCCAAGGGCAGAACGAACGCGCGACGATGATGGCACCCACGCCCTTCAGCACATCGCCGACGAGCACGAACAAGGCAGGCCCTTTGCCGAGAGTGCGCAAGACATTCGTTGCCCCGGTGGACTTGGAGCCATGCCTTCGGATGTCGATGCCCCTGAGCAGCTTCCCCGCCAGATAGCCCGTGGGGACCGAGCCAAGGAGATAGGCGATCAACAACCCAACCGCGCCCGCTGTCCAAAAAGCCATGGGTTTTGGATCCAGTTTCCTGAACGCTGTTTTATCCCCGACTTCGTCTGACCGCTATACGTCACAAGTGGCCGATCACGGCCCCGAGGCTGCGACTGCGATCGAAGGTCTCTGCAGGTTGAAACGCGATGATAATGTCCGGCTGCCCCCGCGACGGGAAGGGTTCCTTTTTTCTCGCCGCCGGTGTTTCATCTGCGCGGCGGAGAACGGACATGCAGGGATCGCTGGGGGAAAAGATCGGTGAAGGCGCCTTCTCCGAGGCCTACGCCTGGGCGCCCGGTCAGGTCGTGAAGCTGTTTAAGGCCGGCGTCTCTCATCTGCTCGGCCGACACGAGGTACGCATGATCCGCGCCGTGCACGCCGCCGGCGTCCCCGTGCCGGCGGTGTTGGGAGAGGTGACGCTGGACGGGCGCTTCGGCATCGTGCTGGAGCGCCTCGACGGACCGACCCTGCGGCATCTCTCGCGGACCGGCGCGGTGACGTTCGAACAGGCGGGCGCGATCATCGCGGCTCTGGCCATGTCTCTTCACAAGACGTCGCCACCGCCGGAGCTCCCCTCCATGCGCGCGTATATGGAGAGCGAGTTGCGGCACGACGACGGCAAGGTCCCGAAGCACGTCGCCACTGACATCCTCACCCTGATCGATTGCCTGTCGACCGGCGGCGAGCTTTGCCATTGCGACCTTAGCCCCGGCAACGTGATCATGACTGCGGAAGGCCCCAAGCTCGTCGACTGGACCTTCGCGATGCGCGGGCCCGCCGCCCTCGATCTTGGGTTCTTGCATGTCATCCTGTCCGAGCTCGGCCCGGAAATAGCCGACAATCCGGAGCGGCCGCGCGCGACCAATGCGGCGGCGCAATCCGAATATGCGCGGCTGGCCGGCATGTCTCTGGCGGAGTTGACGGCGGCAATGGAGCCGTATTTGCCTATCGTCCGCACCTTCGTCGTCCTCGGAAACGTGGTGCCTGCGCTGCGGGAGCAACTGATCCAGCGCATCGAAGCGGGGCTGCGCGCGAAAGACTGAACCGTCCGCAACCTCGATTGTTCGCCGTCTCAAGGCGCTCTCGATCACCGAGCAAATCTCGGCAGCCAGTGGAGCCGTTTGGCACAATCGGGTTGTATCGGGAGGCGGCCCTCGCGCTTGGTACAGCCAAAATCGGCATTCTTGGTCCTGTTTTATAGCCGGGCGCAACGCATCTATTCGCTGACGACCGGCGACCGGAGCGATCCCGATCCATCAGGATGAGTGGGAGCCCCGGTCAATGCGGAGAGCGGAGATTGCGGACACGAAGACACGAGTTCCACACAGCCTGACATTCTGTGGATGCCGGTGCGTCCACGCTCTTTGCATTATTCGACCAAGAGACAAATGACCGAGGAGATAATTCCCATGAAGGCGATCGTTGTAACGGACCAGGCCGCAGGAAGGGCCGGGATGAAGCTCATGGACCGGCCCGAGCCGCAGGCAGCGATAAACGACGTCGTCGTTCAGGTTCATGCGTCGGGATTTGTACCGACTGAGCTGGCGTGGCCCTCGACCTGGACCGATCGCCTCGAACGTGACCGAACACCGTCGATCCCTGGGCACGAGCTGGCCGGAGTGGTCTCCGCCCTCGGATATGGCACAACGGGACTATCAGTCGGACAGCGGGTGTTCGGCCTCGCGGACTGGTATCGCGACGGCACGCTGGCCGAGTATGTGGCGATCGAGGCACGCAACCTTGCACCGCTGCCGGGCGACGTCGACTTTACGGTAGGTGCGAGTCTGCCGATCTCGGGCCTGACGGCGTGGCAAGGGCTGTTCCAACACGGCCGCCTTCAGGCGGGGCAAAGCGTCCTCGCACACGGCGCGGCCGGCGCAGTCGGATCGATGGTGACGCAACTCGCACGAGAGGCCGGCGCCTACGTCATCGGCTCTGGACGCGCCGCCGACCGTCAGACGGTGCTCGACTTCGGCGCGAAGGAGTTCGTCGACCTCGACAACGATACCCTGAAGGACGTGGGCAAAGTCGATCTGGTGTTCGATGTCATCGGCGGTGACATCCAGAAGCGATCCGCAGCACTGATCCGAGCCGGAGGAACATTGGTGACGATCGTGGGGCCGGCCGAGACGCGGCCCTCCGAGGGTCTGGCGGTCGACTTCGTCGTCGAGTCCGATCGAGCCCAACTGAGTGAGATCGTACGGCGGGTGCGGGACGGACGACTGCGGACGAATATCGGCAACGTCTCGACCCTGGATGATGCCGTCGCCGCGTTAAATCCGACCAAGCGACGCAAGGGGAATACGATTATCCACATTCGTCCCTGAGAGACGCACGCCCATTGATGCGCGCGACCGGCCGGCGATCACCAGCAGCTCGGATGCCCGCTGGATTATCCGCCGCGATGGAGACGAAGCATGCGCTTCCGCCCTGCCTAGGGCGTGTACTCATTAAGCGGCCGCCCGCCAGATGTCCGGTTTACCGCCAACATCGGCCGCAGACCTGAAGGCCTTCGAGGTCGCAGATGGGCCAATGGGAGACGTCACCGACGCCCAAACTTGACTGACGCAACACCGCGGCTAGCGAAGCGGGCGGGACCGGCTGAACAAGAAACCGCTGGGAGTGAACTTTCGGGCTACTGCGAGCGCGCTGGCCTCGCACGTTTCGAGCGCGATCTTCTGGGCCAGCATGACGTCGCCAATCGGAAGATCGCCAACGGGCAGGAAGCACAAGCCGATCTTTGGGCGACCGTTTTCGCCGATCTCGCAGACATTCGCAGCCGCTCCCGCATAGATCCTATAGCGGTTGCCCGTATCGCCGCCGACCACATCGAAATAGCCTGTTTGCGTGAATTGCCGCCGCTGGAGGGGCGAGAGGCAATGCCGCAGCAGCAGCAGCGCGCGTCCTTCGGGAGTGCTCTCGGCGCCGTGTCTAATGAACAGCGCCTTTGCAGCCCTCATCCGTGAGCGTTCACCCGGCCGGGACGGCCTGAACAGCCACACGGCTCAGCGATTCAGCCGCCGACCAGCCTGGGGAAGAAGAGAGTTTCTTCCGCAGTGGGGTCGAACGATCGGATCTGCGACACCTGATTTGAACCGGTCCGGACCGCGGCGGTGAAGCCGACGTTCCTCAGCTCGCGGAATCGCTGCTCCGCCTTGGCTACTTCTCGTGCATCGTTGGCGTCGAAAAAGTGACGGCTGTCGCCGGTACTGTCCATCACGACTTGGATCGGCATGCGGATCCCTCCTTGTTGCTTCATGACTGAATGTTGTCGAAGCTCCGAAACCGGCGCCGGAAGGCGCAACAAAATGGGCCCCAGCTCCCGGGGGGCAATGGGGGAAGAGCTGGGGCCCGACTGAATCACCCACTTGGGGATGGGCATTGGGAAAACTTGGTAACTGACGAGTCGTTCCAAACTGCCGTTCCGCCTACAAATGTTCAGCGGCCTCTGTCGTCCTTGCCGTTGGGACTACCATCGCCGCCGCCGTTACCCCAGCCATTGTTGCCGTGGTGATGGACCGCGCTCGCACCCGATTTAGCAATTGCATCGGACGTGAGGGAGGTGGAGAGCAGCAGCGTTAAGGCTGGAGGTGTCACCACCGCGAACTTTCCGCAGGTCTTCAGAAATTCGCGGCGGTCATCGTCTTCGTCGGGCATGGGTCTCTCCGGAGCTGGCACAGAGATTAAATACCTTAAATATTATTAAATCAATTGAACCATGTTAATAAGCCCGGTCACAAAGTGCGACAATAAGTTTCGTCCGGCTTCCCACTTTTCGGAACTCCCTCAGGGGCAGCGGACCGAAGCCCTCAAGCGTCGTCAGGTGCGCGGACCCGGCGCTCCAGGTCATCAGCAGGCAGGGTGGCTATGTTGAGCAGCCTGTGTCGGAGATCTAGTTCGCACTCAGGGACGAGTGGGCGATGTTCCGTGGCTAAGTGACCACTTTGAGCGATGGTTCGTTGGCTCGCTCGAGCAGGCACGTGTCTCGGCGCTGAATTCTTCGGCCATTTTGCGCTCCTAACATGCAGGCGGGAGCGCGGAATTGTCTCTCAGCCACCGACGCCTACGGTTAGACCCTCGGCCGGCGATGCGTATCAACGTGCGAAGTCGCTTATCATTGCTGGCGCTTCCCTGGCTCTCGTCCAAGGCGCGGTAAGTCAGCGCTTGGAGAGGTTTTAGGAGGAAGCCCACCATCCGTCGGGGAATGGCTCCAGCAAAGTCCGATTGACTTGGTTGTCGTTGTCAGGGGCTGATAGCGCCTGCATTCCAGCTTGGTGGCGCGCGGCGACGGAAGCGGACAGACAGGGCGCCTGGTTCACGAGTTCGAAGGCGGCGCGAAGCAGGATGTGTCAAGCGTAATGGAGGCACACTGCGGGCGCTTCGCTCTGCTTCTTCGACTAGACCTCGAATATATTCCAATTCTGAGAGCTGAGAGGTGAGTTCGCTAAGTCGTTGGGCATAAAGGATTGCGCGAGAGCTTCGCATGAATGTTCTCCCCTGCGCAAAAAACTATCGGGAAAAACCAGCAAATCAATTTAACTATGTTAACGGGCTCGGTCACGAAAGTGCGCCCATAAGTTGCTCCAAGGCTATTCGAGGCTTCGCTA
>NZ_JBHTFN010000008.1:42008-366367 GCF_042666195.1 Bradyrhizobium sp. GCM10028915
GCAGCGCGATGCGCTGGAGTCCGCTTTGGGCCACTAGCGGTCCTCGACTGGCCGCGCTCCGTAGGTCAGCTACGGACCAATCGCGTCGATTTGGCGCTGCGGCGCTCAACGCAGGAACGTCCTCGTAGCTGCCAAGTTAAGCCGCCAAAATCACCTGTGAGGGAGACAAAGTCATGGCCCGCGCAACAGCCCACCCGGATCATCACTGCATCTCGAGCGAAGACATTCAGGGAACCGAGGTGTATGGAGCAGATGGAAAGAATATCGGTGAGATTGATCACCTCATCATCGACAAGGTGTCAGGCCGCGTAGCTTATGCAGTCATGAGCTTCGGCGGATTTGTTGGCTTGGGTCAAAGCCACTACCCCATTCCATGGAGCGCTCTGACATATGATGCGTCGATCCAGGGCTTCCGAACCAATATCACAGAGCAACAGCTCAGGGATGCGCCGGAGTTCAGCGATGACTCCTGGCAGGATCGAGATTGGGAAACGCGAACCCACCGGTATTATGGGACACCCACTTACTGGGAAGGGCGAGGTGGCCTATAACGCCAGACGACGCGCCGGAATTTTCCAATCGTGAGTGTCAGCTGAATTGATCGGCCACCCTCGTTGGATGCTGTCGGATCGATCTTCCGACCAATACTAGCATTGAGCTTCGCTGGAAACTGTCCAGCGAAGTTCAGGCGGTTTTGATTGATGAGCCTTGCAGCGAACAACGCCTGCCGCCCGCATCGGAGGCGGAGGATGCCGCTCATTGGTTTTGCTCAGCTTCTCTCTAGAGTCAGCAATGGGCCCAAGCGGCCCCAGCGGGCATTACCGTGAAGGTCCGCTGCGGACCAATTACGGAAGTCCCCAAATTGGGCGCGGCGCTGGGCACTGATCAGGGCGCAGCGGTACCACTCCGTTTGATGATGCCGCGCTCCACGAAGTTCGCTGCATCCTCAGAAGTCATGTTCTGACTATCGAGTCGCCGCACTGCGGGGCTTAGCCGCTCGGCAAAGATAACAACTATCATGTTATCCCCGGTGACCTCCCGTTGGCCCATTTGCTCCGCGTGCGACACAGCACGTTGCTCAACCCGCTGGACGCCCCGCTACGCCGTCCGCAACACGGGCGCCGGCGGCTGCGACGGCCGGATCAGCGCGAATGCAACCTGGATGATGCCGCCGGCCAGCCCCAGCGCGACGCCGATGCGCCAGGCCATGGTGTAGGAGCCGAGCGCGTCGTAGAGCACCCCTCCTCCGTAGGCGCCGAGGAAGCTGCCGATCTGGTGGCTCATGAATGCGAGGCCCTGGATCATCGCCTGCCAGCGCAGGCCGAACATCTCGGCGACCGCGCCCGCGACCAGCGGTCCCACACCCATCCACAGGAAGCCCATGATCGCGCCGAACAGCAAGGTCGAGGCCGGTGTGGCCGGCAGCATGAAGTACCAGGCCAGCGCGAGTGAGCGGAAGATGTAGATTCCGCCGAGCAGCGCGAGCTTGTTCCAGCGCTGGCCGGCCCAGCCGAAGAACAGCGAGCCGAGCACGTTGAAGCCGCCGATCATGCCGAGCGTCTGCGCGCTCAGCATCGGATCGAGGCCGCAGATCGCGAGATAGGACGGCAGATGCGTCGTGAGGAACACGAGCTGCATGCCGCAGACGAGATAGGCGCAGGTCATGACCACGAACGACGCGTTGCCGAACGCGGTCTTCGCCGCGATCAGGGCCGTGGCATCGACGATCTCATCAGTCGCGGGCTTCGGCAGCGGGACCGCGTCGACGCGCCCGGCATACCAGGCCGCCGGGATCATCAGCACCGACATCACCACGAAGCCGGCGAGCCCGACGCGCCAGCCAAAGCCCTCGTTGAGCATCTGCCCGATCGGCGCCGACAGCAGCGCGCCGAGCGAGCCCGCACCGGAGACGATGCCGAGCACGGTGGAGCGCACCGTTGCGGGCACCGCGCGCGCCGCCACCGACATCGCGATCGCCGCCGCGGTGCAGGCCAGCGAGGTGCCGATCAGCACGCCGGCGCCGATCATGATGGCGACGAGACCGTTCGCGGTTGCCATCAGCACCAAGCCCGCGATGGACATGAAGGAGCCAGCGATCATGATGGGACGGAAGCCGTAGCGTGTGGTCATCGCGCCGGCGAGCGGCTGGAGAAAGCCCCAGGCGAGGTTCTGCACGGCCAGCGCCAGCGTGAAATCGGAGATCGACAGATGGATGTCGTGGGTCAGCGGCTGCATGAAGATGCCGAGGCTCTGCCGCAGCCCCATGCTCAGCGTCAGCATGATCGAGGCGCCGATCAGGATGGGCAATGTCGGGCGCAGGACCTGCAACAGGGGCATTTTTGTCTCCCTCGTGGGCGCGGCGCGCGCGCCGTCGTCTGCAATATCAATTGATTTTGGTTACACAGACCTGTGTACTTAGGCTATGAATAGGGTGCACTGTCAAGCGAACAGGACATTCACCGCCGCATGGCTCCCCCGCCCGCCCCACAGACGATGAAAGAGCGGATCCTCGAGACCGCCGACAAGCTGTTCTATCTGCAGGGCATTCGCGCCATCGGCGTCGACACCATCGCGGCCGAGATCGGTATCTCCAAGCGCACGCTCTACAACCACTTCCCCTCCAAGGACGCGCTGATCGCCGCCTATCTGGAGCGCCGCTTCGTGCAGCCCCGCCCCTCCGACAAGCCCCCGGCCGAGCAGATCCTCGCCACCTTCGATTCGCTGGAGCGCCGCTTCGCCGCAAAAGATTTTCGCGGCTGCCCGTTCGTGAATGCCGTCGCCGAACTTGGCCCGGCGGACCGCGCCGTAAAGAAGATTGCCATCGCCTTCAAGGAAAGCCGCCGCACCTGGTTTCGCGATCGCCTCAATGAGCTCGGCGTTGCGAACGCGGAGGCACTCGCAACGCAGCTTGTGCTGCTGGTCGACGGCTCGATCGCGCAGGACCTCGTCCGCGACGACCCCGCAATGGCCCGCGCCGCGAAGGAAGCGGCGACGGTGCTGCTGCGGAATGCGGGGGTGACGGTGGGAGATCAGACTACGGTGAAGCGAGGCAAGCGGCCGGCCCGGCATCCCTGAAGCAGCTGCAACATCAGAACCCGCCGCTCGCCGCAAGAAGTCCGGATCGGAAAGCACGCACCGCAAGGTCCGTTTGCCGTGCTTCACCCTTCGATCTCTTGAAGCGAGTGGACTGAGAGGAACCATCGTCATTTCGGCGTAGTTGACCTTCTTTACACCGGAGAAGGTCATGAATCGAAAATCGCTTCTTCTTACAGCCGCACTGTCCTTCGCTGTTGCCGCTCCCGTCTTCGCACAAGGCGGCGGCGGAGGTGGTGGCGGCGGAGGCGCGGGTGGCGCAGCTGCGAGCGGCGGCGCGTCCGGATCATCCGCCAGCTCAGGCGCAGGCACTGGCACGTCTGGCGCCGCCAATGGAGGCCACTCGGCGCCATCCGGCATGGGCACAAACGGAACCTCAACCGGCGCTCACACCAACAACTCTCCAACCAACCCGAACGTTCAGCCCCCGACGCCGAACGGGAATACCGCGAGCACACCGACCACCACCGGCGCGGGCAACACCGCGTCAGGATCGACACAGGCGGGCACGCCAAACGGGACCGACAGGTCCGGTATCACGTCCACCAACGGCGCCAACAGCGACAACAAGAACCAGATGAGCCCCGCGGAGCAGGCAAGAACGGGGATCAAGACGCTTCCACAGGATCAAACTCCAGGAGCCGTCAGTGCGCCGGGTGTTGGCGTCGGTCATGCGGCGAACGGCTTGCCGATCGGTACGCCCGGTTCAGGGACCAGCAACGTCGATCAGAAGTGACCCGGACTTTCTCCATCTCCACAGGGCCCGCTACGGCGGGCCCTTTCTGTGACGTCCTGAAGGGAGTGGACGAGGCCTAGGGCTGCGAGGGCGAGACATGGAGTAAACTTGGCATCAGGCGGCCCTGCCGATACACTGGTTTTTTTTGGGGCGTGCCCATGATTAGATTTTCGTCGTTGCTGCCAATTTCATTTCTGATCATCTGCACCCCGGCCTGGGCCGACGAGATGAAGATCCAATTCACGTTTGGACCTCCGCGGCCCTGCACCACCGTCTTTCCCAATCCCGAAATCAAGATGAAGAGTGTTCCGCCCGGCACGCGCACGATCGTCGTCAAGTTTCGCAGAGAGAAGAACTACGAGATGGGGGGCCAGGAGATCCCATTTCCTTCAGACAACATCGTGAAGCCGGAGAGCTTGCGAACCTGGGGCCCCTGCAATTCCGGCCTGTACACTTATGAGGTCATCGCGAAGTCCAGCACGGGCGCGGCCCTGGCCAAGGCAGAATGGTCGGAGCCCTATCCTCCCTGACCTGAAGGGTGGACGCCCGCTTGTTCGCCGTGGCGTGCCGGATTCCTCGCTAGCGGGATGACAGCAGAGTTTGTGGATGTTGGATGCTAGCAGGATGCTCCTGTTTTGCCCGACGAGTCAAACGGCAATGCTGTGCGCATCAGCCGTTTTGCAGCCGACGTAAGCCATTGATCCGACTAGTGTCGGCTACTGTGCATGGGGTTGTTTTCGCGTTTTTTTACGCGGGCGTGTGCCAGCGGCCTCACGCCGCGTGCGACACCACGCGATTGCGGCCGTCGTGCTTGGCGCGGTACAGGGCGGTATCGGCGCGCTTGAGCACGTCGCCAACCGCCTCGCCCTTCTGCTCCAGCGTGGTCAGGCCGATCGAGATCGTGACCTCGATGCGCTTGGTGCCCTTGTGGATCGCAAAGGGCTCGCCGGCGATCGAGCGGCGCAGGCGCTCGGCGACCATGCCCGCGACGTGGAGATCGGTCTCCGGCATCACGATGACGAATTCCTCGCCGCCGTAGCGACAGGCAAGGTCGATGCCGCGGATCGACTTGCGCACCCGCACGGCGAATTCGCGCAGCACGTCGTCGCCGGCGTCGTGGCCGTAATTGTCGTTGATCGACTTGAAGTAGTCGATGTCCAGAATCATCAGCGCCAGCGGCTTGCCGCGCGTTGCGGCCTGCTCGGCCAGCGTCGCGAGATGGCTCTCCATGTAGCGCCGATTGTGCAGCCCCGTGAGCGCGTCGGTGATCGCCATCTCGATCGAATTCTGCACGTTGTCGCGCAAATGGTCGGTGTAGCGGCGACGGCGGATCTGGGTGCGGGCACGCGCCAGCAGCTCGATCTTGTCGATCGGACGCAGCAGATAGTCGTTGACGCCGATCTCGAGCCCGCGCAGCAGCCGCGTCGCGTTCTCGGGGTCGGCGATCGCCAGGATCGGCACATGCCGCGTGCGCTCCAGCGAGCGCGCCTGGCTGCACAGCCGCAGGCCGTCGAAATTGTTGAGGTCGAGCGAGACGATCAGCAGATCGTAATTGCCCTCGGCGGCGTGGAACAGCGCCTCCGTCGGGTTCGGCTCGACGTCGATGGTGTGCTCGGCGGCGAGGATCGTCGCCAGCCGCTCATAGGAGGACTGGCGGTCGTCGACCAGCAGGATACGGCCGCCCTTGCCGGTGTCGGAGATCGCACTGCGCTCGGGCGCCTGCATGCCGATTTCGAGCGAGGTGATGGCGCGCATGCGCAGCTCGTCGGTCATCATCTTCAGCCGCGTCAGCGAGCGCACGCGCGCGATCAGCACGACATCGGAGACGGGTTTTGTCAGGAAATCGTCGGCGCCGGCTTCCAGCCCGCGGTTGCGGTCGGACGGGCTGTCGAGCGCGGTGACCATCACGACGGGAATGTGATGCGTGGCCGGATCGGTCTTGAGCCGGCGGCAGACCTCGAAACCGTCCATGTCCGGCATCATGACGTCGAGCAGGATGATGTCGCATTCGGCGCGGGCGCAGATCGCCAGCGCCTCGGTGCCGTTCGCGGCGGTCATCACGTCGAAATATTCGGCGGACAGGCGGGCTTCGAGCAGCTTGACGTTGGCAGGGACGTCATCGACGACGAGAATACGCGCGGACACTGTGAACTCACTTCCTATCCGATGAAACGTCGGACCGTCTCAATGAATTTGCCGACCGAGATCGGCTTGGACAAATAGGCCTCGCAGCCGCCCTCGCGGATGCGCTCTTCGTCGCCCTTCATCGCGAACGCCGTGACGGCGACGACGGGAATGCTGCGCAGCTCCGGATCGTCCTTGATCCAGCGCGTCACCTCCAGGCCCGAGACCTGCGGCAATTGGATATCCATCAGCACGAGGTCGGGCCGCATCTTGCGAACGAGGTCGAGCGCCTCGTAGCCGTTGCTGGTGCCGGTGGTCTGGTAGCCGTGCGCCTCCAACAGGTCGCGGAAGAGCTTCATGTTGAGCTCGTTGTCTTCCACGATCAGGACGGTCTTAGCCATCCCGCCCTCCTGATTGGTCCGCAGACCGATGCATGTGACGCCTCAGGCGCCGGTCGCCGGCGCTTCGAAAACTGGATTCAAACTAGCCTCGAATTCGCTTGAGTTTCGTTAAACCCGAGGGCCGACTTTCTGCGATGTGGTTTCCAGTTGCTTGTCGGGGGTCGCAAGACTTGGGTAAGAGACTGGGCAAGAGACTTGGAAACGAGACTCGGGCATGGTGGCCCCAAAGTAGACACCGAAAGTTAACGGAAAGGCAAACCGGCCACGTGAAAAAGCCTGTTCACAACCCGCGCGAAGTCGCTGAAATCGTTGCGCTTCAGGCGCTGTCTTTCGTTGCGGGCGAACCCGAGCGGCTGGGCCTGTTCCTGGCCGAGACAGGGGTCGGCCCGGAGATGCTGCGCAATGCCGCCTCGGACCCCAATTTCCTGCTGAGCGTGCTGGATTTCGTGATGCGCGACGACGCCACCGTGAAGGCTTTTGCCAGCACGGCGGAACTGCATCCGACCAACGTTGCCGCAGCGCGGCAGGTTCTCGGCGACGCGCTCGGCGACCCCAATTGGGAGCGCGACGTGCCGTGACCTCCTTGGAGACGGCCGGGCCCCGCTGCTTCTGCCGGGATTGTTCGGCCGATCTGGATATGGGCGTGCGGCGCTGTTCCGCCTGCGGTTCCCCCCGCCTCGCCCGCCACCGCGCGCTCGCAAGCCTGACCATCGCCCATATCGACTGCGACGCCTTCTACGCGACCGTCGAGAAGCGCGACAATCCCGACATCGCCGACAAGCCCGTGATCATCGGCGGGGGCAAGCGCGGCGTGGTGTCGGCCGCCTGCTACATCGCCCGCACCTACGGCGTGCGGTCGGCCATGCCGATGTACAAGGCGTTGGAAGCCTGCCCGCATGCAGCCGTGATCCCGCCGAACATGGCGAAATATGTCCGGGTCGGGCGCGAGGTGCGCCAGGCCATGCAAGCGCTGACGCCGCTGGTCGAGCCGCTTTCGATCGACGAGGCGTTCCTCGATCTCTCCGGCACCGAGCGGGTGCACGGCATGATCCCGGCCAAGGTGCTGGCGCGGTTCGCACGCAACATCGAGCGCGACATCGGCATCAGCGTCTCGGTCGGCCTCTCCTGCAACAAGTTCCTGGCGAAGATCGCCTCCGACCTGGACAAGCCGCGCGGGTTTGCTGCGCTCGACCAGGACGAAGCGCGCCTGATGCTGGCGAGGAAGCCGGTCGGTTTCATTTTCGGCGTTGGACCCGCGACGCAGGAGCGTCTGGTGCAACGCGGCTTCCGCATCATCGCGGACCTGCAGAAGGCCGACGAGATCGAGGTGATGCGGCAGTTTCCGAGTGACGGCCGCAGGCTGTGGCGACTCGCGCGCGGCATCGACGACCGCCGCGTCGAGCCCGATCGGGGCGCCAAGACGATTTCGAGCGAGACGACGTTCGAGACCGACATCCGAGACTTCGCGACGCTGGAGAAGATTTTGTGGCGGCTGTGCGAAAAGACGTCGTCTCGCCTTAAGAGCAGCGAGCTCGCCGGCCTGACCGTCACGTTGAAGCTGAAGACCGCCGATTTCCGCCAGCGCACCCGCTCGCAGTCGATCACGGCCCCGACGCAGCTTGCCGCGAAGATCTTCTCGATCTGCCGCGAGATGCTGGCGAAAGAGATCGACGGCACCGCCTTCCGCCTGATGGGCGCCGGCGTCAGCGCCCTGCGCGAGGGTTCAGTCGCCGACGACACCGACATGCTCGACCGCCGCGCCGCCCATGCCGAGCGCGCGGTGGACAGCTTGCGCAAGAAATTCGGCAGCGCCGCAGTGATCCGCGGCATCGCGTATGAGGGGCCGGAAAAGGCGCAGGAGTGATGACAGGCGAACGCGACCTCCACGCACTGCTGAGACACATGAAGCCGGAGATGCGGCCGGGCATCTTCGTGTTCTGCACGATCCCGACGAACGAGCCAGTTCCCGCAGCGCTCAGTCCACTGCTGACGTTTTGCGAGCAGGAAGGAACGACGCTGGTGCTCCTGCGCGAAGAGGCCGAAGCGGCAGGACTACGCCACGCATTTGCATCGTGCCTGATCACCCTGACGGTTCACTCCGCACTCGATGCGGTCGGCTTCCTGGCGGCGATCACGGCACGTCTCGCCGCAGCCGGCATCAGCGTGAACGCCGTGTCGGCGTTTCACCACGATCATTTGTTTGTGCCGGCAGACAGGGCCGACGACGCGATGGTTCTTCTGCGAGAGATGTCCAACGCAACACACTTGTAGCGAAAGATCTCAATCCGCGACAGCCACCGCTTCGATCTCGATCATCCATTCCGGCGCGGCGAGCGCCGAGACGCCGACCAGCGTGCTCGCCGGCGGCTCCATACCTTCGAAGAAGGCCGAGCGGGCCTTGCCGATGATCGGGCGCAGCTCCGGCTTGTAGTTCACGACGAAGGTCGTGATCTTCACGATGTTGGCGTAGCTCGCGCCGGCCGCCTTCAGCGCATGCCCGAGATTCTGCATCACCTGCGTGGTCTGCGCCGCGAGTTCGCCCTCGCCGACAATCCGCCCCTCCTCGTCCACCGACACCTGGCCGGAGATGTAGATCGTCCGCGCCCCCGTGGCGGTGACGACATGCGAATAGGCGGGATTGTGATGCAGGCCGCTGGGACGGAGATGATCGAGCTTGGGCATGACGAGCCTCCCGGATGTTTGTGGTTGGGAGGAGCGTAGCCAGAGACCGCGTTGCAGGCCAGCCCTCAATTGCAGGGCTTGCTGTCCTTCGCGTCGAACTTGCCCATCGCGCCCGAAATCACAAAATCGTTGTAGTCCAACACGAGCTGGCGCGAGACGCCGTTCTCGTAGAGCTCGAACGCCATCGCATAGACCGGCGTCTGCTCGCCTTCTTTCTGCTGGGCCTCGCGGTCGAAATAGCTGACGGTGACGGGCCAGCGCTTGAGCGACTTCATGTGCTCGTCGGACGTCGAGGGATCGGGCGAGCCTTCGCGTTCGGCGGGGATCGGCTGGCCGATCACGGTCAGCGTGTTGTAGACCTTTTGGCCATCGTCGGAGCCGTCATAGACGGAGAGTTCGAGCAGCGACTTGCCGTCCTTGGCGGCGGCAATGATGCGCTGGATCTGTTCGGTCGGGAATACGATCTTGCCGTCGAGCGTAAAGCTCTTCGGGGCCGGCAGCTTCAGCTTGACGTTGATGTGGTCGCCGTCGCGCTCAGCCGAGCCGTCGACCCGGCCGGCATCCGCCTCGTTCATCCGCGTCTCGATCTTGAAGCGGTAGCTTTTGCCGCCGGCGTCCTCCCAGGAATTGGAGCGGAGGTCGCTGAGCGTGACCTTGCCCTCGCCGCTGTCGAGCTCGGAAACCTGGCGGAATTCGGAGGTGTAGCCCTCGCACGAACTTCCGGTGAAATTGTAGAGGATGCGGCCGCGCGCGCTGTTGATCGAATTCGAGCGCGATTTCACCAGGCTCAGATCATAGAGCGCCTGATGCGCGAGAAACGGACCGTTCGCGGCCAACGCCCCGCCTCCGGGGCCGAGAGCGGCCGCCGCGAGCGCCGTCACACCGAGCGAAGTCCGGAAAAGGTGCAGCATGTCTGGTTCCTGAGGAAAGCGCAGATTCGACATTTTAATGACCGTTCCATTGCGTCGCAACTGAGGCCGTTTCACGTAAAGTTGCGGCCTTTGCGTTGAACCTCCTGCCCCGCCTCAACAAAATGCCACCCCCGACGGTTGCTTGCATGTGGCGGCACGATGGGCGAAACAGGGCCCGCCCGGCCTGCAAGGGATGCGCCGGGGCGGATGGATTTTTGGACAACGAGGTCGGACATGGCGGGCACGGTCGAGCAGAAGCTGGCGGAACAGGGCATCAAGCTGCACGAGGCCCCCACCCCCGTGGCAAACTACGTGCCGTTCGTGCGCACCGGTAATCTGCTGTTCGTCTCCGGCCAGGTTTGCTTCGATCCCGCCGGCAAGCTGATCGCCAAGGGCAAGCTCGGCGCCGGCGTGACCATCGAAGACGGCGCCGCGGCCGCCCGCGGCTGCGCCGTCAATCTGCTGGCCCAGGTCAAGGCGGCGCTGGGCGACCTCGACAAGGTCGTGCGCGTGGTGCGCCTCGGCGGCTTCATCAACTCGGCGCCGGACTTCCTGGACGGGCCGAAGGTCCTCAACGGCGCCTCCGACCTGATGGTCGCCGCCTTCGGTGACAAGGGCCGTCATGCCCGCACCACTGTCGGCGTCGCCTCCCTGCCCGCGGATGCGGCGGTCGAGGTCGAAGGCGTGTTTGAGGTCGCCTGAGGCGAATGCGCGCTCCTGATTGGCTGACAGCCCGCCCGGTCGCCCATCGCGGCCTGCACGACATTTCCCGCGGCATCGTCGAGAACATGCCGGGCGCGGTGCAGGCTGCAATTGCGGGCAATTTCTCCATCGAGGTCGACATCCAGCTCTCCGCCGACGGCGAGGCCATGGTGCATCACGACCATGCGCTCGGCCGCCTGACCGAGGCCACCGGCCCGCTGGTCGAGAAAACCGCCACTGAACTGAAGGCGCTCACGTTCAAGGACACGGCCGAGCGGATGATGTCGCTCAGCGACCTCTGCGCCCTTGTTGGCGGCCGCGTGCCGCTGGTGATCGAGGTTAAGAGCCGTTTTGACCGCGACCGCAAGCTGGTGAAGCGGATGGCCGAGGTGCTCGCGTCCTATGATGGCCCAGCGGTCGGCATGTCGTTCGACCCGGACCAGGTGCTGGCGCTGCGCGAGCTGCTGCCATCCCGCCCCCGCGGCATCGTCGCGCAACGGAGCTATCAGGACGACTACTGGGCTCACCTGACGCAGCAGCAGCGCGACAGCATGCTGTACCTGCGCCATGGTTTTCAGACCCAGCCGCAGTTCGTCGCCTTTAGGGTCGACGACCTGCCCGCCCCCGCCCTCTGGATCGCCCGCAATGTGTTCGGCTGCGCTCTACTGGGCTGGACCGTGCGTACGACCGAGCAGCGGACGCGGGTCGCGCAATATGCGGATCAGATGATCTTCGAGGGCTTCGTACCCTAGGCTTGATGTTTCCCACTCTTGAAGTCGCTGCTGCAATGCACGATCTTGGGCACGATGGCACCATCCGAAATCACCCTTGAGGCCGTACCTTCCATTGGCGAAGTATCGCCGGACGACTGGGACGCCTGCGCCAATCCCGGCGGCAGGTCTTGTAATGGGCATGGCAAGGGAACCTCATCCGGACTTCCAGGGGATTCCCTCGGCCTCTCAAAGTCCGGCTATAACCCCTTCGTCTCCCACGCGTTTTTATCGGCCGTTGAGAAATCGGGTTCGGCCACGATCCGCACCGGCTGGGGACCGCGGCATCTCGTGGCCAAGGTCGACGGTCGCGTCGCCGGCGTCGTGCCCTGCTATCTGAAATCGCACTCGCAAGGCGAATATGTCTTCGACCGCGGCTGGGCCGATGCCTATGAGCGCGCCGGCGGGCGGTACTATCCGAAGCTGCAGGTATCGGTTCCGTTCACGCCGGCGACGGGACCGCGGCTGCTGGTCCGCGACGGCGTTGACCGCGAGCACATCATGGAAGCGCTGGCGAGCGGGTTGGTGGCGCTGTGCGGTGTCAGCAAGGCTTCCTCGGTGCACGTCACTTTCGCCCGCGAGGCGGAGTGGAAGCTGCTCGCCGAGCACGGCTTCCTCCAGCGCACCGACCAGCAGTTCCATTGGCACAACGAAGGCTTTGCGAGTTTCGACGATTTCCTGGCGACGCTGAACTCCCGCCACCGCAAATCGATCAAGCGCGAACGGCGCGATGCGCTGGCTGCCGGGGTCACCATCCACTGCCTCACGGGCAAGGAGATCACCGAGGATGCCTGGGATGCGTTTTTCATGTTCTACATGGAGACCGGCTCGCGCAAATGGGGCCGCCCTTATCTGACGCGGGAATTCTTCTCGCTGATCGGCGAAACCATGAGCCAGGACGTGCTGCTGGTCATGGCACGCCGCAACGATCGCTGGATCGCGGGCGCGATCAACTTCATCGGCTCGGACACGCTGTTCGGCCGCAACTGGGGTGCGGTCGAGCATCATCCCTTCCTGCATTTCGAGGTCTGCTATTACCAGGCGATCGACTTCGCCATCAAACGCGGTTTGGCGAATGTCGAAGCCGGCGCGCAGGGCGAGCACAAGATCGCACGCGGCTACCTGCCGCGGACCACCCACTCCGCTCACTTCATCGCTGATCCGGGCTTGCGCCGCGCCATCGACGATTACCTCAAGCGCGAGCGCGCCTATGTTGCAGAAGCCGGACGGGAGCTGGCCGAGCTCGGCCCGTTCCGCAAAGGCGCCGACGAGGCGCCTTGACGGTTCGTTGCGGCTGGTGACAGTAAGCGCAAAATTCCAGGGAGCCGCCGCCATGACCGCCTACGACCCCGACAACATCTTCGCGAAGATCCTCCGCGGTGAATTCCCCTGCCACAAGGTTTACGAGGATGAGCACGTGCTCGCCTTTCTCGACATCATGCCGCGGGTACCGGGCCACACGCTGGTGATTCCAAAAGCTCCTGCCCGCAACATCCTCGACATCAAGCCGGACGACTACGCCCACGTCGCCCGCGGCGCACACAAAATCGCTGCCGCAGCGATGACGGCGTTCAAGGCCGACGGCATCACCGTGCAGCAGTTCAACGAGGCGGCCGGCGGACAGGTGGTGTTTCATCTCCACATGCACGTGATGCCGCGCCACGACGGCGTGGCGATGCTTCCGCCCGCCAGCCGCAAGGAAGACGTCAAGGTGCTGGAAGAGAACGCGACCAAGCTGATCGCGGCGTTGAAGGCGGGCTGACGCTCTCCACTCGTCATTCCGAGCGCAGCGAAGCAATCCAGACTGCCTCCGCGGCTACAGTCTGGATTGCTTCGTCGCAAGAGCTCCTCGAAATGACGGAGGAGACACTTCACTCCGTCTGAAAATCTCCCGGCTGCGGGGCGGCCAGCGGCGTGAACTCGCAACGATCTGGTTTGATGTCGATCAGCGGCGTGTTGTCGAGGCAATCGAGCCCGCGCACCAGAATCGCGTTGCCTTCGATGCCGACCAGCTTCACGATCGACGTGCCGATCGGATTAGGGCGCACCGGCGAGCGCAGCGAAAACGTGCCGCGGGTCTTCTCGTTGTTCTTAGGGCTTTGCAGGACGATGTCGCGGCGCGACTTGTCGAGCCAGTAAAGCACTTCGAGATTGCTGTAGAAATCGACGCCCTTGATCGCCGGCACGAACGGCTCGAAGATCTCGAGCCGACATATCGGGCCGTCTGTCCGGCCCTGCCGCGGGGTCTCCATCCGCGAGCTCCAGGGCGTGCGGATGCGGCCGATGAAGACGAGGCCGGCATCTTGCGTCGGCGGCAGCTCGATGGAGACTTCACCCTCGCGGAGCTGGTTTTCGCGAACCATATGTCCAATTCCCTGCTGTTCGCCGGCGGTTTTAGCCCAACCACCACTTGCCGGCCAGCATGAAGACTTCGCCCGCGACCACGCCCGCGAAGATCGAGCGGCGGGCCAGCAGGAAGACGACGAGGCCGGCGCCGACCGCACCGTAGCGCAGGGCGTCCGGCACGCTCGCAAGCGCCCCGGGGGGCTCGACCACGATCTGGGCGATGACGCCGGCCAGGATCGCCGTGGCGACCGCCCGTACCCAGACCAGAAGCTCGGAGCCCTCGTCGATGCCGCCGCCGAACCACAGGCCCAGCATGCGCCATATCTGGTTGGGAACAACGCCGGCGACGAACAGCACCGCCAGCGCGTGCCAGTCGCCGATGAGCTGCGCAAAGCTCATGCGCGCACCTCCCGCCACCAATGCACGCCATAGGCAATCGTGCCAGCCGCGAGGCCGCTGACGAGGATGTCGAGGCCGGAGTTCATCTTCGCGGCCAGCGGATACAGCAATATGCCCAGCGCGAGGGCGACGACATCGGCGACCTCGCGGCTGTTGCGTGCGGTCGAGAACAGGAAGGACAGCGGCGTCAGCAAAAGGATCGCCGCGCCAAGCGTCTGGGTCAGATTCGCGGCAAGGAAATAGCCGACCGTGTTGGCGGTGAGACAAACCGAGACAAGACCGAAGCCAAGTCCGTTGACGAAGGCGATCCGGCGTTCACGCGGTACCTGCGGCAGGAAGCGATGGCATTCGACCCACAGTGTCACCGCGGTGAGATGCGCCGCGAAAAACAGCTCGCGCCGTTTCGTCGTCGGCGTGCGCATCAACGGCAGCACCGAGACCACCATCGGAAACAGCCGGATCGCACTGACGGTGACCGCGATCGCGGACTGGACGATCGTCGCGCCGGAGCCAAGCGTGGTGATCAGGATGATCTGCGCCGGACCTGCCCAGACGAACAGCGTCGAGCAGAGCGCCCAGAGCAGGCTGAAATGTGTGTCGTGGGCGAGCGCGCCGATGCCGAGATAGGTCACGAACAGCACGAGCGTGAGGATGGTCTGCGTGATCGAGCGCAGCCCCCACGCAAAGGCGCGCCAGGGACTTCGCCATTGAGGTGAATCGAGCGGAGGAAGCGCCACGGGGAGTCTTGGCCGGATGAGGAATCGTGCCCGCATAACGGGCAATGCGGCGCCTCGCGTCAAGAAAGCGCACGGCGGGGCTGGCATGCACGCTGGGACAGATGCCCTACCCGCTCACACCGCGATTCTTCAGCACGAAGCACGCCCCGCCGGCCTTGCGAATGCGACCGCAGAGTTCATCCGCCTCGCTCCGCGTATCGGCGCCGATGCGCACCTGGTAGAAGGCGCGCGTGCCGCGGCTGCGCATCACCGAGCTGAGCAGGCTCGGATCACGTTCGCCGATCACGGCGCTCAGCCGCGTGACCGCGCGGGAGTACATCGCCAGCGCGCGGTTGCGGTCAAAGCCCGCGGCGAGCTGCACGCCCCAGACCTTTGCAGCCGCAAGCTCCACATGCTGCTCGAGCTCGGCGACGAAGGCATTCGGCGCGCGCTTCAAAAGCGCCATCAGATCGCGGCAGCTCGTCGGCGGCACGCTGGGCGGCCCCTTGCCGGTCGCGCCTGCCTTGGCCCACGCATCGACGCTCGTGCCGGTGATCGCAAGAACGTAATTGCGGGTCTGCTCGGGCATGCCGCCGGTGCCGGCGAGCCATTCCTGCACCCGGCGCGGCCCGGCATTGTAGGCGGCCGCCGCCAGCCCGAGATTGCCGAACTGGTTGCGCAGCTCGTTCAGGAATTCCGCCGACTTCGGCAGCGCCTGCACCGGATTGAAGGGATTGAGCAGCCCGCGCTCGCTCGCGGTGCCCGGCATGAATTGCGCGATCCCCTGCGCCCGCTCGCCGCTGCGCGTCACCGGCCCGACCGCATCGGTCTGGAAGCGGCTTTCCTGCCAGATCACGCGGGCGAAGAACTCCAGCGGAAGATTGGCATCGCGCGCCGCGGCCTCGATGATCAGGCAGATCGACTCCCGCGTGTCGCTCTCCCGCGCACCGGGCTTCTCCGGCTGCACAGCGAGTTCTTCGACGCTGGGGATGGCAACGTCGGTCTTGGCGGGCGAACTGTCCCATGCCGCGGCCTGGGTCGACGAGACAAGCAGCGCGGAGATGATGCACATCGCAATCTGCACCCATCGCGCGCAGGCACGGCGGTGGCGCGCCTCGGCGCGGCATGCGACAGTGTGATCAACAATGTTGTGGCATCGTGCCATGGTTCGACGGGTCGCCAATATCATGCTGCCTGACCTGCTTCTCCCAATGCGTTACCCCGCCAAACGGATCCGCGCGATCCTTGTCCTCGCAGCGCTCATCCTGAGCGTCGCGCCAGCCGCCGCGCAGGTGACGTCTCAAGTCGCGTCTCAAGTCAATTGGCGGATGACCACGGAATACCCTGAGAATAACATCTCCGGGATTGGGCTGGCGACTTTCGCCAGCCGCGTCTCCGACCGTACCCACGGCTTCGTGACCGTGACTAACGCCTTCGACAACCAGCTCAAGATCAACTCGGGCGAGATGCCGCGCGCGGCGCTGGACGGCCGGATCGCGGGCGGCGATGCCTTCGCGGGCGCGCTCTCGAGCCTCGACCCTGTGCTCGGATTGTCCACCCTGCCTTTTCTCGTGCAATCGGTGGATCTCGCCCGGGCCACCAATCTGCGGGCGCGACCGCTCTATGAGAAGGCGCTGGCTGCGCGCGGCCTCAAGCTGCTCTATGTGACGATCTGGCCGGCCACGGGCCTCTGGTCGGAGCAGTCGCTCGACGGTGCTGACGACCTGCCGAAACTGAATCTGCGAACCTACGATGCCAATTCCACCGAGGTCATGCGCGCAGCCGGCGCGAACGCGCAATTCCTGCCGATGGATGCGGCGCTCGCCGGACTGAGGGAACACCGGCTGAATGCCTTCCTCACCTCCGGCGACGGCGGCGCGGGACGCAAATTGTGGGACTTCCTGCCGCATTTCACGGCCATCAACTACGCGATGCCAATCTCGATCGCCTTCGTCCGCAGCGACGCCTTTGCCGAACTGTCCGAACCGATGCAGCGCGAGGTGCTGGCGGCGGCGGCCGAGACTGAGCAGAGCCAGCTGGCGCTATTGAGCCACCGCACCATCGAGAACTATGCGCGCATGCGCGACAATGGCGTCCATATCGCCGAGCCGGCGCCTGCGTCCCTTGTCACGGAGCTGCGGAAGGCAGCAACGGGCGCGATCACCGCCTGGGAAACCCGGGCAGGCGCGGAGGCGACCGCCATCGTTGAATGGACGAGACAGCAATGAGGGAGCGGTAGCGGCGCTCCGCTGGTCTCGCTGCCTACCGCCTTAGTTTTTGACCGCAACCGGGATTTCGCCCCGGATGGCGCGGTCGAGGGCATCAATCAGCGCCTGGATCTCGATAAACTTGTTGCGCGCTCGCTCGGCCGTGTCGCGCACAAAGGGGGCGGCCAGCACTTTCGCATGCGCGTCCCTGTCCTCGATCATGCGCTCACGGGCCTTCTTCAGGGTTTCAAGTCGCTCGCTCATCCGGCCTCTCCTGAAAAAATCGTCTCGATCCCTCGTCCGGACTCGTTGATCGACGAGCGCGGCGAACGAGCAACCCTCAACAGCCGCGGCAGATGTTCTTCAGCTTCGCCGCGGTTCTGGCCTCTTCCGCCACGAACGGGTCCTTGTAGGCAGCACGGGACCCATCGCCTTCCGCAGCAGCGGGCTTTTTTTCCTTCGGAGGAAACGCAGCATCGTAGCAGGCGAGACGTCCGCTCGTGCTTTCGATCGCCCGGCAGTCCGGTCCTGCCGCGACAGCGCCTTGCGACAGTGTGCCAAGTATCAATGTGCCAAGCATCAATGCGACGAGAAGCGCTCTCCGGCGGATCCAGTCGACCAGACGAAATCGAGTCATGCACGCTCCTGCTCAGTCGGCGGGAGCGCTGGTGACCCTCAGTCACCGGTCGATGCCAATGGAAAGGCGGTGATGGCGCGACTCTACGCTTCCCTCCCGCGAATAGCGAGCTTTAAGGGATACGCGGTATCGGGAAGGCGATTTTCGGCGTGACAATGGTTGCGCGTTTGCCTTGGCCCCCGGCCTCGTTTAGGTCTGGCAATAGGCGGCGGTATCAACACAGGCGCGACAATATGGTGACCATTTATTTCGATCTCGACGGCACGCTGACCGACCCGAAGCCCGGGATCACGCGCTCGATCCAGTACGCCCTGGAGCGGCTCAACGTTGCGGTTCCGAGCGAGGACGAGCTGACCTGGTGCATCGGGCCGCCGCTGCATGCCAGCCTGCAAAAGCTCACGGGCAGCGCGGAACTCGCCGACCGGGCGCTGCTGCTCTATCGCGAGCGCTTCAGCGACGTCGGCCTGTTCGAGAACGAAGCCTATGCCGGTATCGTGGACACGCTGACAACGCTTGCCGCGACAACACCGCGCATGTTCGTGGCGACCAGCAAGCCCGCGGTCTACGCCACCCGTATCGTCGAGCATTTTGGCCTGAAACCGTATTTCGAGCGGGTGTTCGGCTCCGAACTCGACGGCACGCGCGTCGACAAGCGCGACCTGCTGCGCTACGCGCTCGACGAAGCCAGGGTCGATCCCGCCAGCGCGATCATGATCGGCGACCGCAGCCATGACGTGGTCGGCGCCCGCACCAACGGCATGACCGCGATCGGCGTGCTCTATGGCTACGGCAGCGAGACCGAGCTGCGGGACGCCGGCGCGCATCACATCTGCGCCGCGCATCCCGAGCTGCTCGGCCATTGCGTGATCTAACTCTATCAAGCGGCGACGGTCTCCACCGCCGCCAGCATGCCGGTCTTGGCGTGACAGTTCAGGTACTCGAAGAACTGCTCGTCGGCAGCAGCCACGGTGACCTCGTGGTAGAGCCGCAGTTTTGCCGAGGGGCCGAGCGTCGACAGGTACTTCATCGCGGCGCCGAATATCCTGACGTGGGTCGGATGCGATTCCGCCCACCGCTCCAGCGCCGCCAGGCTCTTCCACCAGCTTTGACCGTAGGACTTTTCACTCGCGTCCCCGCCGGCTGCAAGCACGCGCATGTAACGGTTGGCGTAACAGCCGATGCCAAGGCCGTCATCGCGCAAGAAATCCATGCCCTCGCGCAACACCGGTTCGACGTCGTCGAGATAGAGCTTTCGTTCCGAGGTCTCGGTATCGCTCCAATCCTGGCCTGATCGGATCAGACAGAGATTGTCGTGCGCCTTCACGCGCAGCCGCGCGCCGTCGCGGATCAGCTCGGGATTGCCGCCCGGCGACATCGGATCGGTCTGTGACAGCGGGATGCGGTCGCGCATGCCGCCCCAATAGGCGTGCTCCTGCACCTCGCCGCTCATGCCGCCGGAGATTGCGGCGACGCCCTCGGGCCGGCCGAGCGAGGAAAACAGCGTCTCGTGCCGCGCCACCGTGGGGCGCAGCACCTCGATGAACGTGCCGATGCCCTCGGGCTGCGCTCCGGTCCAGGCCTCGCGCGCCGATGCAAACCATTTGTCGAACCGCGCAATGTCGTCCCAATAGGCCACCGAGACGACGTTCTCGTAGCCTGCCTGATCAACATATTGCGCCCGGTCCCAATGCGAAGGACCGCCTTCCGCGGCAAACCGCGCCGCGATTTCGGCGAGAGCGTCCGTTGCGGCAGCTGCCGCCGTGCCGCGATACTGAAGGCCGAAATAGGCTATCACGACCCGGTTCACGGAAGGCTTATAGCGCGCCACGAAGGACGGGTATGGCGGCTCGTAATCGTCCGGCACGCGCTTGTGGCGCGTGCGCGGCGTCTCGAGATGCAGAGGAATTGCGGATTCCATGATCGTGCCTCCCTCGATTGCGGCGATCAGCTCGCCGCCGCGGCAATGTCCGTGGGCTCGACGGTGTCGACCGGCAGCGCAAACTGCTCGACGCGCTGGTATCGCTTCTTGTTGAGCAGGAGCCGGGTCACGTCGGGGCGCGAATAGTGCCCGGCTGGATCAGCGGCGTTCTTGGCGACGCCGATGGCGCCAAGATCGATCTCGGCGATCAAGAGGCCCTCCTGGTCCGGCGCGAGCTTATCGCCGATCTGGCTGCCATCGGGGCCGTAGATCGCAGCGAAGCCGCCGCCGGCATGCAGCAGCGCGTGCTTGTCCGGCCGATCACAGAGCTCGTCGATCATGGCTTGCGAGACCGTCGCGCAAGGCGCGAGCACGAAGCAGGAGCCCTCGACCGCATAGACGCGCGAGGCGGCGTTGTTCACCTCGGCGCCGAGCGCCGGCGCGAAAGGATCGTAGAGCGAAAAGCTCGGCCAGGCCGCGACATGGACCTGCTCATTCTGGGCATACATGGCGTATTTCGACAGCGGCTGGAGATGCTCCCAGCAGCACAGGGCGCCGATGCGGCCGATGTCGGACCGCGCGTGCACGGCGAGATCGCTGCCGTCGCCCTCGCCATAGACCGTGCGCTCGGCATGGGTCGGCCGCAACTTGCGGCGCTTTGCAATGGTCTCGCCATCGGGCCCGATCAGCCATTGCGCCAGATAGAGACTGCCGCCGTCGCGCTCGGACAGACCGAGCACGGCAGTGAGCTTGGCCTTGCGCACGGTGTCGCGCAGCCGCTCGGCCTGCAGACTGTCATAGGACAGCGAATTGTCGAAATAGCGTTGCACGAAGCCACGACCGATCGCCCAGGCCGGCGAATCCATCCAGATGTGCCAGGGGTAGCCGGGGATGAAGGCTTCCGGAAAAGCGATCAGCTTGGCGCCCTTCTCGGCGGCGTCCCTGATCAGGGCGATTGACTTGTCGATCGAGGCGTCGAGATCGAGCCAGGCGGGCGCCGCCTGCACCACCGCGACCTTGTATTTCGGATGTTCGATGCCCATTCCCGCCTCCCTTGCCGGTTGATCGGAAGCCAGGTCCGATGCAGTCTATTTGACCAAGCCGGGCGGCGGGCGCTCGACCGCGGCGGAACAAAAACTCGACCGGACGGGATTCACCGACCCGGTACGGGATTTGCCTTCGTCAGTCGGGACCAGCGCCGACACGCGATTTTGCGGGATGTGAAAGGAGGCTCTGCAGATGCCAATCCAGTTCACCACGGACGACAGCCCAGGCCACCGCCGGCTTGCGCTCTGGCAGGATATCGTTTGCGACGTCTTCGTCGGGCTCGACTGCAGGTCCGATCTTGGCAGCGCCTTTCGGGGCACGGTCACCCGGGCGCCACTGGGCAAGGCGGAATGCTCCGAGGTCTGCTCCGACCGTCAACACGTGTTGCGCACGCCGTCGCGCATCGCGCGCTCGGATCAGGACTTCATCCTGATCGCGCTCGGCAATCGCGGCGCCGGCGGCGTGGTGCAGGACGGCCGCGAGGCCGTGGTCAGTCCGGGAGAGTTTGCGCTCTATGACACCACCCGTCCCTACGAGCTGAAATTCGACGGCATCTTCACGCAGACCATCTTCAAGGTGCCGCGCGAGATGCTGCAGCGCCGGCTCGGCGCGACCGAAACTCTTACTGCCACCTCTTTCGGGCCGGACTCGCCACTGCAGAGGATCGCCTACGATTTCATCTACCGGCTCTGCCAGAGCGCGGATCAGATCGATCTGCACCACGCCGCCGCTCTGTCGGAACAGGCCGTCGATGTCCTGGCGATGGCGCTGGGCGAGCGGCTGGGCAAGACGCCGCTGCCGTCCTCGACGCATCGCTCCGCCCTGCTCTACCGATTGAAGGCGCATATCCGGGCTCATCTTGCCGATCCCGACCTCTCGCTGTCCGAGACCGCAGCGGCGCTCGGCATCTCGTCCCGCTATGTCAACGATCTCCTGGCTGACGAGGACACCTCGTTCCAGCGCTACGTCCTCGGTGAGCGCCTCGCTCAATGCAGGCGCGACCTCGCCTCCCCCGTGCTCGCTCACCGCCACATCAGCGAGATCGCCTTCGCCTGGGGCTTCAACGACCTCTCGCATTTCGGCCGCGTCTTCCGCGAGCATTTCGGGATGTCACCGCGCGACTTCCGGCAGAGCCAGTCGCGGCATTGACGTCCGGGCAGCCAATGGCCCGAGCCTTCGCTTCAGGCGAAGGCCGTGCTCGTGAATTCCAGATTGTCAGGTGCTGCAGCCGGGATCAGGCTCTGCACATGAGAACCAACGCCACGATAAGCGGATCGGAAGTCTTGCTCGGCGTGATCGCGATCCGGCTCGCGGTGCTTGTTGCGTTGGGCTGGAGCCTGACGCTCCTGCCGCGGCCGGCGCGCGAGAGCGAGGCCACCTGCCTTCAATCACCAGTAACGAGGGGCGCGGCTCGGCTTCCGGCGACGACGGCCAGCCCGCGCGTGACTGACGCGGCATTCGATGACATGCGTCTGCACGACTAGGCCGTTTCCAAGCAAGGCCGGTATGTGAGCGCGAGGTAGGACACGGCGCAGCCTTGCATTACGATCCGGCAGAGGTCGCGGGGATCAATCAGCGGCCAGCCGAGGAGCAAATCGATGGAATACCGACGCTTGGGCCGCTCGGGCCTCATGGTGCCCGCCTTGAGTCTTGGGACCGGCACCTTCGGCGGCGTGGGCCGCCTCGCTGCGTGGGGCACCACCGACGCGACCGAAGCCCGGCGCCTTCTGGATATCTGCCTCGATGCCGGCGTGTCGATGTTCGACACCGCGAACGTCTATTCGCTCGGCGAGTCCGAGCGCGTTCTCGGCGAAGCCATCAAGGGCCGCCGCGACAAGGTTTTGGTTTCGACCAAGGCGACGTTCCGCTTCGGCGACGGCCCCAACGACATCGGGTCGTCGCGGCAGCATCTGCTTACAGCCATCGACGCTTCGCTGAGCCGGCTCGGCACCGATTACATCGACCTGTTCCAGCTTCACGGCTTCGACGCCTTCACCCCGCCTGAAGAGGTGCTCGCGACTCTCGATGTGCTCGTGCGCGCCGGCAAGATCCGCTACGTGGGCGTGTCGAACTTTTCGGGCTGGCACCTGATGAAATCGCTTGGCGTTGCCGACAAGCATGGCTTCCCGCGTTACGTCGCCAACCAGACCTATTATTCACTGATCGGGCGCGACTACGAATGGGAGCTGATGCCGCTCGGCCTCGACCAGGGCCTCGGCGCGGTGGTCTGGTCGCCGCTCGGATGGGGACGCCTCACCGGAAAGATCCGCCGCGGCCAGCCAAAGCCTGACGTAAGCCGCTTGCCCAAGACGGCCGAGTTCGGCCCGCCCGTGCCGGACGAGCACGTCTATCGCGTCGTCGATGCGATCGACGAGGTCGCCAGGGAAACGGGCAAGAGCGTCTCGCAGATCGCGCTGAACTGGCTGCTGCAGCGTCCGACCGTCTCGACGCTGATCATCGGCGCGCGCAACGAGACGCAGCTGCGCGAAAATCTCGGCGCGGTCGGCTGGTCATTGACCAAGGACCAGATCGCCAAGCTCGATGCGGCGAGCAAGGTGACGCTGCCCTATCCTTACTGGCACCAGCGCACAACTTTCACCGACCGCAATCCGCCGGCGGTGTAGAGACCGGCACGCCGGCGCAGTCCGGCTTGAGCTGCATCAAGCCGGCCCGCGCCGACAGTGGCATCGTGCGCTCACGCGAGGCAGCCGATGCGCCGATTTGCCATGAAGGCCCTGTTCACCGCTCTCAATCTCAACCGCGCCGAGCGGAGCGGATCGATTGGGAGCGCACCATCCTGATCGTCTCGACCGCGGTGACGGTTGGGCTCGGCGCGCTCTATGTGTTCGGGAAGTCGACCTCCCGCTGGTGAGCCGCGAGGCCGTGCCGACCCATGCCCGCGGTGCCGGGAGACCTGCTCCCGGCGCAGGAACCGCCCGTATCCTGCCGGGTTGCGATGCATCTCGCAATTTCCTAATCCGGAGACGAACCACGGCTCGAATCAAGCACGCCGCCATCATGTTGCCAGCCTCCATGGAGCACGCCGACGGCCTGCCGCAGCCGCAGCGTGGCCAGGCGGTCCTGACCATTGCGCTCGGCATTATCATGGCAGTGGTCGACAGCGCCATCGCCAACGTCGCGCTGCCGACGATCGCGGCCGACCTCGACGCCAGCCCGGCGTTCTCGATCTGGATCGTCAACGGCTACCAGCTCGCGATCACGATCTCGCTGCTGCCGCTGGCTTCGCTCGGCGAGATCGTCGGCTATCGCCGCGTCTATCTGGTCGGCCTGGTGCTGTTCACATTTGCCTCCGCACTCTGCGCGCTGGCGCACACGCTGCCGCTCCTCACGATTGCACGCATCGTGCAGGGGTTCGGCGCGGCCGGCATCATGAGCGTCAACGCAGCGCTGGTGCGTTTCACTTACCCACGCAGCCAGCTCGGCCGCGGCATCGGGCTCAACGCTCTCGTCGTCGCCTTCTCAGCCGCGGTCGGCCCGACGCTCGCCGCCGGTATCCTGGCGTTCGGCAGCTGGCCCTGGCTGTTCGCCATCAACGTTCCGCTCGGCGTGGTGACATTGGTGCTGGGCCTGCGCAGCCTGCCGCACACCAGGCCTGCGAGCCATTCCTTCGACTGGCAGAGCGCGGGGCTGTCCGCGATCACCTTCGGCGTCGGCATCGCGGCCGTCGATAGCGTCGGTCATGGCGAAGCCGCGATCACCTGCCTCGTGCAGTTCGCCATCGCGCTCGTCGCCGGCGCGCTGCTGATCTACCGCGAGACCCACATGGCCTCGCCGCTGCTGCCGATCGACCTGTTGCGCATCCCCGTGTTCGCATTGTCGATTGCGACTTCGATCGCCTCGTTCTGCGGGCAGATGCTGGCCTTCGTCGCGATCCCCTTCTATCTCCAGAGCCGCTTCGGCTATTCGGCGGTGCATATGGGCCTCTTGATCACGCCGTGGCCGATCGCGGTGGCGTTCGCAGCCCCCCTCGCCGGCCGCCTGGTGGAGCATTATCCGGCCGGCCTGCTCGGCGGCATCGGCCTTACGCTGTTCGCCTGCGGCCTCGCTGCGCTCGCCTTGCTGCCGGCTGCGCCCACGCCGCTCGACGTGGTCTGGCGGATGGCGCTGGCCGGCGCCGGCTTCGGCCTGTTCCAGACCCCCAATAACCGCACCATGATCGCGGCCGCCCCGCGCGAGCGTGCCGGCGGCGCCAGCGGCATGCTGGGGACGGCGCGGCTGCTTGGGCAGACCACCGGCGCAGCGCTGGTGGCACTCTTCCTCGGCCGCTATCCGATCGAGGGAACCAGGATCGCGTTGCTGACCGGCGTCGGCTTCGCGCTCTGCGGCGCAGCGCTGAGCATGTTGCGGCTGTCGTCCGCGGGTGCGCGCGGCGCCGAGCATGTTCGCGTGCAGGACGACCAGCGCCTGCGCGGCGAATAGCGCGCGACCATTTGGGAAGGCCGATTTCGGCTGCGTCCGCCGCGCCTCACATCTTCACCATCTCGGTGCGATATTTCGGCAGCAGTGCTGCGATCAGCTTGCCTTTCTCGGCCATCTCTTCCGGGGTCGGCTTCGGCGGTGGCGATGTGCGGCCTTCGACGGGAAAGCCAACCGCCAGGAAGAATTCGTCCTGTCCCGCTGGCGCGCACATGCAGAGCATACGGGCCGTCTTGCCGGACACGTTCTTGAACGCGTGCGGCGCGTTGGCCGGGACGTTGACGGTCGACCCCGCACTTACGGTATTACCGCGAAAGGTGAATTCAAGTTCGCCTTCGAGCAGCGTGAACATCTCCTCGAAGTCGTGGCGGTGCGGCGGGGGCCCGCCGCCGGCGGGCACCAGCATGTCGACCAGGCAATAGCGTCCTGCGGTCTGCGCGCCCGACACCAGAACCGTGTAGGTGCCGCCGGCCACAGAGATATGCGGCACGTCAGCGCCGTCGGGATCGGCGACCGTCAGGGCGCGGCCGGGATCGTCGGCGGGGATCGAGGAAGCTGACGACGAGTTTGCAGAAGGCGTGTTGGTCATATCGGATCTTCTTGCTTATATTTGGCTGCCAACGAGAAAGGCCGGCTTCTCAGCCGGCCTTTTCAATTCATCGCGCGCAGATCAAGCCTTGACCAGCGGGCTCTTGGTCGGCCCCTTCGAGCCGCCGGGGCCACCGGGCTTGGACTTGCCCGGCGGGCGCTTGCGGGCACCCGGGAGCTTCTCCTGCTTCGGCGTGACCGGACCCTCGACGAACTCGAAGCCGATCTTGTCCTTGGTCTCGTCGGCCTCGTCCTTGACCAGAACGACGCGGACATGGCCGCCACCCTTGAGCTTGCCGAACAGCACCTCGTCGGCCAGCGGCTTCTTGATGTGCTCCTGGATCACCCGAGCCATCGGACGTGCGCCCATCTGCTCGTCGTAACCATGCTTCACCAGCCAGGTCTTGGCGGGGTCGGACAGTTCGATGGTGACATCGCGATCGCCGAGTTGCGCTTCGAGCTGAAGCACGAACTTCTCGACCACCGTACCGATCACCTCGACGCTGAGATGGCCGAACGACACGACGGCATCGAGACGGTTGCGGAATTCCGGCGCGAACTGCCGGTTGATCGCCTCGTGGTCGTCGCCTTCGCGCTTCGAGCGCGTAAAGCCGAACGCCTGCTTGGCGAGATCGGACGCGCCCGCGTTCGTGGTCATGATCAGGATCACGTTGCGGAAGTTGACCTGCTTGCCGTTGTGGTCGGTGAGCCGGCCGTGATCCATGATCTGGAGCAGGACGTTGTAGAGATCGGGATGCGCCTTCTCGATCTCGTCGAGCAGCACCACGCAATGCGGATGCTGGTCGACACCGTCGGTGAGCAGGCCGCCCTGATCGAAACCGACATAGCCGGGAGGCGCGCCGATCAGGCGCGACACGGTGTGCCGCTCCATGTATTCGGACATGTCGAAGCGCAACAGCTCGACGCCGAGCGACGCCGCCAGCTGTTTTGCGACCTCGGTCTTGCCGACGCCGGTCGGACCCGAAAACAGGTAGCAGCCGATCGGCTTCTCCGGCTCGCGCAGGCCGGCACGCGCCAGCTTGATCGAAGCGGCGAGCGATTCGATCGCCTTGTCCTGACCGAACACCGTGCGCTTCAGGGTCTGCTCGAGATGCTTGAGCACCTCGGCATCGTCCTTTGACACGCTCTTCGGCGGGATCCGCGCCATCGAGGCGATCGTGGTCTCGATCTCCTTGATGCCGATGGTCTTCTTGCGCTTGTTCTCGGCGACCAGCATCTGCGCCGCGCCGGATTCGTCGATCACGTCGATCGCCTTATCCGGCAGCTTGCGGTCGTGGATGTAGCGCGAAGAGAGCTGTACCGCAGCCTCGATCGCCTCGTTGGTGTATTTCAGCCGGTGGTAGTCTTCGAAGTACGGCTTGAGGCCCTTGAGGATTGCGATCGCGTCCTCGACCGTCGGCTCGTTGACGTCGATCTTCTGGAAGCGCCGCACCAGCGCGCGGTCCTTCTCGAAGTGCTGCCGGTATTCCTTGTAGGTGGTCGAGCCCATGCAGCGAATGGTGCCGGAAGCGAGCGCGGGCTTGAGCAGGTTCGAGGCATCCATCGCCCCGCCCGACGTCGCGCCCGCACCGATCACGGTGTGGATCTCGTCGATGAACAGGATGGCGTTGGGATGCGCCTCGAGCTCCTTCAGCACCTGCTTCAGGCGTTCCTCGAAGTCGCCGCGATAGCGCGTACCGGCGAGCAGCGTGCCCATGTCGAGCGAGAACACGGTCGCAGCCGCCAGCACCTCCGGCACCTCGCTGTCGACGATGCGCTTGGCCAGGCCCTCCGCGATCGCGGTCTTGCCGACGCCGGCCTCGCCCACGAACAGCGGATTGTTCTTCTGCCGGCGACACAGCACCTGGATCGCGCGGTTGATCTCGGAATTGCGTCCGATCACCGGATCGATCTTGCCGTCGCGCGCCTTCTTGTTGAGGTTGACGCAATAGGTCTCGAGCGCCTCGCCCTTCTTCTTGGCGTCCTCGCTGCCCTTGGTCTCGGTCTCCTCGTCGACACCGCGCACCGGCCGCGCCTCGGAGACGCCTGGCCGCTTGGCAATACCGTGGCTGATATAATTGACGGCGTCGTAGCGCGTCATGTCCTGCTCCTGCAGGAAATACGCGGCATGACTCTCGCGCTCGGCAAAGATCGCGATCAGCACGTTGGCGCCGGTCACCTCTTCGCGACCGGACGACTGCACGTGGATCACCGCGCGCTGGATCACGCGCTGGAAGCCTGCGGTCGGCTTGGCGTCATCGGCGCCGTCCGTCACCAGGTTCTCGAATTCGGTCTCAAGATAATTGACGAGGCTCGTACGGAGCTTGTCGAGGTCGACGCTACAGGCGCGCATGACGGCGGCTGCATCGGAGTCGTCGATCAGGGAGAGCAAAAGATGCTCGAGCGTCGCGTATTGGTGATGACGCTCGTTTGCGATCGCCAGTGCACGATGCAGGGATTGTTCAAGGCTTTGGGAAAAAGTCGGCATTCGCGTCCTCTATGGCCCCCACCATCATGATCGCCATCGCCCGGTCAGGCAACAACAACCTTTGTCACATATAGTTATACAAGATCGCGGCGAAAGACCGGTTCCGCGACTCAGGCGGCTGCACAGCTACGGTATTTTTTGATGCAAAACCCGTTCCGGTTTGGGCACGATCAGCACCGGTCCGAAATTCCGTAGTTTTGCCCTCTGCAACGAACATCGCGCGCAGACATCACGCGGCAATCACACTGCGACATGCACAAGAACCGGCTTCGAATGCGCCGTGACGTGTCTTACTTCTTTTCCATCACGCATTGCAGCGGATGCTGGTGCTTGCGAGCGAAATCCATCACCTGCGTTACCTTGGTCTCGGCGATCTCGTAGGTGAACACGCCGCACTCCCCGATCCCGTGATGATGAACGTGCAGCATGATCTTGGTTGCGGCCTCGGCGTCCTTCTGGAAGAATTTCTCCAGCACATGAACGACGAATTCCATCGGCGTGTAATCGTCGTTCAGGATCAGCACACGGTACAGGTTCGGCCGTTTGGTCTTCGGCTTGACCTTGGTGATGACGGACGTGTTTGGCGCGGAAGGACCGCCGGAACGGTTCTCGTCGTTGCTCATCAGGGCAGCGTGGGCGGCGGCGGCCGCGGAGGGATCTGGTCTGGAAGACAGTTGCGGCATGGCTCAGGCGTTCAAATTCCCCACGGAAGCGTATGACGGTTCGCCGCGCAGCCCCGGCCTTCGGAGCTTCGCACAGGCGCACCGCCTTTTTGGATCGCCGCTTCCAGCCGGTCCGGTCCAAACCGGATCGGCCTCACCGAATATGGGCCTGCCCCCGGCTCGCCGCAAGCGTGCGGCAGCTCGGCCGATGCGGCCATGGCGGTCCCGATTCCCGGTCCGGGCGATCCTCACCAAGGTTAATCAATCCGGACTGATTTGACAAAAGCTTCCGCCCCGCCGGTTTAGAAGATGTTCACCAGGAACCCGGCCAGCAACGCGGCTGCGGCGGTTTCGCGCGGGCTATCTCCGGTTATCTACGGACCAATTTACCCTCAATGGCGTGACGCGAAAACAATGGCGTGACGCGAAAACGGGCAAAGGCACAGATTTCCGGGGATCGTCACGCCTCGCAGATCGACGCGCGGCAGAAGAAGCTGTGCGATAACGCCAAGGCGGCGAACATCAGGATCCATACGGTGCAGGTGAACACCGGAGCGACCCGACCTCCCGCGTGCTGCAGTATTGCGCGAGCCGCACCGACAAGTTCTATCTGATGACGAAGGCAGATCAGACGTCTCGATGTTCAAGGAAACCGGCACGGTGTGGAAGCTGCGATGGCGCGCTGAGACCTACACTTCGAGACAAACAAAAAAAGCCCGGCTACTGCAGCCGGGCCTTTGATTCCAGGACGTCAGGAAACGTTAGCTGGCGGCCGGGGTGAACTTCGACACGATGGTCTCGACCGGCTTGAACGCCTGCTTGGCGAGGTCGCTGTAAAGGCCGGCGATCTTCTGCGATTCCGCGACGAAGGACTCGTAGGCGGAACGGGCGAATTCGGTCTGCGCTTCGACGGCCTTGTCCAGCGACTTCACGCCGGAAAGCTTCTCGACGAAGGACTTGGTGTCTTCGAACGACTTCTTGGTGTAGTCGCCATAAGCGCTGGCGATCGCCTGAAGGCCGTGCTGCATCGACGTCGCGGAGGCGACGTACTGCTCGAAGTGCTCTTTCCCGTAGCCCTGAAAGTCTTCAACCTTGAACATTCGGAATCCTTTTCCCTAGCCTGTCGGAAGCCCCGGCTCCCTGACTCTGCTCACGATTAGTGCAACGCACAAAAAAGTCAAGAATTTTGTGCGCCGCACAAAATTGCGGGCAAATTTGCCAAGATTCCCGGGGTTTCCCGCAATGGTTCCTTAAGCTTTTGGAAACCGCGGCCCCCTACCTTGATTCCCTGGACGTGTTCAACTTCCACAAGCGGCCAAAAGCCGTTGGAGAACATCACCTTAGCCAGAACAGCGGCTCAGGTCCAACGTCCCCCGCGGCGAACATCTGCGGAGGACAGCCTGAGCAGGTAATGATCCCGGGTCCCTTGGGCACAATTTCGCCTCACGAGCCGGTGATCAAGTCAGAAACGGGGACGGGGTTTCATGCTTCGTAAAAACTTGTCTTCCTCGCGCTTGGCGCGGGTTGGCGTTTTTGGGCTTCTTGCGGTCACGAGTGCAGTCATCTTCACCACCGATGCTGCCGAGGCGCGGCGCCACCGGCGTCACTACGCGCAACACCGCGTGCAGCGCGATGTGTCCGAGAGTTCCAGCCCGAAATTCGCGTCGATCATCGTCGACGGCAACTCCGGCTCCGTGCTTCAGGCCACGAGTCCCGACGGGATCCGCCATCCGGCCTCGCTGACCAAGATCATGACGCTCTATCTCCTGTTCGAGCGCCTCGAGTCCGGGAAGATGAAGCTCGACACCGAGATGCCGGTGTCGCAGCACGCCGCCGATCAGGATCCCACCAAGCTGAACCTGCGTGCCGGCCAGACGATCCGCGTCGAGGACGCGATCAAAGGTCTCGTCACCCGCTCCGCCAACGACGCAGCCGTTGTGATCGCGGAAGCGATTGGCGGCGACGAGGACGACTTCGCCCAGATGATGACGCGCAAGGCGCGTTCGCTCGGCATGTCCAGGACGGTTTACCGCAACGCCAACGGTCTTCCCAACGACGAGCAGGTCACGACCGCGCGCGACCAGGCCACGCTCGGCCGCGCCATCCAGGAGCGCTTCCCGCGCTACTATCGCTATTTCGCGACCTCGACGTTCAACTGGCGCGGACAGTCGATCCGGAACCACAATCATCTGCTCGGGAATGTCGAGGGCGTGGACGGCATCAAGACCGGCTATACTCGCGCCTCCGGCTTCAATCTCGTGACCTCGATGCGCCGTGGCAACCGCCACCTGATCGGCGTGGTGCTGGGCGGCCGCAGCGGCGGCTCGCGCGACGCCATCATGCGCAACCTGCTCGCGGAGAACCTCGATAAGGCCGCGACCACCCACACCGTCGCCGCGGTCACCGAACGCAACGGTTCCGACGCCGCTGCCGAGGTTGCGGATGCGTCGGATATCCCGGCCCGCTCCGCTCCGCAGGTTCAGGCTGCGGCTGCCCCTGCTCCCGAAGCAGCCCCGTCGCGTCTCGCCGCGCGCCTCTCGACGCTTGCGGCTGCGACTGCCGCGGTGCCGCCGGCTCAGCCCAGATCTGAAGCCAATAGGCCTGAAGTTCGGCCGACAGAATCCAAGATCGAGCCTGCGCCGCTCACCAATGGCGTGATCTCGAGCCAGCCGCTCTCGATCATCCCCGGTTCGTCCGAACCGATGAAGCCGGTCCGGGTCAAGACCGTCCAGGTCAAGGCCGGCGCGGTGAAGGTCGCCTCCGCCGCCCCGGCTCAGATCGCACCGCAGGTCACGAGCACGATCGCATCCCGCTCCGACGTCGCCGAAACCTCCGGTGCCGTCGTCGCCCGCGCAGACCTCATCAACAAGCCCGAGGCCAGCCAACCGGAAGCTCCGAGGGCCGAGATCACCCGTGCCGAGCTGCCGCGGCAGCCGGCGGGCTTCGGCACCGGCAACGGCATCCTCGGCGTCTTGCCGGCCGCCACCGCCGCCGCACCCGCCCCGGCTGCTGCGAAGCTCGCATCAGCCGACCCGGCGCTGCAGCCGATCCAGATGAGCGCCACCACGAAGCCGGTCGCTACCCACAGCGGCTGGATCGTTCAGGTCGGCGCGCTCGAGAGCGAGAACGAAGCCCAGCAGCGCATCGGCGCGGCGCGCAGCTCGGCTCGCGGCCTGCTCAGCAAGGCCGACCCGTTCACCGAGCCGGTCGTCGCGAAAGATAATCGCAAGCTCTACCGCGCCCGCTTCGCCGGGCTCGACCGCGACCAGGCCGAAGCCGTCTGCCGCACCCTGAAGCGCGCCGATATCTCCTGCATGACCGTCCGCAACTGAACTTTCGCACCGCTCCAATGAAAATGCCCGCGCCTTGCGCGGGCATTTTCATTTTCGGGATGCGGTGACCGACGAGGCTGTTCCACGACAACCTCTCGTCAAGGATTTACGGTTAAAACTTTACGCAAGGGATCGACCACGCCGACAATGGCGGGCATCGGGGCGACGGCAAACAGAGCAAGCAGAGCTCACACGGGACGAGCGTTTGTAGCGTGGTGCCGGAGTTAGCCGTTATGCGTGCGAAGCAGAGTATCCTTGGCCTCGTTTACACGGGCAGCGAGATACGTCGAGCCCCCCTGGTCGGGATGCAGTTTCTTCATCAGGGACTTGTGAGCCCGGCTGATGTCGTCACGCCCCGCCCCCGGCTGCAGGCCAAGGATCTGATAGGCCTCCTCCGTCGTCATTTTACCGCTCGCCACCGTGCGGCGCTGCCCCCCTGCCGCGTCGCCCTGCGCGTTCTGACGCCAAGCGGGAAACCGGCGGTCCAGATAGCTTTCAAGTAGGGCCACGCTCTCGGCGTCGAACGCCGGGACCATTGCCAGCAGGGCCGCGAGATCAAACTCATCGAGATCGCGCCCGGCGTGAGGCCCGGCGACGATCTGGCCTCCGAGCTGGCCGGAATCGTGATCGAGCCGCATATCCAGGAATTGCGAGCGCACGCGCGAGGCCTGACCGGCCGGGCGCGTCGCGCCCCCGCCGAACAGCCCGCCGATATTGCCGAAGCCGGCGTTTGCCATCGGTGTCCAGCCCAAGAGCCCGGCGCCGAATATCCCGAGCGGGATCGCCACCACCAGTTCGCCCTTCAAGCCCGTGAACGCTGCGACAGCCAGCGCCACCACGCCGCCACCGAACCTGATCGCGCGTGCCAGCACGGCCGGATTGGCCGAACGGAACATCTGGAGCAGCAAATAAAGGGTGATAATGGCGATAGCGCCGGCGATCAGGGTCATGGCCGGAATATAGTCGGCCTACCGCCAAAAAGCATCGAGTCCTTGCGCCCCCGCCGACCGCGCGCCAGCGCTACTTCATCTGGCCGATCAGCCTGGCCGCGCCACTGGCGGTCTTCGCCAATTGCAACAGCGCCTCGCGTCCGCCGGCCGCGTAGGCGGCGGCTGCGCGCAACAGCTCGCGCAACTGCGCCGCCGCGCCCGGATCGAACCGGCACCAAGCGCCGCCGGTCAGGCGCGCGATCTCGCGAAAGGCCTTCTCGGCCACCGCGTCATGGCCTTCCTGAAAGACGAACACAGGCACTTTGAGCATGCCGAGCTCGCCTGCCTTGGCGCAGAGCTGGTCGACGTTCTCCTCCATGGCGTCGCCGACGAAGACGACGGCGCGCACGCCGGTTGCGACGGCCTCGCGCCGCGCCTCGCTCAGCACCTTGCCGATCTGGGTGTCGCCGCCACGGCAATCGATCTTGCTCATCAGCGCCGCCAGCCTGGCGCTGTCGGAGATCCATCCCGTGGCGCGGCACTCGTTGAAGCCGCGATAGTAGACGAGCCGGATGTCGAGACTGCCGAGCGCGGCGGTCTCACGGAACATGTCGGCCTGAAGCGCGCAAGCCATGTCCCAGGTCGGCTGCCGGCTCATCGTCGCATCCAGCGCGAAGATCAGCCGCCCTTTTGCACGGGGCGCATGCGGTGACAGCGCGCGCGCGTTGGCGACGAAGGCGGCGATGTCCTCCGAGGTCGAGGTCCCCGCCTGCGGCACAGCGTCGCCTGGTTGCGCCGAGACGGCATCGCGGCCGCGCGGTTTGATGGGTTCGCCGGACATTTCCTTGACCCTTGCGTGAGCGGCTAATGTGGTCAGCACATGCAGCCCGGTCAATGCGCAAAGCCCCCGCAGGCGGCAGCCGGCGGAGGCTTTGAAATCGGTATCGACGACGAGGAAGGCGTCAGCTCTTGGCGGGCGCCATCAAAGCGACCGGCCCGGGCTCTAGAATCTTGGGCGGGGACGATTGCGTGTCGACCGGCGCCACTTCACTGTCGGTCGCGCTCAGGAACTTGTCGAGCATGCCCTGGATCGAGTTCTTGGCAGCATCCGGACCGGTGTCGCGCATGTCGTTGTGCTGGAATTCGGTCTTCACGACCTGGATGCCGGCCTTCTCGCATTCTTCGTCGGTCGGGATCACACCCGCATCGGCCTTGAACTGCGGATCGGTGGAGCGGAACGACAGGATCTTGAACTTCCCGGCGGTGACGAAGGGCACGCGAAGATTGTCGAGTGTGACGACCTTCTTGACCTCATCCGGATACTGCTTGGCGAAATACATCGTGATGTCGCCGCCCATGGAGTGGCCGACCATCGTCACCTTTTCGTAGTCGGCGTTGGGCTGAACCTTCTTCATCTCCTGCATGGCGAGATGGATGTTGGCGACGCCGCGCAGGATCTGCGGCAGCCGGCCGACATAGATCTCGCCGGGCTTGGTCACCATCGGTGGATCGGTCGGCAAATCATGCTGCGGGCTGACGACGAGGTAGCCGCGCGCGGCGAAAATGTTGGCGAGGAAGCCGTACTCGGTGTTCTTGACGGTGTTGCCGTGGTTGATCACGGCGACCGGCATCGTGATCATGCCGGCATTGGCCTGCATTTCCTTGTCACGACGGATCGCGATATCGACGGGCACCGCACGGTTGTCGCGCGAGGCATCGTAGAAGGTGATGGTCTCGTGCCTGATTGCCCACTTGCTCGCCGTGAAATAGGCGACGCCACAGAGGGCACTGACCGAAACCAGAACGGCAATTCCACGCTTCATTTTCGTCCTCAGCCTCAGGCTCTTGCGGCCTGAATCCCTGTTGAAAATCGTGTTCTTCCGGAGCTCTTCGGCCCCTGGTCGCCTATTCCCTAATATATGTCACAGCCGCGTGACAGGAAGGCCAAATATTGTGAACCGGCAGCCCTTTCATTGTGCGGCGCACACGTTTCTTGGGCATCTCGCTCTCACACGGCTACGTCAGGGTGCACGTCACCATCCGACGCAACCTGTCTCGATCGGTTCCGTTTTGCAGTAAACACGGGGTGAAAACGGTTGAGCGCGGGCTCGGTTCCCCGGGGAGACCGGCCTCTTGATCGACTGGAAGTAGCGATGTACCGCCGCCTCAAGCGCCGAGGATGTCGTGGACCTCGAGCGGCTTGTCGACCTGGTTGAACCACTCGGCGCGATTGGCCGCGCGGCGACGTCCGCGCTCGTCGAGCGGAAGCTTGAGCTGGCGGAGCAGGCTCGTCACCTCCTCCCGTGCGGTGAGATGGCCGAGATTTGGCCGCATGCCGAGCGTGGCCTCGTCGATCTCGTCCAGCGCGGTCAGACCGCGCGGGAAGAACTCGCGATAGACGACCCGTTCGGCGAAGCCGTCGACGTAGCGGAAGCCGAGCCGCAGCGACAAATCCTTCAACCCATCGGCAACGAGCTGCTTGTTGCGGGAGCCGAGCATCGACAGGCGGTTGCGCACCACGATCCAGTCGGTGGTCGCACCGTCGAGCTGGCGGCGCTTGCGCCTGACATCCCGCACCATCTCCGCGTAGTGGCTCTCGCCTGTCACCGCGTAATTGGCGGGATCGACAGTGCCGAGCACATCGAAATCGAGGAAGCTGTCATTGATCGGGGTCACCAGCGTGTCGGCCATCGAGTGCGCAAGCCGCATCAGGTAGCTGTCGGTGCCGGGCGTATCGATGACGATGAAGTCGAAGCTGCTCTCGACCGCCGAGACCGCCTCCATGAACTGAAGGAACTCCGAATTCTCGTTCTCGGCAACCTGCATCGTTTCGCCAAGCTTGATGCAGCGATGCAACGGCAGTTCGAGGTCGAGCTTGGTTCGGCGCGCCCAGGCGGAACGGTTGTCGATGTAGTGAGTAAAGCTCTGCTGACGGCAGTCGAGGTCGATGGTGGCGACGCGCTGGCCGGCTTTGAGAAGCGCGACTGCAATGTGCAGGGCGGTAGTCGACTTGCCGGAGCCGCCTTTCTCGTTGCCGAGCACGACCACATGCGCCGAGCCGGACTGGCCTTGGCTAGCTTGCACAAGCATCGCGATCCTCAACACCCCTAACGAATATCTTCGAGTTGGCCGCGTCTGCGGTCAAGTGAAATGCGTGACAGGCAAGACAAATCGCGGCGCGCTGACCTTCATCATGAATCGCGGCGCCGCTTCGCGTCTGTGATCCAGCCCACAATGCCGCGACGCTTGCGCGGCTTTGCGCGGGATGCTGTGCCGCATCCGGATGCATGGCGTCCATGGTCGCCGCTTGTTAAGGTTAGCCTGCCGGGCGCCGGAACGCGCCCGTCGATTCCCAATCCCGTCGAGTTCTGATGTCACGCAGCCCCTTGATCGCCCGCACGGTCCCCACCTTGCGACGCGCCGTCGACAATCTTCGCAAGCGAAAGGCGACGATCGCGCTGGTCCCGACCATGGGAGCGCTCCATGACGGCCATATGTCGCTGGTGCGCCTGGCCAAGCGGCGCGCGAGCCGCGTCGTGGTGTCGATCTTCGTCAACCCGACCCAGTTCGCTCCGACCGAGGATTTTGGCGCCTATCCGCGAACCTGGAAGGCCGATCTCGCCAAGCTCGCCGCCGAGGACGTCGATATCGTCTGGCATCCCGGCGCCGAGGCCATGTACCCGGAGGGCTTTGCCACCCGCATCGTGCCGGAGGGACCGGCGCTGGCTGGCCTCGAGGACCGCTTCCGCCCGCATTTCTTCGGCGGCGTCGCCACCGTCGTCGGCAAGCTGTTCACCCAGTGCCGGCCGGATGTCGCGATCTTCGGCGAGAAGGATTTTCAGCAGTTGCGGGTGGTGGCGCAGATGGCCCGCGACCTCGAGCTCGGCGTCAAGGTGATCGGCTCCCGCACCGTGCGCGAGCGCGACGGGCTCGCGATGTCCTCGCGCAACGTCTATTTGTCGCCACAGGAGCGGCAGACCGCAACCACGCTATACCGCGCCATGAAGGTAAGCGCCGGGCGCATTCGCGCCGGCGAAGCGGTCGCGCCCGCAATGGCGCGCGGTGCCGCGATGATCACGGCGGCCGGCTTTGAGCTCGACTATTTCGAAGTGCGCCATGCAGCGACCCTGGCACAGGTCAGCTCGCGCAACGACGGACCGTTGCGCATCCTGGTCGCGGCCAAGCTCGGCACCACCCGGCTGATCGACAATATCGCGGTTTAGAGCAGCCCGAGATCGCGCAGTTCGCGCCGCATCGGCTCCGGCATCGCCGCGATCGAGCCGGCGGCGGACTTGCCGAGATCGGGCGGCACCGAATCGTCGGCGAGATAGCGCCAGCCCTGGAACGGGCGCATCGGCCGCGGCGACACCGGAATCACCTTCGGCTGCATCACGATCCGGCAGCGCCCGATGCCGTCCTTGTCGCGGAACGGCTCGATGCCGATGATCTTTTCGCGCGCGGCGACCTCGCCCTTGATCACCCAATAGAGCGACCCACCCGACAGGATCTCGGCGTCGCGCTTGGGCACCATGCGGGTGATGTGGATGTGATGTTGCGGCAGACCCTTCTTCTTGGCGGTCTGCATCCGTTCGGCGGTCCACTCCTTCAATTCCTTGACGGATTCGCAGCCGACGGCGAGCTTGATCAGATGTAGTGGCATGCCCCAGCATTAGCCGGACAGCCACGCATTTGGAATGCCGATCTACTTGTTATCCGCAGCCGGGGCAGCCGCGGCCGGCGGCGTGAGCGGAACCGGTGCTGCCGCCGGCGCCCGCGCAGCCTTCGGCGCAGGCGGCTTCTTCGCGGCGGGAGCTGCGGCCTGCGCCGAGGCCGCTGCGGGGGCGCGCGGAGCCGCCGCGTTTGCGGTGGGCGCCGACTGACGCGTCGGCGGCTCGGGATTCATGATGCTGACCGGCGGCGTCGACGAGGCACTCGGGAACTCGGCATTGGTCGGCTTGCCCGTCGGCATCGACGGCGGCAGTCCCGCAAGTGCGGCAGTGGCCGGCAACGATTGCGCTGCTGCAGGCGCATTCCAGGTCGGGGCGTAGCGCGCGACCAGCGTGTCGTAGAGATGGGAATCCATGTTGGCGGCGACCTGCTGCTGGTCGGTCAGCGAGCGGAAGGCCGCACAGTCGAACTGCGTGCAGCCGTCGCGCACGACCAGTACCTGCGCGACCAAGCCATAGCGATCACGCTCCAGCGATTTGCGCAGCACCTTGATGTCGGGCGTCAGGCTCTTCTCGGCGGTCGCGGCATCGCCGAGCGCCGTCAGACGGTCGATCCTGGCCGCGGTCGTGGAGACGGCCGCAGCGGCCACGTCCGGCGCGCCGAACAGCGCCTTCTCGCAGCCCATGGCCACGGCATCGCCGGCGAGATCGTCGAGACAGGACAGCGCCGGCAGGCTCGCGGTCATCGCCGCCTGTGCGCGCGCCTCCGTCGGCGTGGTCTGCCCCGCCGGTCCATCGACGCGCACAACAGCAGCCAGCGCGATGGCAATGGCGAGCAGCGCAAGGACGGTCAGCGCGCCGTTGGCGACCGATCGTTCGGCGCGCAGCAGCGTGACCAGGAGGATCAGCCCGAAGAAGCCGGCAGCCGCCAACATCATCCACATTGGAAAGGCCGGCGAGCGCCAAATTTGGTCGAGCGACGAGGCCCATGCCCAGTTCATGCGCGACGTCCCCTCACGCGAGCAGAGAGCGAATGGTCAAAGCGAGTACCGAGAGTCGGCAACTGCCCCCGGCCCACCTTTTGAAGGTGAAGCGGGCCTTTTGACGGCGGCAGAATACAAATTCCCGGGGACGCGCCAATGCGCGGATAGCGTCGGCCTTCAGGACAGCGCGAGCTGGCTTTCCTTGGCGACACGTTCGAAGGCTTCGGTCGAGCTCTTGATCCGGTACTGACAGTCGTCACCATCGGTCGGCAGGAGGCGGATGACCTCATACGAACCGCTGGCAGCGGGGCGTGCGACATTGCTGGCGGTGAACAATACGCGCGCGCCAATAGGGAATTTGTGCTTCAACACCCTCTCCATCACTCAAACAACGCCTGCCACGCCCATGGTCCCACTGCGTCGGCCGGCCGAAAACCCGGCCGCTGTATAGCATGCGACGAGCGTTTTTGGCCAGCAGTATGCGACATGGCAAACGTGCGAATTTTGCAGTTATTTCAGAGTGATGCCGTCAGCCGACGATACCGCTGGAACCGGTTCTTTCGGGGGTATGGGGCAAACGGTCGTCGGGGCTGGCGTGATCCACCACCTTGGGAGGTTCCTGGGCCGTGAGGTCCCTCTGCCGACGACTCTGGCGATTGAGCGCCGCCGGCTTGCTCGGCGTCGAGCGAGGCCGATCACCGCAGATTACACGTTCTCGAACTTTTCGATGACAAGCGTTTCGGCGAGCGCGTCCCGGGTCCATTCCTGGAACGCCGGAAGCGCCAGCATCGTGTCCATGTAGGCCTTGGTCTCCGGCGTGACCTCGATCGCGTAGGTGCGGAAGCGGTGCACGACCGGAGCATACATCGCATCCGCCGCGCCGAAGCGCCCGAACAGGAACGGTCCATTGGCGCCATACCGGGCCCGGCATTCGCGCCAGATCTCCTGCACGCGCGCGATATTGGCCTCGGCGTCCGCCGACAGCGTCACGGGGCGCACCGGGCGGTGCAGGTTCATGCCGCATTCGTTGCGAAGGGCCATGAAGCCGGAATGCATCTCGGCGCACACCGAACGGGCATGGGCGCGCGCGGCGGCCTCGTCCGGCCACAACTTCACTTCCGGATAGCGCTCGGCGATGTATTCGATGATGCTGAGCGAATCCCACACCGTGATGTCGCCATCGACCAGCACCGGCACCTTGCCGGCGCGGCTGAACGAGATGATCTGCTCCTTGTCCGCGGGATTGTCGGTGTAGAGCGGGATGAGGGTCTCCACGAACGGAATGTCGTTGGCGCGGAGCGCGAGCCAGGGCCGCATCGACCATGACGAGTAATTCTTGTTGCCGATTGCGAGTTTCAGCGCAGCCATGTCATCAGTCCTTCTCGATACGCCTTGAAGCGAGCCGCTTTTAACGCCATCGCCTGCCGCCAATCAATCGTTGCTGCACCTCGCCATGCGTGGCAAGCGTTGCGATCCTCTCCGGGAGACTGACATGAGCAGGCATTGGGTCGACATCACAGCCGTCGGCTTCTTCATCATCGAATGGCTGGTCTACGCCCTGACGCTGGAGCAATCGGCCTATGGCCGCGACAGCCTGTCGGCGCGCATGAACCGCTACCGCGAGGTGTGGGTGCGCCGGCTACTCGACCGCGACGCGCGCATGGTCGACATGCAGATCATGGCCTCATTGCAGAACGGCACCGCCTTCTTCGCCTCCACCAGCCTGATCGCGCTCGGCGGCGCGCTGGCGCTGCTGCACGCGACCAACGACGCGATCACGATCTTGAGCAAGCTGCCGATCGATCTCAGTACCTCGCCGGCGATGTGGGAGCTGAAATGCGTCGGCCTCGTCCTGATCTGCGTCTATGCCTTCTTCAAATTCGCCTGGTCGTACCGCCTGTTCAACTATGTCGCGATCCTGTTCGGCGGCATGCCGGCAGCCGCGCAGCGTGACACGCCGGAGGCCGAAGCTCATGTGATCCGCACCTCGCGCCTGTTCGAATCCGCCGGCCGCCATTTCAACCGCGGCCAGCGCGCCTTCTTCTTCGCACTCGGCTATCTCGGCTGGTTCGTCAGCCCCTGGGTGTTGTTCGTGACCACGGCAACCGTGGTGATCGTGACTTGGCGGCGGCAGTTCGCCTCGAGCGCGTGGGAAGCGATGGCGCCGGAGGTGGTGAATGGCGAGGAGACGCGGCGCGGTCCCTGACGCGCTCGTGTTGCGGCTCTGCAGTGCACCGCTGAGTAGCGGTGCGTCCACAAGAGCGAATGTGGCGCACCCTCTCTCCACATCGTCATTGCGAGCGCAGCGAAGCAATCCAGAATCCCCCCGCGGCGGCAGACTGGATTGCTTCGCTGCGCTCGCAATGACGGAGCATGAGGCGGCAGCGCCACTTTTCCAGCTCGCATCTTGAATTGCGACTATAGCTTCGCACCTTCGCGGCGCATTTTGCCCGAGTCTGGCCACTTCACCCTCTTGTCCCAAGAGGCACAGGGAAGTCTGCGGTCATAGTCCTAAGCCGGCGTCTCGATCTGCTATGTGCAGCGATTGCCGCGTGGAACTCCCTAAAGTCGCTTTGATCTATCTCAATTCTCTTACAGACGCGGGCATCAACTTGAGAGAGTCGCGTCATCGCTCCGCCGCGCCGGCCGGGCGGTTGGGCGCTTCCAGGGAGCTCGATATGATCAAGTCGCTCGGAATTGCCACATTCGCCTTCTGCTTCGCAGTATCGGCTCAGGCGATGACACCTGCCCCGATTGCACAGCCCGAAAGCCTCGTTACGGAAGTTGCTGCTGCCTGCGGCGTCGGTAGGACACGTATCAACGGCGTGTGCGTAGCACGGACGACGGTCCGTCATACCCGTCGGGCGGTCCGCAGATGTGTGAGAGGAACTACGTGCTGATTGCTTGTCCTTCAGGACAATACCGCAAAGTGGTCTCGCCATGATTAAAATAGAAGAGTACCGACCCCAACGGTACATCAACGGCCCCCGGCCTCAGCCCTCCAGACTGAGGCCGTCTTGCGCCTGAAAGGTTGGCCGGACCGGTCACCTTGTCGGATTTATCGACCCGGCAACAGCATGAAACCGCAATGCTGATGCCAGCAGGCCAACAAAATCAAAACTCGAGAGCACGCTTCCATCGTCAATTGGCCAAGCCGATGCTGGAGGTGAATAGCGCAGACACACAAAGCAAATGTTTACGCAATTTACCACTCGACCATCAACGCGATGGTCTTCATTTTCCCATCTGATAATTGCCTTGCACGCCTTGTTTGGTCGGATGCTCGGAATGGTCCTTTCGCAGCGGAGGTGGCCGGCATGTCCGAAATGGTAGAAGTGCTCGCCGGAACGAGTTTGTTTCTGCTCGCCTTCTCGCTGCTGATATTCGACATACCCCGCTACACCTTATCGCTGGTGTCTCTTGCTCTGTTCAGCTCGAAGCGGCGAAGCGCCAGTGGGACGGTTTGCGAGGCGACGGTAAGCGTGATTATCCCGACCTTCAACGGCGGCTCCGGGCTTGCTCCTTCGATCAGCTCGCTGCGCCGGCAAACCCTGCGACCTGTCGAAATCATCGTCGTCGACGACGGCTCCACCGACCAAACACGCGCGGTCGCGGAGCGGGCGAGAGCGCAGGGGCTAGTTGATATGGTCATCTGCCATGGGACCCGCTGCGGCCGCAGCGCTGCCATCAACGCTGCAGCACGGTTTGCCCGCGGCGATCTTCTTCTGACCGTAGATGCCGACACTGTCTTCGAACCGAACGCGGTTGAGCGCCTCGCGGCTGCGTTCGGCGATCCGCTCGTCGCCGGCGCAAGTTGCAACATCGCGATCAGCAATGAGCGCGATTCGATATGGACAGGACTTCAAAGCGTCGAATACCTGATGTCGATCACTGCGGGGCGGTCGATCCTCGACGTGGTGGATGCGATCGCGTGTCTGTCCGGCGCCTGTTCCATGTATCGGCGGGATATCTTCACGCAGCAGGGCGGGCTCGACGTCGGCCCTGGCGAAGATATGGAGTACACCTTACGGCTCCGCAGGCTCGGCTATGTCATTCGGTTCGTGTCCGACGCCTGGGCGGAAACAGCCGGCCCCGCAAGCGGCATCAGTCTGTTGCGCCAGCGCGCGCGCTGGGATCGCGATGCTCTGCGCATCCGTTTCATGATGTATGGCGAGCTGAGTTTTCGCCATCCGCTAGAGCGTTTACCGGACACGATCCAAAGGCTGGACTTCATCGTCTTCGATCTCGTTCCGACGCTCAGCCTGCCGTTCTACTTGGCCTACATTGTGCTGTTGTTCGGCCCGGATGCCGTGTTGTTTCTCTCGGCGATCTACCTGCTGCTGCTCTGGATCTCGGTATTCACTATGGCACTTGTGTTCGCCCTATTCCAACGATCCGTCGGAAACTTTGGCTGGAAGATGGCGCTGATCTTTCCCTTGTACCAGGGCGTCTATCTGAAGTGCGCGCGGTTTTTTTCCTACTCTTCGGAAATCATCTTTGCCTCGTCGCGGAACGATGATTTCGTGCCACCGCGCGTTCGCCGTGCACTATTCGGAGATCGGACAAAAGAGGTGGCCAAATGACGGTGGCCCTGACGCGACTCGATCCGCATATTCCCGATCCTATCGAGAGCCGTCGGCGCGCGGCCGGACGGACCGTCCGCGCCGCCTATGCGACAATCGTATTCGGCATACTCGCATTCTTTGTCGTCTATTTCGGGAGGCCAATTCTCTATCTCGGCGGCCCGGGCAGCGTGTCCTCGCCAAGATATTTGGTTTCACTGCCCTACATCGTGCAGATCAACAGCATCACCGTGGTGAGAGGTGGATCGGTCAAGGCAGGCGAAGAAATCGGAAGGGTGCGGTCTCCGCAGCACGATGAAATCGTCGCTACTTATATGCGCTCGCTCGCGGGCATCGCCGGCCGCAAAGCGGAACTGCGTGTCAAAGCCCGGGTTGCGCGCGAATCTCTCGACGCGGCGCGCTCACATCTGCAGCTTGCTGAGGAAGCTGTCCAACTTATCGCAACCTCATCGGCCGCGAGCCTGAATTACCGCATTGACATGTCGCGGGAGCGCGCCCTGGCGAACAAAGCCGTGGTCTCGCAGGAGGCGGAAGCCGCCGAGGCCAGCACTCAATTGGCCGCTCTCGACGAATTCAGCCGGCAACTTTCTGATCGCCTCGAAAAGGTTGAAAGCAGCTTTGCCGACGGAAGAATCTTTTCACCCATAGCTGGCATCGTCGCGAACAATCCAGCGCGTGCCGGCCAGTCACTGGTGGCGGGCACTCCGATCGCAGAAATTCTCGACCCCACCGATGTCTTCGTCGACTGGTACGTTCCCAACGAACGCCTGTCCGACCCGAAAGTCGGCAACGAAGTCTTTGTCCTGTTCGGCAACCGGCGAATTCTGGGCGAGATCGTGGAAATTCTGCCGGTGTCAGACGTGTACCCCGGAGCGGGCTCATCGGCGGCGCGCGAGCGTACCGCCTCGCAAATCGCGCGAATTCAGTTCAGCCCAGGCGCGCATCCCCCGGCGCTGAACTCGGCCGTCGACGTTCACATGCACTACACACAACTCAGCGCGCGCATCGCTTCCATGCTGGTGAAACTATTCGGGCTCGACGAGCTGTGAGAGGGAGCGAGGTGCAGCATGCAGATCGAAGCGAACCAAACGGGTTGCCCGGCTTGCGGCTCCTCCGCGCTGATGTTGTTTCCAGTATTCCACCACATGATCTGCGCCTATGTTGGTCCGGAGTATGACTTCACGCCAAACATCGCGGGATATACGTGCCCGAAGTGCTGCCGCGACATTGTGTCGGCCGACCCAGCTTGCGAGATCGTGGGCACTAGCGCGCGGTGCACAAGGTGTTGGGTCGAGATGGTGGTGTCCCCAGCGTGTGCTCCGGCTGGCTTGTAAGGATTAGCGGCGATCTCGGCTTATCCGTCGCTCAAGTGCGACTGCGGCGAGCAGAGTTGGACAGAGAATAAGCATAGGGTAGCTTCAGCAGCCAGGTAGAGCTGCCTTGGTCGGTAGCACGATGCCCGACTGTAACTACGATAGTTTCAACGGTCTCGCCTGTCTCCACAGGGCGAGTGAAGTTTGAGACAAATGGTTGCAACTCAACAGCGCATCGGTCAACAATGCCGCGCGAGTTGACGAAGGCGGAATTTTCACCACTTTTCCCAAGCGCGCCCGCGCTCCCACACACGGCGTTCTGGACCCAACGCGGTTGGCCGACATTGTGGCGATGGTCGCCGAGCAGGCACAAACTGCATAGACACCCGGTCGTAGCGGAGGCATCATAGCACCCGGTTGGCGTGTATCGGAGGACACCATGATCAGCTTGATCCGCGTTTTCGATATCGCCGTACTCACGTTGGGCATGTTCAACGTCTTGCTGGTGGCATTGATTATCTTTGCATTTTGATGCTCCCGCCGACGCGGCAATCGCCGTGCACGCGCGGCGGCTGCGCTTCAATTTCGCCGCCCGACTCAGGCTGAGGTTGTATTCGCTGCCGGCGTCTCGTCTGTGGCGGTTTGACAGGCGGCGCCGTGACGAAGCTTTGCAGCGCCGCTCGTCGGCACGAAGCTTTGGGCTCACAGAGAGCAATCCGCCCTGCCCTTGGCCTCTCGCACCCGAACGCTGCCGCGTCCACCGCAAGCCGGCTCGCGAACATGACGACCACAAGATCGCCCCTCAAGGATGAGCCGGGATGGCCAACACATACGCCGTGTCCGAATTTCGGCAAAGTGGAATATATTTGCGAAGATGGATTGACAGCAGAGCGACAAAGCAAGGCCGTAGCCCAAGCGAGAGTTTAGCCGCCGAAATCCCGCGGGCTGAACGGCAGGTCCATCACCTTCCATTCCCCGTATTTGTCGGCCGGCAACATCTTGTAGGGCTGGCAGGCCTGAAGCGCGCTCATGGCGGACTTCACGAGCGCGACGCCCTTTGCGGACGGCGGGGCTTCGATCAGGATCGGCTCGCGCGCCAGCGTGCCGTCGGTCGCGAGCACGGTGCGCAGCTTGATGTTGACGTTGTCGGTCGGCGCGACCCCAGCCGGCAGCTTGGCGCAGCTTCGCAAATGACGACGCAGCTCGGCGATGATTTCGACCGGCAGCTTCGCCGCGATTGAATCCTTGGCATCGCCGCCATCGTCTTTGGGGGCGTCTTTCGGCAGCTCCGTCGGCAATTCCGGCGGCAGGCCCAGCATGACGCCGTATTTGACAGTGACGTCGGGCTCCGGCGCCTGATAGGACGGCGGCGGCGCGGCCTCCGGGTGCTGCATCGCTTGTGGCAGTAGCTGTGGCGCCGGGGGCTGCGGCGTCGCCTGAGGCGGCGGCGACTGCGATGGCTGAGGCTGTGGCTGTGGAGGCTGCGGTTGCGGCTGCGCATTTGCCTCGCGCTGCTGCGGCGTCTGTGAAGGCTGTGGCTGCGGCTGTTTCTGCTGCGGCGGTTCAGGCGAGGCCTGCTGCTTCGAGGACTGTGCCGCAGCCTGCTGCTTCGCCTCGGGCTTCGGCGCGGCCGCCGCCTTGTCCTTATCGTTCAAATCGAACTTCGGCAGTTTCAGGTCAGGGGTCGGCTCCGGCGGCTTCGCCTTGAGTTTTTCCCCGGTCTTCTCCTCGGCTTTGGCCTCCTCCTGCTTCACCTGCTCCGGCGTCACGATGCTGACGGAAACCGATTCGGGCGGGCTGGCGTGAAACGGATGGACTTCGCTGATCACGATGATCAGCGCGACCAGCGTCAGATGGGCGATCGCCGACGCTGCAATGTCCGTCCGTATGATCTTCCGCAGTTCCATCGCCTGACTTCAGGTTGCCAAGCTGGTCCTAGCATACGGCAGGCCCCTCTCAATCCCATTTTGGCGCGAAGGCGAAATCGGTCAGGCGGCCCCTGGGACTGGCCAGCGCGGCGATCTGGGCCATCTCGTCGTCCGAAAGCTCGAAATCGAAGATCTCGATGTTTTCCGACAGGCGTTCGACGCGCGAGGTGCGCGGGATCGCAGCGACATTCTGTTGCACCAGCCAGCGCAGGCAGACCTGCGCCGGCGTCTTGTGATGCAGACGCCCGATCTCGGCGAGCGTCCGGTCGGTCTTGATCCGCCCCTTGGCGATCGGGCTGTAGGCGACCAGCGCGAGCCCGTGCTGATCGCAGGCCGCCCTCACCTTCGCCTGGTCGAGATAAGGGTGGTATTCGACCTGGTTGCAGGCCAGCGGCTCCGGCGACAACGCCACCGCCTGCTCGATCAGCGCCACGGTGAAATTGGAAACGCCGATGTGGCGGGTCAGGCCCATGCGCTTGGCATGCGACAGCGCGCCCAGCGTCTCCTCCAGCGGCACGTGCGAATTGGGCCAGTGCAGCAGCAGGAGATCGACGGAGGGAAGTCGCATGCGCGCCAGGCTCTCCTTGACCGAGCGCTCGAGATCGTGGGGCGCGAAATGATTGGTCCAGACCTTTGTCGTCAGGAAGATGTCGTCGCGGCGCACGCCGGAGGCGCGCAAGCCGTCGCCGACCTCGCGCTCATTCTCGTAGACCTGTGCGGTATCGATGTGGCGATAGCCGAGCCGCAGCGCCTGCTCGACCACACGGGTGCACATGCGCCCGCTCAGCTCCCAGGTCCCCAGCCCGATCGCCGGTATCCTTGCGCCATTGGTCTCGACGAACAGCATGAGGAATCCTCTCTGTCGCGGTCGCCCCAAATCATGATCCAGGCGTCATTATGAACCCGGCTGGCAACACTGCCAACGGGCGACACCGGCCGCCGGGTCGGATCTTGCGCGCAATGCTAACGGGAGGTTCGTGCCAGGCCTTGACGTCAGGCCTTGACGTCAGGCCTTGAGGTCAGGCCTCGAGCTCAGGCTTTGGCAAGCGCCTGGAATACGGTGTCAGGCGCATGCGCGATCACAGCGAGCAGCGCGCGGGCGGGTCCCCGCGGGGCCCGCTTGCCCTGCTCCCAATTGCGGATGGTCTCGACGGGAACGCCGAGCTTGGCCGCGAACTCCATCTGGGTCAGGCAGGCACGGCGGCGCAAATCGCGCACGGCGAGCGAGCTGGTGTCGGGCGGCGCTGCGTTAGGTACGGGCTGGATTGGAAACGGCTGGACCGGAAACTCCCGCCCATCCCGCAACTCGACAATCCGTCCGTCCGCCTTCAACCGCACACGCATGCTCATTCCCCCAAGCAAGGCGATGATGCGGCAGCTCGCTTAAGTTCGGATTAAAGATGATGGCTGCGTATACGGTCTCGTGCCCCGGACGCAGCGCAGCGCTTCTTCAGCGGTGCGCTGCAGAGCCGGGGCCCATGTCGCTGCAATACTGTGCCGCTTCTGGGTCCCGGTTGCGCAGCAACGCCAAGGGCGTTGCAGCGCGCCGGGGAGACGAGAGTGCGTGTAGCCCTACCTCAACCCGAACCACAACGTCGCGATGCCGAGGAAGGAGAAGAAGCCGACGACGTCAGTGACCGTTGTCACGAACGTGCCGGAGGCCACGGCCGGATCGGCCCTGACACGTTCGAGCGCCATCGGGATCAGGATGCCTCCGAGTGCGCCGGCGAAGAGGTTCACGATGATGGCGAGCCCGATGACCAGGCCGAGGCCCGGGATCCTGAACCAGGCCACCGCAGCGACGCCCGTGATCACGGCAAAGGCGAGACCGTTGACGAGGCCGACCAGGCCCTCGCGCACCACCACGCGCCAGGCATTGGAGGAGCCGAGCTCGCGCGTCGCCAGCGCCCGCACCGCGACCGTCATGGTCTGGGTCGCGGCATTGCCGCCCTGGCTTGCGACGATCGGCGCCAGCACGGCGAGCGCCACCATCTTCTCGAGCTGCCCCTCGAACAGGCCGAGCACGGACGACGCCAGAAAGGCGGTGGCGAGATTGACCAGCAGCCAGTTGAACCGCGCGCGTGCAATGGTGAACACGGTGTCGGACAGCTCTTCGTCGCTGTTGACGCCGCCGAGCGCCTTGAGGTCCTCGTCCGCCTCTTCCTCGATGACGTCGACGACGTCGTCGACGGTGATGACGCCGACGAGGCGGTCCTGGGTGTCGAGCACCGGGGCTGCGACGAGATTGTACTTGCCGAACATGCGCGCCACCTCCTCCTGGTCCTCCAGGACGGAGACGCGGCGGCGATCCTCGTCGGTCAGTTCGGCAAGCGCCACCGGGCGGCGGGCGCGCAGCAGCACGTCGAGCGAGACCGCGCCCTGCCAGTGCTGCTCCTTGTCGACGACGTAGATCTCGTAGAAGCGGTCTGGCAGATCCGGCGTCTCGCGCATGTAGTCGATCGCCTGCCCCACGGTGAAATCCTGCGGCACGGCGATGAACTCGGTCTGCATCCGGCGGCCGGCGGAGTTCTCCGGATAAAGCAGGCTGCGCTCGAGCACGACGCGCTCCTTGAGCGGCAGCTTCTCGAGGATCTCCTCCTGATCGGCCTGATCGAGCGTTTCCAGCAGCTCGACCGCGTCGTCGGATTCGAGCTCGCGCACACCTTCCGCGACCGTCTGCGGCGGCAGTTCCTCGAGGATCTCCTCGCGCACGCCCTCGTCGAGCTCGTTCAGCGCGGAGAAGTCGAAATCGCGCCCCGTCAGCTCAACCAGGCGGACCCGATCGTCGGGCTCGAGAGCCCCAATGAGATCGCCGAGATCGGCCTCGTGCAGCTCGGCAACGCAAGCGCGCAGCGCGGCGCTGTCGCCGGCCTCGATCGCATGGGTAATTTCCGCGACGAATTCGTGACGAATTTCGCCGTCTTCATTGCGCATCGGCACGTGGTCGAGTACCGATTCCGCGGCAGATGCGGCACCGTCCAGATGTTCATCCATGGCGCGCCTCGCCGTTCGACAGGTTGGAACGAATGGTCTGAGCTGACGGTTCAGGCAATACCCACAAGGCAACTCTGAGCGCAATGACAAAGATGCTTCGACTGAGGTGGACCTCGATGTCGGCAGGCGCAGCCCTCGCCGCCCTCACCGGCATCGCCTCGAGTGAAGCCGCCGAGTGCCCGCGCAAGGACGCGCTCGGCACCTCCCGCATTCTGAGCGTCGACGCCAAGACCGCGCCGCGCGTGGGCCTGAAGAGCTTTCCGCAGACGCTGGAGCTTGCCGATCACGAGGTCGTGCTGACCTTCGACGACGGGCCGCATCCGCCGACGACGTCGAAGGTATTGGTGGCACTGGCGCAGGAATGCGTGCGCGCGACCTTCTTCCTGATCGGCCTGCACGCCTCCGAACACCCTGACATGGTCAAGCGCATCGCGCGCGAGGGCCACAGCATCGGTCACCACACCTTCTCGCACCCGTTCATGGCGCGCATTCCGTTCGACAAAGCGAAGAGCGAAATCGACCGCGGCATCGCGGCCGTCGAGCTGGCTCTGCACGGCACCTCGACAACGACGCCCGCGACCCCGTTCTTCCGCTTCCCCTATTTCGAGGCGACGCCAGCCGAGCTTGACCTGCTCCAGTCCCGCGGCATCGTGGTGTTCGGGGCCGACCTGTGGGCCAGCGACTGGAACGAGATGACGCCGGAGCAGGAAATGAAGCTCGTCACCGAGCGGCTCGCCGCCGCCGGCAAGGGTATCATCCTGTTCCACGATCCCAAGGCGCGTACGGCTGCGATCATGCCGGCCTTCCTGCGGTATCTGAGGGAGAACCGCTATCGGGTGGTTCACGTCGTGCCGGCGGGTGCATCACAGAAGAGTGCCGACGCGCATTGATGCCGGAATGTCACGCCGGTGCAAAATGGGGTGATTTGGGCCCTATTAACAGTCCGTTCATGCTACGCCATGCAAGTATCAAGGGGACTTGTCGCGGCAGGGTTCTGGGTCGGGGTTCTTGCGCCTGAACCGTTTGCTGATGTCTCCGACCTACTATGGCGGCAATCGCGTAAGAGGGCAGACCGGGTTCATGATCGGAAGTAGCGTTGTTGCTCGGACGCGATCGTGGATCGTCCTTTGCCTTGGCAGCTTTCTTGGCGGATTCCTTGGTGTCCTGACCATCGGCTCGCCGGCCATTGCGGCCGACTGCCCCGGCCATCCGGACGCGCTCGGGACCTCCCGCACGCTCGTGGTCGATCCGCACGAGCATCCCCGCATCGGCACCATGCAGTACCGCGAGACGCTGCCGCTGAAGGACCATGAAGTCGTCCTGACCTTCGACGACGGTCCGTTGCCGAAATATTCCAACCAGGTGCTGCAGATCCTCGCCGACGAGTGCATCAAGGCGACCTTCTTCATCATTGGCGAACAGGCCAAGGCGAACCCGGAAGGCGTGCGCAAGCTGGTCGCAGCGGGCCATACCGTCGGCACCCACAGCATGACGCATCCGCTCACAATGGACCGGATGCCGCTCGACAAGGCCGAGGCGCAGATCAATGGCGGCATCGAGTGGACATCGGCCGCAATGACCGATCCGTCCAAGCTCGCGCCGTTCTTCCGCATTCCCGGCCTGATGCGCGCCGACGGCGTCGAGAACGTTCTGATCTCGCGCGGCATCCAGGTCTGGAGCGCCGATTTCCCGGCGGACGACTGGCGCCATGTGTCGCCCGATCGCGTCTATCAGCTCGCAATCCAGCGGCTTGAGGCCAAGGGCAAGGGCATCCTGCTGCTGCACGACATCCAGGCCCGCACGGTGGCGGCGCTGCCGAAGATCATCCGCGACCTCAAGGCGCGCGGCTATCGCATCGTGCACGTGGTGCCCGCGACCGCCGAGCAGCTGGCGACGCCGACAACGCCGGTGGAATGGCTGCTGCATCCGCCGACCGAGACCACACCGATCGCGCGCTGGCCGGCCGTGCCGAACTTCGTGTTCGCGCAGACCAAGACGCTTCCGGCACCCTCGCTGGCCGACCTCAACGCACAGGCCGCGCACCAACCGCTGCTGCCGCGCAAGACCATGGCGCTCGCCAATGTCGCGGCCACCCTGCCCGTGCCTGGCCGCGATCTCTTTGCGATCCCGGAAGGCTCGGTCGAGGTGCTGCTGTCGACGACCTTGTCGCGGCGCGCCGCGACGCGCCTGGCAATGGCGGCCGAGACGCCTCCTGCGGCCAAGGTCAAAGCCGGCAAGTGGCACGCTCCCCGCACCGCGCACGCTGCTCATGGCACACCGAACCACGCCGCAGAGACCGAGGGCACTGCAGCCAAGAGCACTGCCCCCAAGAGCGCCGCGCCCAAGAGCACAGCGCCGCGCCCGACCCGGGTGGCAAGCCTGAAGAAGCGCGCGCAGTAGAGCTTACTGTCGCATGATGTTGGCGACGCAGAGCAATACGATCAGCGCCAGGAAGAACAGGTCCATATAGGACTTGACCTCGCCGTCGCGCCGCAGCCGGGCGACGTCAACCACGACCTGCTTGCGCACACTCGTTCCGCCAGTGCCGTCATTGAGCGGAGCCTGAAGGCGCTTGGTCTCGGCTTCCAGCTTCTCGATCTTCTGGTAAAAGTAGAACGCCCGCAGCGTCGAAGCTGCGCGCATGCCGGTATAGACCAGCACCAGGATCGCGATAATCGCCCGGTTCTGGTACTTCTCCATGAAATTCAGGCTGAAATAGACCATCGCCATGAATGCGAAGTTGGTCACGAAGCGATAGACGAAGCTTAAAAAGACCATGCGGGCTTAAGCCTTGAAGGGTGGCGCAACCGACCGTGTTGCAAATGCGGGGATCAGGAGCCCAGACCGGAACAGCCGGCCTGAATGCCATGCAGCCCCGTCTACGCCAACTTTGTTTCAACAAAGATACTATTGCCCCGGCAATGCCGCCTTTTAGCCACGCCCGGCCATAATGCAAGCCGGAGCACGGCCGCCGGTCCGCGGGCCTGCTGGCTGCAACGGCTCCTTGGAGATTCGGCCGAAGTCCCGATAGACTGGGACCGCCACATGTGGGGTCTGCCGATGCCGAAGAAGGGAATCACCGGCCACGACGACTGGGTACTGACCGAGGCGCTGGCGACTGCGCTGGTCGCACTGGAGCAGCTCGATACCAAGCACCAGCCGAGCGCGCATATGGACGACATCCGCAAGATGCTCGCGAACGGCAAGGAGCCGGCGGCGGTGACCCTGCATCTCGCCCAGGCCAAATGCCGGCTTTTTCCCGACCTCGATCCGCTGGAGATCTACCGGGAATACGGCATCGGCGAGGAATATGGCTGAGGGCGCCGTTGACGGCCGGACCTAAGGCCCGCCGGCGACCGATCCGGCGATCACCATGACCAGCGCGGCCAAGTCGATCTTGCCGTTGACGATCAGCTCCTCCGAGGCTTTCGCGTCGTGCGCCCGTTCGACCTTCAGCGATTGCGGCCGGTTCGCCGCCTGCCGCTTCAGCTCCTCGACGATGGCTTCCGTGAGTTTCTCTTCCAGCATGGGCTTGTCCTCAGGCCGCCATCGCACGGCAGGATTGCGCGCAGGAGCGGCACATGGCGACGCACTCGTCCATGCCGCCGACCCGCTCGCAATCCTCGGCGCATTCGCTGCAAATTTCGGCGCATTCGCCGCATGTGTGCCGGTGATGCGGCGTATTGATCAGCATGAAATGCGCCGCCGTCCGGCACATTTCGGCGCACGCCATCATCAGGCGGAAATGCTTGGGCTCGACGTGCTTGCCGCCGGTCTCGAGGCAATGGTTCATCGCGGTGCCGAGGCAGGTCTGATAGCAGCTCATGCAGAGCGCGATGCAGCGCGTCATGTCTTCGGATTGAGCCATCCGGTGTCTCCATTGCTCGCCCCCTGCACCGGTCAACCAGAGGGATGTTGTGATCGTTCCTGCCGTCGTGCCGATTGTGACGTCCAGGGAACCTCGCAAAGCTAGCCGTAACGCCTGGCGCGCACCGCCCGGTAGCGAGCATCGGTCTGCGGCTTGATGAACAAGGCGGCCACGCTTGGATGGCGTTTGCGTATCTCGGTCTCGATCGAAACGACGCATCGCTCGATATCGTCGGCGCGCTTGTCGTCCGCAAATTCGATGCTGAGGGCCGCAACGATTTCGGCCGGCGACAGCTGCACCGTCAGCAGGCCGTTGGCCCTGAGCACGCCGGGCGACCGCCTTGCGATGTCGAGGACCGATCGCGCAAGTTCCGGATCGGCGGGCTCGCCGATCAGCAGGCTCTTGCTCTCGCGCGCGAGACCGATCGACACGATCGCCAGCAATATCCCGATCATGATCGAACCGATCCCGTCCCAGACCGGCTGGCGCAGCAATACGGCCGCGGCAGTGGCCGCCGCGGCAATGGCGATGCCGACCAGCGCCGCGCTGTCCTCGAGCAGCACCATGAATGCCGGAGGATCCTTGCTGCGAACGAAAGCCTGGTAATACCCGAACCGCTGGCCGTCGGAGCTGAAGCGCCGCAGGGCAACCAGCCAGGAACCGCCTTCAAACAGGAACGACAGCCCGAGCACCACGAAGCTGACGATCGGACTTTCGATCGGCTCGGGTGCGGCGACATGCAGAATGCCCTGATACAGCGAGACACCGGCGCCCAGCGCGAAGATCAGCAGCGCAACGATGAAGCTCCAGAAATACAGTTCGCGCCCATAGCCGAGCGGATGGGATTCGTCGGGCGAACGGCTCGCGCGCCGGTAGCCATAGAGCAGCAGGATCTCATTGGTCGTATCGACGAGCGAATGCACCGCTTCGCTCGTCATGGCCGAACTTCCCGTCCACGCGGCGGCGCCGATCTTCGTGACCGCGACCAGGACATTGCCGAAGAGCGCCGCATAGACCGCGGTCTTCGAGGATGATTCTGTTGCCAATGTCCGATACCCCGTTCCTCATGCCAGCCGCCGCGGCAGGCTGTTGTGGATCGTGCAGGCGGCGAGCGCGGCGTGGCCGAACGCGACCGATATCTGGTGCAGGTCGGTGACGACGTCGCCGATGCCGTAGAGCCCGTCGACCGAGCTGCGCTGATGGTCGTCGACTTTCAGATGGCCGTCTGCGGTGTGTTCGGCCCCAAGCGTCATCGCGAGATGCGAGCGCACTTCCGCACCCATCACCGGGTAGACCATCTCGAATTGCGCCGTCCGGCCATCGGCGAAGACGGCTTCAACGCCGTCGTCTCGCCGCCTCAGGCGCAGGCCGGGCGCGACGACGATCTCGACACCGGCTTCATTGAGCTCCGCTGCCGCGGGCTTCCCGTCATCCTCGCCCGTTGCCAGCAGCGTCACGTCGCGCGAGTAGCCGCGCATGAAGAGCGCCTTGCCGGCGGCGCGGTGAAGCGGACCGACGATGCCGATGCGACGGTCGATCGCCTCGAAGGCGTCGCAAACGGGACAGTAGCGCAACAGCCCGTCCGCGACGGCCGCGCGCCATTCGTCGAACGGCGGATGGGCGTCGACGATGCCGCAGGCAAGGATGACGGTGGCGGCCGTATGCGCGCCGCCGTTCCAGATCGCCTGAAAACCGTGATCGTGTCGTCGCAAGCCGGTGACCTCGGCATCAACGCGCGTGACCGCGAGCTCGCCCAGTTGCGCGGACATGCGCGCGAGCAGGTCAGTGCCGGAGAGGCCGTGGACGAAGCCCGGCACATTGTGACTGCGCGGGATCAGCGCCGCCCGGCTCGCGCCTGCGTCCACGACACAGACGCGGCGCCGAAATCGCGCGAGGTAGATCGCAGCCATCAGCCCGGCCGGGCCGCCGCCGACGATCAGGCAATCATACGGCTGATCATTCGCCGTCATTTGGGGTTTGGATCCGACAGGCCCGCACCGGGCTCGCGAAGCTGTCCGCTCCGCGACAGGCGGACCGCGTTGCCGAGTGCGCGCGCGACGTTCTGCACCTCCGTCTGGAATGCCCTGTCGTCATCGAGGTCGCGGTGCGAGGTGGCGTATGGCTCCATGTAGCCGACATAGCCATCGAGCTCGGCGAAGCGGCCCGCCGAGATCAGCTGCATGTCGGTCAGCCAATCCGACAAGGCCCGGCGCGCCCCCTCGGCACCGACCGCATCGCCGTGAACGACGAGGCCGAAATGGCGGCCGGCGAGATGGCGCGGATAGGACCAGCCCTTCAGCTCCAGCGCCTTGGCTTCGGCAGCCTTCTTGCCGTGGGTCGAGGTCGGATCGGGATTGCCGCCATCGGCGCAGACCATGCGATCCATCATCGCCTTCAATCCGGCGGGCACGTGATACCAGTTCACCGGCGTCACGATCAGGATGCCGTGGGCGGCGACCCACAGCGGATAGATATCGTTCATCCAGTCGTCGGTCTGTCCCAGCGAGTAGTTTGGATAGCAGCTGCACGGCCAGTGGCAGAGCGGCATCGCTGTTCCGACGCAGGATTTGCAGGGATGGATCGTCCTGCCGAACTCCGAAGCCAGGCGCGACAGATCGAGGATGTCGACGGCAAATCCAAGCTCGGCAAAGACCGGCTCGGCGAGTTCGACCAGGCGCCAGGTCTTGGACATCTCGCCGGGACAGGTGTGCTCGCTGCGGGCCGAGCCGTTGATGATGAGGATGCGCGGCGTCTCGTCCGCGTCGTCATGGCGTCGCTGCGCTGCCAGGATCTTCGCGCGCGCATCGAGCCAGTCGATGGCGATGTCGTAATCGGGATCGGAGAATCCCGCGCCCGCCTTTCGCGTCAGCGGGGCCTTGCGTGAATTGCTGTAGGCATCCCAGGCTGCGCCGACGATGGCGTCGAGCTCGCGCTGGAGCGGTGCAAAGGCGGGATCGACGAACCGGCTCCTGTAGCGGTGCTCGAAGGCCTCGCGCGAGAGCTTGACGGGCGGCATCCCCTTGCGAATGTCGGCTTCCGTCATGCTGGCTCCTCGCGAGGTCGGTACAGTTCGACCAACCCGGGGCGCAGCGCGCGGTTCCTTCTCGCTCTCGTGTCGCTGCTCTACTGGCGGACAACTTGCGGCGGCACATCGAACTGCGCGATGCGCTGGTCCAGCCGCCACAGTTCGATGCGGTGCACCAGCACGAGCGAGGCGGCCTCGCGCTTGGCCTGCTCATCATTGTCGCAGACCAGGTTGATGCATCCAAACACATGCCCGTCCGGATCGATCTGGAACGCGCGGTAGTGCTTGATGCTCCGCATCGTCACCCTCCCCGTCTCGGGTACACGGGTTCGCTCAGCCAGTCCGTCAGGTTCGAGGTCACCTCGTTCTGCTTGGCGCGCTGAAGCAGCATGTCGCGCTCCTTGCCGGGCGGCAGGCTGCGCGCGCGCTCGCGAGCGGTTTGGGCGAATGCCGCCAACCGCTCCTGGAGCGATTGGGTCTGTTTCCTGCGGTTGCGTTTCGCGGTCATTGTACTTTCACAAAGCCCTTTTGATCGGAGGAATTGGCCCCGGCGGGAGGTCGGGCGCCGGGGCCAAAGTTCATGCCGGTTGGGGCGGCCCAGCCCGGCAGTGTTGGCAGCTTCGGCCGCAACCGCAGGTTCCGGCATTTCAATAAGTTAACGGTGCGTGATTTTGCTGGTGCGAAACGAAGGGGCCGAGCAGCGACGGATGTGCGCATTCCCTTCGCACGCCGGCGCTGCCTCGAGTGCGCCGGAACCGAAATGCTGATTCGCTTATTGATGAAGGACTTGAAGGAGGATCATCATGGCGAAAGCAGCATGGAAACGGCCGGGCTCACCGATCGGCCGCAAAGGCCCGCGCAAGGCAAATCCCGCGTACAAGCGCCGGGCGCGCGAACGGTGGACACCTGCGGACGTGAGCAAGCTGAAGCAGCTCGCAAAAGGAAACACGCCCACGGGCGTCATGAGCATCAAGCTGCAGCGCCCGGTCGCGGCCATTCGCAGCAAGGCGCAGCGCGAAGGCATTTCGCTGAGACCCGTCAACCGCTCGCCATACAACAGGCGATCCAAAGCAGCGAAGCGGCGCTGACTGGCGCGCCCATCCCGGCGCATGCTGCACGTTTGGTGTCGTCGGCTCCTATTCCGACGGCACGCGGTGCCGGAGATCCTGTCCTTCCCGGTCGTCGCGGAGGGCCTTGAGCTCCGAGCGCAGCATCGCGCTTTCCATCACCACCCGGCGCACCTGGCGCGTGGCGTGATCAAGCTGGTCCGCGACCGCTCTGCGCTGCGCCCGGAGGGCGCGGCTTGCTTCGATCGCGCGCTCAGCGCGGGCAAGCAGGACGTCGTTCATGGAACGACAATATAGGATTCGGGACGAAACTGCCTTTACGTAAGTTACGTCAATTACTCAAACCCAGCCATCCGCTCAAAAAACATCCGCGAACACTAACCTGGATCAAGTACGACCGTTCCCGAAGCGAGCAAACGCTTAGCTCCGTCGATAGAGTTGCAGATAGCTCGGGGAGAACAGCGCCGCATCCTTGAGCGCATCGAGATCGGTGATGGTCAGCGTGCGATCGCGCAGCACGATCAGGCCGGAAGCACGCAACTCCTGAACCGTGCGATTAAGATGGACCACCGACAGGCCGGTGGCGTCCGCAAGATCCATTTGCGTCACCGGCATCACGCAGGAATTGCCCTCGACCATGCCGACAGGACGCAGCCGCTCGATGATCTCGCAGAACAGATGGGCCACGCGTTCAAAGGCCACCCGGCGGCCGAGGTTGATGGCCCATTCGCGCTGGATCGCGTTGTTGACGAGCGTCTCGCACCAGAACGCTTCCGCGAGCCCACGGTCGCCCGCCACCAGACTCTCGAACCGCGCGCGCTTGATTTCGGTGTAGACGACCGGCGTCATCGCCGCGATGGAATGATCCATCACCGAGAGCAGGAACGCGTGCGCGTCGCAACTTTCGCCGGGAAAGAGAAAATTGACGATCTGTCTCCGGCCGTCCTCCAGCGTCTTGTAGCGGCAGAGCCAGCCGGACAGCACGAGGCGCACGCTGTCGACCGGATCGCCCTCCGAGATCAGATCCTCGCCCGCTCCTGCGCGCTGGATTCCCTCGAGCATCGCGTATTCGAGCGAGGTGCGGGCCTCCGTCGACAAGGGCCTCAGCACGTTCAGCCGGCGAATGACCGGGTCCACCTGGCTGCGATCTAGCGTCGACAAGGGCATCAGCTGGCCACCGCCGGTGTATGAAACGCCCGCTTGCTGAGGGGAATGGTGATCGTGCATTCCAATCCCTTGGGACTGAATGCCAACCTGGTCTGCCCCTTGAACTCGAACGCGAGTGTGCGCTCCAGAAGCTCGGTCCCAAATCCTTTGTGCGGCGGCGGCGCAACCGGCGGCCCACCGCGCTCCCGCCACTCGAACACCAGCTCCGCCGGGTCGGTGCCCTGCTCGAGGCGCCAGGAAATCTCGATGCGACCGGTCGGCCGGCTCAGGGCGCCGTATTTGAGTGCGTTGGTCGCGAGCTCGTGAATGGCAAGGGCAAAGGTTTCCGCTGCCTTCGACTGAAAACGCACCGGGGGACCGCTGACACGTACCTGCTCGCCCTCCCTGGCATTATAGGCCAGCATCTCCTCGACGGCGAGGTATTCGAGATCGACGCCGCCCTCGGGATCGCGGGTCACCAGTGCCTGGGTACGGGCGAAAGCGTTGAGCCGGCCATCAAGATGGGAGGCAAACTCCTCGACCGTCGAGCTCGTATCGGCCGTGCGACGAGCAATCGAGCGCACCACGCCGAGCGTGTTACGGACCCGATGCTGGAGCTCGGCCAGGAGCAGGCGCTGCCGCTCCTCGGCGCGGGTCATGGCGGTGATGTCGACGAAGGTGATGACGACGCCGGCGATGAAGTTGTCGATGCTGCGATAGGGCAGGATGCGCACGATGTAGCGCGTGCCGCTGTCCGGCGCCCTCAGCTCGCGCTCGGCGATAACGAGCGTCCGCAGCACGCCGCGAATGTCGTCATAGAGGTCCTCGATCGGGATGCGCGCCTTGATGTGCGCGATGGGGCGGCCTCTGTCGGTTTCGACGAGATGCAGGACCTGCGTGATCGCCGGCGTGAAGTTCATCACGCGCAGATCGTTGTCGAGGAACACGGTCGCGATCTGCGTGCTCTCCAGGAAATTCTCGAGATCGCTGGTGGCGCGCGTCAATTCCTGGACGCGGTGAGCCAGCTCGCCGTTCACGGTGGTCAATTCCTCGTTGACCGACTGCAATTCCTCGCGCGAGGTTTCGAGCTCCTCGTTCGCGGACTGAAGCTCTTCATTGAGTGACTGGTATTCCTCGTTGGAGGATTTCAGCTCCTCGTTGGTGCTTTCGAGCTCTTCGATGGTCGCCTGAAGGCGCTCCCGCGTCGCCCGCAGCTCGCCTTCGATACGCTCGACATGCTCGGTCTGCACCAACGCATTGGGCTTGCCTGCGCCGGCATCGATGGCGCGCACCGGGCCGTCCTTGAACAGGACGACAAAATTGCGATCGCCGCTGCCGCTCTCCTGGATCGGCTCCACCGTGATGTCGACGGGAATGTGCTGGCCGTTGGCGCCGAGCTGCACCTGTTCGGCATGGGCGGGCTCGTTGGTCTCCGCCGCGCGGCTGAGCACCGCCCGCAGGTCCAGGCGGAGATCGCGGTGGACGAGTTGGAGCAGATCGAGCGTGGCGGCGCCTGCCGTCGGCTCGATGTAGCGTCCGGTGCGCCCGGAAAAGTGCAGGACCTGAAAGTTGCTGTCGGCGATGACATAGGCGGGCGCATAGCGCTCCGCGATCCGCTGCGCGCGACGCTCCAGCCCGATATCAGGGCGGAAGGAGCGCGCCGGCGCTATCTCGAGGTTTGCCCTCCCCGCGGCGGTCGTGATCGGAAATTCCGGCGGCAGCCGGGTTCCGGTCTCGAGCTTCTTGAAGATGCGGGCGCGGCGGTCGACCGGTACGAACAGTTTTGGATGCCGCGTGACGTTCTCGGAATTGCCGAGGAACAGGAACCGATCCGGCAGAAGGGCGAAGTGGAATAACGGGATCACCCGGTTCTGCAGTTCGGCATTGAGATAGATCAGCAGGTTGCGGCAGGAGACGAGATCGAGCTTGGAGAACGGTGCGTCCTTGATCACATTGTGCTGCGAGAAGATGCACATTTCGCGCAGCTCCTTGACCACGCAATAGGTATCGCCTTCGCGCACGAACCAGCGCGCCAGGCGCTCGCTGGTCATGTCCGCCTCGATCTTGGTGCGATAGCGGCCGACGCGCGCGGCCGCCAACGCCCGTCCGTCGATGTCGGTCGCGAAGATCTGAACCTGCGGCACGGAGTCCATTTTGGCCATGTGCTCGCGCAGGAGGATACCGATCGAATAGGCCTCCTCGCCGGTGGCGCAGCCGAGCACCCAGACGCGAACCTGCTGGCTCGCGTCCTTGCCTTCGAAGAGCTTCGGGACGATCTGGTTCTCCAGCACCTCGAATTCACGCTTGTCGCGGAAGAATTCGGTGACGCCGATCAAGAGGTCGTTGAAGAGGTGCTGCGCCTCGTCCTGGTCGTTGCGCAGGAAATCGACGTAAGCGGAAATGTCGCCGATCTGGACCACCTGCATCCGCCGCTGCACGCGACGCAGGAAGGTGTTCTGCTTGTAGCCGTGGAAATCATTGCCGGTCTTGCTGCGCAGGATGTCGGCGATGCGCGACAGCGAGGTCGCTGCAGCGGCCAGCACCTCATCGAACCCCTGCTTCTCCTCCAGCCGCCGCAGATGACGGGCATAGACCTGGATGTGCTCGGCGATGTCTTCGGCGGTCAGCACGTAGTCGGCGATCGCCGCCGGCGTATCGGCGTCCTTCAGATGATCCGCGTCGTCGCTCGCGCCTTTTTCGGCGATGGCAAGGCCGCCGTGGTCCTTCAGTGTCGCGGTACCCAACGTGCCATCGCCGCCGATGCCGGACAGGATCACGCCGATCGATTGCTCGGCGCGTTCTTCCGCCAGCGACACCAGGAAGCTGTCGATCGTCGCCCGCTCGCCGGGCGCCTGCTCGGCCGGGCGGACGCCGAAGCGACCGTCCTGGATCGTCGTGATCATCGCCGGCGGGCACAGATAAATCGTGCCACCCTCGATGGTCTGGCCGTTGCCGACGTCGGAAATCTTGCCACCGTGGGAATTTCGCACGATCTGGCGCAGCCGCGGCTCGTCGAGGGCCTCATGATGCTGGAATGCGAGCACGACGGCCTGGTCGGCGCTTACGGTCAGCCTGGAAAAGAACCGCTCGACGCTATCCAGAGCTGTCGGCGCGGCGCCCACCCCGATGATCAGCGGAGACCTGGTCTGGCGCTCTCTTTCGACCGACTGGTCGCCGATTTCATGCATGGTCTCGGTAGCTCTCATTCATTGACGGGAACCAGAGGACGCCCGCTCGCCGCAAATAGCAGAATTGATATTATCCCAACAGGTGCAAGGCGGAAACGTCACGCTGCGTTCCGTACAGCGAGCATTGGGCATTAGGCATTGAGCTTGGGTGGCCTGCCAACGCCCCCAGATCACTCCGGACCGACTTGCTGCCGAAGATAGGCGATCCGCTGCTCGATCAGGACGCGATGGCGCAGCCATTCCGTGAGGGTCTGCTTCAGCGCCTCGACCAACCGTTCCGCCTGGCCCGCGTCGTGGCCGCCGGCACTGAGCTCGCGGATGCGCGCCTCCTGATCGAGGATGCGCCGCGAACCCTCCTCGATATCCCGATCGGCCTTGATCAGATGGCGGCGCTCGGTATCGAGTTGCTCGGTCCATTCGGCGAGGGAAATGGCCATCGCGACCCTCAAGCCTCCCGCCTGCGAATGGGAGGATCGAGCGACTTTAGCACAACGCGCCGGATCATGTCGGCATATTCGCGATATTCGGCAGCGCGCGCCTGGTACATCTCGGCCACCGCCGGCCGGCCGTTGCGCCGTCCGTCGGCGGCCATGCGCTGCACCAGCTCGGCCCGCTCCTCGATGATGCGCAGTGCGACCCGCAGGGCTTCATCCACTTGCCCCTCCTGCTCTTTTGCGAGGACGTCGGCGGCGAAGGCGTGACCGACCTGGCAACGGAAGCGCATCGGGTGCGATTCCTTCATCTCGGACAGGACGCCCCCGCAGGCCGGACAGGTCAGCGCAACCGGATCGGCCATCGAGACGAGACGGTCACTGCCGATCCGTTCGCCGGCCGCGATCTCGACCTCGAGCCGGATCTCCGGCGGGATCGGCAGTGCGGCGCCGGCAGCCTCCCTGGCGAGATCAGACAGCACGTCGCCCATTCCGGCGCCGGGAACGCAAAGATCGATGATGGTCGCCTCGAGGGCGCTCCTTGGCATTTCATCGGCGATGGCATCCGAGGGGTCCTGAACCACCGAAATCCCGCCGCAACGCTTGATGGCGTTGAGACCGGCCGAACCGTCGGACAACAGGCCGCTGAGCAGCACACCGATCACACGCGGGCCGTAGTTGATGGCGGCCGAGCGAAACAAGGCATCGATGGCCGGCCGGACCATGTTCTCGCGCGGGCCGCGCCCGAGGAATACGCGATCCTCGGACAGCAGCAGATGGTGGTCCGGTGCGGCCAGATAAACCCGGCCTGGCTCGATCTTCATGCCGTTTTCGGCCTGCCGGACCGGGAGCGGACCGGCGCTGCTGGCCACCGTCGAGAGAATGCCGATGCCCTGCGCCGGGATGTGCAGCACGATGAACACCGCCGCGGGCAGATCCGGCGGCAGCCGGCCCAGGATCTGCTTCAGCGGCGCGGTCGCGCCGGCCGAGCCACCTATGACGATGATGTCGCGGTTGCTCATGGAACCCACTATCGGTTGTATTCGTTTGTACCAAGGCGGGTCACCGCCCTATGTTCCTATGAACCGGCAACGAAGGGGTGGAAGGCACCATGGCGATGTCGCCTCGATCGTCAGGTCCAGAGTCGGCGCTCAGCGGGCGACGCATCTTCATTGTCGAGGACGAATATTTTCTCGCCGACGACATTGGCAGAGCATGTCGCGCGCTCGGCGCAGACATCGCGGGCCCGGTGGGCGATCTCAACGACGCACTCCGTATCCTGCACGACGGCAGTGTTCTGGATGCCGCCGTGCTCGACGTGAACATCCGCAGCGAGATGATCTTTCCGGTCGCGCGCGAACTGAAGGCACGGAACGTCCCCTTCCTCTTCACGACCGGATACGACAAGGTCACGATCAGTCCGGAATTCCACGACGTGCCGATCCTGGAGAAACCGATCGATATGCCTGCGATGGCACAGAGGCTGGCGGCGCTGATCGCCGATCCGCACGGCCGAGCCTGACGGCGATCAGAACAGATGCGCGAAAGCGAGCCAGGCGGTCACCGCCAGACACAGAAGCACCGCAGCATAGGGCAACGCGATCCGCAAATCAGCAGCCCTCCCGGTCATCAACCCATCATCATCCAGACGATCGCCGCCATCATGACGAGAAAACCCGTGATTGCCGTTGCGACAAAGGCCTGTTCGACGCGATCCATCGGCATCACAGCCCCCTTTTTCCAGCCGAACCAGTCTGACGGCGCGGGGAGCTTTGCGCATTAGGCTATGTGAATCGGCGTCCTCCTTATCGGTCCGCGCCGCACTGGTTAGCTTAGATTGCGACGGTATCGTTCTACGACTTCGCCGTGCCCGGCTCCGCCATCTTGCGATGCTGCTTGGCCAGCATCTCGTTCGGCGTGACGTTGGCGATCGTGGTCTGGATCTTGTTCTTCATTCCGGTCACGATGTCGGACTCCCCGCGCAACATGGCGTCGAAGCCGGCCTTCGCCACGTCGTAGGCACTGTCCTTCGGATCGGTGCCGACCTTGGTATCCATCATGTCGGCGCGGCGGAAGAACTCCGTTTCCGTGGCGCCAGGCATCAGGCAGGTGACGGTGACGCCGCTGTCGCGCAACTCCTCGCGGAGCGCGAATGAGAATGAATCAAGAAACGCCTTGCTGGCGTTGTAGACCGCCTGAAAACTGCCCGGCGTGAATCCCGCGATCGAGCCCGTGATCAGGATGCGCCCCGAATTGCGGCGAAGCATCTCGTTGCCGGCGCGATGGATCAGATACAGCGTGCCGGTGATGTTGGTGTCGACGAGGTGCTTGATCCTGGCAAAATCCTGGTCGAGGAAGGCCTTGCCAAGACCAACGCCGGCATTGGCCAGCAGCGCGTCGATCGGCCGGTCGCCGACCGCGGCGCAGAGCTTGTCGACGCCTTCGGTGGTGGCGAGATCGGCCTGGACCGGTTCGACGCTGCTGCCGAGCCTGCGCAGATCGACGGCCACCCTCTCGATCTCGGGCTCGTCCGCCGCAATGACAAGGTTGAAACCTGCTTGGGCACAGCATCTGGCGAGTTCCAGCCCGATGCCGGTGGAGGCGCCGGTGACGACGGCAAGTTGATTGGCGGGCATGAGCGTATCCTTCGCTAATCCTCGAGGGGGATTGATGACGCTCCAATCACCGCAATGCGCGCTCGTTCCTATCGGGACGCACGCTGGTGCGGCGCAAAGATTTTGCACTGTGCAATAGCAACCATCGTTCGTTGTTCGACTTGGTTGCCTCGTAGCTCGGGAGAAAAGAGATGAAGGCGCTGGTTTGGCACGGCAAGGAAGACATACGCTGCGACACCGTTACCGATCCGGAAATTCAGGACGCGCGGGATGCCATCATCAAAGTCACGAGCTGCGCCATCTGCGGCTCGGACCTGCACCTCTTTCACAATTACATTCCGGGCATGCTGCCCGGGGACATCATGGGCCACGAGACCATGGGCGAAGTGGTCGAGGTCGGCTCGGGCGTCGACGGCAAGCTGAAGAAGGGCGACCGCATCGTCGTGCCCTTCACAATCATTTGCGGCGAATGCGACCAGTGCAAGCGTGGCAATTTCTCGGTTTGCGAAACCACCAATCGCAAGAGTCATCTCGCTGAAAAAGCGTTTGGTCATTCGGGCGCCGGCCTGTTCGGCTATACGCACCTGACCGGCGGCTATCCCGGCGGCCAGGCCGAATATTTGCGCGTGCCGTTCGCTGACGCCACGCACATCAAGGTGCCCGCGGGCATTCCCGACGAGCAGTTGCTGTTTCTCAGCGACATCTTCCCGACCGGCTGGCAGGCCGCCGTGCAATGCGACATCGAGCCGACCGACACGGTCGCGATCTGGGGCTGCGGTCCCGTGGGGCAGATGGCGATCCGCAGCGCCATCCTGCTCGGCGCCAACCAGGTGATCGCGATCGATTGCCTGCCCGAACGGCTCAGCATGGCCGAAGCCGGCGGCGCCACCACCATCAACTTCGAAAAAGAAAGCGTCCTGGAGCGGCTCGAGGAGCTCACCGACGGCAGAGGCCCCGAAAAATGTATCGATTGCGTCGGGATGGAGTCGCATGTGATGGCTTCCCTGCCCGACACGCTGCTCGACCGCGCCAAGCAGATGGTCATGGTGGAGAGCGACCGGCCCCATGTGCTGCGCGAGATGATCTATGTCTGCCGGCCCGGCGGCATCATTTCGGTGGCAGGCGTGTACAGCGGATTCTCCGACATGCTGCCGATGGGCGCCTTCATGAACAAGGGCCTGACGATGCGCACCGGCCAGACCCACGTCAACCGCTGGACCGACGACCTGCTCCATCGCATCGAGGAAGGTCAGATCGATCCGTCCTTCGTCATCACCCACACCGTCCCGCTTAGCCAAGGCCCCGAGATGTACCAGGTGTTTCGCGACAAGCGCGACTCCTGCGTCAAGGTCGTGCTGAAGCCCTGAGGAGCAAGACCCATGTTTCATTTCTCCAACATCGTTCGCACCAAGGGCGACCCGAAAATCGTCGAGGGTGGCCCGAGCCTGAAGCGGCCCGAAGACCAGCTCGCCCGTGCGCTCGGCTGGTTCAGCATCGGTCTCGGCGTCGTGGAATTCTTCGCGCCGCGGCGCGTCACGGAAACGCTGGGCATGGAGGGCCATGAGACGCTGGTCCGCACCTTCGGCCTGCGCGAGATCCTGGCCGGGGTCATGACGCTCTCGGTCGAGAAGAACGCCGGCCTGTGGGCCCGCGTCGGCGGCGACGGCCTCGATGCCGCCGCGCTGCTCTCGGGGCTGACCGCGGACAATCCCAAAAAGGGCAATATCGCGCTGGCGCTGCTGATGGTCGGCGGCATCGCGATGCTCGATTACCGCGCCGCGCAGGACACCAAGCCGCAGCGGCCGCCGCGCGACGCACGGCGCAAGCTGTATCCGAACCGCAGCGGCTTTCCCAAGGGCATCGAGAGCGCCCGAACCGCGGCCAAGCAGATCGCAGCGCACGCCGCGACGGAACGGACCTGAGAACGCGCGACGAGGTGATGCAAGACAATGAGCGAAGCGTCCCGTAACGAAGGTGCGTGGTGGGAATCCGCCGTCATCTACGAAATCGCACTGATCTCGTTCCAGGACTCGGACGGCGACGGCAAGGGTGATCTCGCCGGCCTGACATCCCGCATCCACTATCTGAAATGGCTCGGCGTCGACGCGGTGTGGCTGACGCCGGTCTACAAGAGCCCGTTTCGCGACCTCGGCTACGACATCTCCGACTACTGCTCGATCGATCCTGCGTTCGGCAGCCTCGAGGCGTTCGACCGCCTGCTCAAGGCCCTGCACGCGGCGGATATCCGCGTGATCCTCGATCTCGTGCCCAATCATACCGCGAACGATCACGCATGGTTCATCGAGAGCAGCAGCTCACGGAACAGCGCGAAGGCCGATTGGTACATCTGGGCCGACGCAGCCGAGAACGGCGGCCCGCCCAACAACTGGCTGAGCCGCTTCGGCGGCAGCGGCTGGGAATGGTGCGAGGCGCGGCGGCAATATTACTATCACTCCTTCCTGGTCGAGCAGCCCGATCTGAACTGGCGCAACCCGCAACTGCGCGCCGCGATCGCCGACGTCATGCGCTTCTGGCTCGATCGCGGCGTCGACGGCTTTCGCGTCGATGCCAGCGCGGTCCTGATCAAGGACGCGCTGCTGCGCGACAATCCGCATAACCCGCAAGCGAAAGGCAAGCCGCCGCCGCAGCGCCAGACGCCCGTCTTTACCGACGACCGGCCGGAGACGATGGATTGCATCGAATTCATTCGCGAGGTGATCGACGGCTATCCAGGGCGGATGTTGTGCGGTGAAGTCCAAGGCAAGACCGACCGCATCGGCCACTTCTACGGCAACGACCGACCGCGCCTGCATCTGCCCCTCAATTTCGCACTGCTGGACTCGCAATGGGACGCGCTGTCCCTGCAAGCAACGATCGACGCGTATTTCAACGCCATCCCGGATCATGCATGGCCGGTCTGGGTGATCGGTGGTCACGACAAGCAACGGATCGCGAGCCAAATCGGCGAGCCGCAAATGCGCGTGCTGGCGATGCTGCTGATGACGCTGCGGGGAACGCCCTTCTTCTTCATGGGCGACGAGATCGGCCGCAAGCGCGTTCCCATTCCGCCCGACCGCGTCCACGATCCCTTCGAGAAGCTCGTGCCGGGGTATGGCCTTTGCCGCGATCCCGAACGCGCGCCGATGCGATGGGATGACAGCAGCAACGGCGGCTTTACAACCGGCGATCCATGGCTGCCGCTCGAGCCGCGCGACGGCGCGGCCAACGTGGCCGCGCAGCAGCGCGACCCACGTTCGATCCTGGCGCTGTTTCGCGCGCTGATGCGACTGCGGCGCGAGCGCGCGTGCCTGCGCCACGGCGGCTACGAGCCCCTACGCGCGCAGAACGACGTTCTTGCCTACAGGCGGACGGATGGCGGCAAGGAAATTCTGGTCGCGCTCAACATTGCCGCCGAGCCGCGGAAATTGCATTGGCAAGGTCGCGGCCGCCTGCTGATGTCGACGCATCTCGACCTGCCGTCCGAGCCGCTGCCGGACGCCTCCATCCTGCTCCGCGGCAATGAAGGCGTGATCATCGAACTCGAGCCACGGTGACGGCCGAGGAACCATCCGCGCGTCAGAGAGTCTCATCAACGCCTCCGACGTCCCCCCTGCCGGAGGCTGAATAGACGAAACCGCAGCCCCGGCGCTCACCCCCTTCAAGCGCCGGGGTGGCGGCGTCAGCCAGGAGGCGGATCATGAGCAAGACCAAGGGCCTCGGTCAGCGGATCGCCGGCAAGACGAAACAGGCCGTCGGCGAGATCGTCGGGGATCAGGATCTCCATGAGGAAGGCAAGCAGCAAGCGGAGCGCGGCCGGGACGAACAGAGCAAGCCGAGCGAGCTCAATCCGTTGAAGAAACTCAATCAGCTGACGTGAACGCCGCCGCGCCGTCAGCCATTTCCAAGTCAATTCGCACCGGTGATGAAGCCGCCTCACGGCGACGCTCGCGCTGGGTCGCCGCTGCCGAACTCGGCCTGGTCAGCAGCACCTTCTCGACCATCGTCAGCCAGCTGTTCGCCGCGCGCATCGGACGCGATGCCGCCGTCGACTGGATGACGGTCGCCGCCATCCCCGCGCGCGATTGGGCGATCAGCGCAGAGCCGTCGTGGAGCGCGATCCTTGTCGGGATCGCCTTCCACCAATGGGCGGACTTCTCCTGGGCGCTGGTGTTCTTCGGTGTGCTCGGGCGCTGGACCGCCGACCTGCGGCCGCTGACGATCCTGCTGCTCGCGCTGCCCTGGGCCGTGTTCTCGTCAAGCATGGAATGGTTCGTGCTGGTGCCCCTGTTTCCGTTTTGGCAACCGCTGTTCACGCTGCAGCAGCCCTACTGGATCGGCCTGCTCGTCCACGGCTCCTCGGCCGTGATGTACCCCCTGTTTGCCCGGCTGCGCTGGACCGGGGGAGCAGCACCCGCGCGCGATGTTCGCTTCACCAATGCCTGGATCACCGGCGCGCTGGCTTTGATCGCACTGCTCGGCGCGGCAGCCTTGTTCGGCAGCCATGGTTACGAGCCGCAGTGGGCGGGCCGCGACAGGGACGCGGACCAGACTTACATCCGTCACATGACTGCGCATCACGCCCAGGGCATCGCGCTGGCCCGGATCGCCACCGAGCGCGCGCAGGACCCGCATCTGCGAAAGCTGGCGATGCTGATGGTCGCAAGCCAGACCGGCGAGAACCGGATTTTCGAGACGTGGTGGCTGAGCTGGTTCGACACCGAGATGCCCGATTGCAGCTCGGACGAACGTGCCGCCATGCCGGGCTTCCTGACACAGGCCGAGATGCGACAGGTCAAGGCCGCGCCGGCGGACCAATTCGACACGGTGTTCGTCGAGACGATGAGCAAGCATCACGCAGGCGCGGTCAGGATGGCCGACCAGATGTGGCATAGCCGCGGCGATCTGCGCCTGCGTGTGATGGCCCACGCCATCCGCCATGAGCAACAGGGCGAGATCGCGCTGATGCACGGCGCCAGCGGCATTGCCGCCGTCGCCGCCGCCTTCCGCAACATGCTCGGCGACAATGTCAATTGAGCGGGTCGTGCCCTACTCGCGCCAGAACTCCGCCAATTCCTCGGCGGTCATCAGATCGACCTGGCCGTGAAAGCGGGTGCGATACATCGTCATCAGCGCATCATGGCCGACGTCGGACGAGCTGCACAGCGCATCCTCGACGATGACGACCCTGAAGCCGAGATCGACGGCGCTCAGGACCGTCGAGAGCACGCAGACGTCCGTCTCCGCCCCGGTGATGACGACCGTGCCGACGTTCTTGTCGATCAGCAGGCTCGCGAGGCCAGGATTGCTGAACGCGGAATAGGCCGGCTTGTCGATGACGGCAGCCGGCGGAACGAAGCGGCTCAGAGCCGGCACGAGTTCGAGGCCGGATGGCGGCAGATGTTTGCGGGTCGCTTCGCTCCAGCGACGAAAATAGCGCTGCCACTGTCCGGGACGATCTTCCGGATCTTCCGGCGTGATGAATCGCGTGAAGATCGTTCTGGCCTGATGGCGCGAAACGATCGAGGCGATCGTCGGCAACACTCGCGCCATCCATGGCGTCTCCCAAAGGCCCCCCGGAGCGAAGATGTTCTGCATGTCGATGCACAAGTGAACGGCGTCGCTGATGTCGGTCACGTCCGACGCGCTGTCTCTCATCGTCCTTCACTCCTGTGGGCGTGATCGACGGCGTTCACGACGCCGAGATCGGAGCCTCTCCGGCCTCGACGATCTCTGGAAGGATGTCCTTGAACAGACGCACCGGAATGGATTTTGCCGCAGGGACCTTGCTGCCCTCCGCGTAATGCCAGAGCGGAATGAGCACGTTGCACTCCGGATAATAAGCCGCAATGCTCCTGCGCGGGATGCCATAGGGGACGATTTGGAGTTCGCTCAGGCTGCGTTCGACACCGTCGCCCGCCCCCGTCACCAGCGTGACGGTATCTCCTGCTTTCAACCCGTCTCCCTCCATGTCGGCGGGATTCATGAACACGACGTAGCGGCCGCCCTCGATGCCGCGAAAGCGATCGCCTTCTGCGTAGATCGTCGTATTGAACTGCCCGTCCGCGCGCAGTGTCATCAGCTCATAGACGCCGTCGGTCTCGCGCGGCGGCGCGAAGGCCGACTTCGGAACGGTGAAGTTGGCCTTGCCGTTCGGGGTCTTCCACTTCCGCTCGCGCGCCGCGAGCGGCCGCGCAAAACCGCCGGGTTCGAACATGCGCGCATTGAAGTCCTTGAACTGGTCGGGATAGGTACGCTCGATGGCGTCCCGAACCCGCGAATAGTCGGCGACCCAGGCGTCCCAATCGATCTTGGGGTTGGGCTTCAACGTTGCCTTTGCCAGGGCGGCGACGATCGCCGGCTCCGACAGGAGATGGTCGGCCACCGGCTTGCGCTGGCCGCGCGATCCGTGAATGCAGGTGGTGGAATCCTCCATCGACACCGCTTGTGCGCCGCTGGCCTGCCGGTCGATCTCGATCCGGCCGAGGCACGGCAGCAGATAAGTGACCTCGCCCGGCACGAGGTGGGTCCGGTTGAGCTTGGTCGCGATCTGCACCGATAGGCGCAGGCCGGACCAGGCGGGCTCCATCAGGGACCGCTCCGGAACGGCGCGCAGGAAATTGCCGCCGAGGCCGACGAAGCCGCGAACGTCGCCTTTCAGAATACCCTGGCAGGCGTCGACGGTGGACAGTCCCTCCCACCGCGGCGGCTCGAAACCGTAAAGCTCCGCAAGCTTGTCGAGCGGCACCAGCTTGGTCTTCTCGGAGATGCCGACGGTGCGCTGGCCCTGCACGTTGGAGTGGCCCCGGATCGGCAAAATGCCCGCGCCCGGCTTGCCGATATTGCCGCGAAGCAGCAGCAGGTTGACGATCATCTTGTTCGTCTCGACGCCGTGCTTGTGCTGGGTGATGCCCATGCCGTAATTGGCGATCACAGCCTTGGCTTCCATATAGGTGTTCGCGGCTTCGCGCAGCGCACCGCGCGAAAGCCCCGAGGCCCGTTCGATCTCGTCCCAATCCTGTGTACGACAGAATGCGGCGAACTCCTCGAAGCCGGCCGTGTGCTGCTGGATGAATTCGACATCCACCACGCGCGCAGCTTCATTCTTGCGCGCGAGGTCGTCCGCCTCGATCACCCATTTGCAAATCCCGACGATCGCCGCAGCATCACCGCCGACCCGCACCTGATAATATTGCGAGCTGATGCGCGTGCCGCCGGCGATCATCTGGACCGGATTTTGCGGATTGACGAAACGCTCCAGGCCGCGCTCGCGCAGCGGATTGAAAGATATGATCGGCACGCCGCGCTGCGCCGCCTCCTGGAGCGGATGCAGCATGCGCGGCGCATTGGTGGTCGTGTTGTGGCCGAAGAAGAAGATGCAACCGGTAGTCTCGAAATCCTCCAGCAGAACGGTCCCGACCGGAACTCCGATCACCTCCGGCAGCGCCACCGACGTGGTTTCGTGGCACATGTTCGAGCTGTCGGGGAAATTGTTGGTGCCGTACATGCGGCCGAATAATTGGTACATGTAGCTGGTTTCGAGCGAGGCACGTCCAGACGTGTACATCACGACCGAACGGGGATCGAGCCGGTTCAGCTCGGCGCCGATAGCCGCAAAGGCCTCCTCCCAGTCGACCGGCAGATATTTGTCGCTTGCCCTGTCGTAACGCATCGGCGTCGTCAGGCGCCCCTGCTCCTCCAACTGATGATCGGACCAAGTTCGTAGTTCAGCCAGCGTATGTTGCGCAAAGAACTCCGGTGTCACGGTCTTGCGCGTAATCTCCCAGGCGGTCGCCTTGGCGCCGTTTTCGCAGAACTCGAACGGACGCGGCTTGGCCGGCTTGGCCCAGGAGCAGCTCACGCACATGAATCCGTCCGGCTTGTTCTGCTTGAGCAGGATCTCGCTGCCGAGAATGGCGACCTCTTCCTGTGTCAGGATATTGGCAACGGCTTTGAGCGAGCCCCAGCCGCCTGCCGGCGCATCATAGTTCTCGACCTTTGCCTTTTGCCGCATGGCGTTTCCTTCAATCGCAAGCCCTGCACGCAAAACCCGAGATGGGATGGCAAGTTCCAAGCGTTCGGAACCTTGCTCCGGTTCGTGCGTCGATGAATCGACGTAGGACGAACACCCATGCACGGCTCTCGATCCGGCGCACACGATCGCGCATCCATGCCCACGGCATCCGTGAGAATGCCCCGGCTGACGTCGAGCGGAACGCGGGATGAGCGGATGCTGGCGGAGGAATGTCCCGTGGCACTCGTCTACGACGGAACGACCGTCGCCGTTGTGATGGCAACGCCCGCCGATCTGACCGATCTTGCTGTGGGATTCAGCCTGACCGAAGGGATCATCGGGGACATCGGCGAGATCGAGGAGCTCACGGTCGTTCCCGGTCGCGACGGCATCGAACTGCGGCTATGGCTGCGAACGAACGCCGGGCGCCGCCTGAAGGAGCGCCGGCGACATCTGGTCGGGCCGACGGGTTGCGGCCTGTGCGGCATCGACAGCTTGCGGGAAGCCGGGCGGATCGTTCAGTGCGTCGAGCAGCCAGCGAACCTCACGGCGGAGCAGATCAGCACGGCCGTCGCAACCCTCAGCGAGTCACAGATCCTCAACCACAAGACACGCGCCGCTCACGCCGCGGGTTTTTTCGAGCCAGTCGGCAAGACCATGACGGTGCGCGAGGACGTGGGGCGCCACAACGCCCTCGACAAGCTTGCCGGCGCTCTCGCGACGGAAGGAGCATCCGGCCGCGCTGGCGCCGTCATTCTCACCAGCCGGATTTCGGTCGAGATGGTGCAAAAAACCGCCGCGATCGGCGCCGGCGTCGTCGTTGCCATGTCTGCACCGACCGCGCTCGCAGTCCGAACGGCCGAAGCCAGCGGGATCACGCTTGTCGGCATAGCGCGGGGCGACGAATTCGAGATCTTCAGCCATCCGGCGAGGGTGTTTAAGCACGCCGCCACGCAGATCGAGCCGGAGTCTCGACCGCAGGCAAACTAAGGGAACCCGGACGTGAGGGCATAGCGAACTTCGCCAGGCAACTTCATGCCCGATCGCGCCGAAGGAGCGAACCCTCGGCCGCGAGATCGAACATCGAAGACTTGGGGAGGCCCCGTTCCAGGTCCGCAGCGCGAACAGGGCGGGCACCGAAAATCGCGAAACAATCTTTCGCGTGTCTGTTTGCTTGGTGCGCTCGGAGGGACTCGAACCCCCACGATTTTACTCACTGCCACCTCAAGGCAGCGCGTCTACCAATTCCGCCACGAGCGCTTTGGGGATGCCGGCTTGAGGCTTGAAGGCCAACCGGATCAACGGCGCCGATCTAACAAATCCGTCAGAGGGGTACAAGCCTCCAAAGGCCCTGAATTCCACAAGCTTGGCGGGAAAGTTCCGGCTCCTTGCGCCGGGATCGGCCTTTTCCGCCTGCCCGGCCGCTACTGCGTGCCCAGGCCGCGACGCGTGCCCGGGCCGCGACGCCTGCCGGGCCGCTACCGTGTGCCCGGGACACGTGGCAGCATCTGCTTGACCTCGACCGCGATGCGGTTGCGGTCGACCAGCACGACCCCGGAGGCGACCGGCAAATTATTGGCCAGAACCTTGACCTCGTCGGCCTCGGTTGCGTCCAGCTCGATGATGGCGCCGCGGGAAAGACGCAATACCTGATGGATCGGCATGGTCGTCGTCCCGAGGACGACCATGAGGTCCACGGTGACTTTGTCGAGAGTAGGCACTTCAGCACCACCGCAACTTGGGACTAGGACTAGGGACTGGTATTTGCTCCTGGGATCATCACCCGGTTATGGTTAGCCAATGGTTAATTCGCCCCAACACCCCCGCCAAGAGCTCGATTTGACGCCGTTTTCCGCTTCCACCGGCGAGCCGGTGGAATGGCGGATTTCGGACGCGCCGGTGCCCTATCCGGAGGCGGTCGCCGAAATGGAGGCGCGCGTCGCGGCGATCGCGGCCGGTGCAGCCCCGGAGCTGGTCTGGCTGCTGGAGCACCCCCCGCTCTACACGTCCGGCACCTCGGGCAAGACCACCGACCTGCTCGATGCCCGATTCCCGACCTTTGCCACCGGGCGCGGCGGCCAGCTCACCTATCACGGGCCCGGCCAGCGCGTGGCCTATGTCATGCTTGACCTGAAGCGCCGCCGGCCGGATGTCCGGGCCTATGTCGCGAGCCTGGAGGAGCTGATTGTGCAGACGCTCGCCGCCTTCAACATCCGTGGCGAGCGGCGCGAGGACCGGGTCGGCGTCTGGGTCAAGCGGCCCGACAAGGGACCCGAGCACGAGGACAAGATCGCCGCGATCGGCGTCCGGCTGAAGCGCTGGGTCTCGTTTCACGGCATTGCCATCAATGTCGAGCCGGAGCTGTCACATTTCGCCGGCATCGTGCCCTGCGGCGTCGCCGATCCCCGCTACGGCGTCACCTCGCTGGTCGATCTCGGCCAGCTCCTGACGATGAGCGATGTCGACGTGGCGCTTCGGCAAGCCTTCGAGGAGCTGTTCGGGCCGACCCAGGCGCTGATGCCGGAAGCAGCGGCCTAACTTCGGTCTCCCTCATTCTCGGCAAACCCGGAATCAGCTACCCTCGATTCCGGTGTCGCCCACGCCTCCCCCCTCCGCCGGGAAAGCAGATGTCATGCCGGGCGAATTGATCATCGGACCGACTGTTCGAGCGCCAAGGCATAAGGAGGGGTTGCGCTTCAGCTCGCAATGGGAGGTTTTTGCGATGAGACTGTCTGCACCCATTTATCATCTGAAACGAAAAGCGAAGCGCTTGTCCCGCGAGGTAGGCATCCCGCTGCACGATGCGCTCGACCGCGTCGCTGCGACGCAAGGCTTTTCCGCATGGAGCCTGCTCGCGGCGAAAGCGGCCACAGCGACGCCGGCCAACCGGCTTTTCCCGCAATTCCAACCGGGTGACCTGGTGCTGGTGGGCGCGCGTCCCGGCCAGGGCAAGACCCTGATGAGCCTCGGGCTTGCCGTAGAGGCGATGCGGTCGGGCCACCGCGCCGCGTTCTTCTCGCTCGAATACACCGAGAAAGACGTTCTGGATCGCTTTCGGGCGATCGGCGTGGATCTGGCGGGGTTCGAAAAACTCTTCGAGGTCGATTGCTCCGACGCCATCAGTGCCGACTACGTCGTCAAGCAGATGGCCGCAGCACCGCGCGGCACGGTCGTGGTGATCGACTATCTGCAGCTGCTGGACCAGCGGCGGGAAAATCCCGACCTCACCGTTCAGGTGCGCGCGTTGAAATCATTCGCGCACGACAAGGGATTGATCGTCGTCTTCATCTCGCAGATCGACCGTTCCTATGATTCCTCGCTCAAACCCTGCCCTGACCTGGACGATGTCAGGCTGCCGAACCCGCTCGACCTGAAGCTGTTCGACAAGACCTGTTTCCTGAACAAGGACGAAGTTCAGTTTCGCATAGCGAGCTGACGATCCCTGGCAACGGTTCAGGCCGCGGGTGCGGTTATTCACCCGCGGCCTCCTCCTCACGCCTTCTCCGGCGAAACCTCGAGCTTGCCGGCGATGTAGCGCCGCTCCTGGGTCAGGCCGCCAAAGCCATAGGCGTCGCCCTTGACCTCGTCGACATGCAGATAGGTCTCGTGATGCAGCGGGCCCAGGATCCCGGCCATGCGCTGGAACATCGCGGCGAGATAGGCGGCCTTCTCGTCCTTTGTGTTGGTGCCTTCGCTGACGTGAATGTCGATCCAGTAGCTCGCGAGCTTTTGCTCTGCGAGCGACTTGCCGCCAGCGAACCAGTCGCTCGCCTCCACCGACTTCACGATAATGGCCGTGACCTCAGGGTCCTTGTGCAGGATTTTTGCGGTGAGCTCGGATACGGCGCTCGCGATGTCGGCCTTCAGCGGCGGCGACTGGCGCGGGGTGGTGTAGGACACGGTGATCAGCGGCATGGTCGTTCTCCTCGGATGTCGCGCAGGTGTTGCGCGGCGTTGGTGAGAAGCTAGACCCGCCCTCGACATTTTGGTATCTTATCTCTGTTGATACCAGTGATAAGAAATCGTAATGATAGCAACGCTCGACATCGCCACCGTCCAGGCCTTCCTGCTGGTCGCCGACCTCCAGAGTTTCACGCGGACCGCCGAAGCGCTCGGCACGACCCAGGCGGCTGTCAGCCTCAAGCTGCAACGGCTGGAGACGCTGCTGGGAAAACGTCTCGTCGAGCGCTCGCCGCGCGCGGTCCGGCTCACGGCAGACGGCGCGACGTTCCTGGAGCGCGCCCGCGCGCTGATCGCGGCGCATGACCGCGCGCTATTGGGCGAGGCCTCGGTCGCGCAGTCGCTCTCGCTCGGCATCTCCGACCATGCTGCGGGGCCGGAGCTGGTACCCCTGCTCGAACGCCTGCATGCGATGTCGTCGAACCTCACGCTTGCCGTCATCATCGGCTTCTCGCGCGAGATGCAGGAGGCCTATGATGCGGGCCGACTGGATGCGGTGATCGTCCGCCAGGAAGGCAGCCGGCGCGGCGGAGAGACGCTGGCCGAGGACGAATTCGGCTGGTTCGCGTCACGACGCTTCACCGTGCTAAAGGGGCAGCCTTTGCCGCTCGCGACGCTCGCCCCGCCCTGCGGCGTCCGCGCCATCGCTGTGCGCGCGCTCGACAAGGCCGGCCTGAAATGGCGTGAGCGCTTCGTCGGCGGCGGCGTCACCGCCGTGGTTGCAGCCGCGCTCGCCGGACTTGCAATCGCGCCGCTGGCGCGACGGATCGCGCCGGTAGGCCTGGTCGACGTCGGCCCCGCCCACAAGCTGCCGAAACTCGGCAGCTCAAAGGTGATGCTCCATTCGAAGGTCAGCGATCCCGCAAAGCTGGCGGCGCTGCGTGCGGTGGCGGCGACGTTCCGTAGCGTGGCGGCGGTCTGACGCGCACGGCTTTCCGGCTCGAATGCGGGCGAGCGTCTGCTGGCTCGCGTCCTGCATACGGACGCGCAATGTTGCCTAAAAATGTTCCAACCTCCGGGAACAATCCGCCACCTACTGCGTTTGCCCCCGTTGAGGCAGGGTCCGGGAATGGTCGAGAAGTCTAGTCAGCAGAGGGATTTGTTCGAAAGCGAACGCAGTTTCCGCCTGTTAGTTGAAGGAGTTGCGGACTACGCACTCTACATGCTGGATCCCACCGGGAGAATCACCAGCTGGAACATTGGCGGCGAGCGCATCAAGGGCTATTCACCCGGGGAGATCCTCGGCCAACACTTTTCCCGGTTCTACACCGAGACCGACCGCGCCAACGGCAAGCCCGCCCGTGCGCTCGGCATCGCGCGGGAAAAGGGCCGCTACGAGGAGGAAGGCTGGCGCGTCCGCAAGGACGGCACCTTCTTCTGGGCCAGCGTCGTGATCGATCCGATCTACGAGGCCGGCGAGCTGGTCGGCTTCGCCAAGATCACGCGCGACATCACCGAGCGGCGCAATACCCAGCTCAAGCTCGAGGCGATGCAGAAGCAGCTCGCCGAATCCCAGAAATTCGACGCGCTCGGTCAGCTCACCGGCGGGGTCGCCCACGATTTCAACAACCTCCTGATGATCATCAGCGGCAGCCTCCACATGCTGAAACGAGGGGCCGACGACGAAGCCAAGCTTCAGCGCGCGATCTCGGCCATCGAAACCGCTACCAGGCGCGGCGCCGCGCTAACCAACCAGCTCCTCACCTTCGCGCGGCGGCAGAGCGTCAATCCGCAGGCGATCGACTTCGCCGACCGCATCGCGGCGATCCGCGAGGTACTCGATGCCGGCGTCGGCAGCTCCGTGCGCCTGGCTTTCGACGTCAGCGACGACGTCTGGCCGATCAGGACCGACGTTTCCGAGCTCGAGACCGCGCTGCTCAACCTTGTCATCAATGCCCGCGACGCGATGCCCGACGGAGGCACGGTGACGATCGCAGCGCGCAATCTCGTGCTCGACGAGGACCCCCTCGTGGGCGAATTCATCGCGATCGACGTCACCGATACCGGCCTCGGCATTCCCTCCGACGTTCTCGACAAGATCTTCGAGCCGTTCTTCACGACCAAGGCGATCGGAAAAGGCACTGGCCTCGGTCTCTCCCAGGTGCACGGCTTCGCCCATCAGGCCGGCGGCACGGTCCGGGTCGCGAGCGCGCTCGGCAAGGGCACGACCTTCACCATCCTGCTGCCGCGCGGAGAAGACGAGCCATCGCGTGAGGCGGCGGGAGAACCGGCGTTCCAAGGCAGCGGCACGGTGCTGCTGGTCGAGGACAATCCGGACGTCGCCGCCGTCAGCATCGGCCTTCTAGAGCAGCTCGGCTATCAGGTGCGCCGGGTCGCGGACGCCGAAGCCGCCTTGAGCGAGATCGAGAAGAACGGCGTCGACTTCGTGTTCTCGGATATCGTCATGCCCGGCAAGATGGACGGGCTCAGCCTCGCCCATCACCTCCGCCAGATCCGCCCCGGCCTGCCGATTCTGCTCGCCACCGGCTACAGCGAAGTCGCCGCAGGCGTGCGCGGCGATTTCCCGATCCTGCGCAAGCCCTACGAGATCCACGAATTGAGCGAAGCGATCGCCAAGCTGCCGCGGTGATTCTTTAGCTACACCGTCGGCAACACCGAAAACGCCTCGCCTGCTCGGCGCAAGTTCAGTTCATCGACGTCGGCCGTCTCGCTGGTGACGCTGTCGACGCGCGAGGACGGCGGGCCGTGGCGGCACAGCGCAACCATGTCCGCGACGTGCTTCGGCGGCCCCGCGAACAGCGCTTCGACGCTGCCGTCACGGCGGTTGCGGACCCAGCCTTCGAGACCGCACGTCGTCGCCTGATACTCGAGCCAGGCCCGGTAGCCTACCCCCTGCACGCGGCCGCGGATCATGACCTGGAGGATCGCCCGGCTCATTGTTTCAGTCCGAGGACATCGGCGCTCCGCGCCTTGACGTCGGCCTCCCGCGTGACGCGGCTGGTCAAGTCCGACGATGGGAGACCTTTGAGATTCTTCGGCGCAGTGCCGTCGCGTAGCGCCTTCTGCGTCTCGTAGACGGCCTGCGTTGCGGCCGCGATCGGCGCGTGGCCCTGAAGCGCGATGCGCACGCGCTGGCCAGCGAGGTATTCGAGCACGTTCAACTCCTCCGGCGCGCCGCCGAGCACGATCGGCAGGCGCGTCGCAGACACGATGGCCTCGAGCTCGGCGCGCGACTTGATGCCGGTGAAGAACAGCGCGTCGACGCCGGTAGCCTCATAAGCTCTGGCGCGGCGGATCGCATCCTCGATCGAGGTGATCGAGGCCGCACCGGTGCGGCCCATGATGACGAGCGAGGGGTCGCCGCGGCCGTCGAGTGCCGCCTTCATCTTGCCGACGCCCTCCTCGAGCGAGATCAGCTGCGTCTTCGCTTCGCCGAAGCCAGCCGGCAGCAGCGTGTCCTCGATGGTGAGGCCGGCGGCGCCCGCCGTTTCCAGCTCCTGCACCGTGCGACGCACGTTGAGCGCGTTGCCATAGCCGTGATCGGCATCGACCAACACCGGAAGCGCTGCAGCACGCGACATCCGCCGCATCTGCTCGGCAAGTTCCGTGAGCGTGATCAGCGTGATGTCGGGGTCGCCGAGCACCGCGAGCGAAGCTACCGAGCCGCCGAACATGCCGAGCGGGAAACCGAGATCCTCGGCGATGCGGATCGAGATAGCGTCGTAGACCGAGCCGGGATGGACGCACGTCCCGCCCGACAGGATTGATCGCAGTTTTTCGCGGCGGGAACGAAAGGCCATGGTGATGTCTCGGTTAGGTCACGGACGCCGCAGCATACTCCGTCATTGCGAGCGAAGCGAAGCAATCCAGAAATGCATCCGCAGAGACAGACTGGATTGCTTCGTCGCGGAGCCTGTCATCGGGCCGCGCTTCGCGCGGACCCGGTGGCTCCTCGCAATGACGTTACGCAAACTCCAAAATCAGCGCATCCACCGCGAGCGTCGCGCCGGCGCTGGCGTGGATCTTCTTCACCGTGCCGTCCTGCTCGGCGCGCAGAACGTTCTGCATCTTCATGGCTTCGACCACCGCGAGCGTCTCGCCGGCCTTGACCTCCTGCCCTTCGGTCACCGCGATCGAGACCACGAGACCGGGCATCGGACAAAGCAGCTTCTTGCCGGTGTCGGCAGCCGTGGTCACCGGCATCAGCCGCGCCGAGGCAGCTTCCGCTTCGGTCCAGACATAGACCGGCACCTCGACGCCCTGATGCCCGAGGCGGATACCGTTCGCGATCGGGCGCACCTGCACCGCGACGACATGCCCGTCGATGGTGCCCTGCCAGACAGGATCGCCCGGCTTCCACGGCGACTGCAACAGATGCGCATTGCCGGTCTTGCCGTCAGCATTGACGAAACGCACCGCGACCGCCTCGCCCTCGCGCGCGATCTCCAGCAGGATCTCCTGGCGGTCGAGCCAGACCGCACGGCGACGCTCGCGCTGCACGATGCGGCCGCCCATCTGCCCCGAGATCTGCCGCTTGCGCTCGCCGAGCACGTGATCGATGGCGGCGCCGACCGCAGCGAGCCGCCGTGCGACCTCGCCTTCAGGCACCCGCACGGCAAAGCCCTTGGGGAATTCCTCGGCGATGAAGCCGGTGGAGAGCCGGCCTTCGCGCCAGCGCGGATGATGCATCAGCGCCGACAGGAACGGGATGTTGTGGCGGATACCGTCCACATAGAACGAGTCCAGCGCAGTGGCCTGCGCCTCGATCGCGGCGGCGCGCGACGGCGCGTGGGTGACGAGCTTGGCGATCATCGGATCGTAATGGATCGAGATCTCGCCGCCCTCCTGCACGCCGGTGTCGTTGCGCACGGTGATGCCGTCCTGGCTCGCTTCCGCCGGCGGACGGTATTTCACCAGGCGCCCGATCGAGGGCAGGAAGTTGCGGAACGGGTCCTCCGCGTAGAGGCGCGACTCCACTGCCCAGCCGGTCAGCGTGACGTCCTTCTGCGCAATGGCGAGCTTCTCGCCGGCGGCGACGCGGAGCATCTGCTCGACGAGGTCGACGCCGGTGACCAGCTCGGTGACAGGATGCTCGACCTGGAGGCGCGTGTTCATCTCCAGGAAGTAGAAGCTCTTGTCCTGCCCCGCGACGAATTCGACGGTGCCGGCGGAGTCGTAATTCACCGCCTTGGCGAGTGCGACCGCCTGCTCGCCCATCTTACGGCGGGTGGCTTCGTCGAGCAGCGGCGACGGCGCTTCCTCGATGACCTTCTGGTTGCGGCGCTGGATCGAGCATTCGCGCTCGCCGAGATAGATCACGTTGCCGTGCTTGTCGCCGAGCAGCTGGATCTCGATATGGCGGGGATCGACGATGAACTTCTCGATGAAGACCCGGTCGTCACCGAACGAGGCCTTGGCCTCCGCCTTGGCGAGGTTGAACCCTTCGGCGACCTCGGAGGTCGAATGCGCGATGCGCATGCCCTTGCCGCCGCCGCCGGCGGAGGCCTTGATCATCACGGGATAGCCGATCTCGTCAGCGATCTTGACCGCGTGCGTAGCGTCCTCGATGACGCCGAGATAGCCGGGCACGGTCGAGACTTTTGCCTTCGCGGCAGCCCTTTTGGATTCGATCTTGTCGCCCATCGCCGCGATCGCGCCCGGGTTGGGGCCGATGAAGACGATGCCGGCCGCCTCCAGCGCGCGCGGAAACGCCTCGCGCTCGGACAGGAAGCCGTAACCGGGATGCACGGCCTCGGCGCCGGTCTTGCGGCAGGCCTCCACGATCTTCTCGATCACCAGATAACTCTCGGCCGCAGCCGGCGGGCCGATCAGCACGGCCTCGTCGGCCATCTCGACATGGAGAGCGTCGCGGTCGGCCTCGGAATAGACCGCGACCGTCTGAACTCCCATGCGGCGAGCGGTCTTGATGACCCGGCAGGCGATTTCGCCGCGATTGGCGATCAGAATGCGTTTGAACATGCTTTTCTTGAGTCTCGACCTTGGGCGGGACCCTTCCCTGGCCGTTGGAGCCTATGGGAGGGGCCGTGTGGCTCCCGTGGTACATCAAAATAGGCTGGAGGCAACGGTCAAAATCCGGCCCCTCTGGCGTACCAGCGCAAGACCGAAGCAAGACCGAAACGGGCCTGACAGGCCCCGGACGGCCTACGGCTTCCCGGCCTTGCCCACGTTCCGGACCAGGCCGTGAATGAAGCCGAGCTTGTCGACAACGACCGGCGAGAGGATGAACGGATAGAGATCGCGCATGCCCATGGCGCGGTTGACGCTGTTCATGGCGAAGGTGAAGGGCAGCCATGCGTTGACGATGGCCTCGACGTCCCTCGCTTCGTACGGGTTGAAGCGGATGCGCGCCGTCAACTCCCCGTCGCGGTCCACCTTGGGCCGCACCTCCATGCCGAACTCGCTAGCCATCTCCAGAGTGTCGACGATGTGAAGATAGTGCGCCCAGGTCTCGGCGAAATCTTCCCAGGGATGCGTGGTCGCGTAGGCAGAAACGTAGTTCTGCTGCCAGTCCGGCGGGGCGCCTTCGGCATAGTGGCGCTGCAAGGCCTGACCGTAATCGGCGGAATCGTCGCCGAACACGGCGCGGCATTCGTCCAGCATGCCGCCGTCGCGCACCAGCACGTCCCAGAAATAGTGCCCGACCTCGTGGCGGAAATGCCCGAGCAGCGTCCGGTAGGGCTCGCCCATCTCCAGCCTGCGCCGCTCGCGCTCGATGTCGTCGGCCTCGGTCAGCGCGATCGTGATCAGGCCGTTGTCGTGGCCGGTCAGGACCTTCTGCCCGCTCTGCGGATCGTCGGCGAGGAAATTGAAGATCAGGCCATGTTCGGGATTGTCCTGCCGGGTCTGGAGCGGCAGCTTCCAGCGGATCAGGGAATAGAACAGCCGGTGCTTCGCCATCTCCAGCTCGCGCCAGCCGGCGAGTTGCGCCTGATCCGACAGATCCGGCACGACGCCGTTATGCCGGCAGGCGCGGCAATAGCCGGTGGTATCACCTGCATCCGTCAGCCAGTTGCAGGAATCATATTCGGCATTACGGCACGGCATGCGTCCGCTGCCCTTGTCGGCGAGCGTGGCCCAGACCTCTCCGTCGGGCTCGATCGCCGACATCGTCTCCTTCTCCGGCAGGAACGCGACCCGATGGCCGCAGCGTTCACAGGTGCGGTTCTCGAAATAGAGGACGTTGCCGCAGGCCTGGCAGACAAAAAGCTTCAAGATTTAGCCTCTTCGGAAAGGGAGCTTTTGGGAATGACAGTTGTGGCGCCTCGCGGATACGCGCGCGGCGGGCTCATCGTTCCAATGTTCGGAACAAATAGCCAGACTTGGCGTTCGCTCATGCCCACCATACTGCATCCGGCGACGCCTTTCTTTCCATATTCCCTCTGAGCAATGGCCATCGCGCTACGTCTGTGTGAATATCGGTCCGCCACGTGCGCTCTCGCATCACAACGGCCAACGCCTTGAACGATCCTTTGCCCGAGACCATCGCCGCCGAAAAGCTGCGCCAGCACCTGGAAGATGTTGCGCGCGAGCGCGACAACGCCTATCGCGCGCTCCAGGAGCGCGAAGCCGAACTTGCGCGCATCCAGCGCATCGGCAAGGTCGGCGGTCTCGAAGTCGATTTCCGCGAAGGCTTCAAGAACCGCCGTTCGCCGGAATATCTGATGCTTCACGGCCTGCCGCCGGAAGCTGCCGACGAGTCGCACGAGGACTGGATCAATCGCATTCATCCCGGCGACCGGGACGCTACGGTGAAGCACTTCATCGAAGCGCTGTCCGGCACCAGTGAGGACTATACCGCAGAATACCGCATCATCCGCCCCAGCGACGGCGAGACCCGCTGGATCCGCGTCGTCGCCAAGATCGAGCGGGACGGTGGCGGCCGCGCCCTTCGCCTCGTCGGCGCCCATATCGACGTCACCGACCAGATGCTGGTGCGTGAGACCCTGCGCGAGAGCGAAGAGCGCTTCCGGCTGATCGCCGACAGCGCCCCGGTGCCGATCTGGGTCACCAAACTCGACCGCACACGGTCCTTCGCCAACCAGGCCTATGTCGATTTCGTCGGCCTGCCCTACGACCAGGCCATTGCCTTCGACTGGCGCAAGGTGCTGCATCCGGACGACCTGCCCCACGTGCTACAGCAATCCGTTCAGGGCGAAGCATCACTCAAACCGTTCGTGCTGGAAGCCCGCTACAAGAACGCCGCCGGCGAATGGCGCTGGCTGCGTTCGGAATCGCAGCCGCGCTGGGACCCGACCGGCAGGCATATCGGCTTCATCGGCGTTGCCCATGACATCACGGTGGCCAAACAGGCCGAGATCGAGCTCCGGCAGCTCAACGAGACGCTGGAAGAACGCATCGTCCAGCGCACCGCCGAACTCGAATCCAACGAGGCGCGGCTGCGCGCCATCCTGGAGACCAGCAACCAGTATCAGGGCCTCGTCAATCTCAGTGGCGAGCTGCTTTACGCCAACACGACCGTGCTCGACGCCATCAAGGCGAGCCCTGCGGATGTGATCGGAAAGCCGTTGTGGCAGACGCCCTGGTTCAGCACGACGGAGGGCATGGGCGCACGAGTGCGCGAGGCCTTCGACACCGTGCTCAAGGGCGAAGCCGTGCGGATGGAGATGCGCCTGCGCCTTCCCATCGGGGAGCGCGATTTCGAGTTCGGCATGCGCCCGGTGCTCGACCGCCACGGCAACATCACCGGCGCGGTGCCTGAGGCTGTGGACATCACCGAGCGTCGCCGCGGCGAGGAAGCGTTGCGGCAATCGCAGAAGATGGAGGCGATCGGCCAGCTCACTGGCGGCGTCGCGCACGACTTCAACAATCTGCTCACCATCATCCGCTCGGCCACCGATTTCCTGCGCCGCCGCGAGCTGCCGGAGGAGCGCCGTCGCCGCTATGTCGATGCTATCTCGGACACCGTCGAGCGCGCCTCCAAGCTGACCGCCCAGCTGCTGGCGTTTGCGCGCCGGCAGCCGCTGAAACCGCAGATCTTCAACGTCGGCAGCCAGGTTGAAGGGGTCGCGCAGCTGGTCCGGCCGCTGGTCGGTGGCCGCATCGAAATTGCGGTGGAGGTTCACGATGGCGACTGCTTCACGGTCGCCGATATCGCGCAATTCGAGACCGCGCTGATCAACCTCGCCATCAACGCCCGCGACGCCATGGACGGCGAAGGCCGTCTCACCATTGCGGTCCGGAAAGTTCAGGGAATCCCCGACCTCCGCACGCAACCGGCGCGCGGCGGCGACTATGTCGCGATCTCCGTTGCCGACACTGGCAGCGGCATCGCGCCCGAAAACATCGAAGCCATCTTCGAGCCGTTCTTCACCACCAAGGAGGTCGGCAAGGGCACCGGCCTCGGCTTGAGCCAGGCCTTCGGCTTCGCAAAGCAGTCCGAGGGCGACATCGCCGTGACGAGCACCCATGGTGAAGGCGCGACCTTCACCATCTATCTGCCGCGGGCGCACAGCCCCGCGACAGATCAGGAAGCCGCGGCGCTGACCTATGAGGCCGCGGCCACCGGGCGCGGCTATCGCGTGCTCGTGGTGGAAGACGACGACGAGGTCGGCCGGTTCTCCACCGAGCTGCTGGAAGACCTCGGCTATGTCGTCCGCCGCGCCGCCAACGCCAATGCGGCGCTCGCCATTCTCGGCGAGAACGAGTTCGCCGTCGATCTCGTTTTCTCCGACGTCATCATGCCCGGCATGAACGGCGTCGAGCTCGCCGGCATCATCCGCGAACGCTATCCGGGCCTGCCCGTCGTGCTCACCTCTGGTTACAGCAACGTTCTCGCCGAGAACGCCGATCGCGGTTTCGAGCTGATCCAGAAGCCGTATTCGGTCGAAGCCCTGTCGCGCATCTTGCGCAAGGCAATCACGGCAAAGCCGTCGATGGCGCGATGAGTGTTATGGTCGCACGAAGCTGCCACAAACTCCGTAGTTGCGAGCGCAGCGAAACAATCCAAAATCTTTCCGCGGAAACAGTCTGGATTGCTTCGTCGCTGTGCTCCTCGCAATGACGGCGCTATCGCGCCGCTCCAACCCAACGGGCTTTTGAACAACATTGTGGACTGAAACTCGGGCCGAGACGCGGCAATCGCAGATAGCCGTCCGCGCTCGCGGGGGGAAGACATCGACATCGGCTTCCGCTATCGCTGCCGAATGAACCGACACATCTCAAGGATCGAACGTGCCGTCTAACGCCATCTGGGCCTGGAGCATCATCGTCGTCGCGACCGCAGGCGTCATCATCCGGCCCTTTCGCCTGCCGGAGGCGATCTGGGCCATCATCGGCGCCAGTGCGCTCGTGCTGTTCGGTCTGCTGCCCTGGCGGGATGCGCTCACCGGCATCGAGAAAGGCGTGGATGTCTATCTTTTCCTGATCGGCATGATGCTGATCGCCGAGCTGGCGCGGCTCGAAGGCCTGTTCGACTATCTCGCAGCGCTCGCCGTGGAACATGCCGGCGGCTCGCCGCAGCGGCTGTTCCTGCTGATCTACATTGTCGGCACGCTCGTCACCGTCCTGCTCTCGAACGACGCCACCGCGATCGTGCTGACCCCCGCCGTCTATGCCGCGACGCGTGCGGCCGGCGCCAAGCCGCTGCCTTATCTCTTCGTCTGCGCCTTCATCGCCAATGCCGCGAGCTTCGTGCTGCCGATCTCCAACCCCGCCAATCTCGTCGTGTTCGGCGCCCACATGCCTGCGCTCACCGAATGGCTGCGGCTGTTCGCCCTGCCCTCGGCGGCCTCGATCCTGCTGACTTATGTCGTGCTGCGCCTGACCCAGCACCGCGCCCTGAAGGAAGAGACGATCGCGCGCAGAGTGCCGCATCCCAAGCTCGGCCGCGGCGGCAAGCTGACGGCCATCGGCATCGTGGCGATCGGCGTCGTGCTGGTCACGGCCTCCGCGTTGGACAAGCAATTGGGCCTGCCGACCTTCGTTTGCGGCGTGGTGACAGCCGCAATCGTGCTGCTGCTCAACCGGCAATCGCCGCTCCCCGTGCTGCGCGGCGTCTCCTGGAGCGTGCTGCCGCTGGTCGGCGGATTGTTCGTGATGGTGGAAGCGCTGATCAAGACCGGCGTGATCGGGCAGCTCAGCGCGCTGCTGCATGAAGCTGTCGGACAATCCGTGACGAAGGCGGCCTGGAGCGTCGGCATCGCCACCGCGGTCGCCGACAACATCGCCAATAACCTTCCCGTCGGTCTCGTTGCCGGCTCGGTCGCCGCCAGCGATCACTTGCCCGCGCCGGTCGTGAGCGCCATCCTGATCGGCGTCGATCTCGGTCCCAATCTGTCGGTGACCGGTTCGCTCGCCACCATCCTGTGGCTGGTGGCGCTGCGGCGGGAGAAGATCGAAGTCGGCGCCTGGCCGTTCCTCAAGCTCGGACTGCTCGTGACGCCGCCGGCCCTGATCGCGGCCTTGGCGGCCGCGATCAGGTAACTTGCGAGATCAGTCGTTCTCGTAGCCGTAGACTTCCGGCAGGATGAAGATTGCGGCAAGCAATCCGATCAGCGGGAAGATCGCGACGAACAGCGTGGCATTCGCCTGCCCAATCGCCGCGAACAACGACGGGAACAGGAAGATCGCGAGGAACGACGGCAGCTTCACGAACATGTAGGCGAAGCCGCTGGCGGTGCCGCGATATTTCGGCTTGGCGACCATGGTCGGGATCGTCATGCAGTTGGAGGCATCCCAATAATGGCCCCACAGCATCGCGGCAGCCGCGAACGGCAGCAGGATCTTGTTGTCGGTGTAGAGCGCGAAGGCCGCGACCAGCAGCGAGACCAGCACGATCGAGAAGCCCGCGATCGAGATGCCGCGGTGGCCGATTTTCGGGGTCAGCAGCGGACCGACCCAGCCCGACACGGCAGCGAAGGAGAACAGCGCCATCGTCACCAGATTGATGCCGAGCACGCTCGACACGCCGACCATCACGAAGAGCACCGGCAGGTAGAACGCGAAGGTCGAGAACTCGCTGGCCTGCGCGAAGCAGGCGATCCAGCCGTAGATCGTGGCGCGCCAGCGGATCGGATCCTTCTTGAGGTCGGCGAGGAAGTCGCGGGTGGACACCTTGGGCACCTCCACGTCATGGTCCGGCAGCATGGCGAGGTCGTCGTTGAACATCTCGCGCGCGACCTGCTTGGCCTCGCGGTAGCGTCCCTTCTGCACCAGCCAGACCGCCGTCTCCGGCACGTCGTGCCGCATGATCAGGATGATCAGCGCCGGCAGCGCGCCGAGGCCGAGCGTCACCCGCCATAGCGTTTCGTGGTTGATGTCGAGCAGCAGGAAGATCACGATGACGCCGATCGTCAGGACCTCACCGACCGCGAACATGAATTGCCAGCGGTTGCCCATGACTTCGCGCTCACCCTTGGCCATGGATTCCATGATGTAGGTGTAGCCGGTCGAGATGTCCGAACCGAGCGGAACGCCGAGCAAGAAGCGGATCACGACGAGCCAGAACACATTGGGCACGAAGGCCTGCGCCAGCGCCAGCACGATGAACAGCACCATCGTCACCAGGAACATGACGCGGCGGCCGATCTTGTCGGAGAGCCAGCCGCCGAGCAGCGCACCGATCAGGGCGCCGCCTTGCGTACCGGCCGCGGCCAGGCCCAGCATCAGCGGATCGGGATTGAACTGCTCCTTGATGAAGATCAGCACGAAGGCGATCGAATAGAGATCCCAGGCTTCGACCAGGATCGAGGCCATCATCAGCCAGCCGACCTTGTTGCCCTTGGGACTGTAGTTCGTGATGAGGTAGCGGACCGCGGCTTCGCTCGCGGTCGGTTGTGGCATCGCCATCGTCGACATCTTTGGTCCTCTCTTCAAAACTTTCTTACGTGCCAAGCAGCGGCTCGATGCTGCAATCGAGCAGGCGCGGGTCGATCCCGACCTCCATGCCGGTGAACATCTCGCCCATGTAGTCGATCAGTGCATCGCTCGCCTTCACCGCGTCCTCGACGCGGCGGCCGGCGACCGCGGCGAGAATGGCGAGGTGACGATCGATCGTGCCTGACAGTTCGGCCTGTCCCGGCATGAACCGGTGGTGGATGTAGCCGATGCGCCGGTACAGCGTGTGTAACGGCCGTAGCGTGTGCACCAGAAACGGCTCGCCTGCCGCCTCCAGCACCAGCGCGTCGATGCGGCGGTCAATACTGTTGAACTCGTCGAGGGTCAGAGTGGCGCGGCGCTCGCGCAAAAGGCGCTCGATATGCAGCGCCTGATTGCGGTGCGAGAGGCTGGCGCGATCGGCCGCAAGCCGGATCACGAAGCGCTCCATGTCGCGGCGCAAGGCCAGCAGCATGCGCTCGCGTGCCAGATCGATCGGCGCAATGCGCAGACCGTGGCGCGGTCGGATGATGATCAACGTATCGGCGGAGAGACGATTGACGGCGTGATGAACCGGCGTACGGCCGAAGCCGGTGATGTGCTGCAATTCCAGCATCGTCATGAACTGGCCTGGCTTGAGCTCGCAATGGACGAGCAGCTCTTCGATCCTCTGGTAGGCGAGCTCGAAGAAGTTGAGACGGTTGCGTCGGAAGGGCTTGCCCTCGCCGTCGTCGTTCCTCACCACCTCGAGCGCGCGCTTGCGCGTTGCCATGCCGTCTCTCCCTCAGCCCGCGCCGTCGTTGCTGGATGGCGCCTTGTTGGTGATATCCCTAAAACATGTTGTGATATATTACAAGCGGGCGTAAGACTTGACGCCTGCCCGCACCATGTTGCGGTGCGCAATGACAACAAGACGGCGCTGCGCGCGCCTGCGATGGGAGGAGTTGCCGTGAAAATCACGTCGATAGAGACGCTGCGCACCGAAGAATTCTCCAACGTCATCTGGGTGCGCGTCCACACCGACACGGGCATGATCGGTCTCGGCGAAACCTTTTACGGCGCCGGCGCAGTCGAGGCGCAGATCCACGACACCTTTGCCGGCCGCCTGCTCGGCCGCAATCCGCTGCACATCGAGGCGATCCATCGCGACATGCTGAACCTGCCGATGGCGCAGTCGTCCACCGGCGTCGAATATCGCGCGGCTTCGGCAATCGACATTGCGCTGTGGGACCTGTTCGGCAAAGTCTGCAATCAGCCGGTCCACCAGATGCTCGGCGGCCTCTGCCGCGACAAGCAGCGCATCTACAACACCTGCGCCGGCACCCAATATGTCCGCTCCACCAATATCAGCCCGGTCGCGAACTGGAATCTTGGCGCTGCCAAAAGTCCCTACGAAGACCTCGACGGCTTCATGCACCGCGCCGACGCGCTTGCCGAAAACCTGCTGGAGAGCGGCATCTCCGCGATGAAGATCTGGCCGTTCGATCCGGCGGCGCAGGAGAACAAGGGTCTCTACATCTCCGCCGCGCAGATGAAGCAGGCGATCGAGCCGTTCGAGAAGATCCGAAGGGCGGTCGGCGACAAGATGGAGATCATGGTCGAGCTTCACTCGCTGTGGAACCTGCCAACCGCAAAACAGATCGCGCGCGCGCTCGAGCCCTACAAGCCGACCTGGTACGAAGACCCGATCCGTATGAACTCGCCGCAGGCGCTGGCCGAATATGCCCGCTGCACCGACGTCTGGGTCTGCGCCAGCGAGACGCTGGGGTCGCGCTTCCCCTACAAGGACATGCTCGACCGCGACGCTATGCATGTGGTGATGGCGGATCTGTGCTGGACCGGCGGCCTCACCGAGGGCCGCAAGATCGCGGCGATGGCCGAGACCTATCACCGGCCCTTCGCACCGCACGACTGCATCGGCCCGATCGGCTTCATCGCCGCCATCCACATGTCGTTCAGCCAGCCCAATACGCTGATCCAGGAATCGGTGCGCGCCTTCTACAAGGGCTGGTACAATGAGCTCGTGACCACCATGCCCACGATCAAGGATGGTTTTGTCTATCCAATGGAAGGCCCCGGCCTCGGCGTCGACCTTCTGCCTGCCGTCTTCGACCGCTCCGATCTGACCGTGCGCCGTTCCAACGTCTGAGGATTCTTGAGATGAGCACCGCCCTCTTCGACCTTTCCGGCCGCACCGCGCTCGTGACCGGCTCCTCCCGCGGTCTCGGCCGCGCCATTGCCGAGGGCATGGCCAAGGCCGGCGCCAGGATCATCGTCAACGGCGTCGATCCCAAGCGTGTCGAGCAGGCCGTCGCCGAGTTTCGCGCCGCCGGCCACCAGGCCGAAGGCGCCGCTTTCAACGTCACCGACGAGCCTGCGATCGTCGCCGCCTTCAACGACTTCGACAAGAGGGGCATCGCGGTCGACATCCTCGTCAACAATGCCGGCATCCAGCACCGCAAGCCGCTGGTGGAGTTCACCACCGACGAGTGGCGCAAGGTGATCGAGACCAACCTCACCAGCGCCTTCGTGATCGGCCGCGAGGCGGCCAAGCGCATGATCCCGCGCAAGTACGGCAAAATCATCAATATCGGCTCGCTCGGCAGCGAGCTCGCGCGTCCCACGATTGCGCCCTACACCGCTGCCAAGGGCGGCATCAAGAACCTGACTCGCTCGATGGCGGTGGAATGGGCCCAGCACGGCATCCAGGCCAACGCGATCGGCCCCGGCTATATGCTGACCGACATGAACGAGGCGCTGGTCAACAACACCGACTTCAACAACTGGCTGATGGGCCGCGTTCCCTCCAAGCGCTGGGGCCGACCGGACGAGCTGGTGGGCGCTGCGATCTTCCTGGCCTCGGATGCCTCGACCTATGTCAACGGCCAGATCATCTATGTCGATGGCGGCATGATCGCTGCGATGTGAGCCGCGAAACGCTGAGGGAGCTAACCATGCGCGCCGTCGTCATTCACGCACCGAAAGATCTGCGGATCGATAGCTACCCCGATGCAGCGCCCGGTCCGGGCGAAGTCCGCGTCAAGATCGCGAACGGCGGCATCTGCGGCTCCGATCTGCACTACTATCATCACGGCGGCTTCGGTGTCGTGCGCATCCAGCAACCGATGGCGCTGGGGCACGAGATCGCCGGCGTGGTCGCAGCCATCGGTGACGGCGTCACGAACGTGAAGCCGGGCACTCGGGTCGCGGTCAATCCGAGCAAGCCGTGCGGCCGGTGCCTGCATTGCCAGGAAGGCATGCGCAACCAGTGCCTCGACATGCGCTTCCTCGGCAGCGCGATGCGCTTTCCCCATGTGCAGGGCGGCTTTCGCGAATTCATCACGGTCGATGCGGCGCAGGCCGTTCCGATCGCCGACGAGCTATCGCTGGCGGAAGCCGCGGTCGCCGAGCCGCTCGCGGTGTGCCTGCATGCCGGCAAGCAGGCCGGGCCCCTGCTCGGCAAGCGCGTGCTGATCACCGGCTGCGGCCCGATCGGCGCGCTGATGATTTTGGTCTCGCGCTTCGGCGGCGCGGCCGAGATCGTGGTCACCGATGTCGCGGAGGCGCCGCTTGCGGTCGCCAAAAAGCTCGGCGCCACTTACGCCATCAATGTCGCGGCCGGCGCGACGGCGCTCGATCCGTGGCGCACCGGCAAGGGTGTGTTCGACACGCTGTTCGAAGCCTCGGGCAACCAGGCCGCACTCCGCACCGCGCTCGACGTGCTCAGGCCCAGGGCCACGTTGGTGCAGCTCGGCCTGGGCGGCGAAATGACGCTGCCGATCAACTCCATCGTCGCCAAGGAATTGCAGCTCCGCGGCACCTTCCGCTTCGATCCCGAATTCGAGCTGGCGGTGCGGCTGATGGGCGAAGGCCTGATCGACGTCAAGCCGCTGATCACGGCGACCATGCCGTTCGAGAACGCGGTCGCAGCGTTCGAGCTCGCCAGCGACCGCTCGCAGTCGATGAAGGTGCAATTGACGTTCTGATCGATGAGCGCTGCTATTGGTTCTCGATCAGCCGGTCGCTGACCAGCCGCACGGCGCCCCGTTTCCAGGAATAGTCCGCGCCCAGGCGCAGGCCGCTGTCGCCGCGTGCCAGCACCGCGCCGGTCCTGGCATCGCGCACCTGGAAGCCGAGCGTGTATTCGGTGCGGCTGACCCGCCGCACCACCCCGATCAGAGACTGATCCGCACCGAGCCCTTGCGCCATCGCCGCTTCGCAGCCGCCGCAGTCGCGTAAAGCGCGTGCCTTTACCGCCTCCTCGTTCGCGCTGCCGACATCGACGAGGCGGTAGCGGCCGGATTGGCCAAGGGCATCGCGCACACTGCCGGTCACTTCGGCCAGATAGGATGCATCTGCGGCCGCGAGACCGGCGGCCGGCGCCGCGGTCTGTCCTCGAGCTCGAATTCGAACACCGCCAGCGCGATCGGCGCGGGTGCGCCGAGCGCGGCCATGATCTCGCGGGACACGAAGATCTCGGCACGCTCCCATGATTCATCATTGTCGCCGCGGAAGGTGTAGAGCTTGTCCATCACGACCTTCCTGGCGCCAACGTCGATCACGGCGACCTTGGCCCATTGCACCAGTGTGCTCGTCTTCTGGATGCCGCCGATCACCTTGAACGCCGCGCCGTCCTGGGCCGAGGGCACGAGCCGGTAGCGCCGGTCTCCGCCGATATCTTGCCGGAGCGCGGCCATGAAGGCCGCCAGCCGTCGCTCGTGGGCGGCGGTCTGGTTGGCAGGCTCCGCTGACGTATCGGTATAACTGAAATCGTCCATGGCGACGCCGACGGCAGTCTCGGCACCGAGCGCATAAGCCGCCGGAAGGACGACAAGGAGACAGACTGAGAGGATCAACCGGCGCAGGTGCATAAATGTGCCTCGTATGACGGAGCGGCGCACAATCTGGACGGCGTAATCAGGGCTCGCAGCAGCGCCGGTCCCGGCGATGACCGGGAAAATTTCACGACGGTGCACCGCACTGGCGCCTAGCGGCTTTGCGCTAGGTGCGTTCTGCCGTTTAATGCGGGCGCGACAACCCGTTCGCACCAGGTGCCCGCCGATGTGGAACCGCCCGAGATTCGATCTCAAAGTCCGTCTGACGTTGCGCGTGGCCGCGATATCGGCCGCCTGCTTCGCCGTTATCTCCGCCTATTTCCTGATTACGGCCGACCGCGCGGCGCATGCGCGCCTCGACGACATCGCCGCCATCGTCGCCAAGACGCTGGAGCTACAGCAGGGCAAGATCCAGTGGGTCGCCAGCCCGCGCTCGGACTTTCCCAACCTCGACCCCGTTTCGGCCTATGTGATGACGCCCGGCCTGTGCCTGGCATTCCGCGGCACGAGCGGCGACATCCTCCAGCGCTTCTGCAGCGGCGCGCCCGCCCCGGCAAACCCACCGCCGCAAGCCTTCACGGCCTTCTATCGCAGCCTGTTCGACCCCGGCCGCGAAGCGGCACGGCCTGTGATCGTGCGCGGAGCGAAGCTTGGCGACGCCGTGGTCTCGGTCGAGCCGGCCGTGCAGACGGCGGAGGCCTGGCACGAGGCCGGCCGCCTGATGCTGGCGCTGGCGATCGCGCTGCCGCTGCTCTGCGCCCTGGTCTACGCCGCGCTGGCACGCGCGCTGCGCCCCACCCGCATGATCCGCACCGGCCTGGAGCGGATTGCCGCCAACGACCTCACCACGCGGCTGCCGCCGTTCGACCTTGCCGAGCTCTCCGCGATCCGCGACGGCTTCAACCATCTCGCCGAAAGCCTCGAGACCGCACTTGCCGAACGCAGCGAGCTGACGCGGAAGCTGATCGCGCTCCAGGACGAGGAGCGCCGCCATCTCGCGCGCGAGCTGCATGACGAGTTCGGCCAGTCGCTCGCCGCCATCCGGGCGCTCGCCTCCTCCGCCCGCCAGACCGCCGCGCAGGACTGCCCTTCCTTGCTTGGCGAATGCGACGGCATCGCGCGGACCGCAACCGGCATGATGGAGACGTTGCGCGGCACACTGTTCCGGCTGCGGCCGCCGGATGTCGAGGAGCTCGGGCTCGTCGTCAGCCTCGAAGGCCTGGTCGCGGGCTGGAACGGGCGCAGCCGCGGCGAGACGCGCTTCTCGATCCGGTTCGACGGCGCATTCGAGACCCTGCCGGCCACGATCAGCGCCAGCCTCTACCGGATCGTGCAGGAGGCGCTCACCAATGCCGCCAAGCATGCCGTCGCCACGCGGGTCAGCCTGGAATTGACGATGGGGGCGAGCGAGATCGCGCTTGCGATCGACGATGACGGACGCGCGACCGATCCCGTCGCGAAATCCGGAATGGGCCTGCTCGGCATGCGCGAGCGCGTCGCGGCCTTGCGCGGCCAATTGAGCTTCGAGGCCAAGCCGAACGGCGGCTCCGCACTGCGCGTCGTCATTCCGCTCGCAGCCGCCGATCGGCCGCCGCTGGAGCACGCCGCATGAGCGCGGCCGGCGCGACCATTCTGCTGGTCGACGACCATTCCGTCGTCCGCGAGGGCTATCGCTCCGTGCTCCAGAAGCAGCCGGGACTTCGCGTCATCGCCGAAGCCGCCGACGGCGCCGAGGCCTATCGTCTCTACAAATCGGAGGCGCCCGACCTCGTCATCATGGATCTGAGCATGCCCGGCATCGGCGGCATCGAGGCGGTCAGGCGCATCAGGCAGTGGGACAAGGGCGCGAGGATCCTCGTCTTCACCATGCACGAGAATGCCGGCTTTGCCGTGCAGGCGATCCGCGCCGGCGCCAGGGGCTACGTCACCAAGACCAGTCCGCCGGAGACGCTGGTGCGCGCCGTGATGGACGTGCTCGCCGGCAAGATCGCAATCAGCCCCGACATCGACCATGAGCTCGCGCTGAGCCGGCTGGCCGGGGAAAGCTCTGCCGCCGACGTCCTCACGCCGCGCGAATTCGAAGTGCTGCGGCTGCTGCTCGCCGAGAATACGACAGAGGAGATCGCCGAGACGCTCCATGTCAGCCCGAAGACGGTGGCGAACCTGCATTCCCTGATCAAGGACAAGCTCGGCGTCGGATCCGACATCGAGCTGGTCCGGCTGGCGCTGCGCCAGGGCATCTTGACGGAGGTCGATCTCGGCGAGGCCTGATTGCTCAACCCAGATAGCGCGTGAGATAGCCTTCCATCGCGTAGAGCGCACAAAGCGCAAGGCTCGACCACACGGCGGCGGTGAAATACAGGAACATCCAGGTCAGCTCGCCCTTCCAGTGCGCGATGTCGTGGGTCACGACCCAGCGCGTCGAGACGTCATGCAGACCTTCGAGGAAGCCGAGCAACCGGTTGCCCTCTTCATACCCTGCCCGCCAGCGGCTGAGATACATCGGCACGTCGACGGTGACGAGGAAGGCCAGGAAGCAGGCGATGCCGACGATGCCGGCAATCAGCGCCCAGCGCACCGGCCCCTGGAATTCCGGCATCAGCCGGCACAGCGCGATGCCCGCGAGGAAGAATGTCACCGCCCACAGCGAGTTCTCGATCGCGTTGAAAAGGAAGTTTGTCGTCACCACCGCATACCAGGAGAAGCACTCCGCGATGATGATGATGGGCACGATCACCCACGCGATGTTCACAACCGTCTCGGCGCCCGTCATGGTCCCGAGTTGATGCAGGATGACCGCCCATTGCGCCGCGAAGCACAGTTCGGCCACGGTCGCGACCGTGCGGCCGACGAAGACGCTGGAGAGCCAGGTGTCGAACAGACAGATGCGCTGCACGTCGGCGCGCGGCAGGAACGAGCGGAAGGCGCAGCCGAAGACATAGCCGGCGCAGAGCAGGAACATCAGTCCGATGTCGGAGCCGCCACTGATGCTGCCGGCGGACGTGGGATAGAACGCGCGGTACAGCATGAACCAGGCGAGAATGTTGGCAGCACTGACCAGCGTCAGGGACCCCCACCACCACGCGAGGGGATTTGTCCGCGCCTGCCACTGCAACATGAATCGCTCCGCTGTAATCGATATGACATTCAGCCGTAGTAATCCTGTCACAACAACCCACGGAATCACGACGAGAATCTGTGTGCGGCGGAGCTCGTCGCGCACATTTTATCCGCACGGGCAACGCCGCCGCGTGTCCAGATAGTGGACACAAAATCCTATTTTATGAAATATATTGGACAATCGCCCCGACCGGGTTCATTAATCCTCGATGGCCAAAACCGCGTCCAAACCGATCCGCGCCTCCTCGTCCGCTGCCGCCGTGCTGGCGGACAGCATCGACGACGCCGCGTTCGCGACGACGCTGGCAAAGGGTCTCGTGGTGCTCGAAGCGTTCAAGGCGGGAGCGACGCAGCTCGGCAACATGGAGCTGTCGACGCTGACCGGGATTCCGCGTCCAACGGTGGCGCGGCTGACGCATACGCTCGCCGAGCTCGGCTACCTCCGCTACGATTCCGAACGCGCCAAATATCGCGTCGGCGCGCGCGCCCTTCGCATGGCGCATCCGCTGCTCGCCGACATGCAGTTCCGCCAGGTCGCACGTCCCATGATGCAGGAGCTCGCGCAAAGCGTGCGCGGCACGGTCTCGATCGGCCTGCTCGATGCGACCTCCATGATCTATGTCGAGACTGCGCGCTCCGGCGACGTCGGCCCGCACGTCCCCGACATCGGCATGCCCATTTCCGTGGTGATGACGGCGATGGGCCGTGCCGCGGCGGCGACCTTGCCGCAGGCCGATGCCGCGCTGCTCGAAGAGCGCATTGCAAGCGAGGATACCGAGCTGTGGTTGGCCTTCCGCGAGACATACCGCGCCGGCCTCGCACAATGCATCAGCCGCGGCTTCTGCACCTGCTTCGGCGAGTACATCACCTCGATCCATGCCGTCGCCGCGCCGCTGTTTCATGCGCGTGAGGCGAAGCAGGCCTTTTCGATCAATTGCGGCATCCCCGCATTCCGGCTCCAGCCCGGCCAGCTGGAGGGCGAGATCGGCCCGCGCATTGCCGCTCTTGCCGACAGCATCCGCACCATGATTGGGGCGGCACCGGCGACCGAAACACAAAAGCAGAACAAGAAGAGCGCCAGGCGATGAACAAGACAATCGGCGCTCCGCCATCGGGAGGCCACCATGACCATCACACGGCGAACATTTTTGGGCACCCTCGCTCTTTCGATATCCGGACTTCCATTCGCCGCACGCGCTGAGGACGCCTGGCCGTCGCGTATGGTGCGGCTGATCTCGCCTTACGGGCCCGGCGGCTCCAACGACATCTCGCTGCGGCTGCTGGCCGAAGAGTTCGGCCGCAACCTGCACCAGCAATTCATCGTCGAGAACAAGCCGGGCGCCGGCACGCGCATCGCCAACGAAACGGTCGCGCATGCGCCGGGCGACGGCTATACCCTCCTCTATGTCGCGGCCCCCTATGCGACCGCCGAAGCGCTGTTCGGCAAGCTGACCTATGAGCGCAAGGATCTGCAGCCCGTCGCGATGGCTGTGATCGCGCCACTGTTCCTGATCATCAGCGCGGACGCGCCGTTCAAGACGCTCCCCGAATTGATCGCCTACGGCAAATCGAAGCCGGATGGCCTGACCTTCGCCTCACCCGGCGCCGGATCGCAGCCGCATCTTGCCGGCGAACTCCTGTTCAGGGATGCCGGTGTCAAGGGGCTCAACATTCCCTTCCGTGGCGATGCGGCGTCCTACACCGAGCTGCTCGCCGGCCGCGTCGATGCCACGCTGACGGCGCTGCCGACCGCACTGCCCTACATCCAGAGCGGCAAGTTCATCGTGCTCGGCGTCGCCTCGGCCGAACGCAGCGCGCTTTACCCGCAGGCGCCGACCCTGCGCGAGCAGGGTTTTCCCAACGTGGCCGCGGCCGGCTGGTACGGCTTCATGGCGCCTTCGACGACGCCGCGGGCGATCGTCGACAAGCTGCAGGCCGAAGTCTTGCGCGCGCTGGCCGAGCCGGCGATCAAGGACAAGCTGACGGCCCAGGGCCTCGAGGTGCGCGCGGGCACCGCGGCCGAATTCGGCCAGTTCATCGACAACGAAACAAGAAAGTGGACCGGGCTGATCCGCGAGGCCGGCCTCAAGGGCGAGTGACAGTCACGAACAGGGAATGGAAATGAAAAACGTACTTCTCAAACGTGTCGCGGCAGTCGCGATCCTTCTCGCGCTATCGATCCCGGCGGCACAGGCCCAGAAGAAATACGATCCCGGCGCATCCGACACCGAGATCAAGGTCGGCCAGACCGTCCCGCTCAGCGGGCCGGCCTCGGCCTATGCCGTCATCGGCAAGACCCAGGCCGCCTACATGAAGATGATCAACGACCAGGGCGGCGTCAACGGCCGCAAGGTCAATCTGATCCAGTATGACGATGCCTATTCGCCTCCGAAGACGGTTGAGCAGACCCGCAAGCTTGTCGAAAGCGACGAGGTGCTGCTGACCTTCCAGATCATTGGCACGGCGCCCAATGTCGCCGTGCAAAAATATCTCAACGCCAAGAAGGTCCCGCAGCTCTTCGCGGCAACGGGCGCGGCGCGTTTCACCGATCCGAAGAACTTCCCCTGGACAATGGGCTTCAATCCGTCCTACCTCGTCGAGGGCCGGATCTACGCGCAATATCTTCTGAAGAACCATCCGAACGCCAGGATCGGCGTGCTCTATCAGAACGACGATCTCGGCAAGGATTACCTCGCCGGCTTCAAGGCAGGTCTCGGTGACAAAGCGAAGATGATCGTCGCCGAGACGTCCTACGAGATCACCGAGCCGACCATCGACTCGCAGATCCTGCGGTTGAAGGATGCCGGTGCCGACGTGCTGTTCAGCGCCACCACGCCGAAACAGGCCGCGCAGGCGATCAAGAAGGTGGCCGAGATCGGCTGGAAGCCGCTGCACATCATCGACATCAACGCCTCCTCGGTCAGCGCGGTGCTGAAACCTGCCGGACTCGACAACGCCAAGGGCGTCGTCAGCGTCGGTTATGTCAAGGATTCAGCCGATCCCGAATGGAAGGACGATCCCGGCATGAAGCGATATCTCGCCTTCATGGCCAAGTACTACCCGGAGGGCGACAAGGATTCGAACCTGAACGTCTACGGCTATATCACCGCGCAGCTGCTGGTGCAGGTGCTGAAGCAATGCGGCGACGATCTCACGCGCGAGAACGTGATGCGCCAGGCCGCCAGCCTGAACAACATCGCACTCGACCTGACGCTGCCGGGCATCTCGGTGACGACGACGCCGACGGACTACCGCGTCAACAAGCAGTTCCAGATGGTGCAGTTCGACGGCCAGCGCTGGCAGAAACTCGGCGACATCGTCACGGACGACGCGAAGGAATGAAGCGCCCCTCATCCCGAGGGGCGCGCGCCTTGAAGAATGAAGGCTTCACCAATGGTCCTCGTGCTTCGAGGCGGCCGCTCCGCGGCCTCCTCCGCATGAGAGAGGAAGTGGCTGCTCGCCCTACCTTTTCATCCCACTCACATAGGCCGCGAGCTTGTCGAGTGTCTGGTAGCCGTATTCGACGGCACCGAAGTTGATCATGCCGTCGCGCTGCGCCGCGCTCGACGCCAGCTGCCGCATCATCAGAACCGTCTTGCCGTTGCTCTGCTCGGCGAAGGTGACGGTGAAACGGAACATTCCGGGATCCTCGTCCTGGTCGGTACCGTGATCCATCTCCATCAGCGACGGCCGTTCGATGCGGCGAAAGCGCATGCGGTTCGGGTAGACCGTGCCGTCCGGGCCGATCATGTTGAAGCGCCAGACGCCGCCGACCCGCACGTCGATCTCGAAGGTCTCGAGCTTGAAGCCCTTCGGGCCGAACCATTGCGGCAGATGCTTCGGGTCGGACCACGCTTCGAACACCAGATCGCGCGGCGCGTCGATCACGCGCGACATCACGATCTCACGGTCGAGCGACCATTGCGACAGAGCGGGATTGGCAGAATTCGTCATCGTCAGGAACCTTTCCGTCTGGTTGTCTTGTCGATCGTCTTGTTACTTGTCTTGGTCGGCCGTTTGGCAGCCGCCCGCTCTTTCTTCAGCTTCATCACATAGGTTTCGAAGCGATCGAGCCGCGCCTCCCAGATCGCACGCTGGTGCTGGAACCAGTCCTCCGCAGTGAGGAGCGCGTCAGGACTGAGGCGGCAGGTGCGCACGCGACCGGATTTCTCCGACAGGACGAGACCGCTCGTCTCCAGCACATGGATGTGCTTCATGAAGCTCGGCAGCGCCATCGCGAAGGGATCGGCGAGTTCGCCGACCGACGCCTCGCCGGCGCAGAGCCGCATCACGATCGCCCGCCGGGTGGGATCGGCAAGGGCCGCGAAAACCTGATCGAGCCGGGATAGTTGGTTAGCCATGGGGCTAACTATAGGGCTGCCATGATCTCGCGTCAACAATTGTTAGCCAATTAGCTAAGTTAAATTCGCCGACTGGTAGCCTGGATGAAGGGAAGCGAATCGGGGCCGCTAGCTCGGCTGCGGCACTTTCCGGATTGCGCTTCGCTCCATCCGGGCTACCGACCACTCGCGCGGAACCCACCACGCGCAATCGTGAATAGGGAGGCTCGGTCCTTCCCGCTACAAGGGACCGGGGGCGCATCGAATCTTGCGCCAGAGCCGTGTCGTCTGTTGTCACCTCATCGTATCTCACCCGACGGGCGCTCGCCCGGGCTGCGCTCGTTCCCGTTGCGCTTGCATGGCCGCGCGGGGCCGCCGCGGATTCCGACATGATCGCGCAGATGCGCGACATCGTTGCGAACGAACTGACGCCGACCGCGACGCCGGACCAGCCGGGCGGTCTCGCCGCTGCACTTTATGCCGGCAGCCATGTCGAGTTCTTCAATTACGGCTTTGCCGACAGCGCCACGCGAAGGCCGGTCACGCCGGACACGCTGTTCAATCTCGGTTCCCTACGCAAGCCGTTTGAGGCGACGCTGGTTGCGCTCGGCACCCTCCGCGGCGAACTGCGGCGGCTCGACGATCGTCTGGCGAAATATCTCCCGGAGCTCACCGGCGACTATGTTCGCCGCATCACTGTCGGCGAACTCGTCACGCACACCTCAGGCATGCTGCTGCCGACCGATCATCCGCCGTGGCCGAGCGACACGTTTTCCCGCGCGCAGCTCATCGACATGTTCAACAGCTGGAGACCGCAAGCCGGCGAAGCGCCCGGCAAGCAGCGCGTCTACAGCCACGCCGGCTACGTGCTGCTTCAACTCGTGCTCGAGCGCTGTTACGGCGCTCCGATCGCAACCCTGTTTGAACAACACATCCTCAAGCCGATCGGCATGGATGCGACCTCCGTGCCCGAACGCGGCGAGGACAGCCGTGCCGTCATGCACGACGCCTGGATGCAGCTCGCGGTCCAGGGCTACTCGGATCAGGGCATGGCAATCGGCCCCATCGGCAACCAGCAGAGTTATTTTGATTTCCCCGGCACCGGCCAGATGTTTTCTTCGCCGCGGGATCTCGCCGCATTCGTTGCGGCCTGCGTCGATGGGCGGTCGATCGAGCCTCACTTGCGCGAGGCCCTGCGGATGACTCAGCACGAGATCTTCCGCGTCGACGACAAGTTTGGGCAAGGAATGGCCTGGGAGACGGTGCGTCTCCCGGGCGTCACCGTCGTCGACAAGCCGGGTGGGCTCAACAACGCCTCTGGCTATATCGGCCTGGTGCCGGCGCAGCGGATCGGGATCGTCCTGCTCGCCAATCGGGGCGAATATCCGCACGAGATCGCGCGCTACAGGATCCTGCCAGCATTGGCGCATCTGGTGGCATCGCACTGAATCCGCCTAGCGAAAAACGGAAAGCCCCGGCTAAGCCGGGGCTTTCCACGCCAGGTCGGAACGGGAATGCTCAGTACCTGGCAACGACGGGTCCGCCGAACTTATAGTTCACGCCGACGCGCACGATGTTCGATTTGAGATCGACCGAGTGGGTGAAGACGTTGGTCGGAAACGCGCCGCCAAGCAGATTGGTGCTGGTCACGGTGCTGCGTCCGAGGTCGACGTAGAGATATTCCGCCTTGAGCGACCAGCCACCGCCGAAGGCATATTCGGTGCCGACACCTGCGGTCCAGCCCAAGCGTGTGTCGCGGAACGCGGCCGACTCAGTCGCCGCAGCGAACGTGTCCACGAAGTTGAAAATGCCCTTCACCTCGGCGATCGCCGCACCGCCGGTGGCGTAGAGCAGCCAGGTCGGAGCAGCGAGGAAACCGATGCGGCCGCGGATGGTGGCGAGCCAGTCGGCCGAGACCGACGACGACACGGTGAAGCCGGTCGGTGCGCAGCACGGATAGAGCGCCGAACCCGTCGCACTGCCCTTGAAGCCGAAATAGTTGATATCGCCTTCCAGGCCGAGCACGGCGTTGTTGAGTTGCCAGTTATAGCCGGCGGTAAGACCGCCGGTGACGCTGGAGCTGTTGACACGCTGGGCGCCGACTGCAGCAATCGCGGTAACACTGGTGTCCGCGAAATAGCCGGCGGGATCGAACGCGGTCGAGGTGGCCGGATCGGCGCTGCCCCATTGCCCGCCGACATTGCCGCCGACGTAAAAGCCGGTCCAGCTGTAGGCCGTCGCCATCATCGGCGCCTTGGTGTAGTGCGCCGCGAGGTCGGCCGCCTGCACGGATGCGGAGCCCAAAACAACCGCGGCAACCGCCAGCAAAAACTTCTTCATTCCAGTCTCCTTGCCCCGCGCGATTGATCTCGCGTTTCGAATGCGCGGGCGGAAGTTGTCCGGCGCAGATTGGGCATAGGCTGCCGGTCCCTCGCCGTCTTGGGCTGCGGCGAAGTTCATAGGGACTGTGACGTAGCGTGAGCCGTGCGGCACGCGAACGCGTGACGGGTGTGACTGGAGGGCCACGCGTCATCCCTCCTCCGTGACGCGCGACGCACACCACTGTCGCATCGCGACAACCCGCGCGCGATCCGACGCTCCGCGTCTCAGACCGAACGCGTCAGTCCGCCGTCGACGCGGATGTTCTGTCCCGTGATATAGGCCGCGCCGTCGGACGCCAGGAACGAGATCGTCGCGGCGATCTCCTCGACCTTGCCGTAGCGCCGCATCGGCACGCTGTCGCGGCGTGCATCCAGCTGCGGCAGGCTGTCGATCCAGCCCGGCAGCACATTGTTCATCCGGATGTTGTCGGCGGCATGGGTGTCGGTGAAGATCTTCGTGAAGGCGGCGAGGCCAGCGCGGAACACCGCAGAGGTCGGAAACATCGCGCTCGGCTCGAACGCCCAGGCGGTCGAGATGTTGATGATGGCGCCGCCCTTCTGCGTCTGCATGATCGGCATCACCAGCCGGGTCGGACGGATCACGTTGAGCAGATAGGTGTCGAGGCCGGTGTGCCACTGCTCGTCGGTGATCTCGGTGATCGCCGCCCGGGGCCCATGGCCCGCGCTGTTGACGAGCACGTCGATGCGTCCCCATCGGGCAAGCGCCCCGTCCACAAGCCGCTTCAGATCGTCGTTCGACTTGTTGGAACCGGTGATCCCTAACCCACCGAGCTCGGCTGCCAGCGCCTCGCCCTTGCCGGAAGAAGACAGGATGGCGATGCGAAAGCCGTCGGCTGCGAGCCGGCGCGCAGCCCCTGCCCCCATGCCGCTGCCGCCGGCGGTCACGAGTGCGACCTTCTCTGCTGCCATCTCTGCTGCCATGAGCGATCATCCTTTGTGATATCGTGGAGGCGAGCCGTGGGCCCGGCCTATCATGAGGCCTTCTACCGCCGGACCGGCCGGAAGGTCCACCGTCGAAGGCGACTTGAAAGATGAGCGATTTGGAGATCCGCAATTTGCGCCCCGAGGAGATCGCCATCGCCGTCGACTGGGCCGCGGCCGAGGGCTGGAATCCGGGCCTCTCCGACGCCGCCTGTTTCGCGATCCCGGACGCGAAGGGCTTCTTCGTCGGCGAGATCGACGGCGAGCCGGTCGCGACCGTCTCCTGCGTCAACTACGACGATCGCTTCGCGTTTCTCGGCTTCTACATCGTGCGATCGGGTTTTCGCGACAGAGGCCACGGCCTGCGCATGTGGAACGCGGCGATCGCGCATGCGGGCGCTCGCGTGATCGGCCTCGACGGCGTCGTGGCACAGCAGGACAATTACAGAAAGTCCGGCTTCCAGCTTGCTCACGCCAATGTCCGCTATGGCGGCTTCGTCGCCGCGCCATCGAGGCCGCCCGCCGATGTCGTTGCGCTCGACACGATCCCGCTCGCGCTCGTTGAAGCCGACGATGCAACGGTTTTTCCGGCTCCGCGCAGTGCCTTCCTGCGTGCCTGGATCGGCACATCAGGACATGTCGGGCGCGCGCTGCTGCGCGACGGCAAGCTCGCTGCATGGGGCGTGATCCGGCCGTGCCGGATCGGCCGCAAGATCGGCCCGCTCGTCGCCGACGACCGCGCGGCGGCGGAAGCGATCGTGCAGGCCTTGCTGGAAAGCGCAAACGGCGGCGAGATCTTCCTCGACGTCCCCGCCGTCAATCGCGAGGCGATTGCGCTTGTGGAATCACTCGGGCTGAAGCCGGTGTTCGAGACGGCGCGGATGTACACGGGGCCGATCGCGCCGCTGCGGACCGACCGCGTCTTCGGCGTGACCAGTTTTGAGCTGGGCTAGCTGAGCCGAACTCGCTGCTCAGTAGCAGCGCATGATGTTGACGGTGTGCTCGCCGCCGCCGCGGCCGGGCACAGTGACCTGCTCCGTCGGACAGCTCGGCACGTAGGGCCGGTCTGACGGCACCACGTTGGGCGGGAAGCGATGCGTCCAGTCCCAGGGAACGTCGTACGTATAGGTGTAGCGCACGTCGCTGGAGACGGGTTGGGCGGTCTCGGCGAAAGGCTGGCCGTAGCCAGCATTGTCATAGTAGAACCCGCCGCCGCCCGGCCAGTAGACCCAGGGCGTGTTGCGGCCACGGAACCTGGCGCCCGGCGCAATCGGCGGACGCGCCGCCGGACCGGAAGGCGTGGCGGCATGCGCGACGGTGCCACCGGGCCTGGCAAAACCGACGCTGGGGGCAAGGAGCAGCGCGGCTGCGCTGAGCGAGGCGAGCAACGCCCCAAATGATCTCGACATCATGATACGCACCAACTCGTTTGGCTTCGCGAATAGCGGCTCCCCACCGCACGCTAGGCCGGGCTGTCGCCCACCCGCAAACGTATAATTAATTATTGGTTAAGGCACGGGATGAACAGGGAACAAGCTGCGGCAAGACGCCCGGGATTCCGGCTGATGTCGCTCGTGTTCCCGGGAAACGGACTTCATAACCAGTTGATCGGAGTTGATCGCTTCGGCCGACAACACCCGGAACGCTCCCGCACTGCGGTCGTTGGCTCCCGACACCAGCAAGGAGCATCTCCAATGCAGAACAAATCGAAACTCCTCTGCCTGATCACGGCTTCCCTCGTCGCGGGCACGACGGCCGCCTCGGCCCAGGGCTATGATTGGAACGGATCCCGCGCGGGTTGGGATCGCACCGCCCCCGCTTACCAACCGGTTCAGCCACGCGCGTACTATCCTGATGTGGCCGGACCTTACAGTGCGCTCAACGGCACCAACCATCCCGCGCCGAGCTCGACGCAGGGCGATGTCGGCCCGGAGGGCAACAACAACGGCACCCTGACCGGCGTCTATCGCAGCTGGTAACGCCCGCTCACGATGAGGCCCATCGTCCATCACGGACGATGGGCCTTCGTGCGTCAGCGGCCCTGCTGCTTGCGTAGCCAGTCCAGCATGTCCTGTGGATTTCCGGTGCCCTGCGTCACAATGGCGGTGTTGCCGCCGCTGCGACGATAGACCGTCGTGCGCCCAGGCTCCTTCTCGATCTTGACCTCAGCCTGCGCCGGATCGCCGCTCTGGGTGATGACGGACGTGCCGTTCTCGTCCTGAACCATCGTGGTGTGGCCGTCACCTGACTCGCCGGCTCCGGCCGGCCTCGCTGCCATTGCCATCATGATGCTCATTCCTGCTGCAAGTACGATGAACCTCATATTGCACCTCACCTTCTGATCACCGGCTGAACTGAAATATCGACAGCCAGTTGAAGCGCCCGAATTGTCGCACCGTTCCCGTGTTCATATCGCCGATCTGGAGCAGGAGGGCATTGGTGGAATTGCCGACCTGAGTGATATCGGCGATGTTGCTCACACCCGACTGACCGATCGCCAAATTGGTGGTGCCACCCACCTGGATCACATCGACATAATTTCGCGTGCCGTTCTGGATGATCGTCGCATCGACCGTTCCCGTGCCACCGATCTGGATGACACGCGCAATATTGATGCTGCTGTTCTCCTCGATCGTGACCGGCTGGACGTCGTTGCCGAATTGCACGATCGTTTCGATGCTCACGTTCCGGTTCGTCACGCCGCGCTGGACAGATCCGGCGGATGCCTCGGACGCGACGCTGACGGCGGCGAGCAATGCCGCCAATGCCAGGAGCAGTCTACCGCATATCATTGCCTTGCCCCCATTGCATTTCTGACGACGCTGAGGTCGCGCCCAACTCAATGGCTATTCTGGACAACAGTCGCCGAGTTGAACGCACCGAACTGGGACAGGAAACTGCTGGTCGACTGGCCGGCCTGGCCGACAAACGCGACATTGTTCACGCCCGCCTGCCCGACCGATGCCGACGTCGTCCCGCCGAATTGCAGGATTCCGGTCGCGTTGTTCGTGCCGTTTTGAGTGACGGTCGCGCTGGTGCTGCTGCCTATCATGAACACGCCGGCCATGTTGAGTTGACTGTTCTGGTTCAGCACGACCGGCGGGCCGCCGAGCGACACGATGGTCTTGATGTCGGCGGTCTGGGCACCGGCCGATCCGGCGCCTATGCAACACAAGGTGAGAAACGCGCCGCAGGCGGCGCCGGAAAAATGTCTCATGACATGCCTCGCGACTGAAAATGGATTTGCGATCAAGGAGTCTGCTGCAAAATCGTCGAGCCGTTCAGGATTCCGAGCTGTCCGACGGCCGCCGCGTTGTTCGCGCCGATCTGGCCGATCAGGCTCGAATTGGAGCCACCGGCCTGGCCGAGTAACGCGGTGTTGGACGCCGTCGCGGTGGTGCCGCCCTGCCCGATCACTGAGGTGTTGACGGTCAGGAGCGAGCCCGTCTGCAGGGTGGTCGCAGTATTGGTGGCGCCGAATTGCATCGTGGTGGCGCTGTTGTTGGTGCCGCCACTCTGCGAGATGAAGGAGTTGTTGGTGGTGCCGAATTGCAGCACGCTGGCCGAGTTGCCGGCCTGGGCATCGACAGCGGTCAGCAAGCCGAACGCGACGATCGTGGCAACGAGATATTTTTGATGCATGACATTTCCTCCGCGAAAGTCGGCGGACAAGCTCTCACCGAGTCGTCCCGCCCGAGGCGGTGCTTTCAAGGATGGCGCGGACGCGCCGCAGATGACGCGTCCGGCCAAACGGGGCTGGCTTAGTGCGCCGTCTGCGAGACGGTGCTGCTGTTGACGCCGAACACGCTGAGCTGTCCGACGGCGGCGGCGTTGTTCTGAAGCGCGGCAGGCCCGAACGAGTTCTGGGTAATCGCGCTGCCGTTGTTGCCGAACGCCACTTGGCCGGTCGTCGCCGAGTTCTGCACGCCAACCTGGTTGACCGTGCTGCCGTTGTTGAGCGAGGCCGCGCTGGTGCCCTGCATCGTGGTCGCGCTGTTGATGATGCCGAGCTGGCTGGTCGACGAGCTGTCGTTGGTGAGGCCCTGCTGCGAGACGCTGGAACCGTTCACGACGCCCACTTGCACCGTGGTCGCAGTGTTGGCGGCCTGCGCGGCGGAGGAGAGGGCGAGCACGGCAACGGAAGCAAAAAACAATTTGCGCATGGAATATCCTTTCTGGCTAAGATCTCTGACTGGGTTCGGATGCCGTCTTGGAGGAGGCCGACATCGCAGGACCGACTTTGAACCGATCGTGCTGCGTGCGACAGACTGCAGTTCATGCTAATCGGTACGGACTAGACGTTGCGCGGCGCCTTGGTGCCTGCGGCACTAGCTGTACGGTTGTCCCGTGCCGGTTCGTGTCGTCTCTTCTTCGCGTCCCATGCTGTCGACCAACCGCACCACCTCGATCGGCGAGCGAAGCTCCAGTTTTCGCATCATCCTGGTGCGATGGACCTTGGCCGTCACTTCGCTCACCCCGAGCCTCGCCGCGATCTGCTTGGCGACGAGACCTTCGGCCATCAACAGCATGATCTCCCGCTCCCTCGCCGTCAGCGTCTCGACGCGCTGGCGCGCTTCGCGCACGCTATCTTCGCGTTCGAGCCGCCTGCGGTCGCGCTCGATGCCGTGCCTGATCGCGTCGAGGATCTCCTGTTCGCGAAAGGGTTTTGGAAGAAACTCGACTGCGCCGCGCTTCATGGCCTCGACCGAGACGCGGACGTCGGAATGGCCGCTGATGAAGACGATCGGGATAAGCACGCCCGTCTCGGCGAGCCGGCGCTGAAGCTCGAGGCCGGTCGGCGCCGTGCCGGGAAAGCGGACGTCGAGCACAAGGCATGAAGGCCCGCCGGAAATAGTCTCCCCGAGAAACTCGTCGGTCGACGCAAACAATTTCACCTGATGCCCGGTCTCCTCGCAGAGACTTCCTATCGCGGTTCGAATCTGGATCTCGTCGTCAATGACATAAACTGTGGCTTGACCTGAACTCATGGAAACGGGCTCCCCGGATTGGGGCTCGATGAACAAGCAACGAGCCATCCATTCTTCTTGCAAGCGAGATCAAGGTGCTCGGATGAATTCGCGGGGATCGAGCGAGTCGCTCCGATCGGCCGCTTCGACGTCTTAGGCCCAACACCCGTTCAAGACGAGTGAAGGTGTTCACACATCGGGTTTCGTGATTGCGGGGATGCGCCCTCGCGACCTGCGGCATCATGGCGAGGCGCGATATCGGCAATGCTGCGATTGGGAATGCGATGACCGGAAACGCGACGATCTGGCGTGGGAACTTCGGTATCGCCGAGTGCGTCATGGCGTCGCCACCCACGTGCCGACTTGAACGCCGGGCGCTGGCCGCTTCGGCCAGAGCAGACGAGACGTTCAGTCAGCTTGTCGAGTTCGATACCGCGCGCGTCATATCGATACGCTCCGTATGCATTTCGGGCAAGTCGTGAAAAATAGCACCCGCGGACTTTACTTCTGGATCATCAAGCGCACCCGACCGTCGCCCCGGCAGCGGCGACACACTGACGATCGCCCGCGTTTTTCAAGATTTACAACCATAGCGGGTTTACAACCATAGCGCGATCTCTGCCTTTGCCGCCAACGATGCCATTTCAAGAGGCGGGTTTTTGATATGCGATTTGTGCCAGTTATTGCCTTGCTCGGAACTGCATGTGGCCTCGCCGCGGTCTACGCCGCGGGGCCGGCCGTCATCACCGACGCGGCCGGGGCCGCGGCGCAGAAGGCGGCCCTTGCCTACGCATCGAGCCAACGGCTGCTCAGACCCGTGGGGCTGGAAGCACGGAGCTTCGGATCGGACGCCCCCGTATTCCGCTTTGCCTCAATCCAGCGCGGCAGCATCGAGCAGACCATCACCGTCACCGGAGCCCTGCAGCCGGTCAAGACGATCGAGGTGGGTTCCCAGCTGTCCGGGCAGCTCGCCCGGGTCTATGTCGATTTCAACGACACGGTCAGCAAGGATCAGCCGCTCGCCCTGATCGATCCGCGCAGCTTTGCGGCCAAGGTCGACGAAGCCCGGGCCTCTCTGGCCGTTGCCAATTCTCTGGTCGACGTCGCACGGGCCAAGCTCGATCGCACCAGGATCGATCTGCAAAACGCAAGGGGTAGCCGGGACGTGCTCGCCGCCAAGCTCGAGAGTGCCCAGGCAGTCAAGAGCTCGGCGCAAAAGACCTTGCAGCGGAAGCAGGCACTCCAGTCGCAAAACGTGGTGGCCACGACGACGGTCGACGACGCGCAGACGGAGTTCACCGCGCGTCTGGCCCAGGAACGCGAGGCCGAGGTTCTGATGTCCCTCAACTCCTATGCAGTGGATGGGGCGCAGGCCGACGTCCGCCGGATCGAGGCGGAATTGCAGCAGGCACGCATGGCCGTGCCGGAAAAGGCGGCCGTTCTCGCTGCGGCCCAGGCCGATCTCGACCGCACCGTGATCCGCTCGCCGATCGATGGCGTCGTCGTCGGCAGGTTCGTCAACGAGGGCCAGACGCTCGCGGTCGGACTGGAATCGCGCACCACGTTCGTGGTCGCGCATCGACTGGAGGACATGGAAATCCACGCGCAGGTCGACGAAGCCGATATCGGACGCATCGCCCCCGACCAGCGCGCGCATTTCACGGTGGATGCCTACCCGGACCGTCGCTTCGAGGCGGTGGTGCGGCAGGTGCGCAAGGCACCGCAGAACCAGCAGCACGTCGTGACCTACACCGTCGTCCTGGCCACCTCCAATCTCGACGGCGCGTTGCTGCCCGGCATGACCGCCCTGGTAAAGATCGTGATCGAGCGGCAGGACGACGTGCTGAAAGTGCCGCTTGCTGCATTGCGCTTCCAGCCCTCGGGCACGCGGCCGGACGCCGCGGCGCGCAGCGCCGTGTGGGCGCGCACCGCCAGCGGCTCACTCCGGCGTATTCCGGTGACCGTCGGCGCGGCCGGCACCGAACAGGTCGCACTCAGGAGCGGAGACCTCGTCGAGGGCAGCCAGGTCGCCGTGGGTCAGGCCATCCGGCCGGCCGGCATGGAATTTCTCGGCATAAGGTTCGGATCATGACGGCCCTCCCGCCCCTCATCAGCCTGCAGTCGGTCTCCAGGACCTATCGCGCCGACGGAGTAGCGGTGACTGCGGTGCGCAATGTCAGCTTCGACATCGAACGAGGCGAGATCGTCGCCGTGATGGGACCCTCGGGCTCCGGAAAATCGACGCTGATGAACATGATCGGGCTGCTCGACCTGCCGAGCGAGGGCGCGCTCTATCTCGAGGGAGCCGACGTCGCCGATCTCTCGGAAAACCACCGGTCGTCCCTGCGCGCCCGCAGCATCGGCTTCGTGTTCCAGTCCTACAATCTGCTCGCTCGCCACAATGCGATTGAGAACGTCGCGCTGCCGCTGGTCTATTGCGGCATCAGCGGCAAGGAGCGTCTGGCCCGCGCCGAGCAGAGCCTGGAGGCCGTCGGCATGGTGCACCGGGCCCACCACTTCCCGCGACAGCTTTCGGGCGGTGAGCAGCAGCGCGTCGCGATCGCGCGCGCCCTGATCGCCTCCCCGCTGATCGTGCTCGCCGACGAGCCGACTGGCGCGCTCGATAGCCGTACCGGCGCCGAGATACTGGCCCTGTTCGCCGCGCTGAACCGGACCGGCCAGACCATCGTGATGATCACGCATGACCCCGGCATCGCGACCCAGTGCCGGCGCACGATCCGCCTGCACGACGGCGAGCTCGTCGCGGACGAAACGCGGGTCCCGATCCTGCCGAAACGGAACGCTGCGCCATGACCATGCTCCAGGGCTTTCAGATCGCTTTGCACGCCTTGCGCCTCAATCCGTTGCGCAGCATCCTCACCATGCTCGGCATCGTGATCGGCGTCGCCTCGATCGTGACGGTGTTTGCGATCGGATCCGGCGCGCAGCTTCGCCTACAGGAGCAGATCCGGTCAATCGGCGCCAACGTGCTGATGATCAACCCCGGCGCGGTCTACCAGGGCGGCGTGCGTCTCAAGGATGGCAGCAAGCTGACCATGACCGAGAGCGACGTGCAGGCGATCCTCGAGCAGATCCCCGAGATCCAGGCAGCGGCCGGTTCGATTGCAGGAACGGCCCAGGTCATTCACGAGAGCAAGAACTGGAACACGACCATCAACGGGACGACGACCGGGCACTTCATGGTGCGCGACTGGCAGCTTGCGACCGGCCGCTATTTTTCCGGCAGCGAGGAGGCAGGCGCCGGCAAGGTCGTGATCCTCGGCAGCACGGTGGCGCATGAGCTGTTCGCGCCCGGCGAAGACCCGATCGGCGCACAGATCAGGATCATGAAGGTGCCGCTCGAAGTGGTCGGCGTTCTCGATCGCAAGGGACCGGCGCAGGACGACGTCGCCTTCGTGCCGCTCACCACGGCCAAGCTGCGCTTCCTCGGCAGCGCAAGCAACATCAACCGGGATTCGGTCGCCTATATCATCGCCAAGGTGGCCGCGGACGGACAGATGGCGGGGGCGCGAACGGAGATCGAAAACCTGCTGCGGCAGCGCCACCGTATTCCCGCTGGCCAGGAGGACGACTTCAAGGTCCAGGATCCGGCCGCCGCCATGGAAGCGCAGCAGGGAGCGATCCGCACCGTCGCGCTCCTGCTCGTCGCCATCGCCTCGGTCTCGCTGCTCGTTGGCGGCATCAGCATCATGAACGTCATGATCGTTTCGGTCACCGAGCGCACGCGCGAGATCGGAATCCGCCGCGCGCTTGGCGGGCGGATGCGGGACATCCGTCTTCAGTTTCTCTGCGAGGCCCTCGTGCTCTGCCTGCTCGGCGGCGCGATCGGCGTCGGTGCCGGCGTCACGCTCTCGATGACGGTCGCTCGCATGGCAGGATGGATCACCTCGATCGACGGTCAGGCGATCGGCCTTGCCCTCGCCTTCTCGATCGCGACCGGCCTGATCTTCGGCTTTTATCCCGCCCACAAGGCATCCAAGCTCAGCCCGATCGAGGCACTCAAGACGGAGTGAGAATATGCTGGAGTGTTCGCATCGACCAATGGCCACGGAGGAGCAGTTATGAGTCCGGATCCGAAATATTCGATCACACCAACGCCACGCGAGCGGGACCTGATGACGCTGATCGCCCGCGGAATGCAGAACAAGAACATCGCGTACGAGCTCAAGATCTCGGAGAACACGGTGCGGGCGCATATCGGCAACATCATGCGCAAATACCGCCTTCAGAACCGGACCCAGATCGCGATCATCTTTGCCCTGCAGGCGGCGCCGCCATCGCTTCGCCGCAACCTGGCCAATGGCGGCCGCAATTCCACGACGGCCGCGCCGGCCAAGGCGGTCGCTCAGAATACGCCGGTGCCGACGGCACCGGATTGACCGCTCGGCCACAATCGCTTGCGTCATTTCTGGCGAAACACCCAAGTCCGGGGTCAACGCAACGGCGACAAAATATTTCTCTTTATTAGAATTCGGATTTTTGTTAGGAATTTCTCAACCCGGCCCAAGGAAGAGGGGCGTATCGCGATCGTCACGAACGCGGGCCGGACGGCGGTGGACGTTAGTCACATCGGCGCGAATGGCTTCGCAGGGCGGCTAACCGTGAGCGAAGGCGTCGCGCACACGACCGGTGCGATCGGCGTACGGCAAAATCGTGTGGTCCTGACGCCCGGGGTCTGTGCGTCAAGCGTTGCGGTGATGTGGGTTGCCCAACCGGGCACACGCATCAGCCATCCGCAAGGCGACGGGGGCAATAGTGCATCGCTCCCCGGGGAGAGCACGACATAAGCCGTAAAGCCACTGCGCAGGGAAGGCCGGATGTTGGGCTTCACCTGTATGCCGCTGTGCATTGTTCTTACGACAATCTCGCACAGTGGACCGCGGGTGCCAGCCGGCACCCGGTCTTCCCTGCGCCCTCTTTCATTTGAGGGTAAGGCATCGAGGCAAAGCTCGGGCGAACAAGCCGCGAGGATGCGAAGGTGCGTCTGCGATCCGGAATGCGATGAAAGTGCGACGCTTCCACCCACAGACTCCGTCATTGCGAGCGCAGCGAAGCAATCCAGTCTGCCGCCGGGGAAAGATTCTGGATTGCTTCGCTGCGCTCGCAATAACGATGCTGAAGCAGCGCGTGCCGACACCGCGATCTCGTGCGCCGGACGCCGCGCAGAGCGGGGCCCCTGTCCTTCTTTACATGGCGCTCCGCTCTTGTAACAAAACCGTCATGCAGCGAAACTAAATGAAGCCGGGGGCCGCGGTTGGCGGCCAAGCCGCCTCGCAGGGAGAGATTTTGATGCGCCGTTCGCTGGTGTTGCTGTCAGCCGGACTGACAGTGTTGTCCGCAGGATTTTCGACCGGACCTGCCTCCGCAGAGAACAACACGCCCCGTAACCTGATCCTGTTCATTCCGGACGGTCTGCGGGCGCTGAAGGTCACGCCTGAGACCGCCCCCGCAATGGCCGAAATCCGCGACAAGGGCGTCAACTTCAAGAATTCGCATTCGCTGTTCCCGACCTTCACCATGGCCAACGGCTCGGCGATGTCGACCGGCCATTATCTCGGCGATACCGGCGTGTTCTCCAATACGATCTGGACCAACTACACCTCGGTACCCGCCGGCGACACCGTGGTCCCCTTCATCGAGAACGACGCCGTGCTTGGCGACATCGACGAGCATTTCAAGGGCGACTACCTCAACGAGGACACGATCCTGAAATTGGCCCGCGACAAGGGCTACAGCACCGCCGCGCTCGGCAAGCATGGTCCGACCTATCAGTTCGACCACACCGACAAGCCCGAAAAGGCCGGCCTGCATTCGGTCGTGTTCGACGATGCGACCGGCGGCAAGAACGGCGTGGCGCTGTCGGACGAGGTCAAGGCCGCTCTCACCAAGGCCGGCCTGCCCCTCGCCACGCCGCCGCGCGGCGACAACTCCAAGGCGGGCGATGCCAAGACGCCCGGCACCACGGCGGCCAACGTCGCGCAGCAGGCCTATTTCGCCGACGTCGCGGCCAAGGTCGTGCTGCCGATGTTCAAGGCGCGCAACAAGCCGTTCGTGCTGGTGTTCTGGTCGCGCGACCCCGATGGCAGTCAGCACAACACCGGCGACAGCCTCAACCAGATCATGCCCGGCATCAACGGGCCGACCTCGATGGCCGGCATCAAGAATGCCGACAACAACCTCGCCCAGCTCCGCAAGGCGCTGGACGAGCTCGGCCTTGCCGCCACCACCAACATCATGGTCCAGGCCGACCACGGCTTCTCGACCATCTCCAAGGAAAGCAAGACCAGCCCCTCGGCCAAGGTCAGTTATGACGACACGCCGAAGGACTTTTTGCCGATGGGTTTTCTGGCGCTCGATCTGGCGAAGGCGCTCGACCTGCCGCTGTTCGATCCCAACGACAAGAACGCCAAGGTCGAGGGCAACAAGCACCCCAAGGCCGGCAACGGCGTGCTCGGCAAGGATCCGGAAAAGCCCGATCTCGTCGTCGCCACCAATGGCGGCTCTGACCTGATCTATTTGCCGACCAAAGACAAGAAGCTGGCGGCCAAGACCGTCAAGCTGCTGCTTGAGCAGGATTACGTCTCCGGCCTGTTCGTCGATGACTCGCTCGGCCGCTTCCCCGGCACGCTGCCGCTGTCGAGCATCAACCTGCGCGGCAAGGCGGCGACGCCGACGCCGGCGATCGTGGTCAACTTCCGCTCCTATGCCAGCGATTGCGGCGAGGCGCCGACCAACTGCTCGGTGCAGGTCGCCGACACCGTGCTGCGCCAGGGCCAGGGCATGCATGGCAGCTTCAGCCGCGGCGACACCATGAACTTCATGGCCGCGATCGGTCCGGACTTCAAAGCCGGGTATGTCAGCGAGATCCCGGTCAGCAATGCCGACGTCGGCATGACGGCCGCTCAGCTCCTCGGTCTGCGCGCTTCTCAGAACGGCGGTCTCGTCGGCCGCGTGATGTCGGAGGCGTTGTTCAACGGCATCGTGCCGAAGGCCTACAAGGGGGTCGAGAAGTCGAAGAAGTCCGAGAACGGCCTGCAGACCGTGCTGAACTTCCAGCGCGTCGGCAGCCAGCGCTATTTCGACACGGCCGGCTTCCCCGGCCGCACGCTCGGGCTGGAGCCGGACGCCGGCAAACAAAAAACGGCGGGGAAATAACCCCGCCGTTCAAATGCGTCCTTCGTGAAAGGCGCAGAATTTTACATGCCCAAAATCTTACATGCCGATGTCGAACACGTTCGGCAATTGGCCCGCCAGAGGCAGCGCGGTGGCGCCCAGGAAGGTCGCCACCATCGCCATCAGGCGACGGTTGTTCTGGCGCTTGCCGCGCATCTGGCCGGCGATCCACTCCAGCATTTCGCTGTTGACCTTGGAGGCATAGGACGGCGCCCAGCTCTCGATGTCGGACTCGGCCGACAGCGCCACGCTGCGCGGCGGCACCTTCAGGCCGGAGGCGCTCGCCGCATAATGAGCTACCGCCTTGGCGAGCAGGTCGTCGAACCGGCCGCCATCGGTGCGCTCGGTGGCGGCTTCGTTGATCTCGAACAGCACTTCGGCCTCAGTGCGGCTGACCGGCTGGTCGTTGACGGCCGTGGCGGTGAGGATGCGGGCGCACCAGGCGGTGTCATCGGCATCGAGCGAGCGGGAGAAGTGCACCCTTCCCTTGGTGGTCGGGCCTTCGCCCGTGATCACGCCGTCGCGCACGATGGTCAGTGCATGGGCCGAGGTATCGCGGCAGGATGGTTCGAGGGACGGTGACTCAGCAGACTTATGCGCAGCGGCAGACATAGTTCACTTCCAGATTTCTTCTGATCGGCCAGCAATTTCATGCCGGCGTAAAGGGGTGGTTAATGATTCGGTACCGGGATCGCGACTCTTTGAGATAGTTGCCAATTGGTCGCTGTCAGGACCATTTTGGTTCTGGCAAGCGCCGGGCGAGCGTGATGGAAGTCATAAAAGGCTTTCTCGGGGCAATCACGCCCGTATAGCCCCGGTGGAGATGTTTCGCCGCGGGCGCGGCTGTAACAAAAAGGTGCTAGGAAATCAGGCCTTCAAAGAAGGAATTCACATTTTACTTGAAGCGGTTCAGTTAGCGTTCACTTGGGATCGCGGAGACCCTATAATGCCCGCGACGGTCAAAGATGAATTCGCAAGTAAATTCAATAACATGAGGTAGAACCATGACACTTCCGATTGGCACCACCGCCCCCGACTTCGAAGCCGAGACCACCGAAGGGAAGATCAAGTTCCACGACTGGATCGGCAATAGCTGGGCGCTGCTGTTCTCGCACCCGAAGGACTTCACACCGGTTTGCACGACCGAGCTCGGCGCGCTGGCCAAGCTGAAGCCGGAATTCGACAAGCGCGGCGTCAAGCTGATGGGCCTCTCGGTTGATCCGGTCGACCGCCATTCCAAATGGTCGGAGGACATCAAGGAGACGCAAGGCGCGGCCCCGAACTATCCGATGATCGGCGACACCGATTACAACGTCTCCAAGCTGTACGGCATGCTGCCGGCCGCGATCTCGGGCGATCCCCTCTCCCGCACCGCCGCTGACAATCAGACGGTCCGCAACGTCTTCATCATCGGGCCGGACAAGAAGATCAAGCTGGTGCTGGTCTATCCGATGACGACGGGCCGGAACTTCCAGGAGATTTTGCGCGTGATCGACTCGCTCCAGCTCACCGCCAAGCACCGCGTCGCGACCCCGGCCGACTGGTCGCAGGGTGAGGACGTCATCATCGCGGGCTCGGTCTCCAACGACGAGGCCAAGACGATCTACCCGCAAGGCTGGAAGGAGCCGAAGCCCTACATCCGGATCGTGCCGCAGCCGAAATAACGGAACTGTCATTCCGGGCGATGCGTCAGCGCCGCCCGGGACGACGATGTTAGCTCTTACGCCGCGCGCACGCGTTCGAGGAAGCCCTCGACCTCGGCCTTCAGATGCAGGCTCTCGCCCGACAACGCCTGAGCGGAAGCAAACATCCGGCTGGACGTCTCACCGGTCTCGTTCGCACCCTCGGCGGCCTGACGGACGTTGACGGCGACATCGGCCGTGCCCGATACCGCCGCGCGAACGCTGGCGACGATGTTTTGGGTCGCGCTCTTCTGCTGCTCGACCGCCGCCGAGATCGAGCCCGCGATGCCGCTGATGCGCTCGATGGTCTGGCTGATCGCCTTGATGGCGACAACCGATTCCTCGGTCGCAAGCTGCATGCTGGCGATCTGGTTCGAGATCTCGTCGGTTGCCTTGGCAGTCTGGCCGGCGAGCGTCTTGACCTCCTGGGCCACCACCGCAAAACCGCGGCCGGCATCGCCCGCGCGCGCGGCTTCGATGGTCGCGTTCAGCGCCAGCAGGTTGGTCTGCTCGGCGATCGAGGTGATCAGCTTGACGACATCGCCGATGCGCGCGCCCGCCTCGGAGAGCTGCGCGATGCGCTGATCGGTCGCCTCGGCCTGCCGCACGGCCTCAGCGGAAATGACGTTCGATTCCTGCACCCGCCGGGTGATTTCGGAGATCGATTGAGACAGCTCGTCCGAGGCGGACGCCGCCGAACGCACGTGCTCGGAGGCGCTTTCGGAAGCTCCGGCCGACCGCGCCGACAGATCGGCGGTGGAGCGCGCAGTGTCGGTGAGCTGCCGCGCCGTCCGCTCGAATTCGCCTGACGATGTCAGCACCTTGTCGAGAATGCCGCCGACACCGCCCCGGAACTCCTCGACGAAATTGCGCAGCTCGGATTTGCGCTGCTCGGCGGCCGCAGCCGAAGCGGCCGCCTGCTCGCTGCGCATCCGCGCCCGCTCCTGCGAATTGCTCCTGAACACCCCGACCGTGCGGGCGATCTCGCCGATCTCGTCGGCGCGATTCTCGCAATCGATCTCGACGTCGCTCTGGCCTTCGGCGAGCGCGGTCAGCGAGCGCGTCACTGAGGTGAGCGGCTTGGTGACGCGGCGGACGACCAGCAAGGTCAGAACCAGCACCAGCAGCGCCGCGAGCCCGGCGGCGATCGCCATGCTTTCGATGGTGTGGGCCAGCATGCTCTCGAATTGGGCCATCGGGATGCCGACATAGAGGATGCCGGCGACCTTGCCGCTGGCGTCGGCGATCGGGAAATAGGCGGTCATGAAGGACTTGCCGAACAGGGTGGCCGGGCCCTTGTAGGCCTCCCCACGACGCAGCAGCGCCTGCGCCGGATGATCGGCGGCAAGCTGGGTCCCGACGGCGCGGTCGCCATTTTCCTTCTTCACGTTGGTCGACCGCCGCACGAACTGCCCGCTCGCATCGTCGAACACGAACAGGGTCGCGTTGCCGCCGACATAGGACACCGCGCGATCGACGATGGCGTGATCCCTGAAGTCCGGCATCTTGGGAATCTCGGCGCGCGCCACCGCGCCATCCCGCATCGTGATCTTCGCATCGGGAACGATTTCGGCAAAGGCCAGGGCCAGCGTCCGCAGGCTAACCTCGATGTCGCGGAGCGCACGATCGTTGAAAGCGGAGCTGAGCGACCAATAGCCGGCGCCAACCACGAGCGCCGTATTCATGGCGATCAGCAACACCGCGCACAGGAGCGCCTTGGTGCCAAGTTTGAATTGCGGCAGAAACTTCGCCGTTGCTCGTCCGTACATGAATGAAATCACCTCCGTAATTCCTGCATACTCGTGCAATCGGCTTACGGTCGCATTAATGACGGTTCCATCGCAGCACGCGACATGCTTTCCAAATCGTTAACGAGGCCACCCTGACCACGCCCAGAACTACGCTAAGCACTACGCCAAGCGCTCCGCCTATCATCGTCTGGCTTCGCGACGACCTCCGCCTGTCCGACCACCCCGCCCTCCACGCTGCCGCCAAGGCGGCTGCGAAGACCGGCGCGCCGGTGATCTGCCTCTATGTGCTGGACGATTCGGCCGGGCGAGCGCCGGGCGCCGCGGCGCGCTGGTGGCTGGCGCAGTCGCTGCGGGCGCTCGGCGCGGACATTGCCACGCGCGGCGGATCGCTGATCCTGCGCAAGGGGCCGGCAGCCAGGGTGATCGCGGAGGTGGCGCGTGAGAGCGGAGCCCGCACGGTCCACTGGAACGGGATCGCACAGGCGCCGCATCAGGCGATTGAGCGGCAGCTCGAATCCGCGCTGGCAAAGATCGGCGTGGACTCGCAATGTTTCCCCGGCGACCTGCTCGTTCCGCCCGCGGCAATCCGCAACAAGGAAGGCCGCGGCTTGCGCGTGTTCACGCCATTCTGGCGGCGCGTGCTGGCGCTCGGCGATCCGCCAAAGCCCCTGCCGGCGCCGAAGGACCTGCGTCCTGCGCCGACGGTCGCCAGTGACACGCTGGAGACCTGGAAGCTCGAGCCTGGCAAGCCAGATTGGGCCGGCGGCCTGCGCGAGACATGGACCCCGGGCGAAGCTTCCGCCCGCGCTCGCCTGCGCGACTTCCTCAAGCACACCGCACAAGGCTATGTCGGCGATCGCGACCGCCCGGACCGAGAGGGCACCTCACGCCTGTCACCGCATTTGAGGTTCGGCGAGCTCAGCCCGCGCCAGGTCTGGCACGCCGCGCGGTTCGCCGCGGCGGAAAATCCCGCGATCGGACCCGGCGTCGACAAGTTCCTGAGCGAGCTCGGCTGGCGTGAGTTCTGCCGGCACCTGCTGCACGACCACCCCAATCTTGCAACCGAAAACCTGCAAGCGAATTTCGACGGCTTCTCATGGAAGCCCGATGCCAAGGCGCTCTCCGCCTGGCAGCGCGGCCGCACCGGCTATCCCATCGTCGACGCCGGCCTGCGCGAGCTCTGGCACACTGGCGTGATGCACAACCGGGTGCGAATGGTCGTCGCCTCGTTCCTGGTCAAGCACCTCCTGATCGACTGGCGCGACGGCGAAACCTGGTTCTGGGACACGCTGGTCGATGCGGATGCCGGCAGCAATCCCGCCAACTGGCAGTGGGTCGCCGGCTGCGGCGCCGACGCGGCGCCTTATTTCCGCGTGTTCAATCCGGTGCTCCAGGGCGAGAGGTTCGACCCGGATGGAGCCTATGTGCGACGCTGGGTGCCCGAGTTGAAGGATGTGCCACCCGAGCTGATCCATCAGCCCTGGCAGGCGACACCGATCGAGCTTGCGAGCGCCGGCGTCACGCTCGGCAAGAGCTATCCGCATCCGATCGTCGATCATGCCAAGGGACGAGAGCGCGCGCTCACCGCCTACGCAAAGATCCGCAAAGGTTGAGCGTTGCTTTGACACAATTATGAAACGCGCTATCGTCACCGCTCCATGCAAACCGTGGGGGACGATATGGACGACGACAAGCCGATCACCGAACAGGCGATGGACACGATCACCACCGCCGTGGAAGCGACCAAGGACGCCGCTGTCACTGCGGTGAAGCAGGTCAGGAAAGCCGCCAAGAAGGCTGCGAAGAAGGTAGCGCCGAAGAAGGCGTCCAAGAAGAAAGCCAAGAAGGCTCCGAAGAAAACTTCGAAGGCCACCAAGAAGACTTCGAAGAAAGCTGCAAAGAAGTCGTCGAAGAAGGCGGCCAAGAAAACAGCAAAGAAGGCCACCAAGAAAGCTGCCAAGTCGAAAAAGAAGGCCACGAAGGCCAAGCGCTGATCGCAACGCTCAAGTCTCCGGGGGCGGACGCGCCCGGAGACGGCTCCAGCGATACCCTACCCTCACCGCTTGGCTGCGCGCCGGCCCGGGTGATGCTCGCCTTGCGGATCGCGAAATTCGCTGCGATGGCCGCGCCGGTCCTCGGCGTTGAAGCGCCGGCGCTTCTCGGGCGAGCCGAACTGCTTGATCAATCTCCTGCCGTTCACCTTTTTGATGACGTAGCCGCCCTCGGTCATCGAGAACGGCTCCTTGAGCAATCCCATGTGGTCGAACTTCGTGCCGCGGGGATGCTTGAAGGGTTCGAACCAGGACGGATAAATGAAGTTCGACATCGGGAGATCGTTGACGACGAAGGCGTCCTCTTCCACTGCGTCGCAGACCTCGTAGGCGTATTGGGTGTGCCGGGTCTTGTCGGCCCACAGATTGGCCATAGGGTCGAGCACCATCTCGAACAGCTCATGCGAGGCTGCCAGACTGACCGGATCGTCCTTGGACAGCGCCTTGAGGAAGATCTTCGAGATCGGCTGTCCCCGATGCGTCAATTCATGCCGCCCGAGGAAATTCTTGTGGGTCGCATCGTCGAAATAGACCAACTGCCAGTCAGTGGGCTTCGGCTTGCGGGTAACGTCGAGATCGACGGGGTAGCCCCAGACCGGCAGGAAGTGCTCGTCATAGCATTTCTGCAGCGCGGCCGTGAGCCGCGCCATCATCTGCTCGCTCATCATCTCCTCTGCATAATTAATGCAGGCAATCCGGACTGGCTTCAGGGACCTGCCAAGCAATGCGCGTCTCGCCTTCTTCATGGAAAATCACCTGTGAAAGGGGCACTGAAATGCGCCGACCCTAGCACGAACGCGCCGCGCACGTCAGGGATGTATTCGAGCGGCTTGGCCCGCCGGCCCTAGAAGCGTCGGTTGACCACGAACACCGCGGCCGCGCACATCACCATGCCCGCGATCGCCAGCGCATCGAGCTTTTCTCCGAACAGCAGATAAGCCATCAGCGCCGTCACGGCGGGCACCAGATAGAACAGGCTTGCAACCGACGTGGCGGCGGCGTGGCGGATCAGCCAGTACAGCAGTCCGATCGAACCGATCGAAAGCGCCACGGCGAGCCAAGCCAGCGCGAACATGAACTCGCGCGTCCAGTGCACCACGCGGTCCTCGAACAGGAACGCACCAATCGCGAAGAAGATCGTGACGGACACGTACTGCACGAGATTGCCGGCGCGCCAGTCGATGTGATTGCAGTAGCGGCGCTGATAGAGCGTGCCGAGCGTGATGCTGATCAGCGAGACGACGGAGGCGAGCCAGCCGAGCCCGGCTTCGCCGGTCATGGGGCGGCCGTGCAGGATCAGCACGACGCCACCGAGGCCAAGGACGAGCCCCGCCCATTGCACCGGCGTCACCTTCTCCCCGAGCCAGCGGTTGGCGATGGTCGAGGTCAGGATCGGCTGAAGGCCCGGAATGAGCGCGGAGAGCCCGGCCGGAATCGAGTGCGCGATCGCGATTGCGGTGCCGCCGAGATAGAAGCCATGGACGAGAATGCCGGCGACGGCGCTGTGCGCGATGCCGATCCGGTCCGGCCATTTCGGTCGCGCGATCGCGACGATGATCGCCATCAGACCGACCACGAACGCCATGCGGATGGCGAGGTAGGTCAAAGGATCGGCATTGTTGACGACGTATTTGGTGCCGATGAAGCCCGTGCTCCAAAGCAGGACGAACAGGACCGGCGCGGCGCGGGCGGCCAGGGCTTCTTGATTGTGGTTCATTGCCGCCCTCATTGCCTCACAGGGGGCCAATGCGGCAATGCGAATTTCGGCCAAATTCGTCCGGACGATGCTGCGCTGCGACGGACCGGACGGCTCAGCGGCTCACCATTCGTCCGGACAGGGATCGATGATCTTCCAGAGCTCGACGCCGTTCTTGATCTTTTTCATGTCGGTGGTGAGTCCGCCATTGCGGCGAATCCAGTCCTTCACCGTGTCGGGGTAGTAGGCCATCAGGTCGGACGTCCCCTCCGCGCTGGTGACCTTGATGCCGAAAGTGAAGGCCTTGTCGTAGTAAGCCTGGTGGAAGCCGAGGCTGGCGCGCGGCGTCACGCAGATCTTGTTCATCGGCACGATGCCGAGCACCAGGGTGCAGGCCGAGTTGCAGATGCCGTCGATGATGACGCGTTCGCCCTTCTCGCGGACGCGCTTGTACTTGGCCTTGTACTCCTCGACATAGCCGCCGTGGTCGCGGGTAATATGCAGCTCGGCCCGCGCCGGCGTGGCGGCGACGACCGAGAGCAACAGCAGGCTCAGAAGCGTGATGCGCATGGCGAGGTGACGGCGAAAGCCTTCAGGAATGGACCGGTCTATGAACCCCGAGAAGCCGGCAACAGGAGTCTTGAGCTAATTCTCTTTGGTCATACTTGTGTGGGGAATTCGTTAAGCATCTCGAAAAGGCCAAAAATGGGCAAGTCCGGACCACAGAACCGGCAATTCTGTCACACCCACCCCGGAATCTGCGGGATTGGCGTCGATTTCCGGGCTGCAGACGGGTGTTCCGGCCGCCCGAACTGGCTATAAACGGCTGACCTATTCGTGCGGGTTCCGGAGATTCGAGATGAGCAAGTTGAAGAAGCTTGTAGCCGCGGTTGCTGTCCTGTCGGCCGCAATCCTTGCCCCTGGCCTCGCAGAGGCGCGGGGATACCACCGGTACCATCGCCACTACACGAACCCGCTGCCCTACCCGATCAGCTATCTGCACAATTACGGGCCCGGCATCACGCCCGGGACGTTCGCCTTTTACGACGGCTCGTCGACCAACCATTGCTACCAGAGCGCAGCCGCCTATGTCGGCCAGGACCGCCGTCGGCACCCCTGCTTCTGAGGGGTGCAGGCGGGTCCTCTGCGGGGGCCGCTATTTGGCGGCGCGGACAGCAGTAATTGCTTCTCGATCTCGTAGACCGGCAGTTTGACGAGGTCCTTGCCGACCTCGCCCTGGAGTGCCTTGCGCACCACATCCGAACAATCGGCGCGAATCATCCCAAGCGCACGCGGCGAGGCCACCATGGTCAAGGCCGAGGTTCTCGCCTGAGCTGACGGCGGCATCGAGCCGTCCGGCCAGGCCGCGCAGGAAGGCGCGCTCGGCCTCGTCGTGCCAATCAGTCTGCTCCACCGAGCTGCGCGTGCTACCGGCCGCGCCGTGGAGCCTGCCCGGCGCGTCGGTCCCTTGCGCACCGGTCGAGGGATTGGGCTGTTCGTGCACCTCCCTGGTGTGGAGGTTCGGAAACATCTCGTCGCCGAGGTTTTCCAGAATAAGCGCCTTGCGCCCGTCGCACACGACCAGCCAGTCACCCTTGTCGATTCTCATTTGGTCCATTGCACAGCTCCAAAGCCACCTCGCTAGCCAGCTCATCGAAATGCTCGAAAGCTGGCCACGACGCCAAGCTTAGGGACGAAGCTGCACCGACGAATTGCGCGGGATCAAGGATGGCGGCGATGTCCTGCGGAGCGCAACGCAAGCGTTGCATTGGTCAAGAGCGCGAACCTGGGATAGTCTGGCGGAGCTAAAGGTCAGGCCTGCGGCGGGCTGGGCTGAAGACCTGTTCATCAGCATTACATTTCGGTCCCGCCACAATTTGATCAGAACAAACTTCGATATCCCTGTATTGCGTAAGCGGAGAAAGACATCATGAAGCTTAGAATTGGCCTCGTCGCCGCGTCCCTGTTGGGTGCGTTGGTCGCATCATCGGCGGCGTCTGCCATGCCCATCGCGCCTGCTCCTGCGATGCCGCAGGTCTCCGACGTCGAGCAGGTCCGCATGGTCTGTGACGCCTGGGGACGCTGCTTCTGGCGCCCGAACTACTATGGATACTACGCCCCGCGGCCCTATTACGGTCCCCGATATGCACCGCGCTTTTACGGTGGCCCTCGCTATTACGGACCACGCTATCGCCGCTGGTGATTCTAAAGGGGCCCTTCGGGGCCCCTTCGCTTTTGCGAGATCAAGGATGTTGGTCTGGAGTCATTCCAAAACTGATCTAGATCAAAGACGCAATCCGCCACGCCGTCATTCTCCGACGATGGTCGATTTGATCGTTTTTCGATGTCCCCAGACGGGCATGAATGTGCAGACACATCTGGAGAAGCAACTGAGACAGGAGGCACAGAGCTTCGCCTCCTTCGCCTGTCCCGCCTGCACGCGGCTGCATTTCATCGACCTTGCCTCCGGCCAGCCGATGACTCGAGATCGTTGACGACGACACCGATCCGCCAAGCTTCATGCCATGATGTCCGCAATACTACGGCCCGGAATCCGGTTTACTGAAGCGCGATGTTTCGCCATTGATGGCGATGTTCCGACGTTCATTTGATTGTCATATTGCAGCAGCCGGCCACACGCATGTTGTTCGACGCCCTCGCCCCATCCTCGGCGCTTCAATTGATCGGCTTTGCCGACGTTGATGCGTTTCGGCCGATCGAGTCGATGGAGGATGCGAGAAGCATTCCGCTCGACGTCCGGAATTTCGCGGCGGCCCGCGCTGTCGTCTCTCTGCCCGGCTGCCGCATCGTCATGATGCGCTCGTTCGCGCGCATCCTCGACGGCGCCTATCGTATGCCCGGGGGGATGGTGATCCTGCCCATGACGGACGACCTTCAGGTCAATTCCAAGGGCATGGATCTGGACGCGCGTTTCTTCATCGCGCTCCGCGGCAGCGATGAATGCCATTTCGTCGAGCGCCGGACCAATCATCATGCGATGATCATCTTCTCACCCGGCATGAGCGACCGGGGCTGGTTCGATCAGGCGGACGACTTGCGGGCCTATGTCGCGAACCGCCCCGCTTTGCTCCACATTCGGCAGCTCCTGCTCGACATTCTGCGAACCGCGTCGGTGCAGCCGGCCCTGTTCGAAACGACCGAGGTCGCCGCCCATCTCCAGGAAGGCCTGCTGCTCGCGCTCGACGATCTGTTTCGCATTGATTCGCTCTCGGACCGGAGTGCCTCCGTCCAGGGCGAGCGGTCGATCAAACTCGTGCAGCGGATCGACGATTACGTCGCAGCACATCCGACTGCTCCGATCTATACCGCCGATCTCGCCGGCGAGTTTGGCGTCTCGATCCGGACGCTCGGCGGCGCCGTCAGCAAGGTGCGTGGCATGAGCCTGCATCAATACATTCGCCTGAAAAAATTGTGGGCGACGCGGTCTCGCCTTCTCAAAGGCGGGGGTGCCAACGTCGCCACATGCGCGCGCGCCCAAGGCTTTCACCATTTGGGGGAGTTTGCCGCAGCTTACCGCGCGACCTTCCACGAAGCGCCGTCCGACACGCTGGCACGGGGCCGGCAAGCCGGTCCGACGGCACGCTGACCAGATAGGCTCCGGCCTTCCGACGCGGCGCACGCCTCAAGGGAACCAGTTCCTTCGAACCGCATTATCCAAGCAGTGCGCCGGCGGCGCACTGAAGCACCCCGCGCCCCACACGCGGGTTTTTTCTCGCCGTCAACCAAGTGGTTCAGGAAAAAAATGTCTATCAGCCGCAACGTATTGTTTCTGATCATCGGTGCTCTGGTCGTCACGGCGGCCGTGCTCGGCTACAATCTCTACCAGACGAAGAAGCAGCCCGATGGCCTGCAAATCAATGTCGGTCCCAACGGGCTGAAGATCCAAGGCAAATAGAGGCGGCTCACGGCCTCGCGCCAGATCCGAGAAAACTCTGGCCCTGCAAGTGGCGCGCTCGGAGAGATTCGAACTCCCGACCCTCGGAATCGAAATCCGATGCTCTATCCAGCTGAGCTACGAGCGCCCTGGCCCAGATCTTGGACCGTAACCGAGACGCCCCAGATAGCTGCTGGCGAGCCAGCAGGCCGGGCGACGTTCGGATGGGTTCGAATTAGCAGAGAGGCCGGCCAATAAAAAGCCCTTCCGGCCTCGATTCGGGACGGGTCAGACCCGCCCTCACCAGGTGCTGTTGAAGAAGCCGAAATGCGGCTGCTGCGCCATCACCATCATCGGCCGCCCTTGCTGCGGCACCGGATGCGTTCTGGCGACCTTGCGCTTGGGCTGCTGCGCCGGGGTCTGAGGAGGCTGGGCCTGCGCCTGAACTTGCGGCTGAATTTGCGTCTTGGCCTCGGTCTTCTTGACCGCAGCGGTATCGGCCTTCGCGGCCGGCGTGAATTGGGCGAACGTCTCGCGGACCCGCGCCTTGGCTGATACCTCGGCCAAAGCGGGTGACATGCTCTCCACGGGCGGCTGGGGAGCCGCGACGGCGGCGATCTTCGCCGCAGGGGCGGCAAGCGTCGGCTGACTGGTGTCGAGTACGACACGCTCCGGCAGGTGGCGATCGGACCGGATCCGAATCAACGGCTGTTCGTTGCTTGCGGTTGCGATAGCCTGCGTCACAGGCGAAGTCGGCAGAACGTAGTTCGCCGCGAACAGCAGTGCGAGCAAGGCTCCACCGACGAAGAAGAAATACCGAAAGATGGGCATTGGCCACGCTCCGCCCGCCGCATCCCCGCGTGGGCTCTCCGCCTTAACAGGCGATCATTTAATTAGTTCCTGGCCCAGCCGTTCGGTTCAAATGGCGACGCCAAGTTTTTCGGCCAACCCCCAGGACAGTAACTTTTCCGCTACCCGGCACTGCCGGCCTTAGGTCCGGCGTGCTGCCACAAGCGAACACTTCGCCTGATCGGCATTCACGTTGACGAAGCCGACAGGAATGCGCGCAAAAGTCTTGCGGCTCTTCATGCTGACCGGATCCGCCAGAACGCGGGTGCGGTCGGTGAGATGACTGCCATCACGCCGCGCAAAAGCGCAGACGATCTCGACATCCTTTACGGCATAGTCGTTGTCGTTGCGCAGCGTGAGCGTCACCAGCGCCTTCGATCCAAGGCCGCCGCGGCGCCAGGTCTGAGATGAAATCCTGATCCGGCCGAGTTCTGCCATTGTCGGAATCTGAGCTTCGGAGGCCGGCGACACGGCGACCGCATCGCGCGAAGGCGCCGTCTCGACGGCTGCCACGTCAGACCTCACCGGTTCGGCACTGTTGCCTCTGGAGACGGGGAGCAGCATCCAGATGCCGCAACCGACGATGATGGCCGCCAACAGCCACAGCAGGCCTCGCCCAAATGAAACGCTCGCGATCGTCACCGCCCGCGCCAGTCGTTCGCCGGTCCCGGCGAAACGCCCTAACCCGATGCGGTCAAACCCAGCGCTCATGGTTGCCTCACCGATCGCAGCGGAAGCACGTTTCGACAACGGATTCGGCCACTGCTTACTTAATCCGGAAGGCGAACTAAGGTTCCCGCGCAGCTGCCGAGTCGGCAAGAGCGGTGGCGGTCACGGGCCGAGCCCGCTAACATGCGCTGCAACATCAAGATCCGTCGGGAGAACACGAAATGCCAGTCGTCACTTGGGATCACGTCCATCTGCGCAGCCCCGATCCGGAGGCCACGGCGGCCTGGTTGCGGGACATCCTCGGTGGCGAGATCGTGCAAGCGCCCGGACGGATCGACGTGAATCTCGGAGGCGCAAGGATCTTCATTGCTCCACTCGAGGGCGACAACGTGGTCAACCCGCCGCCGCCGCACCCGCATCAGGGCCTCGACCATTTCGGTCTCACGGTGAAAGACATCGACGCCGTCGCCGCCGAGATCAAGGCCAAGGGCGTCACATTCACACGCGAACCGACCACGATCCGCCCCGGCGTGCGCATCTGCTTCATCCGCGGACCCGAAGGCATCTCCATCGAGCTGCTCGAGCGCGACAAGAAATACACCTGATAAGGCGCGCGCCGCATCGGCTCACCGGTCGTCGTGCCGCCCGGTGCGCCTAAGTCATGCTACCGGGCATGAATCAGCGGACGGCGACGCCCATGTAGCCGTAGATCGGCCAGACCATGGTGCGTCCCAGTCGGTGTCCGAGAGCGCCGAGCCGTCGGCATCGGAGCAACAAGGCCCCTTGCCGCTTCGCAGTCCGTCGAACCAGGCCTTCAATTCGGCATTGGCGTTGACGAACTGGCCGCGGTCGCGCGCGTGGCCGAAGGGGGCCGCGAGTGCGATCAGGGCCAGGACGCATGCTAGGCTCGCCACGGTTCGCCAGCATGCCGCGCCGCCGATCCGCCGTTGTCGTGTTTCGCAAATCGTGGGACGCACACTGTACAGACGCGGCTTCTCGCCGCTGGAATCGATCCAGTTGCTCACGTTTGTCTTGCTCCAGCACCCCGCGGCCAGTGCAACAATGGTTATGCATTTCGCGGGCCAACTTGATTCGCAACGACTGGCCTCGCTTCATGATCAGACCGTCATGGCAGTGTCATAGACAAGCCGGGACAATTACGGCTCACGGGCAAGCTCGCAAGGTCGGCGGCCAAACTGCCGCGTTGCGTGGCCGCATGCCCTTTGGCATAAATGCCTACCGGCTACGCCATTGGGCGATGGCGGCCGGCCTCGGGACGTTATGAAGAACGGCCTCTATTCGATTCACGTGAACCTGCTCGATGGTCGGGTCGGCAAGGGTAGCGGCGTGATTCTTTTTCGCGACGGCAAGATTCTTGGCGGCGATGCGTACCTCTATTACACCGGCAGCTACACGGTGAAGGACAACACCTTCAAGGGTGAGGTGCTGGTCCAGCGTCACACCTCGCCGCGGGGCGACGACAATCCGCTGTTCGGCGGGCCTGCCGCGGTCGGCATCGGTGTCAGCGGCACGTTCACGGAGACGCGCGGGGACATGACGGGCACCGCGCTGGTCGGCAAGGCCAGCCAGATTTTCGGCGCGACGCTGCACAAGCTTGCGGAGGTCGACTAGGACTTCGGTTCTGATTGAATCAACCAAAGCTCTCAATTGTTGATTCGACGCGTTTTCATCACGCGAACGGCATCCACTTCGCTCGAAAACCGCTAGCTATTCGGCGGCCTGCTCGAGCGGCGCCACGCGCGGCAGGATGATCTGGATACGTGTGCCGCTGCCCGGTTCGGAATCCAGATCGAGCCGTCCGCCGAGCCTGTTCGTGACGATGCTGTAGACGATGTGCAGCCCGAGGCCGGTGCCGCCCTGATCGCGCCGCGTCGTGAAGAACGGATCGAAGGCACGGCGGCGGACGTCGAGCGACATGCCGCAGCCATTGTCGGAGAAGATGATCTCGACATTGTCCTTGCCGGACTCGCGCACCTGGATGTCGATGGTCCCCGGCCGGCCGTCCGGGAAGGCGTGCGCCACCGCGTTGAGAAACAGATTGGTCAGCACCTGGCCGTAGGGTCCGGGATAGCTGTTCATGGTCAGATCAGGCTGGCACTCGACGTTGAGCGTCAGATTGTGCTTGCGAAGGCCGGGCCGCAGACTCATCACCACCTGCTCGGTGAGGTCACCGAGATCGAAGCTGCGCTGGTCCGAATAGTTGCGGTCGGCGGCGACCTGCTTGAACGACTGGATCAGCTCCGCGGCGCGATTGAGATTGGCGACGAGCTGCGAGGACGCGTCGCGGCTGGTATGGAGAAAGTCGTTGAGCGTGGAGCGGCGGAGCTCGCCGCGTTCGACTTCGGCGGTGAACATCGCGGTCTTGCGCTCCAGCGCGGAGGCGACCGTGAGGCTGATGCCGACGGGATTGTTGACCTCGTGCGCGACGCCGGCGACGAGGCGCCCGAGCGCCGCCAGCTTCTCCGCCTCGATCAGCGAGGCCTGGGTCTCGCGCAGATTGCGCAGCGCGGTCTCGGCGGATTCCTTGGCTTTCCGCATCTCCTGCTCGCCGCGCTTGCGCTCGCCGATGTCGAGCGCCACGGTGACGATCCGCTCGATCTCGCCTTCGGCATCGAGCAACGGCAGCTTGTTGACGAGCCATTGCCGCATGTGGCCGGAAGAATCAATGTACTCCTCTTCGTAGAAGCCGAGGCCCTTTCGCAGCGTCAGCACGCGCTTGTCGCTCTCGTCGGACTTGGCCGCGCCGTAGCGCGACATCAGGTCGGCCGTGGTGCGGCCGAGCGCATCGCCGGGCTCGATTCCGAAGATGCCGGCCATGTAACGGTTCATCAGCACGTAGCGCAGGTCGCGGTCCTTGACGTTGATGACCGCTGGCACGGTGTCGATGACCTGCTGGAGCAGGCGCCGTCCTTCGGCAATGGCGTCTTCCGCGCGCTTCTGGTCGGTAATGTCGCGCAGCGTGCCCTCATAGCGGACGATGTTGCCCGCCTCGTCGCGGACGCCGGTGGCACTGTCGGACAGCCACAGGATGTCGCCGCCGCGCTGGCGCACCTGGTATTCGAACTCGCGCACCATGCCGTCGCGTGCCATCAGCCGCTGATATTCGACGCGAGCCTCGGGATTGACGTAGATGGTGTGGGCGATGTCGTTGATGCTGTCGATGAGGTCTTTGGGGCTGTCATAGCCCATCATCCGCGCCAGCGCCGGATTGGCGTTGAGGAGGTCGCCGGCCGGCGTCGTGACATAGATGCCGTCGACCGAGCCCTCGAACAGTTTCCGGTAGCTCTCTTCGGCAAGGCGTTGCTCGGTCAGTGCGCGCACCGCCGCCTCGCGTGCCGTGTCGGCTTCCTCCAGCGCACGGCGGAACACTTCTGCCGCCCGCGCGATGTCGCCGATCTCGTTGTCGAGGTCGGCGGACGGGATCGAGGTGTTCTTCTCGCCGGCTGCGAGCGCGCGGATCGACCGCGCGATCTGGGCGAGCGGACGGACCGTCCGCCGCACCACGAAGCCGGCCGCGAGAATGCCGATCAGCACACCGATGGTACCGAGCACGATGCTCTGCCAGCGCGCCTCCGTCAGCGTGCGGGCAAAGTCGCGCGACAGCACGTGACCGCGCCGGGCGCTGACCTCGCGCAGCAATTCGGTGACGCGGCCAATCAGCCGACCCTCGGTTCCCAGCACCTCGCGGTCGATGTCGGCGATCTGCCGTTCACGGACCGCGACCGCGATGATCGCCTCGGCGTACTCGTTGACCGCCGATCTGAGCTTGGGATCAGTGACGCCCATCGCCCGCATGCTCTGCGCCGCCTGCTCGGCCGCGGACGGGTTGCGCGCAAGCAACCCAAGCGCGATCCGGCTCTGCGCTTCCGACAGGCGGGACGCCAGCTCTCGGTCCGCAGTGCCGGAGACAGCTGCGTCGAACTGGTCGCGGAGCGGCGGCAGCCCGGCAAGCAGCTGGGCGCGGCGGTCGATCAAGGTCGAGATCCGCTCCAGGCCGCTGCGGTAGGTCGCAAGCCGCTCGCTGACGCCGTCGATCATATCCTGCTGCTCGGGCACGAGCTCGATGCGGGTCTTCTTCAGGATGTCACTGAGCGTCGATGCCGCCTCGCCCACCTGCTTGAACTGGATGCCGGCGCCAGGGTCGGTGACGAAGTCGCGCGCGGCGAGCCGCAGCTCGTTCATGCGGCGGTCGATGTCCTCGGCGAGGTCGCCGACGCTCTGCAGCCGCTGCAGCTCGGCGAAGGTCGTGTCGATGTGCCGGATCGCAATCACGCTCGCGGTCGAGGTGACGATGATCACCGCCAGCACCAGAAGGAAGCTGCCGAACGTGAGCTGGCCGATGGAGAGCGAGAATGTTCGCTTTTTCTCAGGGGTCGGCGTCAATTCGGCGGACATTGGTGATGTGTGGACCGGGCCATTGGAGCTCCAATATACGACGTATTGCAGTCCCGGGGGAACATGCGTCTGGCCGCCGAATATCCTTAATGTTGAAGCCCTGCCGGCCTCCTTGGCCCCGGTTTTATGACGTTTTGACGTCGGCCGGCCGCCGCGCCGGGATGGTCATGGCGGCGACGCCGAGGACGACGCAGGCAAGGCCGATCCAGGCGGTCCGGCTCAGGCTCTCGCCGAGGAAGGCGACGCTGATGGCAACCCCGATCGGCACGCGGAGATAGGCCTGCGCGGTGGTGCCGACCGAGCCCAGGGTCTGGATCAGGCGGAAATAGATCACGAAGGCCGCGGCCGTCGAGAAGGTCGCCAGCGCGAGCAGCGCCAGCACGGAACTCAGCGAGGGCGACAGCGTCCAGGGCTGCTCGACGATGAGCGAGGCCGGGAGCAGCGCCGCCGCCCCCGCCAGCAACGAGCCGGCCGCGGGCGCCATGGGATCGAGGCCCTTGAAGCCGCGACCGAAGATCGCGGCGCAGGCGTAGCAGATGGTGGCGGCAACGATCGCGGCCTCCGCGACGAGGCCGCTTCCAACATTATGGAAGGCATCGACGCCGACGATCAGCAGGATGCCGGCCATGCCGGCGACCACCCCGACCAGCTTTCGCGGTGTCGTCGCCTCGTGACGCGTCACGACCGCCGTGAGCAGGAAGGTGAAGATCGGGCCGGCCGAGTTGAGGATGGTCGCAAGCGCGGCATCGACGTGGCGCTCGCCCCAGGCGATCAATGTCCAGGGGATCACGCTATTGAGCACGGCCTGGAAGGCGAAGCGTTGCCAGGTCGCGGCATCCGTCGGCAGCCTGATGCCCCGCGCCCACATGATCGCGAGCAGCAGCAGGCCCGCAATCGTGGTGCGCGCCGCGATCAGCGTGATCGGAGGAATGGTGGCGACGCCGAGCTTGATGAAGGTGTAGGAGCCGCCCCAGAGCGTTGCGAGCGCCAGCAGCAGCGCCAGCTCGACGGCGATGTTGTTGTCCTGCCGATTGCCCTGTCGGTTGTCCATGTCGCGCGCTCGATCCCGTTGTCAGGGACGGCACCTAGCGCGTCTGCCCTCGCCGATACTTCGCTTTGTATCGAAGTGTCCTAGCCGATGGCCCCGACCTCGAACACCTCACCGTCATAGCCGGCCTCGCGGGGAATGCGGAGCTGACGGCCGGTTTCGGTCTTGGTCATGACAGGCATCACCGTCACGACGGACATGCCGCGGGCGTGCTCGAGCGCGGCGCTCACGCTGCCCTGCTTGGCGAGCCGGATCAGATTGCGCGTGGTCGGGAACGGCAGCTTGAAGCGGCCGCTCTCGCCGCCCTCCACCGCCTCGCGTGGCGAGACCCAGATCGAGTCGGTCGATTCCCGGCCGTCATGCGCGCCGAGCTGGTCGGGCGGCGCGGCCGCAAGGAAGAACCAAGTGTCGAAACGTTTTGGCATCCCCTCGGGCGTGATCCAGTGTGCGTAAGGCACCAGCGTATCGAGCGCGAGCTGGAGGCCGTTGTCGGCCAGAATGCTCAGGAAGCTGATCTTGTGCTCGTTGAGCGCGACGCGATGCGCATCGGCGATTTCGCCGGCGCGCCTGGCGTCAACAGGCGTGTCCGAATCCTTCGACCGCGCCAGCAGGATGCCGCTTTCCTCAAAGGTCTCGCGGATCGCGGCGATTCGAAATCCGCGGTCCGCTTCACTCAGCCCCTCGCCGCCCGAATACAGGTCGGAGCGCTTGACGATCTCCTGATCGCCGGCATCGACGCTGCCACCAGGAAACACCAGCGCGCCCGAATTGAACTCGATCTGATGATGGCGAACCATCATGAAGACTTCGATTTCGTCGCGGCTCTTGCCGTCGACCGTCACGCCGTCGCGCAGCAGGAGGATCGTCGACGCAGGGCGTGATGCTGATGCCTCGGCCATTCGACTAACCTGCGGCGCTGGATTGCGGGCCGAGATTGGCGCGCTTGTCGACGCGGGCGACGCGCGACAGCAGGTAATCGACCTCCGCCTTCGCCATCGGGGTGATGGTGGCGCCGGGCTTGCGCTGGGCGCTGGAGGCAATGATGCCGCGCTTCTGCAGCACGTATTTGCGCACGGCAAGGCCCGCGCCGGGCTGCTGCTCGTAGCGGATCAGCGGCAGATGCGCGTCGAACAGATCATGGGCGGCGTCGCGCTTGCCTTCCTTCGAAAGCCGCACGACGTCGATCAGGAGTTCGGGGAAGGCATAGCCGGTCATGGCGCCGTCGGCGCCGCGCTCCATCTCGAAGTCCAGAAAGAGCCCGCCATTGCCGCAGAGGATCGAAAGCGGCCGCAGCGAGCCGTCCTTCTGGAAATTGCGCAGCGTCGAGATCTTTTCCAGCCCCGGCCAGTCCTCGTGCTTGAGCATCACGCAGTTCGGATTGTCGGTGACGATCTTGCGGATCACGGCCGGGGTGAACACCACCGACAAGGTCAGCGGATAGTCCTGGAGCACCCAGGGCACGTCGGGGCCGATGGCCTCGGCCGCCTGCTTGTAATAGCCGACGATCTGGTCGTCGGTCCGCAACGACGGCGGCGGCGCGATCATGACGCCGGCCGCGCCCGCATCCATCGAGGCCTTCGCCAGCGAGCGCATGGTGGCAAAGCCCGGCGCGGAGACGCCGACGATCACCTGCATCTTCTTGGCGCGCTTGACGAAGCGTACCGCCACCTGTTCGGCCTCGGCGGAATCGAGCTTCGGGGCCTCACCGAGGATGCCCAGCACAGTGACGCCGTCGCAGCCGACCTCCTCGTAGAAATCGGTCAGGCGGTCGATCGAGCGCTCGTCGATCCGGCCGTCATCGTGGAACGGCGTCGGCGCGATTGCGAAGGTGCCCTTGGCGTCGGCGGTAAGTTTCATCGTTGTCCTTGTTTCTCTCTGTCGATGGCTAAAACCGCCGCGCCCCCATCTTGATCTGCTCTTCGGAGAAGAAGATCTCCTTGGCATGATCGGCGATGTCCTGGGCCTTCCAGCCCGTGTGCGGCGGCTTCCAGCCGTCCATTTCCATCATCCGCATTTCGCGCACGCCGCGGGGCCCGGACACGCCCAGCACCTTGCCGGTCTGGTCACCGGACAAGTCGCTGACCATGTATAGCACGGCCGGCGCGATGCCGTCCGGACCCAGCGCCGCGCCGGGGTTCTCCTTATAGCGGGGCAGGTCTGCGGTCATGCGGGTCAGCGCGCCCGGCGCAAGCGTCCAGATCCGGATGTTGTATTTGCGGCCCTCGATTGCCAGCACGTTGGACAGGCCCCAGATGCCGCCCTTGGCCGCGCCGTAATTGCTCTGGCCGAAATTGCCGATCAGGCCCGAGGTCGACGAGGTGTTGACGATGACGCCGCCGCCGTTTTCCCGCATCCAGCGAAATACCGGCATGGTGCAACAAAAGGTGCCCTTCAGATGCACCTTGATGACCTTGTCCCAGTCGGACTCAGACGCCTTGGCGAAGGTCTGGTCGCGCAGAATGCCGGCATTGTTGACGAGGATGTCGGCGCGGCCGAAATGCTTGATGGCGTCGTCGAACACCGACTGGCCGCCTTCCATGGTGGAGATGTCGGCGCCGTTGGCGACCGCCTTGCCGCCTTCGGCCTTGATCGCATCCACCACGAGCTGCGCCATCGATGTGTCGGCGCCGGAGCCGTCACGGGGCCCACCGAGGTCGTTGACGACGACGGAGGCCCCTTCCCGCGCGAACAGCTTTGCGTAGGCCTCACCGAGCCCCCCGCCCGCGCCGGTGATCAGCGCAACCTTGCCGTCGAGTAGTCCCATGGTGGCTCTCCCTGTTTTGTTCTTTTGCTCCGTCATGGCCGGGCTTGTCCCGGCCATCCACGAACTTGATCGCCAACCGCGCGAAGAACGTGGATGCCCGGGACAAGCCCGGGCATGACAAAATAACTCAGAGCGCGTCGAGCGGCATCATCACCCCAGCACCGTCTTGCCGTTCTTGATCACAGTGACGCCGCGCGACTTTACCTTGGCTTCGAACGAGATCACGCTGCCGTCCTTCCAGAGGTCCATGGTCACGGTCTCGCCGGGATAGACCGGCGAGGAGAACCGCGCGAGGTGCTGGCGGAAGGCGGAAGCGTCGTAATCGGCATAGGTCTGGAGCACGCCGCGGCAGGTGATGCCGTACGTGCACATGCCGTGCAGGATCGGACGTGGGAAGCCGGCCTTCTTCGCGAACTCAGGGTCGGAGTGCAGCGGGTTGCGATCGCCGCAGAGACGATAGACCAGCGCCTGGTCGGGACGCGTCACGATGTCGATGGTCGTGTCGGGTGCGCGGGACGGGCTCTTGTGCGGATCCGGCTGGGTCAGGTTCGGCCCGCCAAAGCCGCCGTCGCCGCGGGCGAAGCGGGAGGCGACCAGAGTTGCCAGCTTCTCGCCCTTCTCGTTCTTGAGCACGGTCTGATGGCTGATGACCACGCCCTTGTCCTTGCCCTTGTCGTAGACTTCGACCACGGAGGAATCGGCGGTGATGTGCGCGGCGACCGGCAGTGGCTGGTGGAAGGTGATGTCGCGCTCGCCGTCCACCACCATCACGCGGTTGAGGTTCATCTCGCCAGGCCCCGCGCCCCACGCGGCGACGGATGCAAAAGTCGGCACCACCTTGAGCGGTCGCGGCGTCAGCGTGCCCTCGTTGACGAAGGCGAGCTCGTTCTCGTCCATCGGATCGGCGCCAAGCCCAATGCCGTAGGCATAGAGCATCACTTCGCGGTCGGTGTAGGCATATTTCTGGCCGAGGTTTTTGAGGCCTTTGAGTTCGTCGTATCTGGCGGACATTTTTGTTGTTTCCTCCCGGCAGTTTCAGCGAATGGCGGCGCCCATTGATGCGCCCTCTCCCCTTGCGGGAGAGGGCTCCAAGGTGCTCGCAACAAACTCGTTTGGGTGAGGGGTTCGCTCCGCATCGAACAATCTCTCGGTGGAGAGAGACCCCTCATCCGGCGCTTCGCGCCACCTTCTCCCGCAAGGGGAGAAGGGAAGAAAGCGACTACGCCGGCGTAAAAAACGGCAGCGGCGCGCCGTCGGTCGGCTTGAACACCACCTTCACCTTCTGGCCGATCTTCAACGTCGTCAGATCGCAATCGACGAAATTGGTCTGGAGCGATGGGCCTTCCTTCAGCGTGACGTAGCCGATCGCGTAAGGGCCGGTCGGCGACTTCCGCATCAAGCTGTAGGTGTAGATCGTACCCTCGCCCGAAGACTGCTCCCACACCGTCTTGTCGGAGTAGCAGAACGGGCAGATCGCACGCGGGAAATAGTGCGCCTCGCCGCACGCGGTGCAGCGCTTGATCATGAACCTGCCCTCTTTGGCCGCATCCCAGAACGCGGCTGTCTCAGGGTTCGTCACCGGGGCCGGATATTTCTTGGCTTCGCTCATCACACGCGCTCCAGAATGGCCGTCGAGGCGGCGTGGCGAACACCCAAAAGTCCGCCGGTGCCGTGGGCGATGGCGAGATCGCAATTCTTGACCTGCACCTTCGGATGCGCCTCGCCGCGCAGTTGCCGCACGGCCTCGAGGATCTTGGTCATGCCGCCGCGATTGACGGGATGGTTGCTGCAGAGGCCACCGCCATCGGTGTTGAACGGCAGCTTGCCGACGCCCGAGATCAGATTGCCGTCGGCGACGAACTTGCCGCCCTCACCTTTCTTGCAGAAGCCGAGGTCTTCGAGCTGCATCAGGACGGTGATGGTGAAGCTGTCGTAGATCGAGGCGTATTTGATGTCCTTCGGCGTGATGCCGGCTTCCTCGAAGGCACGCGGGCCGGACCAGATGCCGGCGGAGTATGTGAGGTCGAGATCCTTGCCGCCGCGCGGGCCCTTCATCGCCTCGCCATGTCCGATCAGCCTGACCAAAGGCTTCTTCAGGCTCTTGGCGATTTCAGGCGTGGTCACGATCAGCGCGCCGCCGCCGTCGGAGACCACGCAGCAATCCATGCGATGTAAGGGATCAGAGATCATCGGCGAGTTCAGGACGTCCTCGACGGTCACGACGTCCTTGAGCATCGCATGCGGATTGTATTGCGCATGGTGCGAGGCCGCGACCTTGATCCAGGCGAGCTGCTCGCTGGTGGTGCCATAGTCGTGCATGTGGCGCATGGCACACATGCCATAGGCATTGTGCGTGGTCGCGCCATAAGCCGTCTCGAAATCGGCCTCAGCGCCGGCCGCGCGCGGCGGCATCGCCCCGGTGCGCGGCTTGCCGGCCAGCGTGATCAGCGCGATTGAGCACTTGCCCGCGGCGATGGCTTCGGCGGCATGGCCGAGATGGATGATGTAAGAACAGCCGCCGGTCTCGGTGGAATCGACATGGCGGAGTTTCTTGGTGTTGAGACCGAGATAATCGACCATCGGCCAGGCGCCGCCCGGGGCGTCGCCCGCGCAGAAATAGCCGTCGACATCGTCCTTGCTGAGCCCGGCATCCTCGATCGCACCCTTGGCGACCTCGGCATGGAGCTGCGCGGTGGATTTGTCCGGCGCGTGCCGGGTCGGGTGTTCGTAGATCCCGGCAATGTAGGCCTTGCCCTTGATGGTCAAATAAGGTCTCCGCTGGCGTGTCTCACTTCCGGTTTTTTCTGAACCGCTGCCGCCCTGTTGGCAAGCGCGGAAATATTCCGTCGGGCGAGAGGGCAGCGGGCTGGCGCAAATGGCCGCCGCATCATCCGAGGTGCGGTGGAAGGCCCTGCTGCCGCAGTCGTCGTTGCGAGCGCACAATCCAGGAATCTTTCCGCGGACGCACTCTGGAATTGCTTCGCTGCGCTCGCAATGATGGGAACGACGGGAAGAACCCTAAAGCTGTTTTGCCCGACGGTACAAGTGATTTCGTTTTATCGAAAAACGTTTTTTCGCGAAAACAACCCCATGCACAGTAGAACGGTGGTTGATTTCAAACAGGAATTTGCAGGGTGGATTAGCGAGTCCACCCCACGAAAATTCTACTCCGCCGCGATCTGCCTCGGCGCCGGCGGCGGGTTCGCGAGGTCGGCGGCGAGCTGGGCGTAGCGGGCCTTGGCGTCCGCGACTGCCTTCTCCTTCACCGGGCCGTAGCCGCGGATGCGGTCGGGCAACGACAGCAGCTCCACCGCGGTGTCGATCGTGAGCGGCGACAGCAGGCCGAGCACGGTGGCGACGTCCTTCTCGTAGCCGGCGATCAGATCGCGCTCGAGCTTGCGGTCGGCACTGCGACCGAAGATGTCGAGCGGCGTGCCGCGCAGGAACTTGAATTTTGCCAGCACGCGGAACACCGGAAGCATCCACGGGCCGAAGGCGCGCTTCTTCGGGCGGCCGAGCGCATCGACGCCCCTGCTCAGAATGGGCGGGGCCAGGTTGAAGTTGAACTTGAAGTCGCCTTCGAACTGGTCGCGGAGCTGCTTTTCGAAGGCGCCATCGGTGTAGAGGCGCGCGACCTCGTATTCGTCCTTGTAGGCCAGCAGCTTGGCGTAGTTGACCGCAACGGCGCGGGTCAGCGCCTCGTCATAGCCGCCCTGCCTGGCGACGTCGCTGACCTGATCGACCAGCTTGCGGTAGCGTTTCGCGAGGCGGCCGTTCTGGTACGCCGTGAGATGCCTGGTGCGATGCTCGATGACCTCGTCGAGCGTCATTGCGTCCAGGGACTTGGGCGCAACGACCTCATCCGTTCCCTTCAGCATGCCGGCAAGCCGTGCGGGATCGGCGACCGCGAGGCGGCCGAGGCGGAAGGCTTCCTTGTTCATCTTGATCGAGACGCCGTTGACCTCGATCGCCTGCTCGATCGACTCCGCTGACAACGGCAAGAGGCCCTTCTGATAGGCGTAGCCCATCATCATCATGTTGGTGGCGATGCTGTCGCCGAGCAGCTGTTCGGCCGGCTTGGTGAAGTCGAAGAATACCGAGTCCTTGTGCAGCGCGGTTTCCAGCAACCCGTTCAGCTTGCGGGTCTGGAAGTTGAAATCGCGGTTGAGGACGAAGTCGGCGGTGGGAATGACGTGGCTGTTGATGATGCCGCGGGTGCGGCTGCTGTCGCAGAGCGAGATGGTGTCCTTGGCAACCGCGACCACCTCATCGGCTGCGAGCACCACATCGGCCGTACCGGTGACGATGCGCGAGCAGGTCACCTCGGCCGGATGATCGGACAGGCGGACGTGGCTCAGCACCGCCCCGCCCTTCTGCGCCAGGCCCGACATGTCGAGGATCATCGAGGCCTTGCCCTCGATATGGGCGGCCATGCCGAGCAGCGCGCCGATCGTCAGCACGCCGGTCCCGCCCACGCCGCCGACAGCGATGTTGTAGGGCTTGTCCAGGTTGGGGCGCGATGCCGGCTCAGGCAGATCGCCGATATCGCCGACGCCCGCCGGCGCGCGCTTGCGCATCTTGCCGCCATCGACGGTGACGAAGGACGGGCAAAAGCCTTTGACGCAGGAATAATCCTTGTTGCAGGTCGACTGGTTGATGGCGCGCTTGCGGCCGAACTCGGTCTCGAGCGGCTCGACCGAAATGCAGTTCGATTGCACCGAGCAATCGCCGCAGCCTTCACACACTGCAGGATTGATCAGCACACGGCGCGCCGGATCCTCCATCGTGCCGCGCTTGCGGCGGCGCCGCTTCTCGGCGGCGCAAGTCTGCACGAACACGATCGCGGACGCGCCCTTGACCTTCCGCAGGGTCTTCTGGACCGCGTCGAGTTCGTCACGATGCGCGGTCTTGACGCCGGGCGCGATCTCGTTCGCCGGATAGGCGTCGGGATTTTCTGAGACCAGATAGATCTCGCGGATGCCTTCGCTGTGTAGCTGGAAGGTGATCTGCTGCGGCGACAATTCCCCGTCGACATGCTGGCCGCCGGTCATCGCGGTCGCGTCGTTGTAGAGGATCTTATAGGTGATGTTGGCGCCGGAGGCGATCGCCTGGCGGATCGCGAGGCTGCCGGAGTGGAAATACGTGCCGTCGCCGAGATTGGCGAAGACGTGCTCTTCCTTTGTGAAGGGGGCAACGCCGACCCACGGCACACCCTCGCCGCCCATGTGGGTGAAGGTCTCGGTGGAGCGATCCATCCACAGTGCCATGAAGTGGCACCCGATGCCGGCAAAGGCGCGACTGCCTTCGGGCACCTTGGTCGAGGTGTTGTGCGGGCAGCCGGAGCAGAAATACGGGGTGCGGGCGACAGGCGCGGTCGCCTGCATTTGCGACGCCTGGCGGCCGTTGAACCAATCGGCCTTGGCGCGCAGCATCGTTGCAATTTCGGGATTGAGATCAAGTCGAAGCAGCCGCTCGGTCAGCGAGCTCGCCAGCGAGGCGACGCTGAGTTCTTCGGCAAAGGGAAGGAAGCGCTTGTCGTGATCGTCCATCTTGCCGATAATGCGGGGACGGACATCGTCGCGCCAGTTGAACAGCTCCTGCTTCACTTGGTTCTCGACGATCTCCCGGCGCTCTTCGATGATGAAGATTTCCTCGAGTCCTACAGCGAATTGCCTGACGCCTTCCGGCTCCAGAGGCCACGGCATGCCGATCTTGTACAATCGAAGTCCGATCTTGGCGGCGACCTCGGGCGTGATCCCGAGCTCGCGCAGCGCCTGACGGATATCCTCGTAGCTCTTGCCGGACGCCATGATGCCGTAGCGGGCGTTGGGCGAGTCCATGGTGACGCGATTGACCTTGTTGGCGCGTGCAAAGGCGATCGCGGCAAAGCCCTTGTAGTCCTGCAGGCGGCGGTCCTGGGCGAAGCGGTCGTCGGGCCAGCGCAGATTGAGGCCGCCTTCGGGCATCTCGAAATCGGTCGGGATCACGAACGGCGTCATCTCGTCGGTGAGGTCGATCTCGGCGGTGGTCTCCACCGTCTCCGTGATCACCTTCATGCCGACCCAGCAGCCCGAGTAGCGCGACATCGCGATACCCAGAAGACCCATCTCGATCATCTCGTGTACGCTCGACGGGTAGAGATAGGGCATCAGCGCCGACATGAAGGCGTGGTCGGATTGATGCGGGACCGTCGAGGATTTTGCGCCGTGGTCGTCGCCGGCGAGACACAAGACGCCGCCGTTCTTGGCGGAGCCCGCGGCATTGCCGTGGCGGAAGACGTCGCCGCAGCGATCGACGCCGGGGCCCTTGCCGTACCAGATGCCGACCACGCCGTCATACTTGGCGCCCGGCGAGAGGTTGAGCTGCTGCGAGCCCCAGACCGCGGTCGCGGCCAGATCCTCGTTCACGCCGGGCTGGAACTTGATGTTGTACTGCTCGAGATGCTTGCGCGCGGCGAAGAGCTGCTGGTCATAGCCGCCGAGCGGCGAGCCGCGATAGCCGGAGATGAAGCCGGCGGTGTTCAATCCCGCGGCACGGTCGCGCCGGATCTGGGCCATCGGCAGCCGGACCAGGGCCTGAATGCCCGTCGTGAAAATATGTCCGGTGTCCTGGGTGTATTTCTGATCGAGACTGATCGGACCCTGGTTGATGCCCATTATGTCCTCTTCCGCCCTTTTGAGCGCTTGGCTGCTTAAGCCGTTGCCTGCCCGTTGTTTTTAGCTAGGGCGCGCCGACCATTTCCGCCACTCTATGTCGGATATTTCACGCTCCGCATCACAATTCTGGACCAAAGGGAGCGCCGGGTAAAAATCGCAATTTCGTGGCTGCATTGGCATCCGCGATTTTCATTTTGTGTCACCATACCCCCGCCGTCGCGCAACGAATTGACGCCCCGTCATCCGGGACGGCGTCGATGGGTCGCAGGAGAGGCTTTCGATGCGGACGATTCTCACTGGCCTGGCTCTCGTGGGCCTGGCGTTGTGCAGTGCGGTTGCGAGCGCGGCCGGCGCCGCCGAGCCGTCACCGGAGCTGATCGCCTACGGCAAGTCGCTGGTGGAGGCCGGCGACTGTGCCGGCTGCCACACCGCCGATCCCGCCAAACCGTTCGCGGGCGGAAAGCGCATCGACACACCATTCGGCGCGATCTATGCCCCGAACCTGACGCCGGACCGCGACACCGGCATCGGCGCCTGGACCGACACCGATTTCACTCGCGCCGTGCGCACCGGTGTCGCCCCAGACGGCTCCAACTATTACCCGGCGTTCCCCTACCCCTATTTCACGCGGATGACGAAGGACGACACGCTGGCGATCCGGGCCTATCTCGGAACGCTCGCGGCCGTCACCAGCCGCAACAAGCCGCCGGAACTACGCTGGCCGTTTGGCTATCGCGGCCTGATGCGGATCTGGAACATGGTCTATTTCAAACCCGGCCTGTTCGAACCGGACCAGAGCCAGAGCGCGGCGTGGAATCGGGGCGGCTATCTCGTCACCGGGCTCGGTCATTGCGGCGCCTGCCATACGCCGAAGAACTATTTTGGCGCGGACAAGCAGGCGCAGGCCCTCGCGGGCAACGAGGTGGGCGGCTGGTACGCGCCACGGCTCGATGGCGCCGCCCGCACCGGGCTGAAATCGTGGAGTGTCGAAGACATCACGGAATATCTTCAGAGCGGGCGCAACGCCAGGAGCCATGCCAGCGGGCTGATGGCGGAGGTGGTCGTCAATTCGACTTCGAAGATGAGCGATGCCGACGTGCGCGCGATCGCGGTTTACCTGAAGAACCTGCCGCCGGCACGGCGTGAGACGATCGTGACGCCGCCTGACGATGCCGAGATGAAGGCCGGCCAGGCCATCTACGCCAAGTTCTGCATCGCCTGCCACGAGGCCGACGGATCCGGCGCACCGCGCATCTATCCGCCGCTGCCCGCCAACGCGCTGCTGCAATCGGTCAATCCGTCCTCGACCTTGCGCATCATCCTCGACGGCGCCCACACCGTGACGACCCCGCGCGCGCCCAACACCGGGGAGATGCCGGCCTATTCCAACCAGCTGTCCGACGCAGAGATCGCGGCGGTGACGAACTACATCCGCAATTCCTGGGGCAACGCCGCGCCGCTGGTGACGCCGGCGCAGGTGGCGAGGGCGCGGAAGCAGGAGCCGTAGCTCAAGGCTCCCGCTCCTCCTCTTCCGTGAAGACGAATTTCGGCATCTCCCATTTGTAGCGCACCGCCAGCAGGCGGAAGCTGATGCCGAGGACGAATGTCAAAATGGTCCAGAGCTCGGCGTTCAGCTTAAGACCGAACGCGGTGGCATAGAACAATCCCGTCACCACCGAGACGCTGGCGTAGAGCTCGGAGCGGAACAGCAGCGGCACGTCGTTGCAGAGCACGTCGCGCAACACGCCGCCGGCGCAACCGGTCACCATGCCGGAGACGATGACGATCGGCAGCGTGGCATCCATCTGCCAGGCGATGTCGCAGCCGGTCATGGTGAAGACGACGAGGCCGATGGCATCGAGCACGATGAAGGCCAGTTTCAGCCGGTGCACCAGGCGCGCCATCAGGATGGTGAGGAAGGCGGCGCCTCCGGCCAGTGCGAGGTAGATGGGGTTCTGCACCCAGGCCAACGGATAATGCCCCAGGAAGAGATCGCGCAAGGTGCCGCCGCCGAGCGCCGTGATGCAGCCGAGGAAGCAGACGCCGAGCCAATCCATGCTGCGGCGGCCGGCAGCGAGCGCGGCGGTCATGCCTTGCGCCGCGACCGCAACCAGCGACAACAGATGCAGCACGCTATAATCGCTCGGCGGCAAGCTCCACATCGCTTTGTTCCCTTCCGTCAGCGGAGCTTACGCGTCAGGTTCCCCAGCGAACAGGTTCCCGATTCCCGCCGCGGGCGCAACATGCGACGAAAGCATTAAGGAGGGCGGAACAGAATCTCGCATCCACGGGTTGTCCCGCCGCAATAATCGAGGAGAACCAATCGATGGCTGACGACCGTTTTATCAACGATCCGTACCGCCCGAATCTCGCCGATGATGAGTATCGCAATGCGGCGCGACGGGATGCCCAGCTTCAGGTCGACCCGGAGCTTGGCGAAGGCCCCGCCTCCAGCGGCAAAGTAGCCCTGTTCGCAGTGGCAATCGCCTTGGTGCTGGGTGCCGTATTCTACGGCCTGAACAACACCGGCACCAGCAACCAGGCCAGCACCACGCCGGCGACGCAGACAGCGCAGCAGGCACCGGCTACCAATCCGGCCGCACCTCCCGGCATGCGCGACGTGACGCCGCGCACCAATACCGGGCCGGGCGTGACCACGGGCGCCGCGCCGAGCAAGGCGGCCCCGGATACGCCGGCACCCGCTGACGGCGCGAAGTAACGAATTGCAACAATATGCAACAGCGGCGGGATTCAGATCCCGCCGCTTTCGTTTGTCTTAGCTGAACATCTTGTTGAGCTCGCCGCCGGGATAGCCGCTCGCCAGCTCCGCGAAGGTCCCCTTCTCCGCCATTTCCTTCGCGGCCCGCATGAAGCCGCCCCAGGCGGCGCGAGCGAGTGAACCGCCGACGCTGATCCGGCGCACGCCAAGATCGGCAGCTTCCTGCAATGACAGCCCGGAGACGCCGATCAACAGGTTGAACGGTTTGGGTGCGACAGCCTTCACCACCGCGGCGATGTCCTCGCGGCTCTTCAGGCCCGGCGCGTAAAGGCAATCGGCGCCAGCATCTGCGTAGGCCGTCAGCCGGTCGATGACCAACTTGAGGTCGGTCACGCCCCACAGATAGGCCTCGCAGCGGCCGACCAGCAGCACGCCGCTATCGCCGATCGCCTTGCGCGATGCCTTGATGCGCTCGACTGCGAGCGCGCGCTCGTAGATCGGCTTGTCCTTGTCGCCGGTGGAATCCTCGATCGACAGGCCGGCAACGCCGGTGCGCACACAGCGCTCGACATTCTCCGCGACCTTGTCCGGCTCGACCGCAAAGCCGCCCTCGAAATCAGCGTTCACGGGGATGTCGACCGACGTGCTCAATGCCGCCAGATGCTGACAGACGTCCTCGACGGTGACGTGGTTGTCGGCTTTGCCGATGGTCCAGGCAAAGCCCGCACTCGACGACGCGAGTGCCTTGAAACCGAGATGCTGCAACGCTTTCGCGCTGCCGACGTCGACCGGATTGGGCAGGATGAAGCAGCCGCTCTCGTGCAGCTTCCTGAAGGCCGCGCGCTTGTCAGCAGTTGTCACGTGCATGTTTCTCTCCCTTGTTGGCCGCGCAGAGATGGGGACGTGCCGCCACGAGCGCTAGTGCGCGTCGTGCACCGCGCGGCTGTCCTTCGGCGCCTGCTCGCGATCATTCATGCTGTAGTCACGGATGACGCTGGCGATACGCAAGTGATAATCGACGAAGATTTTCGCGCGGCCCTTGGCCTGGGTGCGGCGATGCTCCATCGTGTTGCGCCAGGCTTGCACGGCCGCCTCGTCCCGCCAGAACGACACCGATAAGATCTTGCCCTTCTCGGTCAGGCTTTCGAAACGCTCGACCGAGATGAAGCCGTCGATGGTTTGCAGGATCGGCTTGAGGTCGGCCGCGAGGTCGAAATAATCCTGGCGGTGTTCCGGCTTCGGCCAGACCTCGAAGATCACGGCGATCATGGGCGTCTCTCCTGTCGTTGATGGCCTACGATAGCACTTACAAAACCACTTGGCGCAGAAACGTGCGCTCTTCCGCGAGGATGAATTTGTGCTCCTCGGCGAAGTGGAAGTTGGCCATGCCTTCCGTATCCTGACGCAGCCGGGCGCGATAGGCCTCATACGCAGCCAGACTCTCGAAGGTGATCAGCGCGAACGCGATATTGTTGGTGCCCTCGTGCGGCATGAAATAGCCGATCAGATCGCCGCCGCATTTCGGGATGATGGTGAGCCAGCGCTTCGAATACTCCTCGAACTGCACGCGCTTGAAGGGATCGAGCTGGTAGCGGATGAAGACGGTGACGGACATGATGGGCTCCTCTGGTTCCACACCGTCATTGCGAGCGCAGCGAAGCAATCCAGGAATCCCTCTGCGGAGGCAGCCTGGATTGCGTCGTCGCTTCGCGCCTCGCAATGACGAGCAAAGCCAGGCTACGCGCTTGCCCGACCGCAATGCTTCGGCTACCATCGAAGCATGAAATCCGGTCCTGACATCGCCATGATCGCTTCGCTCGTCGGCGATCCCGCACGCGCCAACATGCTCACGGCACTGATGAACGGCCGCGCGCTCACCGCGAGCGAGCTGGCGCAGGAGGCCGGCATCACGCCGCAGACCGCGAGCTCGCATCTTTCCAAGCTCGAGGCCGGTGGCCTGATCGAGCCGGAGAAGCAGGGCCGCCACCGCTACTACCGCCTCACCGACGACGATGTCGCCGGGGTGCTGGAGGGGCTTGCGGGCCTCGCCGCGCGGACCGGCCATATGCGCGTGCGCACCGGGCCGAAGGATCCGGCGCTGCGGCGTGCCCGGATCTGCTACGACCATCTCGCCGGCGATCTCGGCGTGCAGATGCTCGACACCCTCCGCGCGCAAAACCTGGTCAGGCAGAAGAAGCAGGAGATCGAGCTGACGGCCGAGGGCGAGCGCTTCCTGGCGAAGCATTTGCAGATCTCGCCCGACATGCTCGCCCATCCCCGCCGGCCGGTCTGCAAGGCCTGCCTCGACTGGAGCGAGCGGCGTCACCATCTCGCGGGCACGCTGGGCGCCGCCATGATGCAGCGTTTCGCCGAGCTGAAATGGGCTGCCCGCGACGCCACGCCCGGCAGCCGCGTGGTGAATTTTACGCGCACCGGCGAGAAGCAGTTTGCCGCGTTGTTCGGGACTGCGAAGGACTGAACACAAGCGCGTGTAAGCGTCTCTCGTCGTCATGGCCGGGCTTGACCCGGCCATCCACGTCTTTAGTGCAGTTTGCGTGGCACCACGTGGATGCCCGGGCCTTCGCCTCGCCGAAGCGGCTTCGGCCGCGCAGGCGGGCCAAGCCCGGCATGACGGAGAATGTGTCTCCTAGCGCCAACATGACTCAGAGCCTTCAATGATCCGCCTCCTCCCGGCCGTGCTTTGCACGGCTCTTCTCGCCGCTCCTCTTACATCCCACGCCGCCGACACCGCCCCGCGCGAACCCTACGGCATCGCGCTCGAAGGCTTTGCCTATCCCTATCCCGTACACCTGCTGCCTCTGACCAATGACGGCGAGCAGTTCAGCATGGCCTACATGGACGTGCCGCCTGCGCAGCCGAACGGCCGCACCGTCGTGCTGCTGCACGGGCGCAACTTCCCGTCGAGCTACTGGGCACCTGTTATCAAGATGCTGAGCGAGGCCGGCTTCCGCGTCGTGGTGCCGGACCAGATCGGCTTCGGCAAATCTTCCAAGCCGATCGGCGAATTGCATTTCGACAATCTGGCGCGCAACACCATCGCGCTGCTCGATTATCTGAAGATCGACAAGGCCGAGATCGTCGCCCATTCGCTCGGCGGCATGCTGGGCGTCCGCATCGCCCGCGCCTTTCCCGACCGCGTCGCCCACCTTGTTCTGACGGCCCCGATCGGGCTGGAAGATTACCGCCTCTATGTACCGCCGACGCCGACCGAGAAGATCATCGAGACCGAGGACAAGCTCACGGCCGATGGCTATCGCAAGCAGCTTCAGACCAATTATGCGATCAAGCTGCCGCCGGACGCGATCACGCCGTTCATCGACGCCCGCTTCAACATCAAGGGCAGCCCGGATTATCCGCGCTGGCTGCGTGCCTTCGTCAGTTCCGGCCAGATGATCTATCGTGAGCCGGTGGCGCACGAGATCGCACTGATCACCGAGCCGACGCTATTCATCATGGGCGCCGACGACCACAACGCGCCGGGCCGACTGAGCGCACCGGAGGCGCTGCGCGCGAAAATGGGAGAGAACGCCGAGCTGGCGAAGGCACTCGCGGCGAAGATGCCGAATGCGCGGGCCGAGGTGATCCCGGACACCGGCCATCTCGTCTTCCTCGAGGCGCCTGAGAAGTACAGGGAGCTAGTCCTGGGCTTTCTCGGCCGCTAGCGTCATTGCTGCCGTCCGGATCCGCGTGCTGGGAATGTTCATGCCGCATTCAGGTCATGATTGGCAGATTTGGCTGGCGTCGTGTCGGCATGTTGCGATTTTAACGTGTCGAATCGTGTCTTTTGATTCATGGTGCGCCGAAAAGCGCCAAGCCCTCCTACCTGCCCCCAAAACCTACACCCAAGGACGAGAAGGAAGATCAAATGAAATACCTGTTTGCCGCCGTGATGCTCGCCAGCGCGGTCGTTGGTTTCAGCGAGGCGGCCAGCGCCGCCGGCGGTTGCGGCCCCGGCTGGTATCGCGGCGCCTATGGCGGCTGCCGCCCGATGCGCGGTCCGGTCGTTGTCCGCCCGGGTCCGATCGTGGTTGCGCCAGCCCCTGTCGTGGTCGTGCCGCGCGCCCGCGTGTGCCCCTACGGCTTCCGCTGGTACGCCGGCCGCTGCCGCCCGTTCTGATCTCGTTTTTTTCGCATTGCGAAATGGCCGCGCGGCGAAAGCCTGCGCGGCCATTTTCTTTTTGAGCGCCTGACGTCGCACCGGGATGTTTCGAATCAGAACGGGGACCGCCGATCGCGGTCCCCGTTCAAGCCTGGTGCGCGAAGCTTACCAATGGCGGCGGTGCCATCGCCGGCGATGCCAGCCCCAGTGACGGCGGCGCCAACCCCAATGGCGATGGCGGCCGTGCCAGTGCACCTGCTCCGGCTTCAACTGCGCGGCTTCTTCGCTGCTGGTGACTGCGGGATGAGCGTCGGGATTGCCTTGCGGCATGCGGGGGTCACCGAGCGGCTGCGGCGCCAGCGGCGCAGCCTTTGCGGCGGTCGTGAACGCGGCAGCTCCGGCCGCGACACCGATTGCAAATTTTAAAAAGTTCCGGCGCTCCATGACTTCTTTCCTCTTGGATGGTCGTGCCAGTGATGCAGAGGCGAGTGTCGTGGTGACGACATGAACCGAAGCTGAATCGCGCGTTCAGCTTCGCTGCGACTCCGACGGTGACAGCCCGCCGCCGGGCGCTACTTGCCAAACTCCTGCGCCAGCACCAGCAACTCGCGCGTGCGCGTCACGTCGGGCCAATCGCGGTTGAAATCGGCCACCAGTTGCGTCAGCGCTTCGCCCTTCAGCATGGCGTGCAGCGCAGCCTCGCTCGCGAACTGATACATCGCCTGATGCAGTGAGGGATCGTCGAGGCTCCAGAACCGCCAGGCCTTGCTCACGCCGAAGGCCTTCATCGCGTCGGGCAGATGTTCGGTCTCGTACCACCTGTCGAAGGCGGCGCGCTTGCCGGCATCGGTGACGACGGCGCGGACGACGAAGAAGGCTGACGGCATCGGATTTTCCTCCTGTTGTTTGGGGTGAGACTAGCCGATGACGTCGGCGACGACAAAAAAAGGACGGCACCGGTGTCGGAACGCGCATCTCTCACCCGTCCTATGCCTGAACAGCAGACGGAGACACCACATGCCCGACCTCACGCTCACCACCTTCGACTGGGTTCCCCCGCCCGCGCGCGGTTTCGTGCGCGACCTTCGGGTGCGCTGGGCGCTCGAAGAGGCCGCATTGCCCTATCGCGTCGCGAGCGCGCCGTTCGACGGGCGCGGCGCCGAGCATCTTGCGCACCAGCCGTTCGGGCAGGTGCCGTGGCTGACCGACGGCGATCTCTCGATCTTCGAGAGCGGCGCGATCCTGCTGCATCTCGGCGGCCTCAGCGCGAAGCTGATGCCATCAGATCCGCGCGGCCGCAACGAAGCCACGGAATGGCTGTTCGCCGCGCTCAATTCGGTGGAGATGGCGAGCCTGCCCTGGACGATGTCGAAGTTCATGGGTCATCCGAGCGATACGGCCGCGTGGAAATTCGTCGACGACTTCCTCAAGCTCCGCCTCAAGCACATGGAGGCGGTGCTGGCCAGCCGCGAATGGCTGGCAGGCACGTTCTCCGTCGCCGACATCCTGATGTCAGACGTGCTGCGCATCGTCGATCAGTTCGAAGGGCTCGCGGACAGTCCCGCCTGCGGCGCCTACGTCGCGCGCGCCACCGCCCGCCCGGCCTTCGCCAAAGCCCACGCCGACCAGATGGCGCATTTCGCTGCGGCGGACGCGACCCGCTGACGCGGCGCCCGCGTCAGATGTGACGTGCCTCACATAATGAATCCGGCGATGGCCGTAGGGTCACGGCCATCAAATCATCCCTGCGGAAGGTGACACATGGCCCGCATCGCATGTCTCAGAGACCAGCTTGCCCGCGCTGAAAGACTGGCAAAGGCGATCCTCGACCGGCAAACCGCGGAGCAGCTTCAGGCGTTCGCAGCCGAATGCCGCGAGGAGCTGCAGGTGCTGTCGCGCAGGGCTGCGGCGTGACATTGGCCTGCGAGCGCCGCGTCACACCAGCTTCATCGGCGCATCGGCGACCACGCGAAGGTCAATGCGGCTGATCAGTTGAGACCGAAGCGCCTCCGCATCCCCGATCGCGCTCTCCGTCTGCCGCAGCGTGCTGACGTTCGAACCGAGCGAGACGATCCCGCCGAGCACCAGAGCGATCGATCCGAGCGCGGCGGTCTGGCCCATTCCGAGCAAGCCGAGGATCGTGATCAGCAACAGCGCAGCGCCGCCGCCGACGGCGATCTTGGATGCCAGGATGTACTTCCGACATCGTTCGGCGATCTCGGCCAAAGCCTCGATCCGCGCTTCGATGTCTGAAATCTCGTCGGTCGGATCGTCTTCGGTCATTGGATTTGGATCGAGGATGCCAACTCAGAAACAGAATCGGTAGCCCGCATGAGCAAAGCGACATGCGGGAAGCTTGACGAAGAACCCGGATGTCGCTTCACTCATCCGGGCTACGAGGCGTCACAACGGCAAATTGTCGTGCTTCTTCGCCGGCGTTTCCACTTTCTTGTCCTTCAGCATCGACAGCGCCCGCGCGATCCGCTTGCGGGTCGAGTGCGGCATGATGACGTCGTCGATGTAGCCGCGCTCGGCGGCGATGAAGGGGGAGAGGAAACGGTCTTCGTATTCCTTGGTACGCGCGGCGATCTTGTCGGGGTCGCCGATGTCGGCGCGGAAGATGATCTCGACCGCGCCCTTGGCGCCCATCACCGCGATCTGGGCGGTCGGCCAGGCATAGTTCATGTCGGCGCCGATCTCCTTGGAAGCCATGACGTCGAAGGCGCCGCCATAGGCCTTGCGGGTGATGATGGTGACCAGCGGCACGGTGCACTGCGAATAGGCGAACAGCAGTTTCGCGCCGTGCTTGATCAGGCCGCCATATTCCTGCGCGGTGCCCGGCAGGAAGCCCGGCACGTCGACGAAGGTGACGATCGGGATGTTGAAGGCATCGCAGAAACGCACGAAGCGCGCCGCCTTGCGCGAAGCGTCGGAGTCGAGCACGCCGGCCAGCACCATGGGCTGGTTGGCGACGAAGCCCACCGTGCGGCCCGCGATGCGGCCGAAGCCGGTGACGATGTTCTTGGCAAAAGCGTCCGCGATCTCGAAGAAGTCGCCCTCGTCCACGACCTTCAGGATCAGCTCCTTCATGTCGTAGGGCTTGTTCGGATTGTCGGGGATCAGCGTATCGAGCGACATGTCGACGCGGCCGATGTCGTCGAAGCTCGGCCATTCCGGCACGCCGTCGGTGTTGTTGGACGGCAGGAAGTCGATCAGGCGCCGCATCTGCAAGAGCGTCTCGACGTCGTTCTCGAAGGCGCCGTCGGCGATCGAGGAGCGCGTGGCGTGCACCGAGGCACCGCCGAGCTCTTCCGCCGTGACGACCTCGTTGGTGACGGTCTTCACCACGTCGGGGCCGGTGACGAACATGTAGCTGGTGTTCTTCACCATGAAGATGAAGTCGGTCATCGCGGGCGAATAGACGTCGCCGCCAGCGCAGGGACCCATGATGACGGAGATCTGCGGGATCACGCCGGAGGCGAGCACGTTGCGGCGGAACACGTAGGAATAGCCGGCCAGGGCTGCGACGCCCTCCTGGATGCGGGCGCCGCCAGCGTCATACAGGCCGATGATGGGCGCACGCGCCTTCATCGCCATGTCCTGGAGCTTTGTGATTTTCAGCGCGTGCGTTTCCGACAGCGAGCCGCCGAACACCGTGAAATCCTTGGCGAAGACAAACGTCTTGCGGCCGTTGACGGTGCCCCAGCCGGTGACGACGCCGTCGCCGGGCACCTTGTTCTTCTCCATGCCGAACTCGGTGGAGCGGTGCTCGACGAACATGTCGAATTCCTCGAACGATCCCTTGTCGAGCAAGAGCTCGATGCGCTCACGTGCGGTCAGCTTGCCGCGGGCGTGCTGCGCCTCGATGCGCTTCTCGCCGCCGCCGAGCTTTGCGCCGGCGCGACGGTCTTCAAGGGCGTCCAGGATATTCTTCATTTGCTCCCGCCAGTTCTTAGCCTAAATGCGATTGCCGGGGGTTCTAACACGGCATTTTGCGGGCCGGGAAGCGGCTTTCGGTCCCGCAGGGCTGCCTTGCCGCAGCGGGAAAGCGCAAGGAATTTCAAAGTTTTGCCTGGGAGACGAGCATGACCGAAGGAGCGGCCGAGACCGGCGCGGCGACGGGCGGCGTCAACATCCTGCTGCGGCTGGAGGGCCTGACCCTGTTTGTGGGGATGGTGATGCTCTACTGGGCCTGGGACGGCTCATGGCTGGTGTTCGCACTGCTGTTCTTCGTCCCCGATCTCAGCTTCCTGGCATACCTGTCGGACGCCAAACTCGGCGCGATGGTCTACAACGCCGCCCACAGCTACATGGCGCCGGTCGCGCTGCTGACGCTCGGCTTCGGCCTCGCCTCGCCGCTCACCCTGTCCATCGCCTTGATCTGGCTCGCCCATATCGGCATCGACCGGGCGCTGGGCTATGGCCTGAAATATTCGGCCGGGTTCGGCTTCACCCATCTCGGCCGGATCGGCCGGCAGAAGGATACCTGACCGCAGCGCGCTGCCCGTAAATATGGCGGCCCGGCCCGGTTGACCGGACCTGCCGATTCAGGCTTGCTCACGTTTACGATCAGGCGCCGAATGTTGCGTGAGCTCAGTCGGTACGGCGGCGGTCATCATTTCCGGCTGCAAGCATCACCTCATGTCCGCGACGGTCGTTCCACTGCCGCCGAACCCATCGTCCGAAACCACCGACTTCCTGCGGCGCATGGCCAGCATGGTGTCGGGGCGGAACGGCGAGATGCTGCTACGCGCGGCCGCGCTGATCGAGTCGCTGACGCAACGGGCGATGTCGGCGGAACGCCTCTATCACCGGGAGCACGAAGAGAACACGCGCAACAGCGAGCTGCGCGAGGCCGGTGAGATGGCGTGCGACGCCATGGTCAAGCAAATCGACGGGCTGCGCAGCCAGCTTGCCGAAGTCACCGCGGCCGCGGCGGCCGAGCGCGCGGCATTCGATGCCGAGCGTGGCAACCTGCTCGGCCTGATGCAGCACGCCGAGAGCCATATCGGCAAGCTCACAAGCGAGCTGGAGACGCTGCACGCCTCGGTCGACAGCTTCAACGAGACCGCCATCTCCGTGCCAATCGAGGTGCTGCGGCTGGCGCGCACCCAGTTCGATGTCCTCTCTGCCGGCTTTGCCCGCAAGGGCGACGTGATCTCGCAGGCGATGAGCGAGATTGGCGGTTTTGCGATCGACCAGGCGCTGACGGTGAAGAAGCCTGACACCGCCTGAGGCGAACCGCCGGCTTGCGTCAATTTGACAGCGCGCGGGCCTGTTGTTCTACTCACTGAAAATCACGGGGGAGGATCCGATGCCGACGGCATTCCGCGTCGCCATGGCGCTCTGCATTTCAACGCTGTTCGTCGGCATGGGCGCCAACGCACAATCGCTTCCCCGGGAAGTCGCCACCCGCGCCGAGATCTACCCGATCCCCTCGCTCACCCTCTCCGACCAGCAATTCCTCAGCGGCGACGCCGCGGCCGGCAAGCCGGTGACGGTCGCCGGCGAGCTGCGCGTGGCGCAAGGCAGCGGAAAACTCCCCGTCGTGGTGCTGATGCACGGCTCGAGCGGCGTCGGCGCAACGACCGAAGCCTGGGTGCACGCGTTCAACGCCATGGGCATCTCGACTTTCGTGATCGACGGCTTTACCGGCCGCGGGCTGACGGTGGTGGGGCCGAACCAGGCCCTGCTCGGTCGGCTCAACCTCGTCATCGACATCTACCGCTCGTTGGAGATCCTTGCAAAGCATCCCCGCGTCGATCCGGATCGCATCGTGCTGATGGGCTTTTCACGCGGCGGACAGGCGACGCTTTATGCGAGCCTCGAGCGCTTCCACAAGCTCTGGAACAAGTCCGGCATCCAGTTCGCCGCCTACATTCCCTTCTACCCCGACTGTTCGACGACCTATCAGAACGACACGGACATCGCCGCGCGCCCGATCCGCATCTTCCACGGCACGCCCGACGACTACAATCCCGTCAAGAGCTGCAAGGCTTTCATCGAGCGGCTCAAGACGGCCGGCCGCGACGTGGTGCTGACCGAATACCCCGACAGCGCGCATGGTTTTGACAGTGGGCTGCTCGGCGTCAATACGGTTGCCGTGTCCACGGGTGCGCAGACCGTGCGCAACTGCCAGATCCGCGAAGGCGACGGCGGCGTGCTGATGAACGCCGATACGAAAGCGCCGTTCACCTACCAGGACGCTTGCGTCGAGCTCAATCCGCATGTCGGCGGCAATCCAACGACTGCCGCCGAGTCGCGCAAGGCCGTTGAGGAGTTTTTGCAGGCGCTGTTCAAGCTGGGTTAGGCCAGCGCGACATGTTCCGTCATTGCGAGCGCAGCGAAGCAATCCAGAATCTTTCCGCCGAGGCAGTCTGGATTGCTTCGTCGCTTCGCTCCTCGCAATGACGAAGGCTACGGCTCGCCCGGCTTGAACGGCTCCTGCTTGTCCGGCGGCACGGTCTCTTCGGCCATTGCGAGCAACATCGCGACCATCACGTAATTGCCGGCGACCGCGGTGAGGTCGACGATCTGCTGGTCGTTGAAGACCTTCTTCGCGCGCGCGAAGGTTTCGTCGCCGACCTTCTTCGTCGCGGTGAGCTCGGTGACGAAGTCGTAGACGACGGCCTCGTCCTCGGCCATGTTCGCAGGCCGCTTATTGGCCTTCAGCTCCGCGACGATGTCGGGCGACAGGCCCGCTTTCGCCGCGAGCGGCGCATGGGCGTACCACTCCACCTGCGAGCGCCATTGCCGCCCGATGATCAGGATCGCGAACTCGTTGAGTTTTGTCGGGACCGAGGTCTCCCAGCGCAGATAGTGGAATAGGTCGAACAGGCGCTGGCCGAGCACCGGGCTGCGGATCATCGGATTGTAGGGACCGCCGATGCCGACGCTCGAGACCTTCATGATCTGCTCGCCGAGGGGCTTCTGCTTGGCGTCGAGCTGGTCCATGGTGAGCTGAGGAAAGCGCGGCTCCCTGCTGGTGGCGGGACCGGCAAACATCGTGGCGGCGAGCCAGCCGCCTGCGGCGGCAAGCGTGAGCGACGGCAGCCAGAGTGGCGTTGAGTTCATGTTCTCCTCCCGGTTTTTCTTGACCCGGGGGATGCTAGTCGAGCGGCGCCAGCGCGGTATCGCTAGATAGCGCCGATCTCGGCAAGGCAGGCTTGCGTCAGCGGCATGCGCTCTCCGACCAGGCGCGGCTCCTTGCAGTCCATGTTGAGCGCGAACACGGTGTGCGCTTCGCCCTTCTCGGCCCAGCCCACCATCCAGCCAAGCGATGGCTCGCCGCGCTCGGCGCCAAGCAGCCCGGACTTGGCGCGAATGACGCTATCGCCGACCTTGGTCACCGGCAGGATGTCAGCGACGAGATCCTGGCTGCGTTTCGAGATCGGCAGTGCGCGGCGGCGCAGCCGGTCGATGAAATCGACCTGCTCGACCGGATCGATGCGCAAGGCGCCGGTGAGCCAGAACTGATCGATGCCGCCGCCGATGTCGCGATTGCCATAGTCGAACAGATCGACGTACTTTTGCATGCGTTCTTGCCCGATCCGGCGCGCGATCTCCTGATAGACCGGCACCGCGCTGACGAGAATCGCGCTGCGCAGCGTGTGGTCCTTGTTCCAGGCCTCGATCGGACGCTTCACGCCGTCCCAGGGAAATACGTCCTTGTCGGGGTCAGTGACCACGCCGGTTTCGAGCGCAATCAACGAGTTCGGAATCTTGAAGGTCGAAGCCGGCAGCTTCGCCTCGCCCGAACGTTCCTTGTCGCTGGCGACGACCAGATAGTCCTCGACCTTGTAGCCGACGAACGTCCCCGCCGTGCCGAGGTCAGTGAAGCGCTTTGCGAGGCTGTCACGGATTTCATTTCGCGGTGGCGCGACGTGAGCGAATGCACGCGATGGCAGGATCGCGGTTGCGGCGAGAAGGCCGAGAGTGGAACGGCGGGTAAGCACTGGCGATGTCCGTTACGCGATGAAGATGGCCGCGACCATGCAGCCGCTAACGTGGTGAAACGATGACAGCTACCGCCTGCCCGACAGCCGCAGCACGAACACCAGCACCTCGGCGACGGCCTTGTAGAGGTCCGGCGGGATCTCCTCGCCGAGTTCGACCTTGGAGAGCGCACCGGCCAGGATCTCGTTCTCCTCGATCGGGATGTCGTTGGCCTTGGCGATCTCGACGATTTTTTCGCCGATCGTGCCCTTGCCCTTGGCGACGACGACCGGCGCGTTGCTGCCCCTCTCGTAATGCAGCGCAATCGCAAGCTTCGACGGGTCGCTCATGTAGCGCGATCCAGAAAGTGGCCGGCGCGGGCCGGTGCGGGCTGTGGCGGCGTGCCATCGCGGACCAGGATGTCGCCGGGCTTGAGCTCGGCCCTGGTCAGTGCCTGGTTGAGCTCGCCGATTCCGGCGCGAAGCTGCTGTGCGGTCGTCGGCCGCTCCGCCCACATCCGCACGAAGGTCTTGTCACCGTTGAGCGTAATCAAAGCGTGCACGGGGCCAGCCGGCTCGACATTCAGCGTGAAGCGCGCGCGCCAGGCGCGCCTGGCGGGATCGGCGGATTCATTGCCGCCGTCGCGTGAGATCTCGAACTGCGCCATTGCCGTGCCCTGCGGCGTTGCGAATGGAATCTCGAAATTCCACTGCGGCACGCTCGGATCAATCTTGTGACCGCTGGCGTCGGTGCGATCGGGGAGCGAAGCAACCTGGAGCAACGTCTGGCGCGCGAGAGCGGCATCGGTGTCATCGAGCAGGCGATGCACGGTCGCAGCGAGCGGCGTATCCGGTACGAGTGACGGCGAGGCAATGAATTGCGGCGACGGCAGCGCGCCGCGAACCGGTGGTGGCGTCGCGCGCGCGGCGGCTTCGAAAATATGTCCCTCGGGTACGGCCTTGTTCGAGCCCGGCACGTTTCCCGTCATTCGCGGCAGGCTTTGCGTGATCTCTTGCAGGAGGCTCGCGGCAAGGCCTGCGGTCATGGCCCGCGGCACCGCGGCCTGCGGAGCACCGCCAGCGATGTCCGCCAACACAGAGGCTGCGATATTGACGCTGCGCGGCATTTGCGGTGATTGGGCGATCTCGGGTTCGGTTGCGGGCAATGCGGCCTGCGTCTCCGCGGCAGTGAGCTGCGGTGTCGCCACGGTACCAGCCGGAAGGGCGGCACCTTGCGCCTGTGGCGCAATCGCCTCGAGCGTCGTCAGCGTTTGGCGCAGCACCAGCAATGCCGCCTTCAGGTCTGGCATCGTGCCGGAGGACGGCGTCGCGCCGTCGGCGAGCGAGGCTTCGAGGAATAGGCCGGATTTTTGGAATGCGGATTCAATGTCGCCGCCATCGAGGCCGGTGTTGAGCGGCGTCTGCTGCGCCAGCACGCCCAGCATCGCCTGCTTCAGCCCCGCCGGAAGATCGCTGCCGGTGACGACCGCGGCCAGATTGGCGAACAGCGGCGCCTGGCTGCCCTGCTTTGTGACCGCCTCGGCCGAAGCTGCGGTAACGGCGACCTGCTCCGATGGCGTCAGCACGTTGCGTCCCGCGCTCGCCGACGGAGCAATCGGCGGGCTGTCAACCAGCGAGGCCGCAGCCGGCGTCAGCGTGACCTGATCGGCGCTCGCCTCGCCTGCCCCGCCCATGACGGCGAGCCGGATGGTGCCGCCGTTCTGCGACACCGCAAGCTGGAGATTCTGGCCTGGTGCCAGCGCCACCTCGGACATCACATCCATCGGCAGGTTGGCGATCGCGATCCGCACCAGATTGCCGGCGAGCACGCTGACGACTCTTGCGTCGACGACGCTGCCGGCCTGCAGCACAAGATCGGGCGTCACCGCGTCAGCAACAGGGCTGGCGGCACTGACGGGAACGATCGAGCTTATCGGCGTCGGCATGGCGAGGGGCCTGGGGAGCGTAGGCCCTACCCTAAGGCCGCCCTCGTAAACCTCTCGTTAAGGACCTTTGGCCGCGGGCGGGTTCACAGCGGCCAAAACCGTCACGGCGGCATGAAAGTCCTTGAGGCGGGCGGCGCGGCGGCCGGCGGCTTCCTCGTCGACTCCCCATTTCTCGGCATTCCAGTCCTCATCGACATAAGCCGCCGCCCAGACCTGGCCGGCATCGCGCACGCCATGGGCCAGCGCCAGCGCCAGCAGGGCCGAGCCGGTCAGGGTGGTGATCACGTGGAGGGCGGCGACCGACCAGGCATCCCCCGGCAGCGCCGCACGCGCGGCCTGGACGGCCGCCTCCGGCTGCGTTACAGGCATGACGCCTTCCGACAGGATGAAATGCGCTCCCAGCGTCTCAGCGGCCCAGAACAACACTGGGTCCCAATGCGCGGCCTCGCGGGCGACGAGCCCCTCGGGATGGCCGGCGCGATAGAACAGCAGATCGGACTGGAGATACTTTGCGAGGTCCTCGCTGACGAGATCGACGCAGTCGACGACGCCCTCGACCACGCTATTGGCGATCCGCGTCAGCGGCATCGTCATGGGATTGATCGTCTCTTTCTGATCCGCCCACTCGGCAGCCACTGCGTCGGCTAGCACGCGCGCAGGGATGATCACCTGGCGGCCGGACGGCGTGCGGATCGCCTTGCCGTCAAGCGTGATGGCAAAGCCGCCCTCAGCCTCAGCGACCCCCACCTCCTTGTAGAAGCGCTTGCGCAGCGGCACGCGCGAGGCCTGGCGGACCAACTCCTGCGGATCAAGCGGGGATCGCCCCGCAGCTTCATCGAACAATTCGCGCATCTGGTTTTCGGCCCTGATCACTCAATGCTAGGCTTGTAAGGTAAGAGCGACGACCGATAAAGCGAGCGGCAGGTATGAGGGAACTCGCGGGCATTGCGGCTCTCCTTGCCGGGTTTTGGCCGGCCGCGGCGCAGGCCGGCTTTCGGACTCCGGAATCGGTGGTCCGCAACGTCTACGCTCATTACGGCCAGGGCGCGCCGGAGCTCTCAAAAGGCCTGCCGCAGGATGGCGCGACCGCCCGGCAATTCTTCGACCCCTCGTTGCGCAAGGTGTGGTCCGCGCCGCGGGTCGAGCCCTACGATTTCCTGGTGCAGAGCCCGAGCTGGAAGCTCGGCCCCGTCGCGATCGCGGTCGTTCGCAGGCAATACGACAAGACCTATGTCGCGGCGAGTTTCGACAATCGCGGCCGGCCGCTCCGGCTGAACTTCATCCTGGTGAACGGCCCGGAGGGCTGGCTGATCACGGATGTCGAGAGCACGCACGACAGCTTGCGGATGTTTCTCGAGCAGTTTCGACTGACGTAACCTAGCCGATCTGGCGTTCGTCGCCAGCCATGTCTTGCAGAAGGAAGCAATGACTACATGCGACTATTGCAGTGGGACTTATAGAGCCTGAGCGATAGAGGACGGGCTTATCGTAAGGTGCTTTGTCACTCAAGGCGGAGAGCATTGCTCAGTTGCTTCGATGGAGCGTCTTTGAGGTGCGGCAGGTTGCGTCAGCATGTCCCGGCAGGTTACACACAGGACAGAGATTTCCTCCGCCGAAAGCCCGGGCCCAGCGCCTTCCGTTCCGTCTGCAGGAATGGCGAAAGTCACGGGACCAAGGCCGTCGATCTGGCCAAGGCAATAGACGTTGCGCGCGAGAGCCACTAAAGGTTTGGAAAAGAGCTGGTGGACAATCAATACCGGTGAGCTTCGCCGATGGCCGCCACAGCCGACGTCAGATCAGGCTAGTTTTGGTAGCTCCCACCTATCATGGGCAAGAACGAGTCAGCTTTGGATGATTTGCTAGAGGATGGACCAGGAGACATCGAGCAAATGGCTATTGCAGCCGATAGAGGAATGGTCGGGAAATAAACAGCCCGTCACGTCCGTTCTGTTGGGCATTTTGGTGTGTTCCGGCGCCATCATGATCCTCTTGCATGGGATCGGGCTCGGATCGTGGTCAAGCGCCGCAGTGCTAATTTGCCCGCTGGTCGGTCTTGTCGCCGTGGGCCACTTCCGGAATACGATCTGGGATTCCGTCTTCCTCCTGTTCGTGCTTTGGCTTGGCATTTCTACCGTCGTCAACGGCCCAGGGCCTCTGAAGGAGGAAATCCTATTTATCCTCACCTTGGCGGCTTATCCCGCAGCTCGGTTGTCTGGAACGACCGGGCGACCATTTTTCGCGGTGCTCGGTCTGGTCGGGTTCCTTGGCCTGGTATGCATCGTCGTGGCGCTCCGAGATCAATGGAGCGATCTCCACGGGAAACCATTGGTCTTCGGCACTTTTGATGCCGCTCCGGCCCAGATTTCCGTTTGCTTTGCTCTTCTGCTGGCTGGTCTCGTCGCCTCACACCTCAATCGCTTATGGTTGGTTATCGGCTACATATGTGCCGGCGTGGTATTTGCCATCTTGGCGGCGTCACTCCTGCGTTTTTCGTTTGTGGCGCTGCTGTGCACGTTAGCCTGCGAAGCTGCTATCTCTCGCCGCACCCGAACTAAGGCACTCGTCGCCATCTTGGTGGTTTCGACCTCCTGGGCCGCCGGGTATTACACTCGCGTCGCTACCGCCGAGCGTCTCGCCGTCGCCATATCGGCTTCTCCTCCTGCTGAGGTGGGCTCTCCCGCTCAGGTGGGCCCTCCTGCTCAGGTGGGCGCTCCGGGCGAGCTCGGTCCTCGGGGCGACGTCGGTCCTCGGGGCGAGGTCAGTCCTCAGGCTGAGGTCGTTCCTCAGGCTGAGGCGGGCCCAGCGCCGTGCGGCGACCTAAAACAATATAATTCTGTCCTGACACGAAAGAAGCTCATCAGCGACGTGGCCAGCGCCATACCTCGTGCGGGGATCTTTGGTCACGGCCTTTCGAGCTTCACCCAGATGACATGCCTGGGCATGGAAACCCACCTCAGCCTAGCCCAGGTTGTCATTGAGTTCGGATGGGTGGCTGGCGTGCTGCTTGGATTTATAGCGCTTGGAGCGCTTGCCATGACCGCCCGCTTGGAACGAGCCGAGGCCAGATTTGCCTTTATGGGCTTCCTTTTCGTGGCAATGCTAAGCTTTGCTCATGGCGATTTGGCGCGAGACGGGCTGCTTTTCCTGTTCTTGGGCTACCTGGTACGAATTTCGGAGCCGCAACCGTAGCGCTGGTATTTCGTCGTCGGGATCCCGCAGTGGCGTTTGACCGGTTTCGCAAGCGGTAGGAATGACGTAGCCAGCCAACCTGCGCGCCGCACTTAATTACTCTTCCGGCGCGTTCTCGATCGGATCAAACCGGCTCGCATCGAGCCCGAGCAGGTTCCATGACTGCTGCATGTGCTGCGGCAGCGGCGCGGTGGCATCAATGAAGCCGCCGCGGGGATGCGGGATGACGATGCGGCGCGCCAATAGGTGCAGCCGGTTTTGCAGGCCGCCCGGCAGTTGCCAGTTCTCGATGTTGAAATATTTGGGATCGCCGACGATGGGGTGGCCGATATGCTCCATGTGGGCGCGCAACTGGTGGGTGCGCCCCGTCACCGGCTTCAGCGACACCCAGGTCAGCTTGTTACCGGCGGTTTCGACCACCGCATAGTATGTCACCGCGTGACTTGCGCCCTCGTCGCCATGCTGGGCGATGCGCATGATGGTGTCGTCCTCGCTCTCCTCCTTGGCAAGGAAGGTCGAGATGCGGCCCTGCTTCGGCTTCGGGAGCCCCGGCACGAGCGCCCAATAGGTTTTTCGCGCCGACCGCGAACGGAAGGCGCCGGTCAGATGCGAGGCGGCAAAGCGGGTCTTGGCGACCAGGAGGCAGCCCGACGTCTCCCTGTCGATGCGGTGCACGAGGCGCGGCTTCTGGCCCTTGGAATCGCGCATCACCTCCAGCATCTGGTCGATGTGTCGCGTCATGCCCGAGCCGCCCTGCACGGCAAGTCCGGCCGGCTTGTTCAGCACGAGAACGTCGTCGTCCTCGTAGATCGTCATCTCCTTCAGCGCGGCGAGCGTCTTTTGCGCCGCCTCCGACTGCGGGTTGGGTGCCTTCGGCGTGTCGAGCTTCAGCGGCGGAATGCGGACGCTCTGGCCCTCCTCCAGGCGGTCCTTGCTGTCGACGCGCTTGCCGTCGACGCGCAGCTCGCCTTTGCGAACGACGCGCTGGATGTGGGAGAACGACAGGCCGGGAAAGTGCGCTTCAAGGAAGCGATCGACGCGCATGTTGTTCTCGTCGGCCGTCACCTTGACGGTCTGCACCTTGGTCGGCAGCAATACCTCGACGGGCTTTGCCGGTGCAGCCTTTTCCGGTTCGGCTTTGGGCGCGCGCCGCTCGACGCGCTCGCTCGCAAAGCGCGGCGGCTTCGCACCGGGCTTGCCGCCCGGCCGCAGCCCAGCAGGCTTCGCGCTGCGCGCCTTGAACGGGCGCGCCTCCTTGCGCTCATCGCGCGAACGGGGCTTTGGATCGGTTCTTTTGATGCGGCGGCTCATGGTGCCTGCGTAGCTCAAATGCAGCCTCGCGTCACGGCGAAATGGCGATTTTGGCTTCAGCCACCCCGCTCCTTCCGCAACTTCGCCCAATAATCCAGCCGCTTGCGGATCTCCCGCTCGAACCCCCGCTCGGGCGGGTCGTAGAAGGTCTGGCGGCCCAGGGCTTCCGGGAAATAATCCTGGCCGGAGAAGGCGTCGGGCGTGTCGTGGTCGTATTCGTAAGATGCGCCGTACCCTTCCGACTTCATCAGCTTGGTCGGCGAGTTGAGGATGTGCTTCGGCGGCAGCAGCGAGCCGGCCTGCTTTGCGACCTGCATCGCCTTGCCGAAGGCGGTGTAGACAGCGTTCGATTTTGGCGCGGTGGCGAGATAGACCACCGCCTGCGCGATCGCGAGCTCGCCCTCGGGATGACCGAGGAAGTCGAAGGCGTCCTTGGCCGCGTTGGCGATGACCAGCGCCTGCGGATCGGCAAGCCCGATATCCTCGACCGCCATGCGCACGACGCGGCGGGCCAGAAACAGCGGGTCCTCGCCGGCATCGAGCATGCGCGCGAGATAATACAGCGCAGCATCGGGATCGGAGCCGCGCACCGACTTATGCAGCGCCGAGATCAAATTGTAATGGCCGTCGGCCGACTTGTCGTAGATGGGCGCGCGACGCTGCAATATCTCCTGCAACTGCGCGGCGTCGAAAATCTCGTCCTTGCGCGCGGCGCGCCAGACTTCCTCGACGAGCGTCAGCGATGCGCGGCCGTCGCCATCGGCCATGCGCACCAGCACGGCGCGCGCTTCCTCGTCGAGCGGCAGCTTGCGGCCCTCGACCTCCTCGGCATGCGCAAACAGCTTTTCGATCGCGGCCGCGTCGAGCGAGCGAAACACCAGCACGCGCGCCCGTGACAAAAGCGCCGCGTTGAGTTCGAAGGAGGGGTTTTCGGTGGTGGCGCCGACCATCACCACCGTGCCGTCTTCCATGACCGGCAGAAACGAATCCTGCTGGGCGCGGTTGAAGCGATGCACCTCGTCGACGAACAGCAGCGTGCCCTTGCCCATCTCGCGGCGTGCACGCGCGGCCTCAAAGGCCTTCTTCAAATCGGCAACGCCGGAGAACACCGCGGAGATCTGCTCGAAATGCAGATCGGTGGCGTCCGCGAGCAGCCGCGCCACCGTGGTCTTGCCGGTGCCGGGCGGGCCCCAGAACACCAGCGAGCCCAGCGTGCGCGTCTCCAGCATGCGCGTGAGCGCGCCGTCGGGACCCAGGATGTGATCCTGGCCGACGACCTCCGAGAGCGCGCGCGGCCGCAGCCGATCCGGCAGCGGATGTGGAGCCTCGTGATCGAGCCCCGCCGCGGCGAAGAGAGTTGGCGTCTCCTGTGGTCGCTTCGGACTCATCCGCCCAGCGTGACGTTGATCTGCTGGCCGCCGCGCACCAGCGTGATGCGCCAGATGCGCTGGCGCTCGGCCGCCGCCTTTTCGAGATCGCTGGTCTTGCTGATCTTTTGGTTGTTGACCGCCAGGATGACGTCGCCCTTCTGGAAGCCGACATTCGCGGCCGCACTGTCGCCGCCGAGATCGGTGACCACCACGCCTTCGGTATCGGCGTCCAGATGCAGCTCGTCGGCGAGCGCCGGGGTGATGGTCGAGACCTTCGCGCCCTGGAGCGGCGAGCGCGCGGTGATGACGAGCTCGTTGCGGCCGGCATCGGGCGCGGCGTCCAGCGCCACCGTCAGCTTGACCGGCTTGCCGCCGCGCTGCACGTCGATCTGCGCGGTGCCGCCGAGCGGCCGTGTGGCGAAGCGATAGTCGAAAGCGTTGGGATCATCCACGGTCTGGCCGTCGATCGAGACGATCAGGTCGGAGGATTTCAGCCCGGCCTTGGCCGCCGGCCCGTTCGGGACAACGCTTGCGACCAGCGCACCGGTGGGCGAACGCAGGCCGAGACTCTCGGCGATCTCCGGCGTCACCGCCTGCAACTTCGCCCCGAGCCAGGGCCGCTTCACCGCCTTGCCGCCGCCCTTGGCGGAGGCGACGACGACGCGCACCATGTTGGCGGGGATCGCGAAGCCGATGCCCTGCGAGCCGCCGGAGCGCGAATAGATCGCGGTGTTGATGCCCGCGAGCCTGCCGTTCATGTCGACCAACGCGCCGCCGGAATTGCCAGGATTGATCGCCGCGTCGGTCTGGATGAAGAACTGGTAGTCGGTGATACCGACCTGCGTGCGCGCCAAGGCCGAGATGATGCCGTGAGTCACGGTCTGGCCGACGCCGAAGGGATTGCCGATCGCCAACACGACGTCGCCTACCATCAGCTCGTCCGAATTGGTAAATTCGAGAGCCGGAAACTTCTCCTTGGTGTCCTTCAGACGCAGCACCGCGAGATCGCTGCGAGAGTCCTTCAACACGATCTCGGCCTCGAACTCACGCTTGTCCGACAGCGACACCTTGACCTGGTCGGCGCCTTCGATGACGTGGACGTTGGTGACAACGAGCCCCGACGCATCGACGATCACGCCCGAACCGAGCGAGCGCTGCACCTGCTCCTGCTGCTGGCCGGGCACGCCGAAGAAGCGGCGGAAGATGGGGTCGTCGAGCAGCGGGTTGCGGTTCTGCACCACCTTGGCGGCGTAGACGTTGACAACCGCCGGCTGCACCCGCTGCACGATCGGCGCATAGGACAGCCGCAGTTCGGCGGGCGAGGACGGCACACGGCGGTCCTGCGCGGCGGCCGGATTGAAGTTGGCCGAAAAAGCTATGCACAGTGCCGTGACGACGGCGGTCCAGGTCGATCGAAACATTCCTACCTCTTGGAAAAGACGCCGGAATATAGGCGCGTTCGCCCCCCATTAGAAGGGCGCCGGCGGCATATTCGACCCACCTTTGGCGTGTCCGGCCTGCAAGCTGTGCGTGCGAAATAGCAATTTGCCGGGGCTGTGGATTGGCATGATGTGCGTCATCTTGCATGGTGGTGCAAGGCGGATTCGGTTGCGGCGAATTTACACCAGTGGGAACCGCGCAACCGGCCGCAGCGTCGCGGGGTAGTCATCGATCAAACCTAGGCTCTCCGCCAGCGACTTGGGGAAGTTCGTCAAACGATGGAGTCATGACGTGAGCAGGACAAGAATTGCAGCCACGGCGATGGGTCTCGCCGCCGCACTGGCAGCCTCGCAGGCCCAGGCCCAATCGGCGAGCAGCAGCGACCAGGAGATCGCGCTCCTGAAGCAGCAGCTGAAGATGCTGGAGCAGAAGCTCGACAAGCTCCAGAGCCAGACCGCCGCGAATACCGCGGCCACAGCCAAGGCCAGGCTTGAGGCGAAGGCGGAGGCGAAAGCCGAAGCGCGTTCCGAAGCGAAGGCCGCCGTCGCCAACGCCAACGCGGCGATCCCGCTCAAGGGACCGGCGCCCGCATCCGGCGTCGTCGTGACAATGCCGAACAACCGACCGACCATCTGCACTGCCGATGGGGCTAACTGCGTCGGGATCACAAGCCGCGTGCATTGGGATGTCGGCGGCTACGACTATCGGCCCAACACGGCGGCGACCGTGCCGCAAAAGCTCGACAGCGGCGAGAACGTCCGCCGCGCCCGCATCGGTGTCGCCGGCAAGTTCTTCCACGACTGGAATTTCGCGCTGGTCTACGACTTCGGCGGCTCCTCCGACGGGTTTGGCGGCGCAGCTCCGGGTTCGCTGCCCGGCGGCGGCGTCTCCGGCATCGAGAACGCCTATCTCAGCTATACCGGCCTGAAACCGTTCGGCGGCAAGATGGCCATCGAAGGCGGCATCATGGACCTGCCCTACACCCTCGATGAGGCCACGAGCTCCAACGACATCATGTTCATGGAACGCGCCTCGGCGGGGATCGTCGCCACGAGCATCGCTGCGGGCGACTTCCGTTCGGCGGTCGGCACGCGCTGGTACAACGACGTGTTCTGGGCTGGCGCCTATGTCACCGGTCCCGCCACCGGTGCGATCCACTCAGCGTCGAGCGTTGCGCCGAACGGCACCACGGAACAATACGGCGCGGTCGCGCGTGTCGCCGGCCAAGTCGTCAGCGGCAAAGACTACTCGGTCCATCTCGGCGGCAATGCCGAATGGCTGATCCAGCCGACGCGCAATCTGGTGACGGGTGCACAGACGGTGACGCTGAACGATCGTCCGGAACTGCGCATCGATCCCACGGCGCTGGCTACGACCGGCGCAATCGCCAATGCCTCCGGCGCGCAGGTCTACAGCGTCGAAGCGGCCGCCACCTATGGACCGCTGATCCTTCAAGGCGAGTATTTCTGGTACAACATCGATCGCAGCGCCAATACCGGCCTGCCGCCGCTGGGTGCGCCAAGCCTCAAATTCCAGGGCGGCTATGCGCAAGCCGGCTACGTGCTGACGGGCGAGGGTCGCAGCTATAATGCGGCCAATGCGGCCTATGGCGGCGTCAAGCCGGCACACCCGTTCTCCCTCGAGGGCGGCGGCTGGGGCGCGTGGGAGGTCGCGGGACGCTTCTCCACGATCGACCTCAACGATCAACTCGGGACCGCAACCGGCATCGCAGGCGGCCGGCAGACCGTCTACACGGCAGCGCTGAACTGGTATGTCAACGGCAACGTCCGTTTCATGCTGGACTATCTGCATGGCACGGTATCGAGGCAGGCCACGCCGATCTCGACCGCTGATGTCGGTTCGAAGTTCGATGCGGTCGCGATGCGGACGCAGTTCGCGTTCTAGGTCTCGCTTGTCATCCCGGGGGCGCGCGAAAACGCGAACCCGGGACCCGGCATCTGCAACACTATCTGAAGGAGACAAGCCATGAAGGCCGTCGGCTACAGGAAGTCGCTTCCGATCGAGGATCAGGACGCGCTGTTCGATTTCGAGACCGCCAAGCCCGAACCCAAGGGCCGTGATATCCGCGTGGCTGTGAAGGCGATCTCGGCCAATCCGGTCGATTACAAGGTGCGCAAGCGCGCAGCCCCGCCCGAGGGCGAGACCAAGATTCTGGGCTATGACGCGGCCGGCGTTGTCGACACCGTCGGTCCCGACGTCACGCTGTTCAAGCCAGGCGACGAGGTATTTTACGCCGGCTCGATCCTGCGCCAGGGTACCAATTCTGAATTCCACCTCGTCGACGAGCGCATCGTTGGCAACAAGCCGAAGAGCCTGTCGTTCGCGCAGGCCGCCGCCCTCCCGCTCACCTCCATCACCGCCTGGGAATTGCTGTTCGATCGGCTCGGTGCGGTGCCCGGCAAGAGTGTCGATCCGCGCACGCTCTTGATCACGGGCGGCGCTGGCGGCGTTGGCTCGATCCTGATCCAGCTCGCCCGCCGCCTCACCGGGCTGACGGTGCTCGCGACCGCGACGCGGCCGGAGTCGCAAAAATGGTGCCTCGGTCTCGGCGCGCATGCGGTGATCGACCACGGCCAACCGATGAAAGAGCAGGTCGAGAAGCTCAAGCTGCCGCCCGTCGCGCTGGTGGCGAGCCTCACATTCACCGACCAGCACTACAAGAGCATCGCCGAGTTCATGGCGCCGCAGGGCAGATTCGGCCTGATCGACGATCCCCCGGAATTCACTGTGAGCGCGTTCAAGGGCAAGGCCATCTCGGTGCATTGGGAATCGATGTTCACGCGCTCCTCCTTTCAAACCGCCGACATGATCGCGCAGCATCATCTGCTCAACGACGTCGCCGACCTCATCGACAAGGGCGTCTTGCGCACGACGCTCGACCAGACCTTCGGCACCATCAACGCGGCCAACCTCAAGCGCGCGCATGCACTGCTCGAGAGTGGCAAGTCGCGCGGCAAGATCGTGCTGGAGGGGTGGTAGCGGCCACTCACTCCGTCATGCCCGGGCTTGTCTACGGTGCCACGCCCTCGACAAACAGCAGCCGACGCTCCAGCGCCGTGTGCCGCAGCTTCAGCGCCTCGGCGTACTCGGCCGAGGCATACCATTCCTGCGCCCGCGCCATCGATGGGAACTCCACGATGATGATGGTCTTGGGCGGCGGGCCGCCCTCCACCAATTCGGCGGCGCCGCCGCGCACGAGATAGCGGCCGCCATATTGCGCGATGGTTGCTGCGGCCAGCTCGCGATAGGCTTCCATCGCGGCTCTGTCGCGTACCTCAACCTCGGAGATCACATAGGCCGGCATCCGCAGGCCTCAGGCAATCGTATTGATGATGCCGCCCTCCGCACGCAACGCCGCGCCGTTGGTCGCCGAGGCTTCCTTCGAAGCCGCATACACCACCATGTTGGCGATCTCATCGACGCTGGCGAAGCGCTGGAGCAGCGAGCTTGGGCGATGTTGTTTGACGAAATTGGCCGCGGCCTCATCGACCGACTGGCCGTTCTGCTTGGCAAGATCCTTCACGAACGTCTCGACGCCCTCCGACATTGTGGGGCCCGGCAGCACGGAATTGACGGTGACGCCGGTGCCCCGTGTGAGCTGCGCCAGGCCCCGCGCGACCGAGAGCTGCGCCGTCTTGCTCATGCCGTAGTGGATCATCTCGACGGGAATGTTGAGCCCGGACTCCGAGGAGATGAAGACGATTCGGCCCCAGTTGCGCTTGAGCATGCCTTTCATATACGCACGCGAGAGACGCACGCCGCTCATCACGTTGACCTCGAAAAAGCGGCTCCAGTCCTCGTCCGGAATGTCGAAAAAGTCCCTCGGCTCGAAGATGCCGGCATTGTTGATGAGGATGTCGACGTCTGGCAGCGCCGCGGCCAGCGCCTTGCAGCCCGCCGCGGTCGAGACGTCGGCGGCGATGCCGCGGACCTTTCCGCCCGCCCCTTCCAGCTTGCGCACGGCCGCATCGACCTTGTCCTGGCCGCGTCCGTTGATCACGACGCTCGCACCCGAGCCGGCAAGGCCCTTGGCGATGGCGTGGCCGATGCCGGCAGTCGAGCCGGTGACGAGGGCGTTCTTTCCGGATAGGTCGATGTTCATGCGTGATCTCCGTTGATGCTTGCGGAGATATTGGGCGCTGCCGGCACGATAGCAATCGGCACTCACCGACGCGTGAGGAGCGGGACGTAACCAACAGGACGGCCAATAAAAAAGCGGCGCCCGAAGGCGCCGCTTTCTGAAAACTCTCTGCCGGTCGGCTTATGCCGCCTCGGCTTCCTTTTCCTGCACCGGACCGGAATCCAGGCCCTTGGCATCGACATCACGATCGACAAACTCGATCACGGCCATCGGGGCGTTGTCGCCGTAGCGGAAGCCGGCCTTGATGATGCGGGTGTAGCCACCCTGGCGATCCTTGTAGCGGGGCGCGAGCGTGTCGAACAGCTTCCTGACCTGATCCTTGTCACGCATCTCCGAGATGGCCTGACGGCGCATGGCCAGCCCGCCCTTCTTGCCGAGGGTAATCAGCTTCTCGACGATCGGACGCAATTCCTTCGCCTTCGGCAGCGTGGTGACGATCTGCTCGTGCTTGATCAGCGCGGCGCACATGTTGGCGAACATCGCGCGGCGATGCTCAGCGGTGCGGTTGAGCTTGCGATGAACCTTGCCGTGACGCATTTATCTATTCCTTGAATTTCATTCGTCGCGACGGTTCGTCGGACCAGTTGCTCAGGTGGGCTGCCTGCGTTCGCCCGCTAAGGCGCGATGAATTCGCGCCTTAGCCTGTTGTCGTTCGGATCAGTAGTGATCCTCGAAGCGCTTGGCGAGCTCGTCGATGTTCTCCGGCGGCCAGCCCGGCACTTCCATGCCGAGGTGCAGACCCATCTGGGCCAGCACTTCCTTGATCTCGTTCAGAGACTTGCGGCCGAAGTTCGGAGTGCGGAGCATTTCCGCTTCGCTCTTCTGCACGAGGTCGCCGATGTAGACGATGTTGTCGTTCTTCAAGCAATTGGCCGAGCGCACCGACAGCTCGAGCTCGTCCACCTTCTTGAGGAAGGCCGGGTTGAAGGCGAGGTCCGGGATGATCTCCTGGGCGACTTCCTTGCGCGGCTCTTCGAAGTTGACGAACACGTTGAGCTGATCCTGCAGGATGCGCGCCGCGTAGGCCACGGAATCATCCGGCGTCAGTGCGCCGTTGGTCTCGATCGTCATGGTCAGCTTGTCGTAGTCGAGGATCTGGCCCTCGCGGGTGTTCTCGACCTTGTAGGAGACCTTGCGGACCGGCGAGTACAGGCTGTCGACCGGGATCAGGCCGATCGGTGCGTCCTCGGGGCGGTTGCGCTCGGCGGGAACGTAGCCCTTGCCGGTTGCGACCGTGAACTCCATACGGATCTCGGCGCCCTCATCGAGCGTGCAGATCTGCAGGTCGGGATTGAGCACGACGACGTCGCCCACGGTCTGGATGTCGCCGGCGGTGACGACGCCCGGTCCGGACTTCTTGACGACCATGCGCTTGGGGCCTTCGCCCTGCATCTTGATCGAGATGTCCTTGATGTTGAGCACGATGTCGGTGACGTCCTCACGAACGCCCGCGATCGAGGAGAACTCGTGCAGCACGCCGTCGATGTGCACCGACTGCACTGCCGCGCCCTGGAGCGAGGACAGCAGGATGCGGCGTAGCGCGTTGCCGAGCGTCTGGCCGAAGCCGCGCTCGAGCGGTTCGGCGACGATGGTCGCGAAACGGGTCGGATCGCTGCCGGGCTGTACCTGCAGCTTGTTCGGCCGAATCAGTTCTTGCCAATTTTTCTGGATCGTCACTGTTTCACCCATACAGGCCAGTCAGACTGCTGTTGCAGGCACTGGCGTTGGAGAAAGGCCGCAGATCATTTCCACGGCTTTGCAAAAAATCATCGCGGGCGCCAATGCGCCCGCAATCTGGTATCAAACGCGCCGACGCTTACGGGGACGGCAACCGTTGTGCGGGATCGTGGTCACGTCGCGGATCGAGGTGACGGTGAAGCCCGCGGCCTGCAGCGCCCGGAGCGCCGATTCGCGGCCCGAACCGGGACCGGCGACTTCGACTTCCAGCGTGCGCATGCCGTGCTCCTGCGCCTTCTTCGACACGTCCTCGGCGGCAACCTGTGCGGCATACGGGGTCGACTTGCGCGAGCCCTTGAAGCCCATCGTGCCGGCGGAGGACCAGGCAATCGTGTTGCCCTGCGCGTCGGTGATGGTGATGGTCGTGTTGTTGAACGACGAGTTCACGTGCGCGACGCCGGAGGCGATGTTCTTGCGCTCACGACGACGAACGCGGGTGGCTTCCTTGCCCATAGACTACCTTTCCTGAAGATCTCAACGCCGCCGTAATGCCAGCGGCTACACCTGTGGAACGAAAGGCGCGTGGCGAACGGGTCATCCCCGGGTCGCCACACGCCGTGATTGGATGCGAAAACTTACTTCTTCTTGCCGGCGATGGCCTTGGCCGGACCCTTGCGCGTACGCGCGTTGGTGTGGGTACGCTGGCCACGCACCGGCAGACCGCGACGATGGCGCAGGCCGCGATAGCAGCCGAGGTCCATCAGACGCTTGATGTTGATGCCGACCTCACGACGCAAATCGCCCTCGACCATATAGTCGCGGTCGATCACTTCGCGGATCTGGAGCACTTCGGCGTCGCTGAGCTGATTGACGCGACGATCCACCGGGATCTTCACCTTCTCCAGAATCTCACCGGCGATCTTCTGACCGATGCCATGGATGTACTGGAGCGCGATCAGCACGCGCTTGTTGGTCGGGATGTTCACGCCGGCAATACGGGCCACGGCCTTCTCTCCTGTCGCCAATCCCTCGTCAGGAATCGGGCTTTAAGTGCTTGGTTTCTCGGGCAGGTGTTCACAAACGCGAACACGACGCCCACCCCTGGTCTTCCTGGGGCCCGGCATCGTTTGAAACTATCCGACTTGGATGCGGGCTTATTAGGGGATTCAGGGGGCTTTCGTCAACCGCTGCTAGCGCTTAGCTCGCCTTTTCGTGACCTTTTTTGCGGCCTTTTTGGCACCTTTCTTGACAGCCTTCCTGGCGGTCTTCTTGGCTGCCATCTTCTTTCCTGCCTTCTTGGCGGCTTTCTTGACGATTCTCTTGCCCGCCTTCGTAGCCTTCTTGGCCGCCTTCTCGGATTTGGCAGCCTTTTTGGCCGCTTTCGCAGACTTTTTGGCCGATTTCTTCGCCGCCTTGGCCTTTCTGGCCGGGGCCGCCTTTGTCGCACTCCGGGCGCGCGTCTTGCCATGTGCCTTGCCATGCGTCTTGGGCTCGACCGCCCCGAGCGCCAGGAGCTGGCGATGGATGGCGCGGGTGACCTCATCGATGGCCATCATGCCGTCGATGGTCGAGAGCTTGCGCCGCTCGGAATAGTAGTGAATCAGCGGTTCCGTCTGGCTGCGGTAGCTGGCGAGTCGCTTGGTCAGGACCTCCGGGGTGTCATCGAGCCGGACCTCTTCCCCGCGCTCGCGCATCTGGGCGACGCGAGTCTCGACGCGATTCAGGAGCGCGCTTTCGTTGACGCGGAGCTCGATCACGGCATCGAGCTTGAGGTGCTTGTGCTTGAGCAGCTCATCCAGCGCCTCGGCCTGCGGCACGGTCCGCGGGAAACCGTCAAGGATGAAACCGTTTTTGGCATCCGGCTGATCGATCCGATCGGAGATGATCCCCACCACGACATCGTCTGGCACGAGACCGCCGCTGGCCATGATCTCCTTAGCCTTGAGCCCGACCGGCGTTCCGGCCGCCACCGCTGCACGCAACATCTCGCCGGTCGAGAGCTGGACGATGCCATAGCGCTGCACCAGCAGCTGCGCCTGGGTGCCCTTGCCCGATCCCGGTGGCCCCAGAAGTATAATTCTCATCGGCGTACGCCCCCCGATTGGTGCGCGATACGTCGCGCGCCCGTGTTTTGAAGTCCAGTTACAGTGCAAATCATAATCAGCGCCGCACCGCTACCCATATCATAGGGGAGCAAATGGCCGGACGCCAAGAAGCCTTTGAGATCAATGCTTGCACGACAGGAAGAGCGACTCTGCCGAGGCGACCGAATGGCCGGCTCGCCGTCCGCGCGCATTGCACGCGCGGCGAATCGGCGGCGCAATCGCGCCGCCCGAGGGACGCCGCGCTTAACGGCGGCGGCCGCGCAGCTTCGACTTCCGGATCAGGCCTTCGTACTGATGCGCCAGGAGATAGCCCTGCACCTGCGCCACCGTGTCCATGGTGACGCTGACGACGATCAACAGCGAAGTGCCGCCAAAGTAGAACGGCACCGACGCGTAGGAGATCAGGATTTCCGGAATCAAGCAGACGATCGCCAGATACACCGCGCCGAGCACGGTAATCCGCGACAGCACGTAGTCGATATATTCCGCGGTACGCTCGCCCGGGCGGATACCCGGAATGAAGCCGCCGTGCTTCTTCAGATTGTCCGCGGTCTCGGTCGGATTGAACACGATCGCGGTGTAGAAGAAGGCGAAGAACACGATCAGCGCCAGATACATGATCAGGAACAGCGGACGGCCGTGGCCGAGCTGGGTGTTGATCCACTGGAACCATTCCGGCCCACTGCCCGCGTTGAAGTTCGCGACCGTGGTCGGCAGCAGCAGCAGCGAGGACGCGAAGATCGGCGGGATCACGCCCGAGGTGTTGAGCTTGAGCGGCAGATGCGAGGACTGCCCCTCGAACATCTTGTTGCCGACCTGGCGCTTCGGATACTGGATCAAGAGCCGGCGCTGGGCGCGCTCCACGAACACGATGAAGGCGATCACGGCCACCGCCATGATGATGACGACCAGAATCAGGCCGGTCGACATCGCACCCTGACGGCCGAGCTCGAGCATGTTGGCGAGCGCCGCGGGCAGCTCGGCGACGATGCCGGAGAGAATGATCAGGGAAATGCCGTTGCCGATGCCGCGCGAGGTGATCTGCTCGCCCAGCCACATCAGGAACATGGTGCCGCCGGTCAGCGTGATCGCCGTCGACAGGCGGAAGAACATGCCGGGGTCGCTGACGACGTTGCCAGCGCCTTCGAGGCCCACCGCAATGCCGTAGGACTGGAACGCGGCCAGGATCACCGTGAGATAACGGGTGTACTGGTTCAGCAGCTTGCGGCCGGACTCGCCTTCCTTCTTCAGCGCCTCGAGCTGCGGCGAGACGGTGGTCAGGAGCTGGATGATGATGGACGCCGAGATGTACGGCATGATGTTCAGCGCAAAGATCGCCATGCGGTGAATGCCGCCGCCAGCGAACATATTGAACATGCCGAGGATGCCGCCCGCCTGGGAGCGGAACACCTGCTCCCAGATGTTGGGATCGATGCCGGGCAACGGGATGTAGGTCCCGAGCCGATAAACGAGCAGCGCGCCCAGGGTGAACCAGATGCGCTTCTTCAGTTCGTCGGCCTTGGCAAACGCACCGAAATTGAGATTGGCTGCCAGTTGTTCCGCTGCAGAGGCCATCTTGGACTTTCTCCCGCCGCTTATTGCGCCGTTATGCCCGCGGCCGGGCTACATTATACCGGACACCGGACATTATCTGGGGCTACGGCTTCGATAAGTCCATCGTCCCGCGTGCGTAAAGGCCCGCGAGCCGCGGGCCGATGACGCAGTTGTTACGCCGCCTCGCCTTCTTCCTTGGCAGGCGCGAGGATCTTCACCGAGCCGCCGGCCTTCTCGACTGCCGCGATCGCGGTCTTCGAGGCGCCGTGCACTTCGATGTTGAGCTTGGCCTTGAACTCGCCGCGGCCGAGCAGCCGCAGGCCACCCTTGGCGCGGCGCAGCACGCCGGCCTTGACCAGGGATTCGACGTTCACGACGCTGCCGGCGTCGATCTTCTTGGCATCGACCGCATCCTGGAGCCGGTCGAGATTGATCTCGGCGAACTCCACGCGGAAGATGTTGTTGAAGCCGCGCTTGGGCAGACGGCGATGCAAGGGCATCTGGCCGCCTTCGAAACCCTTGATGCGCACGCCCGAACGCGCGGTCTGGCCCTTGCCACCGCGGCCGGCCTGCTTGCCCTTGCCCGAACCAATGCCGCGGCCGACGCGCATACGCTTCTTGCGCGAGCCGGCATTGTCGGCGATATCGCTGAGCTTCATCGCCCTGCTCCTTGTTTCTTGCGCATGACCTTCACCGAAAACGGGTCCCGCTTCGGGATCGTGCGCCTTTGCTTACTTCTCGTCGACAATGCGAACGAGATGGTGAACTTTCAAGATCATGCCGCGGACCGCCGGGGTGTCCGGCAGTTCGCTGATGCGGCCGATCTTGTTGAGCTTGAGCCCGATCAGCGTCGAACGCTGCGAGTGATGGCGGCGGATCGCGCTGCCGGTCTGCTCGAGCTTGATCGTCTTTGCGGTCGTAACGGCACTCTTGGCCATAGGCGTCTACTCCGAAAAGCTTCCGTTATTCGGCAACCGCCTCGGCGTCACCACCGATACGGCGGGACTGGAGGGTGGACACCTTGATGTTGCGGCGGGCAGCGACCGAGCGCGGCGAATCCTGATGCTTCAGCGCATCGAAGGTCGCGCGAACCATGTTGTACGGGTTCGACGAGCCGATCGACTTCGCAACCACGTCCTGGACGCCGAGCGTCTCGAACACGGCGCGCATCGGACCGCCGGCGATGATGCCGGTACCGGCCGGAGCTGCGCGCAGGTAAACACGGCCCGCGCCATGACGGCCGGCGATGTCGTGATGCAGCGTGCGGCCCTCGCGCAACGACACGCGGGTCAGGTTGCGCTTGGCGGATTCGGTTGCCTTGCGGATCGCCTCGGGCACTTCGCGCGCCTTGCCGTGACCGAAGCCGGCGCGGCCCTTCTGGTCGCCGATCACGACCAGCGCTGCGAAACCGAAGCGCTTGCCGCCCTTGACGACCTTGGCGACGCGATTGATGTGGACGAGCTTGTCAACGAACTCGCTGTCGCGCTCTTCCCTGCGTTCACGTCCGCCGCCGCGTTGATCGCGTCCACCACGTTGTTCGCGTTCTGCCATGGTTTTTCCAGTCCTTCAGAGGCTTACGCCTCAATCCTCAAATTCTGTTAGAAGCTCAGCCCGCTTTCACGCGCCGCGTCGGCAAGAGCCTTGACGCGCCCGTGATAGAGATAGCTGCCGCGATCGAACACGACTTCCTTGACACCCTTCTCGGCGGCGCGCTCGGCCAGCAGCTTGCCGACCGCCTTCGCCGCATCGATGTCGGCGCCGGTCTTGCCGCCATCGCGCATCGACTTCTCGAGCGACGAGGCAGAGGCCAGCGTCTCGCCCTTCAGGTCGTCGATGACCTGGGCGTAGATGTGCTTGGACGAGCGGAACACCGACAGGCGCGGACGGCCGCCACCCGAGCGGCGCAGCTTCAGTCGTACACTGCGCTTGCGCCGGGCATTCGTAACCTTGGCTTTCGACATGACCGGCTCCGTTACTTCTTCTTGCCTTCCTTGCGGAAGATGAATTCGCCAACATACTTCACGCCCTTGCCCTTGTAGGGCTCCGGCGGACGATAGGAGCGAATCTCGGCGGCGACCTGGCCGACGCGCTGAATGTCGCTGCCGGTCACCGTGATCTCGGTCGGCTTCGGCACGGTGATCGTGATCCCCTCCGGGATCGCGTAGACCACATCGTGGCTGTAGCCGAGCGCGAGCTGCAGGTTCTTGCCCTGCAGCGCGGCGCGGTAACCGACGCCGGTGATTTCGAGCTTCTTCTCGAAACCCTTGGTGACACCCTCGACCAGATTCGCGACCTGGGCGCGAGCGGTCCCGTACAGGGCCCGCGCGCGGTTGGTCTCGACCCGCGGGTTCACCTTGACCTGGCCGTTGTCGAGCTTCACCTCGACGTCGTTATGGACGACGAACTGAAGCTGGCCCTTCGGCCCCTTCATCTTGACGGTCTGCCCGTCGACGGTCGCGGTCACACCCGACGGCACCGCTACCGGTCTTTTGCCAACACGTGACATGGATCAAAAATCCTTCTCAGAACACCGTGAAGAGAACTTCGCCGCCCACGTTCGCTTCACGCGCACTGTGGTCAGCCATGATTCCCTTCGGCGTCGACAACACCGAAATGCCGAGTCCGTTATTGACCCGCGGCAGGTTCTTCACCGAGGCGTACACGCGACGTCCGGGCTTGGAGACACGCTCGATCTCACGGATAACGGGCTCGCCGTCGAAATACTTCAGCTCGATCTCGATCTCGCTGCGGCCCGAGGAATGCTCGAGCGTCGCGTAACCGCGGATGTAGCCTTCGCTCTTCAGCACCTCGAGCACGTTCTCGCGCATCTTCGAGCCAGGCGTGGAGACCTTGTTCTTGGAACGCATCTGCGCGTTACGGATGCGGGTGATCAGATCGCTGATTGGATCGTGCGTAGACATCTAAACGACCCTCCTTACCAGCTGGACTTCACGAGGCCCGGGACCATGCCCTTGGAGCCAAGGTCCCGCATTGCGATGCGGGACAGTTTGGTCAAGCGATAGTTCGAGCGCGAACGGCCCGACAGCTCGCAACGCAGACGGATGCGGGTCGCCGACGAGTTGCGCGGCATTTCCGCCAGCTTCAGGGTCGCAGCGAACCGCTCCTCCATCGGCAACGTCTTGTCGGCGATGATCGCCTTCAACCGCTCGCGCTTCGGGGCGGCGTTCTTCGTCATCCGCTTGCGCCGGTTGTTCTTCTCGATTGAACTCTTCTTTGCCATGCTTGGCTCCTGGGTATCCGCGTTTGAGAGGCTTTAGGTCAGCGTCTCACTGCCGGAACGGGAAATTGAATGCGGTCAACAAGGCCCTCGCCTCGTCGTCGGTCTTGGCCGTGGTGCAGACGGTGATGTCCATACCGCGGGATTCCGTGACCTTGTCGAAGTCGATCTCGGGGAAAATGATGTGTTCCTTGAGGCCGAGCGAGTAGTTGCCGCGGCCATCGAAGCTCTTCGGGTTCAAGCCGCGGAAGTCGCGGACGCGGGGCAGCGCGACCGTCACCAGACGATCGATGAACTCGTACATACGGGCCTTGCGCAGCGTGACCTTGCAGCCGATCGGCTGGTTCTCACGCAACTTGAAGGTCGCGATCGCGATCCGCGAATAGGTCACGATCGCCTTCTGGCCGGCGATCTGGGTCAATTCCGCAGCGGCGTTCTCGGCCTTCTTGCGGTCGTTGACGGAATCGCCAACGCCCATGTTCAGCACGACCTTGTCCAGGCGCGGAACCTGCATGACGTTCTCATAACCGAACTTCTCGGTCATTTCCGTCCGGATCTTCGCGTCGTATTCCGCGCGCAGGCGCGGTGTGTAAGCGGCCTCAGCCATCGATCTCAGCTCCCGAGCTCTTGGCGATGCGGACCTTCTTGCCGTCCGCCAGAATCTTGAATCCGACGCGGGTCGGCTTCCCGTCCTTGCCGACATACGCGATGTTGGACAGTTGGATCGGCGACTCTTTCGAGATGATGCCGCCCTCCTGGGCCTGCGTCTGCTTCTGGTGACGCTTGACCATGTTGATGCCGCGCACCAGCGCCGTACCGGCGTCGGGACGCACTTCGAACACCTCGCCGGTGCGGCCCTTGTCGCGGCCGGTCAGCACGACGACCTTGTCGCCCTTGCGGATCTTCGCAGCCATCACAGCACCTCCGGCGCGAGCGAGATGATCTTCATGTGGTTCTTGGCGCGCAGCTCGCGCGGCACGGGCCCGAAGATACGGGTACCGACCGGCTCGGACTGATTGTTGATCAGAACGGCGGCGTTGCGGTCGAAGCGGATGACCGAACCGTCGGCGCGGCGAATGTCCTTGCGGACGCGCACCACGACGGCCTTCATCACGTCGCCCTTCTTCACCTTGCCGCGCGGAATAGCTTCCTTGATCGAGACAACGATGATGTCGCCGATCGTGGCGTAGCGGCGCTTGGAGCCCCCGAGCACCTTGATACACATGACACGGCGTGCGCCAGAATTATCGGCCACGTCGAGGTTGGTCTGCATCTGAATCATTGATGCACCTCGTCCTCTTCTCTTTGCGCCAGCCCAGCCGGCGCTCAACATTAACCTGAAGTCAGTCGGCTAAAGCCAACAGATCAGGCGCTTTTCTTGTGTTCGCCCCGGATCACGACCCAGCGCTTCAACTTCGAAATCGGCTTCGATTCCTCGATCCACACCATGTCGCCCGGCTTGAACTCGTTGCTCTCGTCGTGCGCGTGGTAGTTCTTCGAACGGCGGATCGTCTTCTTGTAGATCGGGTGCGTAAAGCGGCGATCGACGCGCACCACGATGGTCTTGGCTTGCTTGTCGCTGACGACCACGCCCTGCAAAGTACGTTTCGGCATCTTCGTAAGCCTCTTACTTCTTCTTCGCGCGCGTCTGCGCGGCGACGGTCTTGATCCGGGCGATGTCACGGCGGGCTTCGCGCAGGCGCGAGGTGTTCTCGAGCTGCCCGGTGGCGCGCTGGAAGCGCAGGTTGAAGCGCTCCTTCTTCAGGTTCAGGATGGCGTCGTCCTGCTGATCGGGGCTCAACGCGCGGATGTCTTCGATTTTCATCTGGGCCATGGCCATTACTCCGCAATGCGCTCGACGAAGCGCGTCTTGATCGGCAGCTTGGCTGCCGCCAGGGTCAGCGCTTCACGCGCCGTCTGGGTGTTGACGCCGTCGATCTCGAACAGCACCCGGCCCGGCTTGACGCGCGCGACCCACAATTCCGGCGCGCCCTTGCCGGAACCCATGCGGACTTCGGCAGGCTTCTTCGACACGGGAACGTCGGGGAATATGCGGATCCAGACGCGGCCGGCGCGCTTCATGTGGCGGGTCAGCGCGCGGCGAGCGGCTTCGATCTGGCGCGCGGTGACGCGCTCAGGCTCAGTCGCCTTCAGACCGAACTGGCCGAACGCCAACGTCGCGCCCGAAGACGCAACGCCGTGGATACGGCCCTTATGCGCCTTCCGGAACTTCGTTTTCTTAGGTTGCATCATGGCTTCAAGCCCTCAAATTCTCTGTGCTGGCGTCAGGCTGCAGCGTTGTCCCGGCGCTGCCGGCCGCCGCGATCGCCGCCGCCACCAGTCTCACCTTCGGCCATTCTCTTGTCCTGGGCCATCGGATCGTGCTCGAGGATCTCGCCCTTGAAGATCCAGACCTTGACACCGCAGGTGCCGAAGGTCGTGAACGCGGTCGCAACCCCGTAGTCGATGTCTGCGCGCAGCGTGTGCAGCGGCACGCGACCTTCGCGGTACCACTCCATGCGCGCGATTTCCGCGCCGCCCAGACGTCCCGAGCAGTTGATGCGGATGCCTTCCGCACCGAGACGCATCGCTGACTGCACGGCGCGCTTCATGGCGCGGCGGAACGCCACGCGGCGCTCCAGCTGCTGCGCGATCGACTCGGCCACCAGCGTCGCATCGAGCTCCGGCTTGCGGATTTCGACGATGTTGATGACCACGTCGGACGCCGTGATGTCCGCGACCTTCTTGCGCAGCTTGTCGATGTCGGCGCCCTTCTTGCCGATCACCACGCCCGGACGAGCCGAGTGGATGGTGACGCGGCACTTCTTGTGCGGACGCTCGATCACGATGCGGGCAACGGCTGCCTGCTTGAGCTCCTTGTGCAGGATCTCACGAATCTTGACGTCCTCGTGCAGCAGCTTGCCGTATTCCTGCTTGCCGGCGTACCAGCGGGAATCCCAGGTCCGGTTGATGCCGAGACGCAGACCGATCGGATTGATCTTTTGACCCATCGTGTTCTCCTGCGTCCCTTAAGCCGCTGCTGCGGCTTCGACCTGACGAACGATGATCGTCAGCTGTGAAAATGGTTTGTAGACACGGCCCGAACGGCCACGGCCGCGGGCGGCAAAGCGCTTCATCACGAGGCCGTTGCCGACGAAGGCCTGCGCCACGACGAGATCGTCGACGTCGAGGTCGTGGTTGTTCTCGGCGTTGGCAATAGCCGATTCCAGGCACTTCTTCACGTCAACCGCGATCCGCTTGCGCGAAAACTGCAGGTCGGCGAGCGCAGCAGCCGCCTTCCGGCCGCGAATGAGCTGGGCGACCAGGTTGAGCTTCTGCGGGCTCACCCGCAGCATCCGGGCGACCGCCTTGGCCTCGTTCTCGGCGAGGCTCCGTTCGCGCTTAGGTTTGCTCATCGTTTAATCCTCAAGCCTTCTTGGCTTTCTTGTCCCCGGAGTGGCCATGGAAGGTGCGGGTCGGCGAGAACTCGCCGAACTTGTGACCGACCATTTCCTCGTTGACGGCCACCGGCACGTGCTTCTGACCGTTGTAGACGCCGAAGGTCAGGCCGACGAATTGCGGCAGGATCGTCGAGCGACGGCTCCAGATCTTGATGACGTCGTGACGGCCGGACGAGCGCGCGGCATCTGCCTTCTTGAGCAGAGAACCCTCGACGAACGGGCCTTTCCAGACTGAACGAACCATGTCCGGCGTTCCTTACTTCTTCCGCTTGTGGCGGCTTAGGAGAATGAATTTGTTGGTCGACTTGTTGGAGCGGGTCTTCTTGCCCTTGGTCGGCTTGCCCCACGGAGTCACCGGGTGGCGGCCGCCCGAGGTACGACCTTCACCACCGCCGTGCGGATGGTCGATCGGGTTCATCGAAACGCCGCGGTTGTGCGGCTTGCGGCCCAGCCAACGGTTGCGGCCGGCCTTGCCGATCGACGTGTTCATGTGATCCGGGTTCGACACCGCGCCGATCGTGCCGCGGCAACGGCCGTGCACCAGGCGCTGTTCGCCCGAGTTCAGGCGGATGATCACGTAGTCCTGGTCGCGACCGACGAGCTGGGCATAGGTGCCCGCGGAACGGGCGAGCTGGCCGCCCTTCCCGATCTTGACCTCGATGTTGTGGATGATCGTGCCGACCGGCATGTTGCCGAGCGGCATGACATTGCCCGGCTTCACGTCGACATAGTTGCCGGCGACGACGGAATCACCGACGGCCAAACGCTGCGGCGCCAGGATATAGGCCTGGGTGCCGTCTTCGTACTTGACCAACGCGATGAATGCGGTGCGGTTCGGATCGTACTCCAGCCGCTCGACCGTCGCGGGCGCATCGACCTTGTCGCGCTTGAAATCGACGGTACGCAACGTTCGCTTATGACCACCGCCGCGGAAGCGCACGGTGATGCGACCGGTGTTGTTACGGCCGCCGGAGGAGTGCTTGCCTTCGGTGAGCGCCTTGACCGGCTTGCCCTTGTAGAGGGCCGAACGATCGACCATGACCAGCTGGCGCTGGCCCGGCGTCGTGGGATTGAATGTCTTCAGTGCCATCGTCGTACGACCTTACAGACCGGTGGTCACGTCGATCCGGTGACCCTCTTCGAGAGTCACGATCGCGCGCTTGGAGTTCGACTGCGAGCCGAGATTGCCGCGGAAGATCTTGGTCTTGCCCTTGCGGACCAGCGTGTTGACACTCTTGACCTTGACGTCGAACAGCTTCTCGATCGCTTCCTTGATCTGCGGCTTGGTCGCCTTCGCGGCCACCTTGAACAGCACCTTGTTGTGCTCCGAGGCGATCGTGGCCTTTTCGGTCACGACCGGCGACAGGATCACGTCGTAGTGGCGAGGCTCGATGTTCTTCGTCATTTGAAGCGCGCCTCCAGCGCATCGATGGCGGCCTTGGTCAGAACAAGCTTCCGACGGCGCAGGATGTCATAGACGTTGATGCCCTGGATCGGCAGCACGTCCATGTTCGGGATGTTGCGGGCCGCAGCGGCGAAGCCGTTGTTGAGCTCGGCGCCGTCGATGATCAGCGCGTTGGTCAAACCCAGACCGGAGAAATGACCGAGCAGCGCCTTGGTCTTGGCAGCTTCCAGCGCGGCCTTGTCGATCACGATGAGATCGCCGTCCTTGGCCTTGGCCGAGAGCGCATGCTTGAGGGCGAGCGCACGGACCTTCTTCGGCAGGTCGGTGGCGTGCGAACGCACCACCGGACCGAAGGCACGGCCACCGCCGCGGAACTGCGGCACCCGGGCCGAGCCGTGACGAGCACCACCGGTACCCTTCTGCTTGTACATCTTCTTGCCGGTGCGCCAGATCTCGGCGCGGCCCTTGGCCTTGTGCGTACCGGCCTGGCGCTTGTTGAGTTGCCACTGCACGCAACGTGCAATGATGTCCTGGCGCGGCTCGAGGCCGAAAATGGTGTCGGAAAGCTGGACCGAGCCGGCTTCCTTACCTTCGAGGGTCGTGACCTTCAATTCCATCTCACGCCTCCTGCGCAGCCGGAGCAGCGTCCGCTTCGCCAGCAACCTTGAACTTGCCGGGCTTCGGAGCTTCCTTAGGCAGCGGCTTCTTGACGGCGTCGCGCACGCGGATCCAGCCGCCCTTGGAGCCGGGAACGGCGCCTTCGACGAGGATCAGACCGCGTTCGACATCGAGCTGGACGACCCGAAGGTTGAGCGTGGTGATGCGGTCGACGCCCATGTGACCGGGCATCTTCTTGTTCTTCCAGGTCTTGCCCGGGTCCTGACGGCCACCGGTCGAACCGATCGAACGGTGCGAGACCGAGACGCCGTGAGTGGCGCGCAGACCGCCGAAGTTCCAGCGCTTCATACCGCCGGCAAAACCCTTACCGACCGAAGTACCGGTGACGTCGACGAACTGACCGACGACAAAGTGGTCGGCCAGGATCTCTGCACCGACGGGGATCATCTGATCCGCGGAGACGCGGAATTCCTCGACCTGCCGCTTCGGCTCGACCTTGGCGACCGCGAACTGGCCGCGCTCCGCCTTGGGCATGTACACGGTCTTGCGGCTGCCAGAACCAAGCTGGAGCGCGACATAACCGTTTTTCTCTTCGGTGCGGTGGCCTACGACCTGGCAATTGCCGAGCTTCAGCACGGTCACGGGGATATGTTCGCCGGCCTCTGTAAAGACCCGCGTCATCCCGACCTTTTGTGCGATCACTCCGGAGCGCATCGGCGTGCTTCCTGTTCTTTCTGTCCGCTAGTGGCGAACGTGATCCAAAAATCTTAGAGCTTGATCTCGACGTCGACACCGGCGGCCAAGTCGAGCTTCATCAAAGCATCGACGGTCTGCGGGGTCGGATCGACGATGTCGAGCAGGCGCTTGTGAGTGCGCATCTCGAACTGCTCGCGGCTCTTCTTGTCGACGTGCGGCGAACGGTTGACGGTGAACTTCTCGATGCGGGTGGGCAGCGGAATGGGTCCGCGGACCTGCGCGCCGGTGCGCTTCGCCGTGTTCACGATCTCGCGGGTCGACGTATCGAGGATACGATGGTCGAACGCCTTGAGACGGATGCGAATGTTTTGGCCGTTCATTGCCGTGGTCTTTCTTCAATGGGGTGGCGAATAGCGAATAGCGAATGTCACATTCGCTATTCGCCGATCCCTATTCTCGTAATTACTCGATGATCGAGGCGACGACGCCGGCGCCGACGGTGCGGCCACCTTCGCGGATCGCGAAGCGGAGCTTCTCTTCCATCGCGATCGGCACGATCAGGTGCACTTCCATCGCGATGTTGTCGCCCGGCATCACCATCTCGGTGCCTTCCGGCAGATGCACGACACCGGTCACGTCGGTGGTGCGGAAGTAGAACTGCGGACGGTAGTTGGTGAAGAAGGGAGTGTGGCGGCCGCCCTCTTCCTTGGTGAGGATGTAGGCCTCAGCCTTGAACTTGGTGTGCGGCTTGACCGAACCCGGCTTGCACAGCACCTGGCCGCGCTCGACGTCCTCGCGCTTGGTACCGCGAAGCAGCGCACCGATGTTGTCGCCGGCCTGGCCTTGATCGAGCAGCTTGCGGAACATTTCGACACCGGTGACCGTGGTCTTCTGCGTGGCGCGCAGACCGACGATCTCGATTTCCTCGCCGACCTTGACGATACCGCGCTCGACACGGCCGGTCACGACGGTGCCGCGGCCCGAGATCGAGAACACGTCTTCAACCGGCATCAGGAACGGCAGATCGACCGGACGCTCCGGCTGCGGAATGTAAGCGTCGACCTGCTTCATCAGCTCGAGGATGGCGTCATGGCCGAGCGTCTTATCGGAATCTTCGAGGGCGGCAAGCGCCGAGCCCTTGATGATCGGGATGGTGTCGCCCGGGAATTCGTACTTCGAGAGCAGCTCGCGGACCTCGAGCTCGACGAGCTCGAGCAGTTCCGGATCGTCGACCATGTCGCACTTGTTGAGGAACACGACGAGCGCGGGAACGCCGACCTGGCGGGCGAGCAGGATGTGCTCGCGGGTCTGCGGCATCGGACCGTCGGCGGCCGACACGACCAGGATCGCACCGTCCATCTGGGCGGCGCCGGTGATCATGTTCTTCACGTAGTCGGCGTGGCCGGGGCAGTCGACGTGCGCGTAGTGGCGGTTCTTGGTCTCGTATTCGACGTGCGCCGTCGAGATCGTGATGCCGCGCGCCTTCTCTTCCGGCGCCTTGTCGATCTGGTCGTACGCGGTGAACGTCGCGCCGCCGGCTTCGGCGAGGACCTTGGTGATCGCCGCGGTCAGCGACGTCTTGCCATGGTCGACGTGACCGATGGTGCCGATGTTGCAGTGCGGCTTGTTACGTTCAAACTTTGCTTTGGCCATTTGACTCTCCGTTCAATCGTCAGTTCGAGACCGACGACAATCAGGCAAACTTCTTCTGGACTTCTGCCGACACGTTGGCCGGCGCTTCTGCGTAGTGGTCGAACTGCATGGTGAAGGTTGCGCGACCCTGGCTCATCGAGCGCAGGTTATTCACGTAACCGAACATGTTCATGAGCGGCACCATCGCGTTGATGACGTTGGCGTTGCCGCGCATGTCCTGACCCTGGATCTGACCGCGCCGCGAATTCAGGTCGCCGATGACGGAGCCGGTGTAATCTTCCGGGGTCACCACTTCGACCTTCATGATCGGCTCGAGCAGGACGGACTTGCCCTTCTGCAAGGCTTCGCGGAATGCAGCACGCGATGCGATTTCGAAGGCGAGCGCCGACGAATCGACGTCGTGATACTTGCCGTCGACGAGCTGAACCTTGACGTCGACCACGGGGAAGCCCGCGACCACGCCGGAACTCAGCACGCTGTTGATGCCCTTCTCGACGCCGGGGATGTATTCCTTCGGCACTGCACCGCCGACGACCTTGGACTCGAACTCGTAGCCCTTGCCGGGCTCGTTCGGCTCCACGATGATCGACACTTCCGCGAACTGTCCGGTACCGCCGGTCTGCTTCTTGTGGGTGTACTTGACTTCGGACCTCTTGGTGACGCGCTCACGGAACGCCACCTGCGGCGCGCCGATGTTGGCATCGACCTTGTAGGTGCGGCGGAGAATGTCGACCTTGATGTCGAGATGGAGCTCGCCCATGCCCTTGAGGATGGTCTGGCCGGACTCCTGATCGGTCGACACGCGGAAGGACGGATCCTCCGCGGCGAGCTTCGCCAGCGCCACGCCCAGCTTTTCCTGGTCGGCCTTGGACTTGGGCTCGATCGCGATCTCGATGACGGGCTCGGGGAATTCCATCTTTTCGAGGATCACCGCCTTGTCGGGATCGCACAGCGTGTCACCGGTGCGCGCTTCCTTCAGGCCAGCCAGTGCGACGATGTCGCCGGCATAGGCTTCCTTGATGTCTTCGCGGTTGTTCGCATGCATCAGCAACATGCGGCCGATGCGCTCCTTGCGGTCGCGCGTCGAATTGATGACGCCGGTGCCCGACAGCAGCGTGCCGGAATAGATGCGGCAGAAGGTGATGGTGCCGACGAACGGGTCGTCCATGATCTTGAAGGCCAACAGAGCCAGCGGCTCCTTGTCGTCCGGCAGGCGAACGACCTCGTTGCCGTCTTCATCGACGCCCTTGATGGCGGGCACGTCAACCGGCGACGGCAGATAATCCACGACCGCGTCGAGCAGAGGCTGCACGCCCTTGTTCTTGAACGCCGAGCCGCACAATACCGGGAAGAACGCGCCAGTCAGCACGGCCTTGCGGATCAAGCGCTTCAACGTCGGCTCATCGGGCTCCTTGCCGTCGAGGTAAGCGGCGAGAACTTCGTCGTCGAGCTCGACGGCGGCTTCCAACAACTTCTCGCGATATTCCTTGGCCTTCTCGACCATGTCCTCGGGAATATCGATGTCCACGAACTTGGCGTCGAGCTTCTCTTCTTCCCAGACCACGCCCTTCATGCGAACGAGGTCGACCAGGCCCTTGAAGTTGTTCTCGGAGCCGATCGGAAGCTGGATCGCGATCGGCTTTGCGCCGAGGCGGTCGACGATGTCCTGCATGCACTTGTAGAAGTCAGCGCCGGTCTTATCCATCTTGTTGGCGAAGACGATGCGCGGAACTTTGTACTTGTCGCCCTGGCGCCAGACCGTCTCGGTCTGGGGCTCGACGCCCTGGTTCGAGTCGAGCACGCACACGGCGCCGTCGAGCACGCGCAGGCTGCGCTCGACTTCGATGGTGAAGTCGACGTGGCCGGGAGTGTCGATGATGTTGAGACGCTTGCCTTCCCAGAACGCGGTGGTCGCGGCCGACGTAATCGTAATGCCGCGCTCCTGCTCCTGCTCCATCCAGTCCATCGTCGCGGCACCTTCGTGCACTTCGCCGATTTTGTGGCTCTTGCCGGTGTAATAGAGGATGCGCTCGGTGGTCGTGGTCTTGCCGGCATCGATATGCGCCATGATACCGAAGTTGCGGTAATTCTCTATGGCATGAACGCGGGGCATGGAGTGTTCCTTAGATTCCGTGTGTCGCCGTTACCAGCGATAGTGCGAGAAGGCGCGGTTGGCTTCCGCCATCCGGTGCACGTCTTCGCGCTTCTTGACGGCGTTACCCCGGTTGTTCGACGCATCCAGGAGCTCCGCAGAGAGCCGCTCGGTCATCGTCTTCTCGTTGCGATCGCGCGCAGCCGAGATCAGCCAGCGAATGCCCAGCGCCTGACGGCGCACCGAGCGAACTTCGACCGGAACCTGATAGGTCGCGCCGCCGACGCGGCGGGAGCGCACTTCGATCGTCGGCATGACGTTCTCGAGTGCCTGCTCGAACACGCCGAGCGGGTTCTGCTTGGTCTTGCTTTCGATGAGGCCGAACGCGCCGTAGACGATGCCTTCGGCGACCGACTTCTTTCCGGCGTACATCACCGAATTCATGAACTTCGTGACGATGATATTCCCGAACTTCGGATCGGGAAGGACTTCGCGCTTTTCGGCAGAATGGCGACGAGACATGGACCTGGTTCCCGCTTACTTCGGACGCTTGGCGCCGTACTTCGAACGGCGCTGCTTACGGTTCTTGACGCCCTGGGTATCCAGAACGCCGCGGAGGATGTGGTAGCGCACGCCGGGCAAGTCCTTGACGCGACCGCCGCGGATCATGACCACCGAGTGCTCCTGGAGGTTATGGCCCTCACCGGGGATGTAGCCGATCACCTCGAAGCCGTTGGTCAGGCGCACCTTGGCAACCTTACGAAGCGCCGAGTTCGGCTTCTTCGGGGTCGTGGTGTAAACGCGCGTGCAAACACCGCGCTTCTGCGGCGACTGCTGCAGCGCCGGCACCTTCTTGCGCGACTTCTGCACTTCCCGCGGTTGAGCGATCAGCTGGTTGATCGTCGGCATCCTGGCATTACCCTTTGTGTTCTGCCGCGGCCCGTCACCGGGTCCGCAAATTCTTTCGAGCTACCCGCCCGACGAGGCCGCCTTCCGCGGAACAATCCGCACAAAGCGAAATCGCGCCAACCACCCATCAACGGGCGGAAAGCGCTTCGACGCCACAGAGGACCGCAGTAGTTGAACCGGTCAGCTTGAAGCTGCGGCCCGCGCACCGAGGTCATGCATCCGAATTCGATCTCGAGAGAACATGCTCAAGAGAACTAAAATCGCACTGGCATTGCCTAGCTATGATCGACAGCGTTTGAGCGGCATTCGTCGAGGTTGGTGCCTGTCTTGGTGATCCCAGGGGATCAAACAGGTGGCCCGTTCCGACGTTGGCGATGCTCACCGCCTGTCGTTAAGTGAGGGGGTTCTATAAGTGGGAGTCGGTCAAGTCAAGGCGAAACGTCAGTCAGAAGCGCTTCCCGCACCTGCCGAAATCGCTTCTTGGGCCGCTCGCTGCGCCTTCGTGAGATAGAAATGAAGAGCGCGTCCCGCCACCTCCGAAACCTATTTATACCCGGGCTAAATATACTTTTATAACCATTGGCTAAGGCTTTCTTTCCTGTTGGAGCGCCAATGTGCCGCCTTGGGCAGAGATTAGCGCCATGCGGTACACCGACATTGCCATTATCGGCGGGGGATTGTCCGGCTCGACCGCCGCCGCGATGCTCGGCCGTAGCGGCATTTCGACCATCCTGATCGATCCGCATGAGAGCTATTCGGCGGACTTTCGGGTCGAAAAACTCAGCGGTCACGTGCAGGTCGGGCGATTCCTGCAGACGGGAATCGCCGAATCGGTGTTGCACCGCGCGACCTTTGTGGGTGAGAACTGGATCGCGCGCTTCGGCCGCCTTCTCGACAAGGCGCCGAGCCGGCAGTTCAACATCCTCTACGATTCCCTCGTCAACGCTGTCCGCGACGAAATTCCTGCCGGCGTCGAGCGCATCTGCGCCAAGGCTGTCTCGGTCGAGACGAGTGCGGAGCGGCAGAAGGTCACTCTCTCCAACGACGCGATGGTCTCCGCCCGGCTGGTCGTGCTCGCCAACGGACTCAATGTCGGCCTGCGCCACCAGCTGGGAATCGCCCGAAAAGTCGTCAGTGCCTGCCATTCGATTTCGATCGGGTTCGACGTGGTGCCCGCGGGACGGGACTCGTTCGACTTCCCTGCGCTGACCTATTTCTCGGAACGGCCGAGCGACCGCATCCCCTACCTCACGCTTTTTCCGATCGGGACGCGGATGCGCGCCAATCTGTTCGTCTATCGCAGCTTCGACGATCCCTGGCTGCGTGAGCTGCGCCGCGCGCCGGCCGAGACGTTGAACGCTGCGCTGCCACGGCTCAAGCACATCACCGGACCATTCGACATTCCCAGTGAGCTGAAAATCCGTCCGGTCGATCTCTATGTGAACGATGCCAGCGGCCAGCCGGGTCTCGTGCTGGTGGGCGATGCCTTCTCGACCTCCTGCCCGGCCGCCGGCACCGGGTGCGACAAGGTCTTCACCGACGTCGAGCGGCTCTGCAACGTCTATATCCCGCAGTGGCTGGCCTCCGACGGGATGGATACAAGCAAGATCGCCGCCTTCTACGCAGACCCGGTCAAGCGGGAGTGCGACGATTGGTCGGCCGCGAAGGCCTTCGATTTCCGCTCAGTCTCCATTGCGACAAGCCCTTATTGGACGGCGCAGCGCTGGGCACGCTTCATTGCCTGGTCGGTTCAGGGACTATTGCGGCCGCTTGGAGCAGCCTTCGATCTGGAGCCGAACTTCCTCGGTCACTCCTCCTCATCGTCCTCGTCGAGGTCGTCTTCATCCTCGTCGTCTTCGTCGCTGTCCTCGTCGACGTGAGCCGGCGCGCCATGCGGTTGGTGGATCTGGTCGTTCCACAGCTTGCGATAGGTGCCGTTCTTGGCGAGCAGCTCGGCATGCGAGCCGCGCTCGATCGCCCTGCCCCCTGAAATCACGATGATCTCGTCCATCTCGACCACCGAGGTCAGGCGGTGGGTCGACCAGATCATGGTGCGGCCCTTGGCGACCTTCAGCAGCGTGCGGTTGATCGCAGCTTCCGTGGTCTGGTCGAGCGCCGAAGTGGCTTCGTCGAGCAGCAGCACGGAAGGATTACGGATGACCGCGCGCGCGATCGCGATGCGCTGGCGCTGGCCGCCCGACAAGGTATCGCCGCGCTCGCCCACCGGCGTGTCGTATCGTTGCGGCAGGCTCATGATGTAACGGTGGATCTCGGCTTTCCTGGCCGCCTCCTCCACCTCCTCATCGGTCGCGCCCTCCTTGCCGAGCCGAATGTTCTCCCGGATCGACATGTTGAACAGCATATTCTCCTGGAACACCACCGCCATGCTCCGGCGCAGGGAGTCCAGCGTCACCTTGCGGACGTCGACGCCGTCGATGGTGACGCGCCCCTCGTCCGGCACATAGAGCCGCAGGATCAGATTCAGCAGCGTGCTCTTGCCGGAGCCGGACGGACCGACGATGGCAATGCGCTTGCCGACATTGAGCTTGAGGCTGAGATTGTCCAGCACCGGCGTCTGGCTGCCTTCGTACTGGAACGTCACGTGGTCGAAGGTGATGTCGTTGGTGATGCGGGGCAGATCGGGCGCGCCGGCACGATCGGCGCTGCGCGTGGGCTCGTCGAGCAACTCCTGCATATGACGGATCGCGGCTGCCGCGGAGATCGACACGGGGATGAAATGCATCACATGGGCGATGTTGTAGGACACCTCCCAGAACGCACTCTCGAAGGTGACGAAGGTGCCGATGGTAATCTGCCCCTTCGTCGCCAGATATGCGCCGATCGCGAGCACGACGAGATGCAAGAGCAGCACCGAGATGGTGACCGTCCGCTCCACCATGGTCGACAGGAACGCCGCCGAGGCCATCCTGTTTCGCGTCTCGTCGTTGCGGAATTTGAAGAAGCCGAACATCCGGCGTTGCAGGCTGAACGCCTTGATCACGGCCTGCGCTGCCACGTTCTCCTGCACCATGCCGAGCAGCGCAGATTCATTGAGCTTCTGCTCGTAATTCGCCTGGACAGCCTTCGGCGTCAGCATGCGGGGACCGATCAGCGTGATCGGGAACACCAGCAGCGCAACCGCCGCGAGCTGCCAGTTCAGGAACACCATCAGGATGATGCCCGCGATCAGCTCCAGGAACGGCAATGCCGCGCTGTTGGCGAAGGTCTTGACCGAACCCTCGAAGGCCGCGAGGTCGACTGAGAAGCGCGACAGGATCTCGCCGCGCTTGGTGCGGCCGAAATAGGCCGCCGGCAGGTCCTGGACGTGCTCGAACAGCCGTTTGCGGACGTCGGAAATGATGCACGCCGCGAGCCGCGCATCCCAGCGCTCGTACCAGACCGCGACGATCGAGGTGAATATGCCCGCGACCGCAAGCACGCCGAGGATCTTGTACAGCGCCTGAAAATCCTCCTCGCCGAGCGCGTCGTCGATCAGGTACTTCAGGCTGAGCGGCATGATGACGTTGAAGAGCGTCTCGACGAAGACGCCGAACGCCACGAAGGACAGCATCTGCTTGTAGTTGAACAGGAAGGGTTTGACGAAACCCAGGATGGTCGCGAGCGCGCCGGCGGCCTCGCGCGCGGTAAAGACGACGAGGTCCTCGTCCTCATCGTCGTCATCGAGCTCCAGCCCGCCATCCTCCTCGTCTTCATCGTCCTCGTCGTCTTCAAGGTCCGGCTTGGCGGTAGGGACAAGCTTGTCGTCGAGCTCGGCCGCCTCTTCCGCGGCGAGCTTCTGTTTGTCGGGCGGGAGGGGCTTGGACGCCATGAAACCAACCGATGCTGACGGCCGGCATGACCGCAGAGAAAGCAGGAAATAGCGCCAACCGCTACTGCATCGATTCTATGCGATCAAGATGAATTCGGCAAAACAATTGGCGAAGGCGCCCGCTTCAGGCGGCTAGTCGTCTTCCTCATCCTCGACCTTGTCGAAAAAGGAATAGCGCAAGGAATCGGCGTCGGCGTACCACTGGCCCGGGCCCTTGTTGGCGGCGAGCGTGGTCTCCCAGAGCGCGTCGGTGCAGTCCTTGCGGTGCATCGACAGCTCGAAGCCGTTGCCGAAGAACAGTTCGGACCATTCCCACCAGGTGCCGAGCTTCTTGACGCCGCGCAGAAGGTCGTAGCGGTCGATCAGTGCCGGCGCCATGTCCGAGGTGATCGAGCCGAACACGAGCCCGGTCTTGACCACACGGTTCAGCTCCCTGATCGCACGGACCACCTGCTTCGGGGAAACATGGCAGAGGCTGGTCTCGAACACGAAGTCGAACGCACCGTCCTTGAACGGCATGTCGGTGATCGAACCGAGCTTGTTGTACTTCCTCAGCGCCTTCGGCGTTCTGGCGTGAATGGTGCGGTTGTTCTCGATACCGAAGGCATCGATGCCGCGATCACGTAGCGCGCCGACAAGCTCGCCGCTGGCCGAGCCCGCGATCAAGAGCTTCGTGCCTTTGGCCTTGCCCCAGACGATGCCGATCAGTTTTGTGAGATAGTCGGGATCCGTGAAGTGTTGCCACACCTCGCTGTAGGGGCCCTGGCCGCGATAATTGTCAAAATAGGCACGATCGATCTTGTCCGAGAGCGGCTTGTCGTCCTGCGAACGCTCGCGGCGCAAGCGCATCATCTCGGTCAAGATGATGTCGGTCGCCGCGTCCGAGGAATCGAGCAGGCCGTTCAGCGTCGAGTCGAACAGATAGTCGCCGACCACCACGATTCCGGGATGTTCCTTCGGCTCGGGCCGGTGGTTGGTCATGACGTCGCGCACGGGCAAGCCGCCCGGAATCGCGTTCACCGAGGACAGCCAGCGGTGGATCTTGCCTTCTATGAAATGCGCGCGTGCATCGCCGAGCGATGCCGGAAGCGATTTCAGCGCGGCATCGATCAGCTCCCGGTCGGAGAGATTCGCAAAGGCCAGCGCATCGGAGCCCGGAATCAGCCAGTTCAGCACGCCGTGCTTGCCCACATCATGGCGGGCGCCCTCGTTATAGACGCAGCAACCGCCAAAGGCTTCCGACATGAACCAGGCGCCGGCGATCTTGTCGCCCCAGAACGGCGTGTCGAACAGGATCGAGACACGCAAATAGTGCGCAGGACGGTCGAAGTACGCGACGTGCTTGACCATCGACTTGCGGAGCTGTTCGCCTTCCCAGCCGACGGTCCCGAGCCAGGAATGCGGCAGACAGACCAGCACAAGGTCGAAGTCGCGCGTCTCCGGCCCCTTGCCGTTCATCATCTTGAGTTGATAGCGGCCGGTCGGCGCCTTGCCGACCGTGAGGATTCGGTGATTGAGCTGGATGTCGGCATTGACCTCCGACTGGAGGCACTCGATGAGCTGCTCGTTGCCGTTCTGGATGGAATAGAGGCCGATATAGCCGTCGACATCCATCAGGTAGTTCTTGAGCGCGTTGAGCCCGTTGGTGTTGTGGCTCTCGGTCGCGAGGTCCGAGCGCGCCATCACCTTGAAGAATCGCTTTGCGGTCTCGTCCTCGACCTCCTCGTCGAGCACCTGTTCGGCGGTCTTGTAGGCCCAGGGATTCTCGTTGTCGTGCGCGCCGACACCCTCGTAGTACTCGATCGGCGTCATCGCCTCGGCGCAGCGCTTACGGAACGCCTCGATTGCGGCTGCGGTCTTGGCACCGTATTTGCGGCGCATGCCCGCGACGTCGTTGAGGAGCTCACCGCCGAACTGCACCTGCTCGGCATCCATCGGAATGGTCTGCAGGCCGAAATGCTGGATCAACTCGCGCAACGGATCCGGCCCGGTCATCGAGTAGTCGTAGATCTCGGCAACGCCGGCCTCGTACATCGCGGGCGCGGAATCGAATTTGCGCGTGACGATCTTGCCGCCGAGCCGGTCGGATGCCTCGTAGATGGTGACGCGGCAGAGGTCGCCAAGCTTGCGCTTCAGATACCAAGCGCTCATCAGCCCGCCGGGGCCGCCGCCTACGATTGCGAGATCAAGCATGAGAATTCCGTGGTCTCCGGCCCGCCCCCTTCACGGGACCACCGGTCTAAGCTCTCCTAGCAGAAGCGCTTTTGCGCCTGAAGGAAAGATGAACAAAGGTTGATCCTGCACCGCAACAGGGAAACAAAGCAGCAAAAAGGCCGGCTTTCGCCGGCCTTTTCAGTGTCCTCGGTATTCCTACGGATGAACGATCATTCCGCAGGTGGCAGCGCCATCGGCTCCACTTCCGGCGCCGGCGGCACGACCGCCGCCTGCTTCTCGCGCTCGTCGAGGATCATCTTGTCGCGCTTCACAGCGACTTCGCGGATCTTCGCCATGGAGGCGCCGGTGCCTGCCGGAATCAGCCGGCCGACGATGACGTTCTCCTTGAGGCCTTCGAGCGGATCGACCTTGCCGTTGACCGCCGCTTCCGTGAGGACGCGGGTGGTCTCCTGGAACGAGGCCGCCGAGAAGAAGGAGCGGGTCTGAAGGCTCGCCTTGGTGATGCCGAGCAGAACCGGCGTCCCCGTGGCGATCTTCTTGCCCTCTTCCTTGGCCTTCGCGTTGATCTGGTCGAACTCGATCTTGTCGATCTGCTCGCCCGAGATCATGTCCGTGTCGCCCTGGTCGGTGACTTCCACCTTCTGGAGCATCTGACGGACGATCACCTCGATGTGCTTATCGTTGATGAGCACGCCCTGGAGCCGATAGACCTCCTGGATCTCGTTGACCAGATAGGCCGCGAGTTCCTCGATGCCCTTGACCGCCAAAATGTCGTGCGGCGCCGGATTGCCTTCCACGATGAAGTCGCCCTTTTCGACGACGTCGCCGTCCTGAAGGTGGATGTGCTTGCCCTTCGGGATCAGGTACTCGCGCGCCTCTTCGGTCTTGTCCATCGGCTCGATCGAGATGCGACGCTTGTTCTTGTAGTCGCGCCCAAACCGGATGGTGCCCGCGATTTCGGCGATGATCGCCGCATCCTTCGGACGCCGAGCCTCGAACAGTTCCGCCACCCGCGGCAGACCGCCGGTGATGTCGCGCGTCTTGGCGCTTTCGGTCGAGACACGGGCGAGAATGTCGCCCGCCTGGACCTTGGCGCCGACATCGACCGACAGAATGGCATCGACCGACAGCATGTAGCGGGCATCGCCGCCACGGGCGAGCTTGAGCACCTTGCCGTCCTTGCCCTTGATCACGATGGCGGGACGCAGGTCCCCGCCGCCGCGCATCGAGCGCCAGTCGATGACCACGCGCTTGGCAATACCGGTGGCCTCGTCGAGCGTTTCCGAGATCGACTGTCCCTCGACCAGATCCTCGAAGCCGATAGTACCTTCGACCTCGGTGAGGAGCGGACGGGTGTAGGGATCCCATTCCACGATACGCTGGCCACGCTTGACCATGTCGCCCTCGTCGACGTGCAGGCGCGAACCGTACTGAATACGGTGCGTCGCACGCTCGGTGCCGTCGGCATCGACGATCGCGATCACCATGTTGCGAACCATCGCGACCAGGTGGCCTTCGCTATTGCGGGCGATGGCCTTGTTCCTGATCACGATCTTGCCGTCGAAGTTGGATTCGACGAAAGATTGCTCGTTCAGCTGCGCCGCACCGCCGATGTGGAAGGTGCGCATGGTGAGCTGGGTGCCCGGCTCGCCGATCGACTGGGCCGCGATGACCCCGACCGCTTCGCCGTGGTTGACCGGCGTGCCGCGAGCGAGATCGCGGCCGTAGCACTTGCCGCAGATGCCGTTGACGAGCTCGCAGGTCAGCGCCGAGCGGATCTTCACCTCCTGGACGCCGCCCTGATGGATGGCATCCAGATGGCTCTCTTCCATCAGCGTACCGCGCTTGAAGATCACCTTGCCCGTGCTGTCACGCACGTCTTCGCAGGCCGTGCGTCCGAGGATGCGCGAGCCGAGCGAAGCGACCACGGTGCCGGCATCGACGATGGCGCGCATCTTGATGCCGAGCTTGGTGCCGCAATCGTCCTGCGTGATGATGCAATCCTGCGCGACGTCGACGAGACGACGGGTCAGATAGCCGGAGTTCGCGGTCTTCAACGCGGTGTCCGCGAGGCCCTTGCGGGCGCCGTGGGTCGAGTTGAAGTACTCGAGCACCGAGAGGCCTTCCTTGAAGTTCGAGATGATCGGCGTCTCGATGATCTCGCCCGACGGCTTGGCCATCAGGCCGCGCATGCCGGCGAGCTGGCGCATCTGGGCCGGCGAACCGCGGGCACCGGAGTGAGCCATCATGTAGATCGAGTTGATGTCGGCATCCGCCCCACTCGCCGTCTTCTTGGTCGAGGAGATCTCCTTCATCATCGCCTTGGCGATTTCTTCCGTGGCCTTCGACCAGGCGTCGACGACCTTGTTGTACTTCTCGCCATGGGTAATCAGACCGTCGTTGTACTGCTGCTCGAAATCCTTCGCCAGCGTACGGGTAGCGTCGACGATCTTCCACTTGGAGTGCGGCACGACCATGTCGTCCTTGCCGAACGAGATGCCGGCCTTGAACGCGTTGTAGAAGCCGAGCGCCATGATGCGGTCGCAGAAGATCACCGTCTCCTTCTGGCCGCAGTGGCGGTAGACCTGGTCGATGACGCCGGAGATCTCGCGCTTGGTCATCAGCTTGTTGATGATCTCGTACGGAACGCGCGGGTTCTTCGGCAGCAAATTGCCCAGCATTACGCGGCCGGCGGTGGTCTCGATCCAGCGCCTGGAGATCTTGCCGGTCTCGTCGATGCCTTCCCACCGGTACTTGATCTTGGTGTGGAGGTGGATGACCTTCGCGTGCAGCGCGTGCTCGAGCTCCGCCATCTCGCCGAAGATCTTGCCCTCGCCGGGCAGGCCTTCGCGCATGATGGAGACGTAGTAGAGACCGAGCACGATGTCCTGCGACGGCACGATGATCGGCTGGCCGTTCGCCGGATGCAGGATGTTGTTGGTCGACATCATCAGGACGCGCGCTTCCAGCTGCGCTTCCAGCGACAGCGGAACGTGCACGGCCATCTGGTCGCCGTCGAAGTCGGCGTTGAACGCGGCGCAGACCAGCGGGTGGAGCTGGATCGCCTTGCCCTCGATCAGCACGGGCTCGAACGCCTGGATGCCGAGGCGATGCAGCGTCGGTGCGCGGTTGAGCAGCACGGGATGCTCGCGGATGACCTCGTCCAGGATGTCCCAGACCTCGGGCCGCTCCTTCTCGACCAGCTTCTTGGCCTGCTTCACGGTGGTGGACAGGCCCTTGGCGTCAAGCCGCGAGTAGATGAACGGCTTGAACAGTTCGAGCGCCATCTTCTTCGGCAGACCGCACTGATGCAGGCGCAGCTCGGGACCGACCACGATCACCGAACGGCCCGAATAGTCGACGCGCTTGCCGAGCAGGTTCTGACGGAACCGGCCCTGCTTGCCTTTGAGCATGTCGGCGAGCGACTTCAGCGGACGCTTGTTGGCACCGGTGATGACGCGGCCGCGGCGGCCGTTGTCGAACAGCGCGTCGACGGCCTCCTGAAGCATGCGCTTCTCGTTGCGGATGATGATGTCCGGCGCGCGCAGCTCCATCAGCCGCTTCAGGCGGTTGTTGCGGTTAATGACGCGGCGGTAGAGATCGTTGAGGTCCGAGGTCGCGAAGCGGCCGCCATCCAGCGGCACCAGCGGACGCAGGTCCGGCGGAATCACCGGAACCACCGTCATGATCATCCATTCCGGCTTGTTGCCGGAGTGGCGGAACGCTTCCACGATCTTCAGGCGCTTGGCGAGCTTCTTGTGCTTGATGTCGGAGTCGGTCTCCTGCATCTCCGCACGCAAGGTCAGCTCGAGCTTCTCGAGGTCCATGCCCTTGAGCAGCTCGCGAATCGCTTCCGCGCCGATCATGGCGGTGAAGGAATCCTGGCCGTATTCGTCCTGCGCCTTCAGATACTCGTCTTCCGACAAGAGCTGACGGTCCTTCAGCGCGGTGAGGCCCGGCTCGAGCACGACGTAATATTCGAAGTAGAGGATCCGCTCGAGATCCTTCAACGTCATGTCGAGCAGGAGGCCGATGCGCGAGGGCAGCGACTTCAGGAACCAGATGTGGGCGACGGGGGCCGCGAGCTCGATATGGCCCATGCGCTCGCGCCGGACGCGCGACAGCGTGACCTCGACCGAGCACTTCTCGCAGATGATGCCCTTGTACTTCATGCGCTTGTACTTGCCGCACAAGCACTCGTAGTCCTTGATCGGCCCGAAGATGCGGGCGCAGAACAGGCCGTCGCGCTCGGGCTTGAAGGTACGGTAGTTGATGGTTTCCGGCTTCTTGATCTCGCCGTACGACCAGGACAGAATCTTCTCGGGGCTCGCGATCGAGATCCGGATCTGGTCGAAGACCTGAGCCGGCGTCGTCGGATTAAAGAGATTCATAATTTCTTGGTTCATCGTCTTCTCCTCGCGTGCCGGTCGCCTCCGGCAGCAAATTCGAAAATCACTATGCGGGGCACCCTGCCCTTGCGATTCCAGGACTGGGCGCCGATGCCCGGCCATTCAGGCCGGGCATGAGGGTCGTATTACTCGGCCGCTTCCGCCGTCCCCGGTCCGACCTTGGAATTGTGCAGATCGACGTTGAGGCCGAGCGAGCGCATTTCCTTGACCAGCACGTTGAACGATTCCGGAATACCGGCCTCGAAGGTGTCGTCGCCACGCACGATCGCCTCGTACACCTTGGTACGGCCGGCGACGTCGTCCGACTTCACGGTCAGCATCTCCTGGAGCGTGTACGCCGCGCCGTAAGCCTCGAGCGCCCACACTTCCATTTCGCCGAAGCGCTGGCCGCCGAACTGCGCCTTGCCACCCAGCGGTTGCTGGGTAACGAGCGAGTACGGACCGATCGAACGCGCGTGGATCTTGTCGTCGACGAGATGGTGCAGCTTGAGCATGTAGATGTAGCCCACCGTCACCTTGCGATCGAAGGCATCGCCGGTGCGGCCGTCATAGACGGTCGACTGACCCGAAGCGTCGAGACCGGCAAGCTTCAGCATCTCCTCGATGTCGGCTTCCTTGGCGCCGTCGAACACCGGCGTCGCGATCGGAACGCCGCGGCTCAGATTGTGGCCGAGCTCGATCAATTCGTTGTCGTTGAGCGACTTGATCGTCTCGTCCTCGCCGTAGACCTTCTTCAAGGTTTCCTTCAGCGGCCTGATGTCCTGCTTCGACAAATAGGCATCGACTGTCTGGCCGATACGCTTGCCGAGGCCGGCGCAGGCCCAGCCAAGATGGGTCTCGAGGATCTGTCCGACGTTCATGCGCGAAGGCACGCCGAGCGGATTGAGCACGATGTCGGCATGCGTACCGTCTTCGAGGAACGGCATGTCCTCGATCGGCACGATCTTCGACACCACGCCCTTGTTGCCGTGGCGGCCGGCCATCTTGTCGCCGGGCTGGATCTTGCGCTTCACCGCGACGAAGACCTTGACCATCTTCATCACGCCGGGCGGCAATTCGTCACCGCGCTGAAGCTTTTCGACCTTGTCGAGGAAGCGCTGTTCCAGCCCCTTCTTCGACTCGTCGTACTGCTTCCGCATGGCCTCGATCTCGGCCATCAGCTTGTCGTTCGGCGAAGCGAACAGCCACCACTGCGACTTCGGGTACTCCTCGAGCACCGCACGGGTGATCTTGGTGTCCTTCTTGAAGCCCTTCGGACCGGCGATGCCCTGCCGTCCTTCGAGCAGCTCGGCAAGACGGTTGTAGACGTTGCGGTCCAGGATCGCCTGCTCGTCGTCGCGGTCCTTGGCCAGACGCTCGATCTCTTCCCGCTCGATCGCCAGCGCACGCTCGTCCTTGTCGACGCCGTGCCGGTTGAACACGCGCACTTCGACGATGGTGCCCTGCACGCCCGGAGGAACGCGCAGCGAGGTGTCGCGGACGTCGGAAGCCTTCTCGCCGAAGATGGCGCGCAGGAGCTTTTCTTCCGGCGTCATCGGGCTTTCGCCCTTCGGCGTGATCTTGCCGACCAGGATGTCGCCGGCGCGTACTTCCGCGCCGATGTACACGATGCCGGCTTCGTCGAGGTTCTTCAGCGCTTCTTCCGAGACGTTCGGAATGTCGCGGGTGATTTCCTCGGGTCCGAGCTTGGTGTCGCGGGCCATCACCTCGAATTCTTCGATATGAATTGAGGTAAACACGTCTTCCTTCACGATCCGCTCGGAGAGCAGGATCGAGTCTTCGAAGTTGTAGCCGTTCCACGGCATGAACGCGACGAGCACGTTCCGGCCGAGCGCGAGCTCGCCGAGATCGGTCGACGGACCGTCGGCGATGATGTCGCCCTTCTTGACGATGTCGCCGACCTTCACCAGCGGACGCTGGTTGATGCAGGTCGACTGGTTGGAGCGCTGGTACTTCATCAGCCGGTAGATATCGACGCCCGACTTGGTCGGATCGAGATCTTCCGTGGCGCGGATCACGACGCGGGTGGCGTCGATCTGGTCGATCACGCCCGAACGGCGCGCCGCGATCGCAGCACCCGAGTCACGCGCAACCACGCCTTCCATGCCGGTGCCGACGAACGGCGCTTCGGCGCGAACCAGCGGCACCGCCTGGCGCTGCATGTTCGAGCCCATCAGCGCGCGGTTGGCGTCGTCGTTCTCGAGGAACGGGATCAGCGCGGCCGCGACCGAAACGAGCTGCTTCGGCGACACGTCCATGTAGTCGACCTTGTCCGGGGTCACCGGCAAGACTTCGCCGGCGTGACGGCAGACCACGAGATCTTCGGTGAAGCGGCCCTTCGGATCGAGCGGCACGTTGGCCTGCGCGACCGTATAGCGGCCCTCTTCCATCGCCGAGAGGTACACGACCTCGTCGGTGACGCGGCCGTCCTTGACCTTGCGGTAAGGCGTCTCGACGAAGCCGTACTTGTTCACGCGCGCGAAGGTCGCGAGCGAGTTGATCAGGCCGATGTTCGGACCTTCCGGCGTCTCGATCGGGCAGATGCGGCCGTAATGCGTCGGATGCACGTCGCGGACCTCGAAGCCGGCGCGCTCGCGGGTCAGACCGCCCGGTCCAAGTGCCGACAGGCGGCGCTTGTGGGTGATCTCCGACAGCGGGTTGGTCTGGTCCATGAACTGCGAGAGCTGCGAGGAGCCGAAGAACTCGCGCACGGCGGCGGCCGCCGGCTTGGCGTTGATCAGGTCCTGCGGCATGACCGTGTCGATGTCGACCGAAGACATGCGCTCCTTGATCGCGCGCTCCATGCGGAGCAAGCCGATGCGGTACTGGTTCTCCATGAGCTCGCCGACCGAACGCACACGGCGGTTGCCGAGATGGTCGATGTCGTCGATCTCGCCCTTGCCGTCGCGCAAATCCACCAGCGTCTTGATGACGGAGAGGATGTCTTCCTTGCGTAGCGTGCGCTGGGTGTCGGGCGCATCGAGGTCGAGGCGCATGTTCATCTTGACGCGACCGACCGCCGAGAGGTCGTAGCGCTCGGCGTCGAAGAACAGTGACTGGAACATTGCCTGCGCCGAATCCAGCGTCGGCGGCTCGCCGGGACGCATCACGCGGTAGATGTCGAACAGCGCGTCCTCGCGCGTCATGTTCTTGTCGGCCGCGAGGGTGTTGCGGATGTAGGCGCCGACATTGACGTGGTCGATGTCGAGCAGCGGCAGCTCCTTGTAGCCGTGCTCGTTGAGAACCTTGATCGACTTGTCGGTGATCTCTTCACCGGCTTCCGCGTAGATCTCGCCGGTCTTGGGATTGACGAGGTCCTCGGCGATGTAGTTGCCGACGAGCTCAGCATCCGAGAGGCGCAGCGCCTTCAGCCCCTTCTCCTGCATCTGACGCGCACCGCGCACGGTGAGCTTCTTGCCGGCTTCGAGCACGACCTTGCCGGTATCGGCATCGATCAGGTCGTTAATGGTCGAGTAGCCGCGGAAACGATTGGCGTCGAACGGAACGCGCCAGCCTTCCTTGATCCGCTTGTACTGGATCTTCTTGTAGAAGGTGCTGAGGATCGCCTCGCCGTCGAGACCAAGCGCGAACATCAGCGACGTCACCGGAAGCTTGCGGCGACGGTCGATACGCGCATAGACGATGTCCTTGGCGTCGAACTCGATGTCGAGCCAGGAGCCGCGATACGGGATCACGCGAGCGGCGAACAGCAGCTTGCCCGACGAATGGGTCTTGCCCTTGTCGTGGTCGAAGAACACGCCCGGCGAACGGTGCATCTGCGAGACGATGACGCGCTCGGTGCCGTTGACGATGAAGGTGCCGTTCATCGTCATGAGCGGGATGTCGCCCATGTAGACGTCCTGCTCCTTGATGTCCTTGACGGACTTCGCGCCGGTTTCCTCGTCGATATCGAACACGATGAGGCGTAGCGTCACCTTGAGGGGGGCCGCGAAGGTCATGCCGCGCTGGCGGCACTCGTCGACGTCGTATTTCGGCGGCTCGAACTCGTAGCGGACGAATTCCAGCATCGAGGTGCCCGAGAAGTCGGAGATCGGGAACACCGAGCGGAACACCGCCTGCAAGCCCTCGTCCGATCGACCGCCCTGGGGCTCGTCGACCATCAGGAACTGGTCATAGGACGCCTTCTGAACCTCGATGAGGTTCGGCATCTCGGCCACTTCCTTGATGTGTCCGAAGAACTTGCGAACGCGTTTGCGACCGGTGAATGTCTGCTGCGCCATCGTGGCCTCTCATTTTCGTCGCCCGATTTGGGCGCGCCCTCCGGAACGCGGCGACCGCCGCTCCCCGGGTTGAATTTTTCGAACCCGTCTTGGGGGCCGGAGACTCAGTTTCAGGCAGGAATGTCCTGAATCTGTTCTTCAGACCTTCAAAACGCAAAACGACGCGCGGGGCGCAGGAGCGCGCCCGCCCGTCACAACCAACCTCTTCACGGACTGCAAAAGCCCGAAATAGCTTGCTCTCCCAACGGCTTACAGGGAATGCTGCATCCCTGCCCACCGCGCTTTCGTGCTGCCGACCCGATATGGGGCGACATTAGTGCAGATTCGAGGGACAAACCCTCAAATCCCCACACTTTTTCGTGTTCGGCCTGCGTCGGGTCGTTCCGTCGCACGCCTTTTGCATCCGGCCCGCCCTTTCGGAGAGCGGACCGAGACCCCGGTTGCGATGATGCTGACCGGGATCTCGTGCCAGTAAGCGCTGCTTACTTGAGCTCGACCTTCGCGCCAGCCTTCTCGAGCTGGGCCTTGAGCTTCTCGGCTTCGTCCTTGTTCACGCCTTCCTTGACAGGCTTCGGCGCGCCCTCGACGAGGTCCTTTGCTTCCTTCAGGCCCAGGCCGGTGATGGCGCGGACTTCCTTGATGACCTCGATCTTCTTGTCGCCGGCGGCGGCAAGAACGACCGTGAACTCGGTCTTCTCTTCGGCCGGAGCGGCGGCAGCGCCACCACCAGCCGGGCCGGCCACGGCGACAGCCGCGGCAGCCGAAACGCCCCACTTCTCTTCGAGGAGCTTCGCGAGTTCGGCAGCTTCGAGCACGGTGAGGCTCGAGAGGTCGTCAACGATCTTCTGCAGGTCAGCCATTGTTCAGTTTCCTTGAATGTAAGTCTGGTTCGGGTTTGAGTTTTGCGAAGGGCGTCAGGCCGCTTCGCTCTTTGAGGCATAAGCCTGAATGACACGCGCGAGCTTGCCCGCGGGCGCGTTGGCGAGCTGAGCGATCTTGGTCGCCGGGGCCACAAGCAGGCCGACGATCTTGGCGCGCAGTTCGTCAAGCGACGGCAGCGAGGCAAGTGCCTTCACGCCGTCGACATTCAGGACGGTCGTTCCCATCGAGCCGCCAATGATGACGAACTTTTCGTTCGCCTTGGCGAATTCGACGGCGACCTTTGGCGCCGCTACCGGATCGTCCGAAGTGGCGATCACGGTCGGTCCCTTCAGCATGGGGCCGATGGCAACGACGTCAGTGCCTTCAAGAGCAATTTTGGCGAGACGGTTCTTCGAGACCTTCACCGAGGCGCCAGCCTGCTTCATCTGCGAGCGCAGCTTCTGCATCTGGGCAACGGTCAGGCCGGAATATTGGGCAACGACCGCGACGCTCGTGGTCTTGAAGACCCCATTGAGCTGTTCGACCGCTTCCTTTTTTGCCGCTCGTTCCACAGCAAGCTCTTTCCGGTTGGCGGTCATCGCGAAAGCGGGACCGCCGGGTTGCACCCATCGTCCCGCCCAAACCTGAACCTCAGGGCCAAACCCATCGGACACGCCGGGCAAGACGACAATTCAAAGCCTGCCCTCCGAGAGCCCATTAGAGCCCACGGCGTGTCGAGGTCCGAACCAAACCCATTCCGCAACCGACCCTAAGGTGGCCACGAAGTGAAATCCGGTCTTCACCCGTCTATGCAGGCCATGCGATTAAGCCGTTGAGAAATCGGAATTCCCCGCGGGCGCCTGCAGTCTTGGACAGGACAAGGTCAGCCGGCGAACCGCCCGACCTCTGCCCGCACCCCACACCCGACGGTTTTCCCTCCCTTTCCAGCAAATCCTCACGGACGCCCTGAAAAGGAATGATCTCCATCGCTTGTTTTCGGAATGCGTGCACGAACGCGCCAGCCGAGGCCGGCACGTCCGGAAGCGGTTCTTTAACCGCTCGGGGCCTGCTTGCCAAGAGCAAAATTCACACCAGTTCCAATCCGTTGCCGCTCGCGCTTAACCATGGCCGAAAAGGGCCGGTTTCCGCTCATTTGACCGCGTAAGGCAACTTCTTGCCCTCGAAAAACGCGGTCAGGTTCGCCAGCACGCAGTTCTGCATGGCGACGTGCGATTCCAGGGTGTGGCCGCCAATATGGGGGGAGAACACGACGTTGGGCAGTGCCGTCAGCGCGTCAGGAGCGTGCGGTTCCTTGTCATAGACATCGAGACCGGCTCCGGCGATGGTCTTCTCGGTAAGCGCCAGCACCAGGGCTTTCTCATCGATCACCGAGCCGCGGGAGATGTTGACGACATAGCCGTCCGCCCCGAGGCGCCTGAGGATATCGGCGCTGACGGCATGCTGGGTCTCGGCTCCTGCCCGGACCGCGATCATCAGCACGCTGCACCAGTCGGCCAGCGCCTCCAAGGTCGGGAAATATTGATAGGGCAGATCGTACCTGCTGCGGCTGAAATAGCCGATCTCGCTCTCGAAGGACGCGCAGCGCGCTGCGATCTTGCGGCCGATCTCGCCCATGCCGTAGACGCCGATGCGGCGGCCCGGCATCCCGGCCTGCGGGCGCATCATCGGCGAGGGCTTTGACGCGGCCCAATCGCCGCTTCGGACGTACTGGTCGGCCACCAGGATTCGCCGCGTCGCCGCGAGCATCAGGGTCATCGCGATGTCGGCGACGGAGGCCGCATTGGCACCCGGGCTATGTCCGACCGCAATATTGCGGGCAGCAGCGGCCTTCAGGTCAACACCGTCATAGCCGGTGCCGTAGCAGACGATGGCACCGAGCTTGGGAAACAGGTCCATCGCCTCCGCGCCCAGCGGCGTGCCGCCGGCGGTGAGCACTGCACGGATATCGCCGAGCGCGTCGGCCGAAAACATCTCCCGCGCCGGCTTGCCGCCGGTGTCGAGCAGCTCGAACCGCTCGGCGAAGCGCGCCATCATCGTCTTGGGAAAGCGCGAGTAGATCAGGACCTTGTCAGTCATTGTTCTTGTTTCCGGTGAACGCCGTCACAAACGACGAGGGGCGGAATCGGTTGCCCAATTCCGCCCCTCGCCTCATGTCATTTGCAAACCTTAGCCGAGAATGGTGCCCGGCTCGACCTTCACGCCGGGGCCCATCGACGAGGACACCGCAACGCGCTGGATGTAGGTGCCCTTGGAACCGGCCGGCTTGGCCTTGGACACAGCGTCAGCCAAGGCCTTGATGTTCTCGACCAGTTTTTCCTCGGTGAACGAGGCCTTGCCGACGCCCGCCTGCAAGATGCCGGCCTTCTCGACGCGGAACTCGACCGAGCCGCCCTTGGCGCCCTTCACGGCGCCGGTGACGTCCATGGTCACGGTGCCGATCTTCGGGTTCGGCATCAGGCCGCGCGGGCCGAGCACCTTACCAAGGCGGCCGACCAGCGGCATCATGTCGGGGGTTGCGATACAGCGGTCGAAATCGATCGTGCCGTTCTGCACCTTCTCGACCAGGTCCTCGGCGCCGACGACGTCGGCTCCGGCAGCCTTGGCCTCGTCGGCCTTGGCGCCGCGGGCGAACACGCCGACGCGGAGCGTACGGCCGGTGCCGTTCGGCAGGGTCACAACGCCGCGGACCATCTGGTCGGCGTGACGCGGATCGACGCCGAGATTGATCGCGACCTCGATGGTCTCGTCGAACTTCGCTTTCGCGCGTTCCTTGACCATCTTGATGGCGTCTGCGAGCGGGTAAAGCTTTTCGCGATCAATACCTTCTCGGGCTTTGTTCAAACGTTTTCCGATTGCCATGACCGCTTACCCTGCCACTTCCAGACCCATCGAGCGGGCAGAGCCCTCGACCATCTTCATGGCCGCTTCGATGGAATCGCAATTGAGATCCTTCATCTTCTTCTCGGCGATCTCGCGCACCTGCGCTTTGGTCACCGCACCCGCCTTGTCACGGCCCGGCGCCTTGGAGCCGGACTGGATCTTGGCAGCCTGCTTGAGGAAGAAGGACATCGGCGGCGTCTTCATCTCGAACGTGAAGGAACGATCGGCGTAGATCGTAATCACGACGGGAATCGGGGTGTTTTTCTCTTCCTTCTGGGTCTGGGCGTTGAACGCCTTGCAGAACTCCATGATGTTGAGACCGCGCTGACCGAGCGCGGGACCGATCGGGGGCGAAGGATTCGCCGCACCGGCCGGGACCTGAAGCTTCAGGTATCCGGTCACTTTCTTTGCCATGTATCACTCCTGTTGGGCCGGCCTGGGCCGGCGGTTTCAGGTTCGTGGTCTGGGTCGGATGCGGCTGGCAACCGCCCTCTCCCTCCCACGGCCTCTTGTTGCGCGAGACCGAAGCCTCACGCCTACCCGATCAGACCTTCTCGACCTGACCGAATTCCAGTTCGACCGGCGTGGCGCGGCCGAAGATCGACACCGCGACCTTCACGCGCGAGCGCGCCTCGTCGATTTCCTCGACCACACCCGAGAACGAGGCAAACGGGCCATCGGCCACGCGCACGTTCTCGCCGATCTCGAACGACACCGACGCCTTCGGCCGTTCCACGCCCTCCTGCACCTGGTGCAGAATGCGCATGGCCTCGGCTTCCGAGATCGGCATCGGCTTGTTTTCCGCGCCGAGGAAGCCGGTCACCTTCGGCGTGTTCTTGATCAGATGAAACGCCTCGTCGGTCAGCTTCATCTTCACCAGCACGTAGCCCGGGAAGAACTTGCGCTCGGCGTCGATCTTGCGGCCGCGGCGCACTTCCGTGACCTTCTCGGTCGGGACCAGCACCAGCTCGAACAACTCCTCAAGCCCGCGCTGCTTGGCCTGCTCGCGGATCGATTCGGCGACCTTCTTCTCGAAGTTCGAATAGGCGTGGACGATGTACCAGCGCTTGTCAGACAATTGAGCCGTTGCTGTTGCCATCAGTGAATGCCCAGAAGGAAGGTGATGAGGACGCGGATGATCTGGTCGGCGGCGAAGAAGAAGATCGAGGCCACGGCGACCATGACGAACACCATGATGGTGGTGATCGTGGTCTCGCGGCGGGTCGGCCAGGTGACCTTGGCGGTCTCCGAGCGGACTTCCTGCAAGAACTTGAACGGGCTGACTGCCATCGTTTGATGTCCAACGTCCGTCGACAGACGCGAATGAATTTCAGGGATCCGAACAGCCGCCGTTGGCCCAGCCCTCTGTCGAAGGATGAGCCGGAAATCGGGCTCGATTGTTCGGGGATTTCAAAGCCGCGCCGGAGATCCGCGTCTAACGGGCCGGCTGCGAGTGCGCGGTATCTACTGCGGATGGGACCAAAGGTCAAGATAGAGAGGGCCGGCGTGGGCAAAACGGCCTCCACGGGCGACGGACCAGAGATCAGGCCGATCAAGGGTTTATCTGCCGCCTGCAATGCGCCGTCCCAAGGTCGCAGCCCAACGCGTTCGAGCTGGGCGCGCTGACCATCGAATTGCCCCCGCCTTTGCCGAGCAGGAGGCAGAGGTCGTTCTCCATCAGCAAGGACAACCCACTGAATTGTCGCGCGGCAAGAGTTGGGCGTTTCGGCGTCAGGCCGAGGCATTCGTCGCCGATATCGTGGAGCAGAGGACGCCGTGGCTTCCGGCGCAGATTCCGTGGCCGAGATCGCCCTTGCAGAGGCGATCTGGAAACGGCAGGTCAGCGGCTAGGATTCACGCCGTCCGGCAGCAATATCCGGCCGATGGCTGATCGCCCACGTTCTAGCTAAGTGTTTGATTTCGCTGGCAGGAGTGGCAGGGCTCGAACCTGCGACCCCCGGTTTTGGAGACCGGTGCTCTACCAATTGAGCTACACTCCTACGGACCCTGCGTTGCCGCCCGGATCAGGCCGCTTTGAAGCACAGGGGGCGGCCGGATTGCAAGACCGGATTGCAAGGGTGAAGCGCGCTGGCTTCGCTTGTTTGTGCCGCGCCTTCTGGGCCACAGTCCGCTCCGAACAATAATAAGCACCGGGAGTGCCCATGACTGCCCAAGCGTCTACTGCCCAAGCGTCCGCGACAGCCGCCCCTTGGCCCTCGATCGCACCGAAGACTCCGCCTCTGCCGGAATCCCGCCCCGAGACGCTCGGGCTGTCGCGCCCTCGCCTCCAGGCCATGTCGGACGCCTTCAAGCGCGAGATCGACAAGGGAACCATTCCGGGCGTCACCGTGCTGGCGGCACGGCACGGCCAGGTCGGCTGGTTCGAGGCGCTCGGCAGGCAGAGCCCGACGGGCGCGGCGCCGATGGCGCAAGATTCGATCTTTCGCATCTTCTCGATGACCAAGCCAATCGTGTCGGTCGGCATCATGACGCTGGTCGAAGATGGGCACCTGATTCTTGCCGACCCCATCGCGAAATTCATCCCGGAGTTCGCCGACCAGAAGGTCGGCGTGGTCAGCGGCGGCAAGCTGGAACTGGTTCCGCCGAAGCGCCCTATGACGGTGCAGGACCTGCTCCGCCACACCTCCGGCCTGACCTACGAGCACCAGGGCGACGGCCCCGTGCACAAGATCTATCAGGACTCGCGGGTGCGTAGCCGCAAGATCACCAATGCCGAGCACGCCGCCCTGGTGGCGAGCTTCCCGCTGGTCTGCCATCCCGGCGACGAGTTCAACTACAGTCGCTCGACCGACATCCTCGGGCGCATTATCGAGGTCGTCAGCGGCAAGTCGCTCGGCACGTACCTCACCGAGCGCATTCTCGCGCCGTTGCAGATGGCCGAGACCGGTTTCTCGACAGCGGAGGCCAATGCCAACAGGCTCGCCGAACCGTTCGCGGCCGATCCCTGGACCGGCGACAAGGTCGCGCTGTTCAACATGCTCGAGCAGCCAATCATGGAGTCCGGCGGCGGCGGCCTCGTCTCCACCACCATGGACTATGCTCGCTTCGCGCTGATGCTGCGCAATGGCGGCACGCTCGACGGCAACAGGATCATCGGCCGCAAGACGCTGGAGCTGATGGCCTCCGATCATCTCGGCCCGAATGTGCAGACCAATGGCACGCTGCTGTCGCCTGGCCATGGTTTCGGCCTCGGCTTCGCGGTGCGGCGCGAAGCCGGCATCGCGCCCTTCCCCGGCAGCGTTGGCCAGTTTTTCTGGAGCGGCATTGCGGGGACGTTCTTCTGGATCGATCCGAAGGAGGATCTGTTCGTCGTATTCATGAGCCAGGGCCCGGGACAGCGCGATTTTACGCGGACGCTGGTGCGGGATCTGGTGTACGCGGCGGTGGATTGAAGCGGCGCCGCTATGCGCGGCGCTGCATCACATTTTCGCTGTCATGCCCCGGCTTGACCGGGGCATCCAGGGGGGATTCAAACGGTCGTCGCAACACCAGTTACTTTCACTCATAACAGAAGATCGTCAAGCGCCTCTGCCGGCGTTTTCCAGCCTAGTGTCTTCCGCGGTCGGGCATTGAGGGCCGCTGCCACAGCGGATATCTCCTCGGCGCTGTGGATGCTCAGGTCCGTGCCTTTCGGGAAGTACTGCCGCAGCAGCCCGTTGGTGTTCTCGTTAGTGCCGCGCTGCCATGGGCTTTGCGGGTCGCAGAAGTAGACCTGGATACCCGCATCGATCTTGAGACGATCGTGCTTAGCCATTTCGGCTCCCTGATCCCAGGTTAGCGAACGGCGCAGCTCTTCGGGCAAAGTGATGATGGTGCGCGTGATCGCGTCGCGCACGGCTTCGGCCCCATGTCCCGCAAGGGCTGGCCCGTTCTTCGCGCGCGGAGCTTCGCCATGCCCCGCCAACCGTGGAAGGTGCAAGAGCATCGTAAAGCGCGTCGTGCGCTCGACCAGCGTGCCGATGGCCGAGCTGCCAAGACCGAGGATAAGGTCCCCCTCCCAATGTCCCGGCACTGCTCGATCGGCAGCTTCAGCAGGGCGCTCACTGATCATGATCTCCGGCGAGACAAAGCCCTTGCCTCGCCTGCGTACGCGCGCTCTGGGCATCCGTAACACACGCCCTGTTCGCAAGCAGGCCGTCAGCTCGCGGCGTAGCGCGCCACGGCCCTGAACGAAGAGGGCTTGATAGATAGCTTCGTGGCTGATGCGCATCGTCTTGTCGTCCGGGAAGTCGATCGGCAAGCGTCGGGCAATCTGCTCAGGGCTCCAGGCTTTGGCCCATCGCCGATCCTTGCGCTGGCCATGCCGCCGCCCCTTCCACGGAACGGCGGGACCAGGAACGGGAGCGCCGGTCGGGGCTACGACGCCGCCAGCAAGTCTTTCCTCCACATAAGTGCGCAAGGTTGCATTGAGCGCAAGCTTGGTCGGCTTAGGCCGGCGGGCGGATCGATCCGCATGCCATTGGGCAGTTATTGCCCGATACCCCAACCCGCCGCCGCGAGTGGCCGCGTTGCGCCGCAGTTCACGGGAGACTGTGGAAGCAGCCCGCCCCAGGCGACGTCCAATCTCCTGTATGGAATCGCCCTGCACCTTGAGAAGTGCGATCTCCTCGCGCTCATTCAACGAGAGATACCGCCCGGAGAGAGCCTTTGCCGAAGATCTGAACATCGCTGGTGGCATGCCGCCCGCCTTTCGGAATAATCTGCTTCCGACAGGTTGTGACAATCCGGCTTCGAGTGCAGCATCTTCGCTGCTTAACCCAGCGGCAATCGCCCGCCAAAATTTATTCTGTTCATCGCGCCCGGCAATAGAGGGCCGTCCCGGCGACCGCAATGGGGCTCGTCCTGACCGCGCCGATCTGCGCCTTACAACGTTCATCGCAACCTCCAAACTCCTGGTGTTGCGACGGCGTTTGAACCCGCCCAGTACTCCGGGGCGGATGTGGTGAGAGCGAGCTCTCCAACGAAGGCCGCGGAGTACTGGATCGCCCGCCTTCGCGGGCGATGACACCTATTGGGGCCTCAACTGATCGTCGCGCCGCCGTCGATCACCATGGTCTGGCCTGTCATGAAGTCGCCGGCCTTCGAGCCCAGGAACACCGCGGCGCCCGCGATCTCGTCGGGGATCCCGATGCGCAGCAGCGGCGAACGCGCAGTCGAGGCTTTCAAATGCTCCGGATTGTCCCACAACGCTTTCGCGAAATCGGTCTTGATCAGGCCAGGCGCGATGCAGTTCACGCGGATGTTGTGCGGGCCGTATTCGCAGGCCAAATTGCGCGCGAGCTGCATGTCAGCGGCCTTCGAGATCGCGTAGGCACCGAGGATGGTCGAGCCTTTCAGGCCGCCAATCGAGGAGACGATGATGATCGAGCCATCCTTGCGCTCGATCATCTGCGGCACCACCATCGAGATCAGCCAGTTGTTGGCCACGATGTTGTTGTCCAGGATCTTTCTGAACTGATCGTCGGAGATGCCGGCGAGCGGACCGTAATACGGGTTCGACGCGGCGTTGCAGACCAGCACGTCGATCTTGCCGAAGGCGCGGTTGCTCTCGTCGATGAGGTTCTGCAGATTTTCCTTCGACGAGATGTTGGCGGCGATCGCCACCGCCGTGCCCTTGCCGAACTTGTCGTTCATGCTCTTGGCGACCTGGTCGCAAACGTCGGCCTTGCGCGAGGAGATCACCACCTTGGCGCCGTGCTCGGCCATGCGCTCGGCGATCGCAAGCCCGATGCCGCGCGTCGAACCGGTGATGACGGCGACTTTCCCCTTCATGTCGAACAAGGTCATGTTTCTCTCCCAGAGTACGTTTTGATTGCTTGAAGCTTACGCCGCCTCCGCGCCACCGGGCAATTGCTCAGGCGAGCTTCTTGACTTCCGGTCCCGCGGGTTGATGCATTGCCGCATGCGCATCGTCCGCGATCCACGGCTGCTGGTTCACCATCGGCAGCCGCCAGACATTGCGCTCGGGGCTTGCGAAATAGTCGAGCCGCGTCACCGAGCAATTGTCGATATCGAACGCGAGCCCTCGCTCCGGCTGATTGTCGAGCGCCAGCCCCAGCGCCGCCTTGATGGTGCCGCCATGTGCGACCGCGATCACGTCCTGCCCGGCGGCCTCATTGTTGATCCGCTCGATGGTGCGGCGGGTGCGGTTGTAGAGGTCCATGAAGCTTTCGCCGCCGGGTGCAGGCTCGTTGATGTCGGCAAACCAGCTCGAGCCGACGGGACGGCTGGCGATGAACTCGGCGCGGTTCATGCCCTGCCAGCGACCGAGATTCTGTTCGGCGAGGTCCGCCTCCCATTTCATCGATGCAGGCCTCGGGAATCCGGCCGCCCAGATCGCTTCGGCGGTCTGATGGGTGCGCATCAGATTGCTCGAATACCAGACCGCCTTGCGTGGCAGCACCTTGGCAACAGCATTGAAGACGTAGGTATCGCTGGTGTCGCAGGCGAGATCGGACTGACCGTAGATGTTGCCACCGTCATTGCGCACGGGCGCGTGACGGACCCACCACCAGCGTGTCGTGACCACTTTGGGCTTGTCTGCACCTGCCATCGAAACCCTTCCATCCCGTCTGATGTCGCTGTACGTCAGTAGCGAACGTGTCTCAAGACACTTTACCGTTTGAAATCTTGTTTGAAATTCCGTCGCGCGGCAAGCGTCGCGCGCGAACCAAAGGGAGAAACCGCATGGGCCGTCTGCAAGGCAAATCCGTCATCATCACCGGTGCCGGCAGCGGCATCGGCCGCGCGGCCGCGCTGCTGTTCACCAGGGAAGGCGCCAAGCTGATCGCGGTCGATCGCAGCGAGGCGGTGAAGGAGACGGTCGACGAGGTGAAGAAGGCCGGCGGTGTCGCGGAAGCCATGATGGCGGATGCGGGCTCCGAAAAGGACGTCATGGCCGTGATCGACAAGGCGGTGAAGACGCACGGCCGGCTCGACGTGATCTGGGCCAATGCCGGCGTCTCCGGCGGACTCGTTCCGCTCGGCGAGCAGACCGTCGAGCAATGGCAGGAAGTCTTGCGCATCAACCTGATCGGGCCGTTTCTCGCGGTGAAGCATGCGATGCCGCACATGGTGAAGCAGCAGTCCGGCGCGATCGTGCTCACCGCGTCCGTCGCGGGCCTCAAGGCCGGCGCCAGCGGACATCCCTATGCCGCGAGCAAGGCCGGCGTCATCTCCCTGGTGCAGACCACCGCCTATTCGCTCACCGGTACCGGTGTGCGCATCAACGCGGTGTGCCCGGGCCTGATCGAGACCGGCATGACCAAGCCGATCTTCGACCGCGCCAAGGAGCGCGGCACCGCCGACAAGATCGGCCAGCTCAATCCGCTCAAGCGCCCCGGCCAGCCGCACGAGCTCGCCGCGATGGGACTGTTCTTGGCCAGCGACGAGGCGTCGTACGTCAATGGCCAGGCCTTCCCGGTGGACGGCGGACTGACGGCGTCGATGCCGTATACGGGGAAGCCGGTTTAGTTCACGCACTCTCGCGTCCCGGACGCGCTGCAGCTTTCTCACGCTGCTGCGCTGCGTCCGGGGCACGAGACAGAAGTTTTGGCGCGCAACTGCTTCAGCATCGTCATTGCGAGCACAGCGAAGCAATCCAGAGTCTTTCCGCGGCGTCAGCCTGGATTGCTTCGCTGTGCTCGCAATGACGGAGTCTGTGGCTGGCAGCGTCGCGCTTCCATTCGCATTCCCGTTCGCAGACACACCTTCGCCCTCTCGCGGCTTGTTCGCCCGAGCTTTGCTTGGTCGCTCACCCTCGAATGAAAGAGGGCGCAGGGAAGACCGGGCGCCGGCTGGCACCCGCGGTCCACTGTGCGAAGTTGCAGTAAAAAATCTGCACAGCGGCATACAGGTGAAGCCAAAACGTCCGGCCTTCCCTGCGCAGCGGTTTTACGGCTTATGCCGTGCTCTCCCCGGGGAGCGATGCACTATTGCCCCCGTCGCCTCATGGATGGCTGATGCGCGAACCCGGTCGGGCCGCCACATCACCACAAGACTTGACGCACACCGGGCGTCAGGACGACACGGTTTTGCCGTACGCTGTCAGCACCGGTCGTGTGCGCGACGCCTTCGCTCACGGTTGCCCGCCCTGCGAAACCGATCGCGCCGATGTGACTAACGTCCACCGCCGTCCGGCCCGCGTTCGTGACGATCGCGATACGCCCCTCTTCCTTGGTCCGGGTTGCGGCGACACATACGTGATTTCCGAATTTCGGTAAAGTGGAATATTCGGCAATTGGGGTGTTTTGCCCGACAGGCAACACAAGGTCTTGTAGCCCGGATGAGCGAAGCGACATCCGGGATTCCTACCACGAGCTGTCCCGGGTATCGCTTCGCTCACCCGGGCTACCGGTCTGTGTTGATTTGCTCTACCAGAGGCGACGTTGGTATGGTTCGTGCAAGCACTTCGGCTTCCATCCCCCTGACAAGAACGTGACAATGCCAAGCTCAAGACCCGACCGTATTCGCAGGCTGCTCGCCGACCTCGTCGGCTTCGACACGATCAGCGATCGCTCCAACCTGCCCCTGATCGCGCATATCGAGAGCTATCTCGCCGGGTTCGGCGTCAGCTTTGAGCGCATCGTCGACGAGACCGGACAGAAAGCCTCGCTATGGGTCACCATTGGACCCGAGGACCGCCCCGGCCTGGTGCTGTCGGGACATACCGACGTGGTGCCCGTGGTGGGCCAGGACTGGAGCCACGATCCCTTCAAGCTGATCGAACGCGACGGCAGGCTCTACGGCCGCGGCACCACCGACATGAAGGGATTTGTCGCCGTGTGCCTCGCCATGGTGCCGGAGATGCTGGAGGCGAAGCTTGCAACGCCGATCCATCTCGCGATCTCCTATGACGAGGAGATCGGCTGCGTCGGCGTGCGGCCGATGCTGCGCGAGGTCGCGAAGAAACGGATCAAGCCGCTCGGCGCCTTCATCGGCGAGCCGACCGAGATGAAGGTCATCATCGGCCACAAGGGCAAGCACGGCGTGCGCGCCACGTTCCAGGGCCTCGCCCGCCACTCCTCGATCGCGCCCGAGGGCGTCAACGCGATCGAATACGCCGCCGAGCTGATCGTCGAAATCCGCCGCCGCGCGTTGCAACTCGCAAGCACGAAAGCAACGAACAGCCCCTACGATGTCCCTCACTCGACGCTGCTCACCAGCATCGTGCATGGCGGCGCCGCGCTCAACATCGTGCCCGATACCTGCACGGTGGATTTCGAATGCCGCGGCATCGGCATAACCGAATCCAGGGAGGTGACGGATGCGATCGTCGCCTGGGCCAAGACCGAGATCGAGCCGGCGATGAAGGCGCGACACCCGGAGTGCGGCATCGACTTCGAAGAGATCCTCGATTATCCCGCCCTCGACACCGCCGCCGACGCCACCATCGTCACGCTGGCCAAGAGCCTCGCGGGGCGCAACGACCACGCCAAGGTCGCCTTCGGTACCGAGGCGAGCCTGTTTGCCAGCATGGCCGATATCCCGTCAGTGGTGATCGGGCCCGGGTCGATCGCGCAGGCGCATACGCCGGACGAGTTCGTGGAGATGGCGGAGCTGGAGAAATGCGCAGGCTTCGTGGAGAAGCTGATCGCGCATTGCGTGAAGGGGTAAGGTGTTTCCGCGTCATTGCGAGGAGCTCTTGCGACGAAGCAATCCAGACTGCCACCGTGCGAAGATTCTGGATTGCTTCGCTTCGCTCGCAATGACGAGCGTCTGGAGACACCCGTAGTCCGCATGAGCATAGTGGCGACATGCGGGGCCGCTGTCCCGGATATCGCTGCGCTCATCCGGGCTACGAATGAGCGGTGCGCCTCATCGCTCCTGCAAAGCCAGCCGCACGCCGACGGCGCAGTAGATCGTCCCGACCACCTTGCCCTGCCATTTCACGACGGCTGGATGGCGGCGTAGCAAATTGCCGAGACGGCCGGCGCCGACCGCGAACACCACCGTGCTAAGGAGGCCGAGCAACACGAACACAGCGCCGAGCAGCGCGAGCTGCAGCGTCGTCGAGCCATGCTCGGGCGGGACGAACTGCGGCAGGAACGCAAGGAAGAACAGCGCGGTCTTCGGATTGAGCACCTCGGTCAGCACGGCCTGCCGGAATGCCCGCGCTGCGCTGATCGCGGGCGCACCGCCATTCACCTCGATCGGCGTCTTGTCGAGCATGGCGCGAATGCCGAGATAGATCAGAAAGCCTGCGCCCGCGTATTTGACGACGCTGAACAGGAGCGCCGAAGTCGCGATGATCGCAGAGAGGCCGACGATTGCCATGGTGGTGTGGACCACGTCACCAGCCGCAATTCCCGCGCCCGTCGCGATGCCGACCCTAGTTCCCGAGCTCGCGGCGCGCGCCATGGTGAGGAGTGTCGCCGGTCCGGGAATGAAGACGAAGCCGAGGACGATGAGGATGTAGGTGATGAGGGTGGTGTGATCGATCATGCGGGCATCTCTCTCGTCATTCTGTCCCGTGTCCAGACACGAGAGGAACGCAAGCAAAGGCGCGGCCGTCAGCCGCCTTCGGATTCCTTAAACCGCGCCCGCCTTCTGCGCGTACTCCCAAGACGCCTTCGACAGCGGAACGGTGCGCTTGGCTGACTCCAGCGCCTTGGCATTCGCCGCGGTGCCGTCGCGGACCCGGCCGGCGATGCCTTGCGTGATGCCGGCGAGACGGAACAGGTTGTAGGCGAAATACCAGTTGAGGTCAGGCACCGTCATCTTGGTGACGTTGCAATAGATCTGCGCGGCCTCCTCCACGCTCGGGATGTTGAGCGCCTTGAGGTCGGCGCCGTCCAGACCGGGCATGATCCACTGCATCAGCAGATAGGTGAAGTCGGCCATGGGATCGCCGAGCGTCGACAATTCCCAATCGAGCACGGCCTGCACGCGTGGTTCCGTCGCGTGGAAAATCATGTTGTCGAGGCGATAGTCGCCGTGGACGATCGAGACGCGCGCCTGCTCCGGCACGGTCTTCGGCAACCATTCGGCGACCTTCTCGAACTCCGGAATGGTCTGGGTCTCGGACGCGCGGTACTGCTTGGTCCAGCGGTCGATCTGCCGGGCAAAGTAGTTGCCGGGTTTGCCGAAGTCGCCAAGACCGATCGCGACGGGATCGAACATGTGGAGTTTTGCCAGCGTCTCGATCTTGCTGGTGAAGATCTTTCGACGATCATCCCGCGTCTGGCTCGGCAGCGTCGGATCCCAGAACACCCGGCCGTCTTCCATCGACATGATGTAGAAGGCCGAACCGATGATGCTGTCATCCTGGCACAGCGCATAGGCCTTCGCGACCGGAAAGCCCTGCTTTCCCAGCGCCGCGATCACGCGATATTCGCGATCGACCGCGTGCGCCGACGGCAACAATTTGCCGAATGGTTTTCGGCGCATCACATAGGAGCGGTTCGGCGTGTCGAGCCGATAGGTCGGGTTGGACTGGCCGCCCTTGAACTGGAGCACGACCAGCGGTCCCTCATAACCCTCGACGTTCTCGCGCAGCCAGGCTTCGAGCCGCATCTCGTCGATGCGATGACGCTCCTCGACCGGTTTGGTGCCCGAGAACTCTTCGTCTTTCCTGACGCCGTCAGCCACGATGACGCTCCCTCTTCAGTCCGAACATGATCCTAATCGGTAACCCCCAGCGCACTTGCGTCAAGCGGTCATCCGATCACGGATCATGCCCTGTCGTTTCTTCAAATCGGGAGCGCCAGCGTGCTCTCCCGCTTAATGACTGGAAGAGTTTGCATACTTCCGAACCTCGAGCCTGGCAATGGCGCGATTGTGCACCTCGTCCGGGCCGTCGGCGAGACGGAGCGTGCGGATGTGGGCATAGTCCTTGGCAAGGCCGGCTTCGTCCGAGACGCCTGCACCGCCGAAGGCCTGGATCGCCTCGTCGATGATCTTCAGCGCCATATTGGGGGCTGCGACCTTGATCATGGCGATCTCGGCCTGCGCGGTCTTGTTGCCGACCTTGTCCATCATGTCGGCGGCCTTGAGGCACAACAGCCGCGTCATCTCGATGTTGGTGCGGGCCTCGCCGATGCGCTGCTCCCACACCGAATGCTCGACGATCCGCTTGCCGAAGGCAGTGCGCGAGGTAAGCCGCTTCACCATCTTCTCAAGCGCCTCCTCGGCCTTGCCGATAGTGCGCATGCAGTGATGGATACGGCCGGGACCGAGCCGGCCCTGCGCGATCTCGAAGCCGCGGCCCTCGCCGAGCAGGATGTTCTCCTTCTGCACCCGCACGTTCTCGAGCAGCACCTGGGCGTGGCCGTGCGGCGCGTCGTCGAAGCCGAACACGGGCAGCATCTTCTCGACCTTGATGCCGGGAGTGTCGAGCGGAACCAGGATCTGCGACTGCTGCTGGTGCTTGGCCGCCTTGAAGTCGGTCTTGCCCATCAGGATCGCGATCTTGCAGCGGGGATCGCCGACGCCGGACGACCACCATTTGCGGCCGTTGATGACGTAATGGTCGCCGTCGCGCACAATGCTGGTCTCGATGTTGGTGGCGTCAGACGAGGCCACGGCCGGCTCCGTCATCAGGAAGGCGGAGCGGATTTCGCCGTCCATCAGCGGACGCAGCCATTTGCGCTTCTGCTCCTTGGAGCCGTAGCGCATGAATACTTCCATGTTGCCGGTGTCGGGCGCGGAACAATTGAAGACTTCCGAAGCCCACGAGATGTGGCCCATCTGCTCGGAGAGCAGCGCGTATTCGAGATTGGTCAGTCCCGCGCCGCGGAATTCGTCGTCCTCATGCTCGTTGGGCGGCATGAACATGTTCCAGAGGCCTTCGGCTTTCGCCTTCTTCTTGAGATCCTCGAGCACCGGGATCACCTTCCAGCGTTCGCCGCTGCGATCCTGCTCATCATAGACCGGCACCGCCGGGCGCACGTGCTTGGCCATGAAGGACTGCACGCGGTCGAGCCATTCCTTCTGCTTCGGCGACAGATCGAAATCCATGGGACGCTCCTCGTCTTTGCCAACTCGTTTGGCGAACTTGTTTTGCGCCGGACTGTCCACCCGCATTGTGCGACCCGCAAGTGCGAATGCGCGGCTTGCGGATGCTCCGGAACCCATTCGCGTTTGCGAACGAGTCCCGATTGCGGATTGACTTTCCCGGCCTTCAAACGATAGTTTCATACAACTGTTTGAATTGCAACTCCCTCCCCGAGGGCTCCCATGGCCAGCGATCATACCCGGACTGCCATTCTCGCCGCTGCCGAACGGCTCTATGCCGATCGCGGGTTCGGCGACGTGACGTTGCGCGACATCGTCGCTGAGGCCAATGTCAACCTCGCGGCGGTGAACTATCATTTCGGCTCGAAGGACGAGTTGATCGCGGAGCTGTTCGTGACACGCTCGATCGCCACCAATCGCGAGCGTCTGCGCGAATTGAAGGCGGCGGAAGAACAAGGCGGCGGCCGCGCGCCGATCGAGGTAATCCTGCATGCCTTGGTCGGCCCGACGCTGCGCGGCTGCCTCGGTCCCGAGAACCAGCGCTCGAGCGCGGCGCGCTTCATGATCCGCGCTTCGATCGAATCCGTGCCGCCGATCCGCCGCATCAAGAATCGCGAGATCGACCATTTGCGCAAATTCGCCGGCGCGATGCGAAGGTCCCTGCCCGACCGCAGCGACGTCGATATTTACTGGGGCCTGAACTTCGCGCTCGCCATGGCGCACCACACCATCCGCGAGAGCGAGCGGCTGACGAAACTGTCGGAAGGCAAATGCGACCTCGACGATGTCGAGGACGTGGTCGCGCGCGTCGTCAGCGTGGCGACGATGGCGCTGACGGCGGGACGGACGGAGGCGAAGGCGCCGTCAAAAGTGGCGGCGCGCTAACCTTCACATCATCGCGATGCAGTCGATCTCGACGTCGAAGGGGCCGAACCATTCCGGCGTACAGACGAAGATCCGCGCCGGCGGATCGTGCGGGAAATAGCGCGCATAGACGTTGTTGAACGCGGCGAAGTGCTTGGTCGAGGTGCAGTAGACGTTGCACTTCATGACGTTGTCGAGGCTCGCGCCCGCCGTCTCAAGGCACAGCTTCATCTGCTCCATGATCAGCTCGCTCTGCCGTTCGATCGGCACGTCCGCGATCTCGCCCGTCTCGGGGTCGAATGGCGGCAGGCCGGCGACGAAGATCATGTTGCCGGCGCGCGTGACCGGCGAGACCGGCGCCTGCCGGCGATCGAGGAAAGTCGAGATCGGTTCGACGCGGAGCGCTTCGCGTTTCATTTCGAGATTCATGGGCGGCCACCTTCGGTCCAAGCGAGATGACGGCTTGCTACAGCATGTTGCAGCCGTCATGCTTCGCTTCTGATCGAAGTTTGGTCGCCGAGCCGCCTAGGCGTGCTGCGGCATCTCCTCGGCCTCTTCCTTGGCGAGCAGCAGCAGCATCTCGATGCCCATGTCGCCTTCCTGCGGCGAGCGGATGAACTTTATTTCGTCGGCGCTTTGCCGCAACGCGGCAATGATCGCGACGGCCTGGTTGGCCGTTGCCGCCTCGGTCGCCAGAATTGCCTTCTGGTTCTTGGCCTGAAACCCGATCGTGTAGGACATTCGTTCCCTCCCGGACTGAGTGGACCGATCGAATCTGAGTCGCGCGCGGAGCGGAAGCCTGTGTGAGTACGGACCGGAATTATCTGGGGATTGCCCGCAAGGTTCGCGCAAGGCCGCAGGAGCGTCATGCTGACGTCCCTTCTTATCCAGTGGCGATCAGGCCAAACCGCGCGCGCCGCTTCGCCGAAGCTAGATAATCCCCTGCTGCTTCAGCGTCTCGATCTTGCCGGCATCGTAGCCGAGCTTGCCGGCGAGCACCTCCTGGGTGTGCTCACCGAGCAGCGGCGGGGCGCGGTAGTCCTTGATCGGGGTTTCCGAGAGCGTCAGCGCGTTGCGGATCAGCGAGAGATCGGGCTGGAAGGGATGATCGACCTTCACCCGCATGCCGCGCGACTGGACGTGCGGATCGGAAAACACCTGCTCGAAATTGTTGATCGGGCCGGAGGGCACGCCGGCCTCCTCCAATCTGTCCAGCCAATAGGCCACCGGCTGCTTCAGGAACAGGCCGGCGAAGATCGCCATGATCTCCTTGCCGTGCACGACGCGGTCGTTGTTCCTGACGAAACGCTTGTCGCTCGCGAGTTCGGGCGCGCCGAGCACGGCGCAGGTGCGCTGGAACTGGCCGTCATTGCCGACCACCAGCATCAATTCGCCGTCGGTGCAGCGGAACACGCCGGCCGGCATGCCGCCATTGCCCCAGGTGCCGCGGCGCGGCGGCGTCTTGCCGTTGACGAGGTAGATCTGCAGCCAGTGCGACAACGACGCGATGACGGTGTCGAACAGGCAGACGTCGATATGCTGCCCCACGCCATCATTGGCGTCGCGATGATAGAGCGCCGAGAGAATCCCGATCGAGGTGTTCATGCCGGTCATGTAGTCGACGATCGACGGGCCGACCTTCATCGGGCCCTCGCCGGGCTCGCCGTCGATGTGGCCGGTGACGCTCATCAGGCCGCCCATCGCCTGCAGGATGGCGTCGTAGCCGGCGCGCGGCGCATAGGGGCCGGTCTGGCCGAAGCCGGTCACCGAGCAATAGATAATGCCGGGATTGATCGCCTTGATGGTCTCGTAGTCGAGGCCGTAGCGCTTGAGATCGCCGACCTTGTAGTTCTCCATGAAGACGTCGACGTCCTTGGCAAGCTCGCGGATGATCGCCTGCCCTTCGGGCTTGGCGATGTTGACCGTGACCGACTTCTTGTTGCGGTTGGCGCAGAGGTAGAATGAATTGTTGTTGTTGGCCTTGCCCTCGGGGTCAGTCAGGTAAGGCGGGCCAAAGGCGCGCGCGTCGTCACCAGTGCCCGGCCGCTCGATCTTGATAACCTCGGCGCCCAAATCGCCCAGCATCTGGGCCGACAGAGGCCCGGCAAGCACGCGGGTGAGGTCAAGGATCTTGATGCCTGAGAGCGGCAGGGCCGACATGTCGAATTCCTCCGGGAACTGGATCTTGGCGCGGCGGCGAGATCGCGGGCCGCGCTTCCTGCGGATACACTATTTTGGCGATCCGAGCACTGCACTGTGGGCATACGGCTATCCCCCCGCCCGCCCAGCGCAGGTCACCGCGCGGTGAATTTCCGCAGCGCGAATATTCTCAGGTTGCAGCCGCTGCAGCCACCTGCGGCCGCCGGCGGCCGAGCAGGACCAGGATCAGCACCGTGGCGCAGGAGCAGACGAAGGTGAGACCGAGCGCGCCGCGGCTGCCGAACTGGGTGAGCAGGCCGACAAGGAGCGGGGGCGAGACCGCGGAGGCGAGATTGAGCGGCAGCGCGATCATCGACATCGCCCTGGCGAACTCGGTCTGATCGTAGAACACGAGCGGGATCGTCGCCCGCGCCACCGCCATCGCGCCGCTGCCGGCGCCATAGAGCAGGATGAAGGCCGCAACCGCCCAGGTCGCGCCCTCGCTCGTCATCAGCAGCAGCATGGCGATCGGCAGCGCCGTGCCGGCGACGAGCCCGGTCGTGATTCCATCCCACCGCCCTCCGCCCAGAAAATCGAGTCCGCGGGCGCTGACCTGGATCACGCCCAGCATCGAGCCAAACGCAAGCGCCTGCGCCGGGGGAAGCCCCTCCGCCCGGAGCAACTCGATCATGATGGCGCCGATGCCAAAATTGACGAAGGCATTCAGCGTGATCGCGGCAACGACGAGGCTGAAGGTGCTCCTGGGAATCGCAGGCGGCGGCGAAGATTTCACCGGCTCGCCGCCACGATCACCGACGATTTTCCGGCGCGGTGCAAAGAATGCATAGAGCGGAAGGTTGATGACGACCATCATCGCTGCATAGACGAGGCACGTCCCGCGCCAGCCGAGCTGACCGCTGAGGAACGACGTCGTCGGCCAGAAGATGCTGCTCGACAGGCCCGTCACCAGCATCAGCGCGCCGATGGCGTTCTTGGCCTGCCGCCCGGCGACCTCGTTCAGCATGATATAGGCGCCGGTCGAAAGCGTGGCGCTGCCGGCGATGCCGAGGACGATCCAGGCCGCGAAATACAGCATCGGCTCGCGCGCGAGGGACAGCAGAATGAAGCCCGGCACGGTGAGGACCGTGCCTGAGATCATGACCTTTCGTGCGCCGTGCCGCGCAAACGATTTGGCCAGCCAGGGCGCGCACAGCCCCATCGACACATAGAGGACGGACGTCCCGGCGAACACCGCTGGCAGGCTCATGCCGAGATCGGCCGCGAGATCGCGTCCGACGATGGCGGGAAGACCTATCGTACCCCACCCGACAAGCTGGGAGACCGCAAGCACCAGCAGGACCCCGATGAGCCTGCTGTCAGATTTCAAGAACCGCATTCCAATCGTCGCCTGCCCGGCAGGCGCCGATCACGCCTGTGACACCTGTCTTACCCCCGGACTTAGCGCAGGGAAACGCCGGCCGTCGAATGGCAGCAGGCGGCCGGGAGCATGTCAGGTGGCGGCAGGAGCGCCCTGCCCCGCGAGCCCGAGCAGGGATCGCGCCTCCGCCGCAGTCGCCACGCGCCGGCCGTGACGCGCGACAGCCTCACCGGCGATGGCCACGAGTTCGGCGTTGCTGGCCGCGAGGCGCGCCTTGTCGATCCTGATATTGTCCTCGAGCCCGGTGCGGACCGCATCGGCGCCCCGCGCGAGCGCCCAGCCAATGACCTCGGCCTGGTGGCGTCCGATCCCCGCTGCCGTCCATGTCGCCTTCGGGATCAGCCGCCTGAGCTCTCCCAGCAAGATGTCGAGGACATGCTCGTCCGCGGGCATGGCGTTCTTGACGCCCATGACGAACTGCACGTGCGGACGCTGGTCGATCAGCCCCGCCTCGATCAGGCGGCGGGCGCCATGCAGATGCGACAAATCGAAGATCTCGATTTCCGGCCGGATGCCATTCGCCTTCATCCCGGTGGCGAGGGTCTCCACCAGCGCGGCGCTGTTCTCGTAGACGATGGTCGGAAAGTTCACCGATCCCGTGGACAGCGAGGCCATGTCCGGCTTCAGATAGAGCGACGATCCGCGCGCCGAGGGATCGCGGCCCCGCCCGCCGGTCGAGAACTGAACGATCATGTCCGGACAGTGCTTCTTGATGCCCGCCTGCACCAGAGCGAAACGCTCGGGATCGGAGGACGGCGTCTCGTCATCATTGCGGACATGGATATGGGCAAGCGTGGCGCCGGCCTCGAAGGCCTGGTGCGTCGAGTCGATCTGTTCGGACGGCGAGATCGGCACCGCGGGATTGTCCTTCTTGCGCGGAACGGAGCCGGTGATTGCGACGGCAATGACGACGGGGTTCATTCTGCAACCTCATGATGATCGCGCTCGCGCGCGGAATCGAGCAGGCAGTTAGGTAACGCCTCGAACCCTGCCGCTGCAACGTCCTCGATCGCAGCGGCATGGCTTCCTTGCGTAACCGTCAGATCGGAATTGCGGCCGCACCGCTCGCCGCCTCCGCACGCTGCCGCTCATAGTCGGCCCGCAGCATTGGAACGGCATTGGGATTGCCGAGATCGTCGATCCTGATCCGATAGGTTTCCCGCGCGGTCAGGGCCGCCAGCGCGGCGATCACCGTGATAGCGAAGGCAATCGCCCCCACCGTCAACGGGATGTTGGTCGAGCCGGGAGGCGCGACGGTCGCAAACAGGGCGGGCAGCAATGCGGTGATGGTGGTTCCGATGTTCTGCGATATCGCCATCGCCGAGACGCGGGTGCGGGTCGGAAACAGCTCCGGGTAAAAGCTCGGGAAGATCGCGTTGTAGCCCTGATAGACTACGCCCCACATCAAGAGCGACACCAATATTGCCAGCGGCACATTCCTGATGCTGATGGCATAGAGATAGCAAAAGGCGAGCAAGCCGGAGAGAAGCGCGCCTACGATGATCGGAGGCTTGCGGCCGACCTTGTCGGAGAGATTGCCGACGAAGGGAATGACGAACACCGCCAGCATGTTTCCGAGCACGGGGATCCAGAGATAGACGTCCTTGGCAAAACCGATCCCGTAGGCCGGCTGCACCGCATAGGCCGCGCCGAAGATCGTCGCGACGACAGGAATGACATTCATCAGCGCCATGCAGATGACCCTGAGCATGTCGCGCCAGCTCAGCTTGATGGCCTGGACGATGGGCGCGCGCGGCGTTTCTCCCCGTTCGCCCTCGCGGGCAAAAGCAGGGGTCTCGTCGACTTCGCGACGGATGATGTAGCCCGCGACGATGACGAAGAAGCTGAGCAGGAAGGGAATCCGCCAGCCCCAGCTGTTGAAGGCCTCGGTCGGCATATAGGCCGCCAACGGCAGGAAGATTGCTGCGGCGAGGATCTGTCCGGCCTGCACCCCCTGAAGGGCGAAGCTGGCATAGAAGCCCCGCCGACCGAACGGCGCGTGCTCCAGGATCATCGAGCTTGCGCCTGAGATTTCGCCGGCAACGGCAAATCCCTGCACGAGGCGCAGAATGACGAGCAGAATTGGCGCCAGGATGCCAACCTGCTGGTAGGTCGGCAGGATACCCACGGCCATCGTCGAGATGCCCATCAGGAACATGCAGATGATGAGAACCGTCTTGCGGCCATGGGTGTCGCCCCAGTGCCCGAGGACGAACGCGCCAATCGGCCGGGCCACATACCCGACGCCATAGGTCGCCAACGAGGCGACGATCGCGACGGTGGGATTCTCCGACGGGAAGAAGATTTGCGGGAAGATCAGCGACGCGGCGGTCGCGTAGATGAAGAAGTCATAATATTCGAGAGCCGACCCGATCCAGCCACTGGCAGCGGCTTTCCTGGACTGACTCATCTGATGGATCGCGGTCATCTCAAGATTCCTCCCTTGGGTTTTGCTGACGTCCCGTTGACGGGCTTCGCTCAAAATTGGGCAGCACTCTCCGGCCGCTCTGCGGAGTTTCGCGAGCGCTTGTCATTGCCGATGGGTGTCTGCTTGGTGGCGACGATAAGCTTTCGCCGGGCTAACACAATTACCCAGTTATTCGACAAACCTAACATGATGTTACTTGGCGAGCCTGGGCGCGGAGGTCCGGCGAACACCGCCGGCAGGCTCATGCCGAGATCAACCGCGAGATCGCGTCCGGCGATGGCGGGGTGGGAGGTGGTTGACATTGGACCATCGCATGGTCCATTTTATGAAAATTGAGGAAGGAGCAATGAGATGCGGGTCTCCGTTACCGACGCAAAAGGACAATTGACCGATCTTGTCCGCCGCGCAGAGGCCGGCGACGAGGTGATCCTGACGCGGCATGGGCATCCCGCGGTGCGGCTCGTCCCGGTCAAGCTTTCGCCGGACCGCGCCACCCGCCGGACCGCGCTTGAGGCGGCGCGAAGGACCGGCGGGGCCAAAGCTATTCCCGGACCGAGCGCCGCGCGCAGTCAGGACTTTCTTTTCGGCGATGACGGACTGCCGGAATGATCGCAGTCGATACCTCCGCACTGATGGCGATCGTGCTCGACGAACCGCAAGCCGATGCTTGCATCACCGCGCTGGACACCGCCGACGAAATCCTGATCTCGGCGGCCTCCGTTGCAGAAAGCCTGATCGTCGCGGCACGGCGGGGCGTCGACGAAGAGATGAACAAGCTGATTAACGATCTCGGTTTGAACGTGATCTCGGTGACCCAAGCTTCGGCCGAACGCGTGGCGCAAATCTACTCGCGTTGGGGCAAAGGCATTCGTCCTGCCGGTCTCAACTTTGGTGACTGCTTCGCCTACGATGTCGCCAAGGAGCATGGCTGCGCACTTCTTTATGTCGGCGACGACTTTGCCAAGACGGATATCGTTGCGGCGGCGTAAGTCGACGGCCGGGCGCCGACTTACCGGCCGAACAGAAAAGCCGCGGGGCAGCCGTCAGGCCGTGTGACCGGGATCGACGTGCTTCGGCATTTTCTTGTCGCGTTGGGGTGTCATCTTGGCCGGATCCGGCGCACCCGGCACGCCGCGCGGCCCGAGCTGGTCTCGCTGAATGTCGTCTTCAGAGCGGGAGGGTTCAATGCCGTTCGGTTCACGGGGCTTGGTCATCGCAGCCTCCTGAAGTGTTCTGCTCGGAGTGTCCCATCAAATTCCCAGCGCGTTCTCGCCGGCTTCGCGGCCGGGCACGCTGACATGGACTTCGTGTCCCTCGCGAAGCGCCAGCGAGGCGGCAGCCACCGCCGATTCGAACGCGGCTTCCTTGGTGGAGTATCTGTTCTTGACGTCGCCGTCGTGCAGCACGCCCCATTCGTCCTGCACCGGCACGATCGTGTATTGAGCAAGGCCCATGGTGTAACTCCTCGAGATCTATCTATCGCTGCGTGAGCTGCGGGTGCGCCGCCGTCACGCGCCACACCGTGTTGCCGCTGTCATCGGCGACCAGCAGCGCGCCGGTCTTGTCGATGGCGACGCCGACGGGCCGCCCGCGCGCCTGGTTGTCGCTGTTGAGGAAGCCGGTGACGACGTCCTGCGGCGGACCGCTCGGCCTGCCATCCGTGAACGGCACGAACACCACCTTGTAGCCGTTCAAGACCTGCCTGTTCCAACTGCCGTGCTCGCCGACGAAGGCGCCGCCGCGATAGGCCGCCGGCAAACTCGCGCTCGTGTTGAAGGCCATGCCGAGCGGCGCGACATGCGAGCTCAGCGCATAGTCAGGCACGATCGCCTTGGCGACGAGATCAGGACGCTCCGGCTTGACGCGAGGATCGATGTGCTGGCCGTAATAGCTGTAGGGCCAGCCATAGAAGCCGCCGTCCTTCACCGACGTCATGTAGTCCGGCACGAGATCGGGACCGAGTTCGTCGCGCTCGTTCACCACCGTCCACAGCGTCCCGGTCTGCGGCTCGAAGCTGAGGCCGTTGGGATTGCGCAAGCCGCTCGCGAAGATGCGCCAGCGGCCGCTGGCACGGTCGATCTCGAGGATCGCGGCGCGATTGTGCTCGGCCTCCATGCCGTTCTCGGTGATATTGCTGTTGGAGCCGACGCCGGCATAGAGCTTTGAACCGTCGGGGCTCGCGACCAGGCTCTTGGTCCAGTGATGATCGATCGGTCCGCCCGGCAGCGGCGTCAGCACCGTGCCCGGCGCGGTGATCTTCGTATCGCCTTCGGTGTAGGGATATCTGACGATCGCATCGGTGTTGGCGACATAGAGATCGTTGCCGACCAGCGCGACACCGAACGGCGAGTTGAGATGGTCGAGGAAGACGCTCTGCACGTCCGGCACGCCGTCGCCGTTGCTGTCGCGCAGCAGCGTGATGCGGTTGCTCGCGCCGGTGTCGCCGCCTGATGTCGCCCAGGACTCGATGTATCCCATCACGATTTCCTTGGGCCGCTTGATCGGAGCGCCCTTCGGCGCCTTGGATTCCACCACCAGCACGTCGCCGTTGGGCAGCACGTAGAGAAATCGGGGGTGCTGCAAGCCGGTCGCGAAGGCCTTGGCCTGCAAGCCCTGCGCGACGGACGGGGTCTCGTCCTTTTTCCAGCCGACGATACGGGCGATGTGCATCGGCGGCAGCAGGTATTGCTGGATGTCGGGCAGCGTCGGGTTGGCGCCGGTTTGCGCCTTCGGATCGCCACTGCCGTCATTGCAGCCGGCGAGACACAGCAGCGAGGCGCACAACAGCACCCGAGCGATTGCGGAGTTCATCGCGCAACTCCTACGCCGTGGCGATACACCATGGCCCAGCCGAGCCAGCCGGTGACCGGCAGGATCAATACGGTGATGGCTGAAAGAATGAGCCCGGTCGGCCACACCGAGGTCCAGGCATCGCGCGTGTGGATCAACGCATTGACGATCGCCAGGACCAACGCCAGCGCGTTGCCGATCAGATGCGGCCAAGCCGGCGGTTGCGCCCGCACCAGGCGGTTGCCGAGAAAATCGGTCAGGCCGGCGATCGCCGCCAGTACGCCAAAGATGACGCCGACGACCAGAAGCCAGGCGGAAAAATCCGCCCACATGATCTCGGCACTGACGACATAGGCGATGTCGGTCAGCAGCGCTCCGATGAAACAAGCGATCGGTATCGGCACCAGCATCGGATGAATCGGATGGCCCGCGATCTGCGCGGTCGAGCGCACACGCAAATTGTCTTGCACAGTTGGCCTCTCGTCAGATCGCCACCCGCCCCGGTAGAAAACACCCGCTTTCCACGAAGGTTCCTGATCGTCGGTCACGCGCCGCTGTGCCTCAACAACGCTGCGGCGTGCGAGCACTTACCAGGAACCCCTTGCCGCTTCGAGCCTTGATCCCGGCATTGAGATGAACCTGCCCTTCAGGAGACCGCGGAGTGGACCAGCCTGGCGACGGCGCCTCCTTCAATCCAGCCTCAAAGCTCGACGGCGTCTCGCGGCGGCAGACGAAACAGATCGAATCCCAGAGCCGGCCTAGCGCAGCGCTGATCCACGAGACGATCCGCGCCGAGGGTGAGCAGGAACTGGAGCGGCGATGGTGGGCCATCGTGCTGTCCGGCCTCGCCGCCGGCCTTTCGATGGGATTGTCCCTGATTGTCCAGGGCGAGTTTCACGTGCTGATTTCCGACGAGGCCACCCGACGGCTGGTGGCTCCGCTCGGCTACACGGTCGGTTTCCTGGTCGTGGTGCTGGGACGGCAGCAGCTCTTCACCGAGAACACCCTGACGCCGATGCTGCCGCTGTTGCACAACAGGGATCTCGGCACGCTTGGGAGCGTGATCAAGCTTTGGGGCCTGGTCCTCGCCTCCAACATCGCAGGAACCTGGGCCGTTGGATCCGTGCTCGCGCACACCAGCATCTTCGAACCCCGCATCGTGGGCGCCTTCGTCGATCTCAGCCGCCACACCATCGAGGGTACGTTCGCGACGACCCTTGTCCGGGCGATATTTGCCGGCTGGCTGATCGCCTTGATGGCGTGGCTACTGCCTGCCGTGAAGGGATCGCGCCCGCACCTCGTCGTCGTGATGACCTATGTGGTCGCGCTCGGCCAGTTCGCGCACATCATCGCGGGCTCGGTCGAGTGCGCCTTCCTGGTGCAGAGCGGCCTGGCGTCGCTCTCGCAATATGCCTCGGACTTCTTCGTACCGACACTGCTGGGCAATATTCTGGGCGGAACGACCCTCGTGGCCCTGCTGAACTACGGACAGGTCGCCCCCGAAATCGACGACCACAGGGAGTAAAGAGCCTGCACAAAAGCTGCCGCCTCGACAGGAACGATGGGCCCGAGCCGAGCTTGCCTCGGCAAATCAACGCGCGCCGACGAGCAGGATCAATCATGAGCACCGATACCAAGAGCCCATTCGACAAGGACCCGGCCGAAGGATCACGCGACATCATCGATCGTGAATTGCAGCGTGCCGAAGATACCGCCAACGACAAGGTCGATCATCTCCCCGGCGTGAAGGTCAGCGGGCAGCCCCAGGGCGGCGCAGTCGATCGTGCCCGGAAGCAGCGCGAGGAGAAGGACGGCAAACAGGAATAGAGCCGCTCTGCCGACCCGAAACGCACCCGGTTATCGCAAGGCCGCCCGCTCCAAGCTCCAGCCGTCACCGGGACCGACTTGACGGTCAAAGTCGGTCAATCAAGATGCATCAATTGTTGGGATGGAGCGGGTGAAGGGAATCGAACCCTCGTATTCAGCTTGGAAGTCTCGAAATACTGTAGTGTCTTCAAAGGTTATTCTGACATTTTGGGCGTTTTTTGACCCATTGAGATCACTACGGCGGGTCAACCCGGAGCTCCCCTCGCCGACGCCGGCTAAAGGTTATGATGAGCCGATTCACTCAAGGCCCGCCAAACGGCTTCGGTCGCTCTAGCGGGACGAAAGCGCTCAAATGGGCTGGGTAGGTCGACGCGCCGCCGCCGATGGTCGTGCCCGTGCTGATGCTCAAGTAGACGTCCTTCACTCCTCTGGGCGTTTCCAGCAAGATCCAGTTCTTGCTTAAGTCCCCTATCCCGATAGTCGTAAAGCGCATTGACTTGCCGAACTGCGAACAGGAGATGGGCTTTTCGGTCGTAAACGAATTCCAGGGGCCATGCAGAGTACCCGATCTGCCGCCGGTCTTCGGAAGGGTCAAGCCGAAGCCTAGGCCGACCGCCGCATAGACGTAGGTGCACTTCAAATTGTTTTCCGTGTCCCATATGGAGAACAACGCGCTGGCAAACGCAATCCCGGCTCCGGCCCTGCCCTTCACGATGCGCTTGATGGCCGCTCTCGCTGCAAACGAGATCGAACCGTCGACCTCAAGCAGCATGGCTATCTTGAAATTTCGACTGACCTTTGGCTTCGGCGGAACGGGTCGCGGCAAGTCTGGCTTTATGATCGGTTCGAAATAGACCTTAGGCAGAACCCAAAGGACCACTGATCTATCGTTGTCTTCGTCCAGCCTGTGATTTGCCGTCTGCGTATTGCCGATGGCGTGCGTCTGCATTTGCTCCGGGCGGATGCCCATCTCTGACAGAGACCGCGCGACCGTAATGACGCGGTTGGCTGATGTCGTCATATTCCAATCAGCCGTACCGATCCGGCTCGCGGATCCCGTCATCCAGATCTGACCAGCGTCGTGCTCCACCAGGGGAACCACCTTGTTCTTCAGAAATTCGAAGTGCTCTGTCTTCAAGCCCCGAAACTGGTAGCCGGCAAAGTCATCGAAATCGAAATTCCAAAGCCGCGCGTGCAAAACCCCCACTCCCGAAAAATCCAGATCGACGTCAACCTTGCCCGGACCGGTTTTGTGGAACATTCTCTTCGACCTGCAATCGACAAATAGGAACTCGTCGGTGATCGTCCGGACGGCCGCAGGACCACCTTGTTTTAGTGCAGGCAGGAAAAGAGAAGTTCAAATCGACAGCTGCAACGAAGGTTGTGATCTTGCTCCCATTTCGATCTGGCACCGAAGGAGTATGCCCTTGTGCAATACGCGACATCACTGTCGCGATCGGAGCAGCTACGATATAAGAGAGTCGCGATAGGACCGGCCCTGGAATTCGTACAGCACGACGACTTTGCGCGATCGCCCTAGACTTGGAGGGCCGCTACCCAACCACGTTAAATCGGCAGTGCATCTGGATAGTACGTTTGCCGGCTTGTTCTGCGTCTGCCTGATCGCCCATCAAAAATAGAGCGAAACGGTAAGCGTCGTCTAGCGCAGCTGCAATATCCCGGAAGCACTTGATATGGTGGTTGGTGATCTCATCGTTGGGGTCATTTGCATATTAATTGCGGATGGCTTTTCCCAAAGCGGGAGAAGGGTTATAAGCGTGATCGCAATCATGGCCTCTTGCGCCCAACGCTTGGATTGGAGCGACGAGGATCTCGCGAATAGGAATCTGGCGTCGTATCGTCGACCTGCTCCCTCTTTAAGGCTGTCGCCGCCAAAGCCGGTTTCCCGAAGGCGCGCGATGTGCAGAACGACGGAGGTGACAAATTCTGCGGTCGGCCACGGACTTATCCGCCAAATCGCTTGACAAGCTTTGAACCCCTCGCTGCATCAATCTGCTGGCCCGTCAGGTCAGAACCGACGCTCAATCCTATCGTCATGAGGTTCTTGACACGCTGCGCCGCCTGCTTCTCATTGGAATAGTCGATCTCGATGTGATTGAGGCTCATTAGATGGCCAAGTTCGTGAGCCCAGGCGCGTCCATTGGCGTGGTCATTGCCATACCATTGGACGAAGCTTGCCGGCTCCGGTTGGCTATTGGGGTATGAACTTCCACCGGCGGCCAGATTTTCAATCGAATTGACGAGGTAGATGTGGACGGCATTGTCCGGATCGTGCCGAGAGGCAAGAACACCCAGCAATCGCTGGTCATTGCTGCGCGCGCTCTTTGCCATGTCGAGCGGCTTCTCCATCAAGCAATCGCTGATCACGAACGCGATCTTGGCCTTTGACCAGATCGTATTGACCACGTCGAGCGCCTTCTTGGCTGTCTCGCTGCTCCATTGCCCGGGCTCAACGCTCCCCCTCTCGGCAAATGGCGTGATGTAAATCCTCAACGGAATGGGCATCAACTCCTCCAAAGTTCGGAATTGCGATTGTATCTCCGTACGCCATCCTTCGAAATAGAGCGGCTTATATTCAGGGCTTTCTGATTAAGTCGGCTGGCGACTTGCGCACTGACGACCTTCCGGTAGCGGCCACCGACGCGATCGACTGGTAGACCATGGCCAGCCTTCGCGACTCGGAGACTGGTTCCCTCATTGTGAAGGAGCAGTTTCCGGGGCGAGCGCTCCGGCAGGAACCTGAAGATCGAGCACCGGGAACATGGAAAGACGAACTGACGGGCTCCTGACCTCCGCGCAAGCTGTAGATTGACCCGCAAGCCGGCGTCCTGGACTTCACGTCCGCTCGATCTGCCGACCGCGGCATCTTCGTTTGAACTAAGCCAGAGGCTCCGCTGCACTGCCGCGAACACGCCTTAAGTGCAATAGTCCTATAATTTCAAAAACTTAATTCGCCAGTGCGAGACATCGATACTGGCGGGTGCCCATCATCCCCATGAAACGGCATACAGCGCCGGCCCGCGATTTCTTCCGTGCCGTTTGAACGCGAGCGCAGTGCCAGACAACACATAGGAATGGATCGGGCTCGAAACTGGTACTGTACGGAGATAGGCCAGCCGCCAGTGGCGTGTGAATTCAGTAATCATGCCTTACGCGGCCATCTTCGCGACGTTATCATTCGATGAGCATAGGTTGGGTGTTCGCCATGAGGTTATACAGGCACCTTCGAGTTTTGCTTCTTCTTGCCGCTTCGCTGTTACTGGCAGCCCAGCCAGCCTGGGCGACAAAGCGCGTGGCTTTGGTGGTTGGCAATGCCAACTATCAGAATGCCCCTCTGCTCCCAAACCCGGCCAACGACGCTGCCGCCATCACTGAAACCTTGAAGGGCGCAGGTTTCGATGTGGTTGACTCAAGGCTCAACCTCGCCGCGACCGATATGCGGCGGGCCCTGAGAGAATTCGCCGATCAGGCGCGCAATGCGGACATAGCCTTGGTGTACTATGCTGGCCACGGCATCGAGATCGACGGGACAAACTATCTGATCCCGACCGACGCCAGACTCGAACGTGACACTGATATTTATGACGAAGCATTCTCACTCGACCGCGTCCTGCTGGCAATCGAGCCTGCGAGACAGTTGCGCGTGGTGATCGTCGACGCGTGCCGCAACAATCCGTTTGCCGATTCGATGAAGCGTACGGTTGCCTCTCGATCAATCAGCCGCGGGCTGGCCAGGGTCGAACCCGCCGTCTCCAACACGCTGATCGCGTTTGCCGCGAAAGCCGGACTAACCGCACTCGATGGCAACAGCAAGAATAGTCCGTATGCGACGGCTCTCGTAAAGTACATCGCAAAGCCGGGGCTCGACTTGCGTAGGGCCTTCGGCTTCGTCCGCGATGATGTCTTGCAAGCCACCGGCAACCGACAGGAGCCCTATGTCTACGGCTCGCTGGGCGGCGAAGACGTTGCACTTGTTCCCGCTGCCAAGGCTGATGAGCCGATGCAAGCAGCCAACCCCCAGGCGGAAATTCGTCGTGATTACGAATTGGCCTTGCAACTACGCAACAAGCCCGCTCTGGACGCGTTCCTGAACCAGCATCCGGACGGATACTACGCAAATCTTGCCAAGCTGCAGCTTAATCAGCTCGATGCTGAGGACGCACGCGTCGCGGCAACAGCGAAGGCGCAGCAGGCGGAACAGCAGAAAACTCGGCTGATGTCGCAGGGCGCCCAGCGTGCCGACCAAGAGAAGGCGGCCGCGGATCTGAAGGCTGCGGAAGACGCCCGAATTGCCGCCGAGAAGGCGAAGCAGGCCGCGCAGGAGCAGGCCACCGAGGCAGAACGGAAACGAATTGCGTCCGAATCTACAATCGTTGCGGCTCTCTCCGGGAATAAGCCGGCTGTTGGGAGTGCCTTCGCGGACAATCCTACAGTCGCTGCGCTGGCTGACGACAATACGCCGCCAAAGCTTGCCGCACTCAGCGCCGAGCCGCGCCAGACCGATATCGCAAAAGCCGATATCACCAAATCCGTACAAAGCGAATTGAACCGCGTCGGCTGCTTCACCGGTAGCGTAGATGGCCGATGGAATGCGGCCTCCCAGCGCTCCTTGGCTCTCTTCAACCAGCACGCCGGAACCAAATTTGACGCCAAGCTCGCAAGTCTCGACGCGCTTGACGCAATCAAGCTCAAGCCGTCCCGGGTCTGTCCCCTGATCTGTGATCATGGCTACAAGGCTGACGGCGACCACTGCAGCAGAATCTCCTGTGCAAGGGGTTCGTTCCTCAACGACGACAATGAATGCGAGAAACAGCGCGCCAGGCCCGCCAATGCCGCCAAGAGCAATGACAGTCAGCGGCAGGATCGGCCATTGCGTCAGCGGGCGCAGGCGAGCGCAGGCGGCTACGGCGCTGCGGTGGGCCATGCGACGGTCAGTCCTCAGATCATATGCAACGCCAGCAGCTGCCGTCCGGTCCAGCGCGGCTGCCATCTCGAATATCGCGGCGGTGGCGGGCCAGGCAACGAGGCCAATGTCGAGGTATGCCACTAGCCTCACCGCTACTACACGACTGCGCGCTGGCACGGCGCCGAGTTGCCACGGTGCGAGGCCCGGTGTATTTGGGATCGCAAGCATGACGAGTGGCCGAGCTAACGTCAGGTCGACCAAGTGCCAAGCCTGATGTGGCCGAATCGGAGCGACCTGCGTGGTTGCGTGTGAGCTTGAGCAAAAGGACGTCAACGCCTTTCCTGGGGTGACGCTCTTCACGAAGCGGCAGGCGCCCGGCATGAAACCAACGGCGGTTTATCTTCCGCCAAAGCACCCAACAGCCGCCACCAAATTCGATGTCGTGATCTGGCTTCACGGCTTCTACGTCAAAAACCATGAATTCCTTTTCCACAACGATCCAGCGCGGCTGCGCGAACAGGTCCGGGATTCCGGCAAGGACGTGGTGCTCATCGCGCCGTTCCTGGGCTACGAATACGCTGTGGGCAACACCTTTGCCGGAAACTACAGCGTGTCCGACCTTGCCACCGCGAACTGGGGTGAACGCTATCTCGAGGAGATCCTTGGAGCTCTGGCCAGGTTCCTGGGTATCTCCTCGACATCCATTCCTCAGCTCCAGATCGGCAAGCTCATCATCGCATGCCACTCCGGCGGTGGTAACGGCATGCGCAATCTCGTCGGGAGCCTCGGAAAGTATCAGGGGAAGCTGACGGCTTGTTGGGGATTTGATTGCCTTTACGGTGCCAATGCGCGGCCCGACGATGCGACCTTTTGGTACCAGTGGCTATCTGGCCAGAGCGGCCACGCCCTCGAGATCGTGTATGGTCCGTCAACTCTCCCGCAATCGGTGAAGCTGGACCTGATCGGGCGCGGGCTGGCGACGGCCGATGGCAATCAAACCCAGCCTCAGCGCCCTGCCCTCAAGAATCTCAACGTAAGCTTGGGTCATTACGACCTGTTCCCGGCATTTGGACAGATGGTCAGGGTCAACGATCTTGACGCGGCTTTCGTGGATCGCTTCATGATACCGCAGGTCGCGGACCAACCGCGGCATAAGCCTGCGCCGCTGGACGGGGAATTCCTCCAGCACGCGATTTCCAACATTCGCAGTGCTTTTCCCTTTCCAAAGGACATTCATTACATGATCGCCCGCGGTGGCTTCTTCAGCCGACTGAGCAAGCTATAGCCCAAAGCCTCACAGGACTCACTTGATGGAATAGGATTTGACGTCGAACGACCAATTGTTCGTCACGAGCTTTCCGCTGCTGTTGTCCGGCACGCGCAGCTCACTGGTCCAGGCCGATAGATAGCTCAACGCGTCCGCCTGACCTTCCAGCTTGCGAGGCATGTCCGGCAAATCGAGCAATTGCACGCGCAGCTCGCTCAGGATGGCGATCATCACTGCGGACCCCGTCGGCGGTGCGACGACATATTCAAAACCACGCTGCCGCGCCGCCGGAGCAGGGACGACAAATTCGACACCCGGCTTGACGAGATTAATGTCGCGTTCGTTCGACTGCGCCAATAGCTCGGGGGTCGGAAAGATCTGGGACATCCGCCCTTCCGCGTCGACGTCAACCAGAATGAGATATCCAGGCCTCCTGGCGGTGACGCCGAACGAGACCTTGGCGCCGACGTTGACGGTCTGACTCGGCAGGATCTGTAGGGACACACTCGCGGTATTGGTCTGCCTGCGCACCGCTTGTGCGGGCCAAAGCCAAGGTACGTACGTCGTGCCGATATGCAACGCCCCCGTCGGCAACGGTGCTGCGGACGCAGGTCCGCTACCCGCCAGTAGCAGCAGGAATGCGAACCATGCTCGCTTCCGGCGGATCGACTGCGATGACGGCACAGCGTGCTCCCCTAAGAGTCAGGGAGCACTGAAGAAGCCGATCGAGGCGATTCGCGCGTCCGCGGGCAAGTAACGCTCGAGACTCTTGATCACCTGCCCCGAGGCGCGACGCCGGTTGAACTGCACTAGGGCTGTCTCAAGCTCGACCATGCGTTGCTGCGAAGTCACCGCAACGATCTGTTCCGCACCGAACGGCTCGCCGACCCTGAGCGGTAGGCGCAAACTCGCCGATCTGGCCAACGCCGCATCAGCACCCACCGGATACAACAATTGGATGGTGCCATCGCCGGACACATTGAACAGCAGCACCGCCCTTGATGCCACATCAGACAGGTCAACTTCGATGGTTTGGCCAGCACGTTGTTGGCGATCGTCTGGCCAAATACGCATCACCTGCGGCGACCGTGTCGCAATGCGCTTGAGTTCACGAATTGCCGCAGTCCTATCAATTACCGTCGGCAGGCTGGCAACGTCCATCCCGTAGGCGACCACATCACCCCAAGCGATCACGTCGTGCGACACAGGATCCCAGATCAGGTCGGGATTGTCCGTCGGTTGAACAGCCTGCACGGAAACATCTTTTGGCTTCACGCTTACAAAATAGCTAGTCTTGCCGTCCAGCGCCGCCAGCCGGATTGGTGCAACGAGGCGTAGAGGCCCCGGCGCGCCGGCGATCGGAAGTTCCTTGGCCGCCCCCGCAAGGGTCGGAATGGTTGGAGCCTTGGCCGTGACAGCCGACGGTGCGGGCGGCTGTCCATCGACGGGCACCCCGGCTCCGGCCTGCCCCGAGGCCGCTCTCGCGGCCGGCCCCTGAATCAGCACGACACCGCGCGTCAATCCGAAGGCGACGTCGGTATCCGGCGTCTGAGCTGGCGATGATACAGTCACGATGTTCTGGCGCTGGTCCGACAGCTGATAGACCACCTGCCGAACATTGCTGAAAAGCTCCTTAAGCGTCACCTTCCCATCGTGATTGATGTCCGCGCTACCTTCCACCGCACGCGCGACCGCATAGCTGAGAGCCCCGCGTAGGCCATCGATGCCAGGGATGCGGACTTCCGGCGCTTTGGTGTAGCGGTCCACCGCGGCCAGAAACGCCGTGTGGTCAAGGTCAAGTTCAGACTTCGGATCGTTGCTGTCCGACACCGGCTTCAGTTCGTCGACCAGCAACGTGTAGCGCGGGACCTGCCGGAAGCTCATCTCAGCGGCACGCGGATCGATATCGCGCACCATACCGCCACCGTGGCAGGTATCAGCCACGAAAATCACCCTCGCTCCGCGCAGCTCGAACTGCCGTATGAAATGGTTGAACTCGCTGCCCAGAACCCGCTCAACGGACCCGGTTGGCGTGGCTTCAAAGCCTGGCAGCAGGAACACGTTCTCCATCCCGTCCGGCTCCGCGCCCTTGACGCGCTCCGGCTCCTGGGTGCCATGGCCGGCGATCGACAGAAAGATGAGGTCGTTGTTCTTGGTCCGCTCCACCAGTGCACTGATCTCGCGCAGGACGCCTGCCCTGTCGGCCTGCGCGTTAGTCAGTTCGACGACGTCGCCAACCCCCATGGATTTCAGGCTGGTCACGATGTCCGTAGCGTCAGCGACCGCACCCTTCAATTTGCGCACGTGCTGGTAGTCGTCGATCCCGATCACGAGCGCACGCACCGCCGCCCCATCTGGATTGCTGAGCGACAAATCTCCTGCCGCATGCGCCCGCGGGATTGTCAGTCCGATCAACGCGGCGAGCCCGATGGTGGCGCACAGCCGCCCGATCCCGCAATCAAGTCCTCTGGGCATCCGCATCGTGATCCACCTCGACATCATGCCTACCCATTTTGTAGCTCTGGCGACACACTGGGTTCAGCGCCTTTTGCCTGCCGTTTTGCGGCCCGCCGGCGGTTGTTCAGTCTGCTCCTGATAGGCGCCCGCTGAAACCGTCGTCTGATCATCCGCGAACGCTCGAAAGCGGACCGGAACATAGCCGCGCGCGAGCAAGCTCGCCAATGGATAGACGTTGCGACAGACGCGGCCGTTGCAGCCGCCGGTCGAGGATTCCATCACCTCGGCCTTGCGATCAGGTGTGAACCGCAGGAACAGCATCACATGCGAGCCTGGCTTGTTCAGCGCATCGCCGGGCCTCAGGTCCCAAGGATTTGCCACGGGCGCAGCGATCGCGGGGATGGCTGCAGTCGTATAGTGGACGGAGAGCCCCCACGCGGCGCTGACGAATGCCGAACAGTCGACGCCCGCCACATCGGGCCGTGGCGCATTGCGGGTGCACACATTGCCAGCCAGCGTTCCGCTCTCGATCCGCTGCCGGAAGTTCGCGAGCGAACCGTGGCAGCCCCAGCAATACGGTACGCCGCGCACCTCCTGGTTCACTTTTCCCTGCAGATACCACGGCCGACGAACACGGCTGAAGCCGCTGCATTGGCTGTCGGGATCGTTGCCGTAGTTCGCCTGCGTCAGCTTCCACTGGATACCCTCGAACGCAAACGCGGTCTCGATCGCCTGCTGGCGATTGGACGGCCTCACGGCGGCCGAAGCGTCAAATTTGACGCCGGATTGTGGTGCCGGCGCCGTCGTCGTTCGCGACGGCCGCACGTCGATAATCGAGGCATTGGTCAGAGGTCGGAACCCGACGCCAATCACTTCGATACCGTCCGGCTTGGTTCGCAGGAAATAGACATCGCCACTGCCCGACACCGTGACGAACCGTCTGGTCAGCGGCGTATTTTCCAGAGGAAGCTCATAGATTCCCTCGAGACGCCCGTTCGCCGCATAGCGTGCGACGAACGTGGAGGCGTTCTTTCCTGATGGCGGAACGTCCTCGGCCAGCACGTAGAAGCGGTCGCTGTTGTCGATCTCGAGAAACTCCACCGTGCCGAGCTGGTTGCGCACGCGCAGGCCGAGTTGGCCGATGGTTTCGTTGGTGACCATGGTCTGGATCTCGACCCGGACGCTGGCATTGCCCTTGTCCGGAATGATGTCGGCGATCACCGAGCCCTTGCTTCGAGAAGCCACGTATTGCCGGTCAGGCTGCCGGGTCGTCCTGATGATGGCCGCGCGGGTGTTCTGATCGAGCAGGTCCGCCGCGCTGCCGGGTGCCTGCGATCCCATCTGGGCGAAAGCGGAGACGGCAACCTGGTCGTCTGCCCCACGGCTCGAGACCTCCTCAAGCTGGATCACGTCACCGCCGAGTCCGCGCGTGGATTGCCCCGGCGCCGCCTTCAGCGTCCGTACGCCACCGTCCCAAACCATTATGTCGTCGTCATGGACGACGAGATCGGTCGGCTGGACGTCTTTCGGCATCTTGAGGACGTCGGGATCGGAGTTTGGCTGTTTCGGGTCAAACTGGATGATGCGACCGTTGATCTGATCGAGCAAAAACAGGTTGCCCTGCCCGTCGGCGCTGAGTGCTTGCGGTCCCGCGAGTTCCACGTCCTCGCTGGCCGGGACTATGCCGACCATGGAAGCAGCCGAACCGCCGGTAAAGCTGCGTACGACAGTATCGTCGGCGTGCGCCTTGGTTCCGAAAATGCCCGCGCTAACGATGAAGACCCAGATCCAATGTTTTGGACGAAGCATATTCGCCTCAATGTACCCCGAACCGATCGCCGCGTCGGATCGACTAATCCGAGATGCCGTTGATGCCGCGCGTCAATTAGTGGTGAGCAATCTCAATCGCGTTCAATTCTATCACTGGACGGTGATAGTCCGAAATTTCTTCAGCTTGCCGAGGAAAACCATGGCCCGGAATAGATTTGAGCAAGTGAACGAAGTCCAGCCCGACGCGGTCACGCTGCTCCTGAAACGCGACAGTGACGGTGCCTCCGGAGCGATCGTGCTGCCTGCCGCCGCGAGCCAAGGGCGGCTGACCACCGACCAAGTCAGCGCGCAATTGCCGGCTCAGGATGCTTTTCGCGGCGCGATCCGGCTGGCTAACGACGTCAAGCTCGCGCTCGTGGTGTGCGATCCAGACGGGGTCTGGAAGCCCGAATGGGGCGATCTTTATCAACCGATCGATTGACCCGCATCGGATGGAGCCGGCAAATGCTGCGACGCCGCATACAGACTAGCTTGCCGAACGGACCCTCCGCCCGACTGTCGTTCCTTATACCGGCCCTGATGGTCGCGCTGCTCGTTGCGACAGGCTGGCCGGCACGCGCCAACGACTCGGCTGCGGAATTGTCGATCGGTGGGCTCCAGTTCGTACGCACCAATGACGTGGCCATGGAGAGCGAGAACCTTCGTATCACGCTCGACAGAATCAGCGTTCGCTACCAATTCGCGAACCTCACCGCCAAGCCGGTCACGCTTAATGTTGCCTTTCCGCTGCCCGACATCGACCTGTCGGAGGCTGAGAATGTTGCATTGCCGTCAAGTGATCCGATCAACTTCGTCGAATTCGAGACCAAGGTCGATGGCAACCCGGCGCCGCTGACCGTCGATCAGCGCGCCATGGTTGGCAACAGGGATGTCAGTGCCCTGCTCCGCGAACTCAAGTTGCCGCTGCTGCCGATTGGTGGCCGCGAGATCCGGGTGACCGACCTGCCTGCGGCGACCCGGACCCGGCTTGTGGACGACGGACTTCTGATGCCTGCCGGAATGAGCGACAACGGTCGCCAGCAATATGCGCCGGGGTGGACCGTCAAGACCTCGGCTGTGCGCCAGCAGTTGTTTCCGCCCGTGCGCAGCGTCACGGTCGAACACCAGTACCGGCCGAGCGTCGGCTCCAGTCCTGACACCATTCTGCGCTCGAGCCTGCGCCGCAGCAGCGCACTCGGTCAGGAAGTTGCGCGTTACCGGAAAGAATACTGCATCCAGGATACGTTCCTTGCCGAGCTCGACAAGCGCACGGGCAATAACCAGACCAACGGCGCAAATCTCCAGGAGCGGCGCATATCGTACGTGCTCAAGACCGGCGCGAATTGGGCTGGGCCGATCCGGTCATTCAAGCTGACTATCGACCCAGGCGGCAGCGACCGCTTGGTGAGCTTCTGTCCTGGGCGGCTAAAGGCATCGTCCGCTACTGGAAACACGCTTGAATATACGGCAAGCGACTTCAAGCCGGATGCCGACCTGAAAATCCTGGTGATCGGAACATTCTGAGCGTGCCGGTCAATTGGTGAGCAGCACGTAGCGCACGGCCGCGATGACAGTCATCTTATTGCGCTGAGCCTCGCTTAGCGCCTGCAGGAAGAACGTGTCGGCGGCGATCGGTCGCGGCTGGCGCAACGAGTCGAGAACCTGCGGGACCGCCACGACCAATAGCAGTTGCGGACCGCTCGCGCGCGCTGTCGGGAGCGTAAACGAAAGTGAGTCGATGCCCGGCTTCAGAAGATAAGACAGGCTCTGAACTTCGCCGCGATCAGATACCATCAGGAGCTCCACCACGCGGTTGGCAAAGTTCTCGATGGTCCCATTGAGGGTTTCACCGCCCTTCAGCTCTGTCGCTGACAAGGTGATGCGTGGCATTCGCGCCTGATCGCTCCCGACCTGACTCAAGAACTTGACGGCTGGGCATTGCGCCTGGGTCACTTGCCTGACGCCGATCGAAGCCTCGAAACCCTGCTCACGCCGAAACGCTTTGTCGAACGTGTCGAATGGGACGGTCGAGGCACCGAACCCTTCGATGACAGCGGCATTTGGGCTCACGGCAATCGGCAACACGAAGAAGCAGTCACCGCCGGAATATTGGGCCACGTATTTGCGGATGCGCTCGGCGCGCCCTGGCCCATCGAGTGCCGGAGACTGCGTCGCCGTCGGCTGCGCGGGCAACTTCTCCGGCTCTTGGCGTCCGGGCTGTGGTCCAGCGGGCTCGACCTTCGGCGGCGCCATTGCTCCGGCGAGTTTCGGGGGTGGCGACAAGACCGCGGTGCCTGGCGCTGACCAAACCAGCTTGTAGAAGGCATATCCACCACCGCCGACCAGCAGCAACAATGCCGCGGCGCCCGCCCCCAGCCAGAGGCGGCGCGGACTCCGCGCGATCTCCGGCATCCTGTCCTGCGGCGCCGGCGACGCGCTTTCCGGCCGCCGCAGCGGATCGAAGCCATATAACGGCGCGGCCGGCGTCTGGGCGGAACCGGTTGGCGTCCAGCTGGCGACCTCCCCCATAGTGGGGCGCAATGCCGGATCAGGCTGCAGCATCCGCTCCAGCAAAGGTCGGATGCGCATATCCACACCACCGAGATCGGGCACACGCCGGCGCTTCTCCACCAGTTGAAATTGGCTGCCGCCCATGTCGAGTTTCTGTCCGGTCAGCGCATGGAACAGCACAAGACCGAGGCTGTAGACATCGGATTTCGCAGTCACGTCATTGCCGTACAACCCTACTTGCTCCGGCGATGCGTAGTTGTCCTTGCCGGCGAAGCCCGAGCCGATGATGGTTTTGTCGCCCATTTGGGTCGACCGAGCGATGCCGAAGTCGATGATCTTGGCCCGACTGACGTCGTCGAGCGGAATGATGATGTTGTCCGGAGACACGTCGCGATGGATGATGCCGTGCTCATGTGCGGCCTCCAGTCCCAATGCGACACGCTGCCTCAGCCTGATCAGCGCCTCGAAGGTCAACGGCCCATCATCGAGCATGTTCGAGAGCGAGCGGCCATTCACGAACTCCATCGCGAGATAAGGTCGCTGCAGCACCGGCTCGACGGTAAACAGGAAGTAGCGAACGATCGCGTCGTGCGGAAGATTGTGGAGTGCCGCGGCCTCTCGACGGAACAGCGCGAGCGCGGCCTCGTTATCAACCACGTCGGGCAGTAGCATTTTCACCGCAATAGGCGATCCAGTCTGGATCTCACGGCATTTGTAGACCTCACCCATGCCGCCCGCGCCGATCACCGCTTCGACCTCGTAAATGCCATTGAGACGGGTGCCGGGCGGCACGCCGTGATAGGACGATCGGAACGGATCGCTCGGACTCATGGTTGCGGCTCCCGATTGAGCGGAGATCTTGTCGTCCCCTGAGATCGTGGCGTCAGTAGTCGCACGATCACAATCGTCAAATTGTCAAGCCCGCCACGATCAAGAGCCAGCGCGAGCATGTCATCGCAAGCCGCCTGGGCGCGTCGCGTAGCCGCGTGCTGCAGGATCTCGTCGTCCTGCACGTGCCTGGTCAGGCCATCGCTGCAGATCACGAAGATATCTTCTGGCTCGGCCGGGCCTGTCACCACCTCGAATTCCGGATCATCGGCGACACCGACGGCACGCGTAATGGCATTGCTCGGCCAATCATTCACGTCTTCGCGCGACAGCGCACCTTTTGCGATCAGCTCCTCCAGTTCGCTGTGATCATGCGAGACCTGGCGAATTGCGCCGCGACTAATAAGGTAGACCCGGCTGTCACCCGCCCATATGCAGGCATAGTAGTTATCGCGAACGAGCAGAACCGCCGCTGTGGTCCCGACGGTGGCACCCTGTCGTTCATGACTAAGCGCCAGTATCTGCTGGTTTGCGCTGAAAAGCCGCTCCTCGCATTCCGCCAGCAGGTCTGCGGCTGATTCTGGTGTAGCGATAGCGTCGAGCGACTGCACTACGATGCGACTGGCGAGATCACCGGCCTCGTGCCCCCCCATGCCGTCGGCGACCGCCCACAGACCAACGTCGGTTCGTACCAAACATGAATCCTCGTTCCGCTCCCGCACGCGTCCGGCATGGGTGACGCTGCCAACATCGAACAAGGACGGAATATGCACCATCGCGCGTCATCCATTCCCGGATGCCGCGGGTCCGAGATCACCGGTCAGCAGCGTGACGTAGTGAAACGGATCTGGCAATCCGCGACAACTCAGCGCCATTGGCGGGAAGCCTTCCCCTCCGGCGGTCCACCAGAAGCTAGCCGCGGCGTAGACCTGTGGGTTGGCAGCGCAAAGTGCTGCAAACGACGCCGCGAAGGCTTCGACCGCCGAAGCCCTCCCCATTGCCGCAGTACCAAGCGACGTGACCGGCGGATCGCCGGTGATGGTCTCCTGCAGTCGTGGCACCGAAAGCCGATCCAATGCATCGGAGATCTGCTCGAAGGTTGCGGCCCGATCCAGGGTCGAAAGCAGGAACGCCTCCACTTGCCCGAACCATTCGTCCTGCGGATCAATGCTCGGCGGCGGCAGCGAGACGGCCTCGCCGGTCACCGCATGCAGGGTCAAGGGATAGTATCGCCCCACCCCATCGAGCGAGGGCATGATCGCACCCGCCACTGTCGTGCCGCAGATCGCGGCGCCGAGCCAAAACCGCCAGACCGGCGCGGTCAGAAAGGCCTGTTGCCATCCTGGGCCAAGCTGGTGGCGACTTGCTGACAGCGCAGCCTGTACCCACGGCTCCCAGGCTTCCAGGAAGCTGCGCGGGGTCGCGATCGCGATGAAATCGCGCTTCGCACCGATTTTGCCGAATATCCCGCAACGCATGGTCATATCCCGGTCGGGCAACGAAACTCGCGCAGCACTGACAGGTTCAGCGGGTTGCGCAACGATCCGGTCGAAATTTGATAGTTGAGCTCGCGCCCGGCGACGATGAAACTCGCGCTGGCGGTTTCCGCTTTCACCACTAACGAGCCCGCCTCCAACATCCGAAACAACGACCAGGGACCAATGCGCTCAAGCACGGACGGCGGGCCGGTATCGTTACTGACTGAAATTGCCGTTCGCGGCGCTGGGCCCGGCCATAGGATAGTAGTCGGCGAGTTGGTCTGCGGCGGTGGCGGTGGCGTAGGTTGCGGCCCGCCGAACAAGGACGGAGGGGCCGATCCGGGAATGGTTGGGCTCGCAATTGTGGTGCCACCGATCTCGGTCTTAACTGTCACGCCTGGTCCCGGTGCCCCAGGGGGTCGGATCGCGAATGAAACGGCGGGCACACCGCCGCCCGTCTGGAAGAACGCATCCCGGATATAAGCCGCGTTCTGGAATTGTTTGAGCGTCTCGGGCGAGAACGACCGACCAACGGGGCTCTCCTTTCGCCAAGCCCAGTCCGACCGCGACGTGTCGGCATAAGGTGCCAGGTACTGGGTGAAGAACCTGTCCATAACGCCATTCGGACTGAACAATTTGGCAAAATCCGCGAGCGGAACTTCCTGGCCGCTGCCGCGGATAAACGGGTAGCGGTTAGTCACGGTCTGTTGGCAGACCGGCGTGACCTGATCGCGCAACGTTTGCAGGATTTGTCCGGCGGTTGAAGCCGCGATGCTACCTTCGAACTCCGCGGCTGCTGCTCGCAACATATCGGAGAATGGCGGCGGCATGCGCGAGGCGTTGTTGCGGAGCGCTGCGACCTGGTTCTGGAGCGCAGCTGTGGCTTGTGCGGTCAGTTGGGGATTCTCGATGATCAGCGTCAGGTTCTGCGCGATGTCGTTCAGGTTCGCGACGGTCGAGTCGATTGGCCGGCGGGTGCTCTCGCCTTCGAGCGCTGCGTGGTAAGGCTTGAACTGTGCTTCGATCATCGTGCCAGGCGGTCCATCCTGAGCATTCGTGAAGAGTGCTGGCGCCGATGCGGCAGCTGGCGCCGAAGCGCTCTTCGCCCGTTCCTTGGTCAGCACCGTCTCGTCGCGCACCGACTCCAGAATTTGCCGCATCGGCGAGGTCGGCGCCGAAAGCGCCCGAAGCACCTCATATTTCGGTTTGTCGGCGAGCAGCTTCTTCAGGCGCAGGCTCCCGAGCGCCGTTCGCCAGGTCGTCACGAAATCGTTTGAATAGATGCTGAGCAGATCGCCGGCCAGATTGTCGTACTGCTGGTTGATGGCCGACTGCTGGCCGGCATCCCCCAAAACCCATCGCTCCCGCTTCATCCGCTCAGACAATCCGGACAGCCGGGCGACGAACTTCTGATGGAAGCCGTTATACGTGAAGAACTCAGGTACCCGCACGGCGTCCAAAGGCTGCCCGGTCGTGGTTTCGAACACGACACCCATGTCGGGTCCGCCATGGCGGCTGGCGATCCAGTCGCCGGCGATCGACGCGCGAGCCTCCGATTTCAGAAACTCGTACGCTCGTTGCGACACGCTCAGGCGCGCCAAGGAGTTCTGGGCCTGCTTGATCAACCGGCCGTCGAGTTCGACCAAGGGCGGCTGTTCGGTCTCGAGGTCGAACATTGCCACGAGGTTCTCGTCGAGCAGGCGCCGCCCTTCTGCGTTGGTGGCGCCAGGATAGAGATTATCCGCCCAGTCACGTTGCATCCAGGAGCGGATCAGCTCGCGATCCGGCGACTGCAGGCCACCGATCATCAGATAGACCTTGAGCGCCTCATAGACGAAGGCAGGCTCGTTTATGCGCGCATTGAGCTGCTCTTCCAGGCGATACAGCAGGCGCGGTCGGAACATGCGTTCAAGCGCGGTGTGATAGGCCGCTTTCGAGGGTGACAGCAGCCGGGCGCGCTGACTGAGCCCGTAGCGAGCCGACAGAGGCACCGATTCGCCGCGCGATCCGTAGCCCGCCGGGGCGTTGCGAAGCCGGTAGAGTAGCGGCAGCACCTTGTCGAGATCATGATCGGCAATCAACGTCTGCTTGATAAGTGCCGCGCCGGCGGTTGCATACTCGCTATCCGCCTGCAGGCTTTGCTCGACCAAATCGGCGTTCCGCTTGTAGCTCACCAGCCAAGCTGCGATCAGCCCGATCGAGACCAGACCGATCAATGACAGGGCTGCGGTCTTCAGGACCAGCGCGCGGCGCACCGCGGCACGGTCAGTCGAGACCCAGTCGGCCTCGCCGATGATGACCTTGGAAATCAGATCGGCAAGGAAGAAGCTCTTGCCCGTGCCCGAATAGGATCCGGAACCGACTTCCTCAGCGCCGAACGTGCGCGCCAGCGATCCGATCAATTGATCGATCGGCGTGCCCTGCTGCGTACCCGAGGTAAAGTAGAATCCGCGCAGGTTCGCGTTCACGTGATAGCGCGTCGGCTCGAAGATCAGGTTGAGGAAATCGTGGATCTGAGGCTTGAGCCGCGCCATCTGTGCCGGAAAACCGAACAATTGCACGCGGTGCTGGGGCGTCGGCTCGTCCTGCAGACGGTCGAGCGTCTCTTCGCTCAGGCGCTCCAGCAGACGGTCGAACTCGAACGGGATCTGCCCAACCAGATTCTGGGTCTTGTCGGCGGTCTGGAACGTGGCACCCCAGACTTGACGGCGGCCGGCCTCCCCGAGATAGGCGAAATACTCGGTGAAGCCGGCAACGAGATCCGCTTTGGTAAATAGCGCGTAGACTGGGAAGCTGACCTTGAGTCTCTGATGCAGCTCGAGCAGGCGCATCCTGATGGCATCGGCATGAAGTGCGAGCTCCTGCTTCGGCAGCGTCAGGATGTCTTCGATACTGATGGCGACAAGAACGCCGTTGATCGGTTGGCGCGACCGACTTTTCTTCAGGATGTCCAGGAACGCCAGCCAGCTGTCCTTGTCGGCCTTGCTGTTGGAGTCCTGGGTGGTGTAGCGGCCGGCGGTATCGATCAGCACCGCCTCCTCTGTAAACCACCAATCGCAGTAGCGGGTACCGCCGACCCCTGCGATCGCCGCGGGCGTTGCCCCGCGCGCGAGCGGAAATTTGAGCCCGGAATTGACAAGCGCCGTCGTCTTGCCGGCGCCGGGCGGACCGATGATGACGTACCAGGGGAGATCGTAGAGATAGCCCGACTTGTTGCCGCTGGCGGTCTTCAGCGTCGCGAGCGCATCCTTCATGCGCTCCTTGAGCACTGGTTCATCGCTGACGGGCTGGTCTGCACCAGCGATACCATCGGCAATCTCCTTGGCACCCTTGCGCCGCTTGAACAGATTGAGGCCAACGATGCCTGCCCCGGCCGTGGTGAGCAGCAGAATAGCGATCTGCCGGACGATATGGTTCTCCAGCGGCCGCCAATCGCCGAATGCGATGAAGGGACCGGCGAAATAGATCACCGCTCCGAGCGAGCTGAGCCCGACCCCGTAGAGAACGATGCGAAGAATGTCCTTGGCAAGCATCTAACCGTACCCGTCGCAAAACCACCTGATCCGGCGGTGTGTGCCTATTCGCTGCGTTCGATAAAGATCTCGACGCGCCGGTTCTTGGCACGTCCCTCGGGCGTTGTGTTGCTGGCAATCGGCGCATCTGCTCCTTTGCCCTCGACGTCGACGCGCGAACCATCGTTCAAGCCAGGTTTCAGTGCCGCGGCAACCGCCTTGGCGCGCTCGACCGACAACTCGAAATTGGTCGGGAAGCGGACTGTGCGGATCGGCGAACTGTCAGTATGGCCGACGACCCGGATCCGTCCCGGCTCCTTGTCGAGGGTTGCTGCGACGCGGAGAGCGATCGGCTTAAAGCCGTCGAGGATGGTCGCTTGGCCCGACGCAAACAAGGCCAGGTCGCAGACCCTGATCACGATGAAGCTGGGGGTCTGGTCCGCCGTCATGGCGCAGGCGGTGTTCTCCTTCGCGAGCGCATTGCGGATGCGTTGCAACTGGGTAATGCGATCCGGCGGCGGCGGAGGCGGCGGCGGTGGGGGTGGTGCAACGACCTGACGCTTGAGTTCGATCGGACCGGCCGGATGGAGCGCGAGCGCCACCTCAGCAGCATTCTCTGCCCGTCCAGCGAGGAGCGTCCGCAGAACGAAATAGGACCCGGTCAGCAGCGCGGCGACCACGGCTGCCACGAGCCAGACCGGAACACGCAGACGCTGCCGGCGCCCCGCCAGCGCCTGCCCGCGCCAGTTGGGCGACAGGTCGCTCATCGTTTTCGGTCTAACCCGGCGCAGCAATTCATAGAGGTTGCGCTGGATCAGTTGCAGGTTCGCAAGTCCGCCCCCTGACGTCCGGTGGATGCCCTGAAAACCAAGCGCAAGGCAGGCGTGCTGAAGTTCGAGGACCGGATAGTTGACCAGTGGATCAACCTTCAAATGGTCGAGGATCTCAAAGAAACGGACGCCGCCGACACGCTCGCCGAAGAACCGGCTCAGCATCGAATATTGCGTCCAGACGTGACGCTCTTCGGTTGGGATGTGCTGCACGATATCGTCAGCAGTGGCACACAGGATGTATTTTGCTGTGTTGGCCTGGTGCTCGGAAATGCCCGCTGAACGGATGTCCTTCTCAAAGAATTTGATCGCGTCTGCGACCTGCTCCATCAGGCTGGCGAACGACGCTCGCATGAGCGCCACACGCAACCGACCGAGCAGTTGCAGCAACGGGCCCGCAGCGCGCATCACCGGATTGGCATTTGGCGCGACCAGATCGTCAACGCGCAACGGCGGCCCTGGCGGCATCAAGGGTTGCGGCACCTGGCCTTGCGCGGGTGTCGAAATCCATTCCTCGGCTGGATGGCTGGCCGGCGCGGAGGCGTAGTTCGAGCCCTGTGGAACGGGCGAAAAGGATGGTGGTGGGGCCGGCGTGCCGGGAGAGGGTACGGGTGATGGCGAATAGGCTGGGCGTGCTGCGGGCCCCCCACCCGGCGGAGGTTGAGAGATCGGCGCCGGCGGCAACTTCCCGCCGGGGTTGGGACGGATGATCGTCCGTTCGCCCCGCCCGAAAGGATTGACCGGCTTGTCCTTGTCGCTCATGGCCTGTCTTCCAGGATAGCCCAAAGATACAGCTCAAGCTCGGGCCAGTCGCCGGAAAAATGCATTCCGATCGACGCAGCCGTACTGAACTCGGGCCACAGCGGTGACTTGCGGTCGAGATAGAAATAGACGTGATCCGTGATGGCCCGGATATGCGGCGGCGGCGTCGGCAAATGCGCCAACGTGAGGCCCGGCAGGTTTGCGTGCACGATCTCGTTCATCTTTGTGTTCGGCCCGACCTTGAACAGGTGCGGGAAATCGTTCTGGATCTCCACAAGCGGCCGCCGTGCGGCAACTTCCAGCACCAGGGTCGCATTTCGGAATAGCGCTCGATCGCGGATCGGCGATACGAACGCATTCTGTGCGCGCTCGATGATCTCCAGGCGGATCGCCCGCCGACCCAGCCGCGCGCTCAAGAAGTCCTGGATGTCGCTCACCAAGGGTGTGAAGACGTTCTCGAGATCGTCGTGATTGTACGCCGGATAGTTGCGCGCCCGCCGTTCCGCCGTGGAAAACGTCGCAAGTTCACCCGCGAACCTCAGCAATTCCTCGTACAGGCGCTCCGGGTGAACGCTGCCGGAGCGCTGGAAATGAGTCAGCACGGGAATGGTACGGTTCAGCACTTGCAGGACCAGATAGTCGACGCTCTGCAACCCACCACCGGATGACGGATCGACGGCGTAACGCGCCAACTCGTCGAGTTTAGTCTCAACCCAGCCGATGATGCGGTTGAGCCAGCCATCGATGATCGGATGCGCGGCGCAGACCAGCATCGGCGGCACGAACTTGTCGTCGAACAGGATGTTCTTGTCGCGCACCTCCAGAATGCGCGCGATGCCCAGGCCCATGTATCCGGGCTTGCTCGTCTTGCGCAGTTCGAAAGACAGGCGCGGATAAGCGATGTCGATCTCTTCCTCGATGCGGAGCGCCGAGGTCGAGTCGATGAAGGTTTCCGAAGTGCGAACATAACGACTGGCGCTGTCGGTGCGGTCCTCGTCGACCTCGCGGGTGTTTGGCGCCGCGACCGGCATCATCAGCCAGACGATCTGGCCTGCAGCCGTCTCCGGCACCTCGATCGATTCGGGTATTGGGCTGTCCGCAGGGATATCGAACGGCGTACCGTCCGGCATGAGGCCGGACGCACTGCGCACCGCGAATTTGCTCTGTTCGGTAAGATCCCTATCGATCTCTAGCTCGGCAAAGCCCCAAGGGTATGGTGTCGTGTAGCGAACGCGCTTTTCCAGCAAGTGTTCGATGTAGCGGTCGTTCTGCTGCAGATGATGCGGCCGCAGAAACAAACCTTCCGACCAGAAGACCTTGCTGTACCAAGACATTCCTATATCCACTTAGAAATTGTAGGCAACCTCGTGGGTCGCCGAGAGTTTACTTTGAGCCGGGCTTATCACCGCGGTCGTAATAGTTCGAGAAAAGCAACATAAAGGTTTCGATCGGCGCGTTGTTGTCGCGGCCAAGATGCGCTTTCCAGCGCGTCAAGAACTCGTCCCAGAGTTTGCCCTTGTTCGTGCCGAGCCAGGAGCTTGCGCCACGCTGAAGCTCGAGCTCGCGCGCCATCAGCGTCGGATCTATGCCCGCAATCAGCTCATGGACAGCGTGCTGCATCGCCATATAGGTTCTCAACTGATGTGACTTGAGATCACTGAAGCCCTGTGCAAAGGCGCGCTGTGCATCGAGATAGCTGCGTGTCGGCGGCCCAAAGAGAATGCGCATCGCTTCCTCCGAGGTCGGCGAGAATTTCAGCGGATTATTTTCGAGGGCTTGGACGGTGGTCTGGCTGGTGCTACGGGTCAGCTGCTTGGCTTGGGTTCGCGCTTGCAGCAGCGCCATCAGATTGTCCACGGTCATACGCAAGATGATGCCAAGCTGTTCGGCGAGTTCGGCATCGGACTTGCTGGCGAAGAAATTCTCCGGCAATCCCGCAGCGCGCGCCACCAGTCGCGCGAACTCGGTACCACCGACTGGCTTGGCCGCGACAGGTCGCTCGTCTGCTGCTTGCGCCGTCTCGACCTGCGGGTGCGATGGCGATGTTGGCGGCTGGGCAGCGACTGGTTCATCATCGATCCAAACCGACGGCCGGCGTGGAGTCGGGATGGCTTGCGGGCGCTCGACTTGCGGTTTCGGCGCGGTGACCGGACCGGCTGCCCAGTTCATGTCATCGTCCTGCACGGACGGTTGGGACGTAGACGTCGGCGATGACCATCGAAATGGGTCTACACCCGGCGCCGGCACGCTCGCTGCCCAATCAAGGAACCCCGGATTGACGGGCCGCGCCGCCTCGCGTGGCTTCTTCAACAGTTGCGGATCGATCGGCGGCGGAACGTCACGATCGGCCGTCCAAAGCTCTCCGTAATCCGCATGCTGCTGGACCGAGGGTTCGTGCAGTTGCGCCGCTTGATTTGGGATACGCCCGCCAGCCTCATCCTCCAGCGAAACTCCGATGATGTAGTGGCCGATCGTGAGCCGATCGCCGTCGCGCAAGCGGTGCGGCCCCCGCATGCGCTGGTCGGCACCATTGAGAAAGGTGCCGTTGGTCGAGACGTCGTGCAGCCAATAGCCACCGTCGCGAAAGTGCACCTCGCAATGCTTTCCGGAAATAGTCCGCGCCGGATCCGGCAGCGTCCAGTCGAGGTGACGGTCCCGGCCAATATCGACCGAACGCCTGCCGGTGACCGTAAACGTCACAGGTCCGCCGTCCGGAAGATTCGGTTCGTTCTCGACATTAAAGCGAAGCACCATCACATCGTCTCGTTAGCGCGGAGGGCGCGGTTCGCCGCGTGCCAATTGAATACCATCCTCCAGGCACGACGTCATTATCTGGTCCCGGAAGTCACGGGGGAGCCGGCAGAGGCCAATCAGCAGTGCTGTACGCACCGCCCGTGCGGCCTGATCTGGCTTGGCTTCCACGGGCGCAAATTCCGGGGGAACCACGCTTCCGCCGGACCAGCCGGCCGCCAGCGCCAGCCACGTTGCCGGCTGCTCAGGATCGTTGGCATTGCCGACAGCCAGCGCCTTGTTCCGGGACTGCTCGTCCGGTTGCCGGACCCAGGTCTCCACAATATTGAGCGACCTGCTATCGCTGGCATCGAAATGATCGAACATCCGTCGCAGAGAGCGACATCCCCAGCCAATTGCCACACGCCTTGGAAGTAGGTATGCACAATAAGACACGGCCGCGTGCCAATTGCACGCGTCGGCGGCCTCCTGAAGGAAATCCAGCGAAGGCTTGTCAGCGTCGGCTCTGCCGACATCATAGCGCGCCAACGGATAGGCCTGAAACAGATCCTGTACCGTTCCGAATCGAACCTGCCCCATGATCGTCAGCCGACAAGAGTTGGAGTGCCGTGAGCGACCAGCGGACCGCCGGCAGCAAGCGCCATGCCGGCCTGCGCTGTCATGGCGATCGTCGGCGCGTTGATGACGATGCCCGCCGGGGTCAGGATAATCTGGCTGGGACCAACCTGCAGGGTGATATTGGCGTTGGCCGTGAGCGTGATGCTGATGCCCGCATTGACAGACTGGTCCATGGCCAGCGTGATGTGTTGACCGCCCAATTCGATATCGAGTTTGTCATTGCCTTTCTTGAGCGTGGTCTTGCGGGTATCGCCGCCGAATGCAGCTTCGCCGATGGTCCGTGTCTCGGTGTCCCGGACCGTCACGTCATGGTCCTTCTCGGCATGCACCGTGATCTTCTCGGACCCCTTCTTGTCCTCGAAGCTCCACTCGTTGAAGCCGCCGCCACCTTTGGTGGAGTCCGACTTCAAGCCGCCAATCGTCTTTTTCGACGGCAGATCGTAAGGCAGCTTGTATTCGTCGTTGTACACGGTGCCGATCACCAGGGGACGGTCCGGATCCCCTTCCAGGAATTCGACAACGACTTCCTGCCCGACGCGTGGGATAATCTGACCGCCCCAGCGCTTGCCAGACCAAACCTGGGCGACGCGCAACCGGCACGACCGCTTCTTCTTGCGATCCCAGAAAAAGCGGACATAGATTTCGCCGAGCGACTCGACGTCGATTTCCTCGCTCGAATTGTCGTCTTTGGTCACTACCTTGGCAGTCTGGATGCCATTGATCCTTGGCTTCGGCGTCGTCATTGGCGCTCGAAACGGCCGATCGCTCGGCAGAAACTCGTAGCTGCCGAAATAGACGTGTTGCCCGGCGTCGCTCGGACCTCCGGTGCGATAAGATTCGATCGAGAACGAGTGCGTGGCTCGCACCACGAGATATTCCACGTTCTGCGAATCCTTGGAGTGCTTTTCAAGCTTCGTTAACCCACCGGGGAACAGGTTGACGGCGTCGCCGTTGCCGCGGCGCCTTCGGTCCATTGCCTGCTCGGCCTGGAGCTGGATCTTCGCGTAGCGCTCGCCGTCGGATTTTTCCTTGAACTTCCCTGGATAGTCGTAAAACTCCATCTCCGACCGGGTGTAGTGCTCGGAGCCCTTGGCGTCGCTGATCATCTGCGCGTTGGGCTTTTGATAGTTGTAGTCGTTAAGCTCGATCTTGCCGGTTCGAAACCGGCGCTCCGAGACCCATTCGTAGATATGCTGCTCGCCTCGACGATCTGCCCCTGTTAACGGGATATAGGGAATCGTAGCAAGACCGTTGATCGGGCTATGCGACGATTTGGAATCCGCCAACACCAGCGTATGTTTGCCGCCCTCGTGCTTGAAGAAGTAGTAGATGCCGTGCTGTTCCATCAGCCGGCACACGAAATTCATGTCAGTCTCGCGGTACTGAACGCAATATTCGAGCTTCGGACAGGACCCCTCTTCGGTCAGTTTGGATTCATAATCGGTGAAGCCGCGTTCGTTGAATACCTCCTTGATAATGTCGGGCGCTTTCTTGTCCTGAAAGATCCGGCAATCGGTGGTCCGCGACAACAGCCAAAACCAGGGCCTCAGCACGATCCGGTAGCTAAAATAGTCGTTCCTTACCCCGAGCCACTGGGCCTCCGTCAGAATGCCACTGAACTCGCGCTCCTTTTCATGCAGCTTTATGGTCAGCGTGCATTGCTGACCGATGGCTCGGTCGAAGTCGAGGTCGGCATCCTCACTGAGACACTCTATGCGATACTCGAACAGTTCGCTGAGACCTTCCGAGCCCTCGAATCCGGCAAAAACCAGAACGTCTTTGCCAAGAGGCGTCTTGAGTTCGCAGAGGCGGGTATCCTGAGTAAGCTGGCCCATGTGGGCTTAAACTCCCTCCTTCGATCGAATGACCCGCTGCAAAGAGCTGATCAGACGTATGCAAGATCCGCGGAAATCCTGCCCCGCCAATTGGCAGTACCGGCAAGTCCGCCCCGGGGCTGGCCTCCTGACGTTTCACGACAGCCGTCCAAAGAACCACCCTGGCCATCAAGTAGTCGGCTCCAAGAGCTTGCCGGTTCACGGGAAAATGGCATGATCTTCGGGAATGAACCAAGATCAGCAGGCATCTGACCCATAGGTATAGAATCGGATCATGCGCCCCGCGCGATCCCTTAGTCGTCACGGCTCGGCAGCGGGGCCGTGACCGAGCAGATGGACGATCCTCGCATGCTTGATGTCGCCTCCCTGACGCTGCCCATTACCGCTGACGATCCCTGCGGACCGGATCTCGACGCCATCGGAGACGTCCAATATCTGAACTTCTTCGCAGGTGCGGAATCCCTGCTGCCAATGTCGTTCTTCGAGGTCGTCAATGCCAATGGGGAGCGTGGACGCTTCGATCCAAAGGCAGTCGATTTTGCCGGCCAATTTGCCGCTGCACAGCCCCTCCTGGCGCGTACCCGCGATCTGCGCCTAAACCTGCTGCTCGCGAAGTTTTCAATCCTCAACCGCGATCTCGACGGCTTTCTTAACTGCCTGAGGGCGACCAACTTGCTGCTGCGCGAGCAGTGGGAAGCGGTACATCCGAGGGGTGAGAACGGCGACTACGCGCTTCGGGCCGTCACGGTCGAAGCAATCGACGTGTTTCCGACCGTGATCAACCCGCTCCAGTTCCTCCCCCTGATCGAGAACCGCAGACACGGCAACCTCAACTACCGTGCCTATCAAATCGCGCAAGGCGAAATTCCCGCCGGCGATGCCGACGCCGACGGGCTCGATCTCGCGACTATCGAGCGCATCGTCAGCGAGACGGATCTCGATACTCTCAAGGCAATCAGCGCGCGGTGCTCCGCGGTCGCTGCTGAAATCGCAGGTATCAAGGCGACCTGGCGTGAGAAGATGAATTCGGGGCAACCTATCAGCCTCGACAGGCTCTCCGGCTTGGTTGACGGCATGGCTGCATGGCTTGCGGGTCTTGTCGCATTGCGTGATCCGGTGGCGATTGCCGCAACTGCGGAAGATGCCGGTCCCGTCGATACGCAGGTGCCGTTGGACGCAACCACGATGTTTGCTTCATCTGCACAGGCGTCCGCAGCGCTCGGCGCAGCGGCCGCCTATTTTGCCCGAATGGAACCATCCAACCCGGCGCTGTTGCTGGTACGTCAAGCGCAGGAGATGGTCGGCAAATCATTTATTGAAGTGATGCGGATGCTGGTGCCGTCCCACGTGGAGAGCGCTGCCATCAACATCGGGCGGGACAAAGTCTTCGACCTGCCGATCGAACGGATGGCGGAGCTCGCGACCCCGCTCTCATCAACGACGGATGAGAGCGCCCAAGATATTGTTTTTTCGGTGGAAAATAGAGCGCAGGCCTTGGGTCTGCTGACGAAGGTGGCGTCGTTTTTCCGAACCACGGAGCCGTCCAGCCCGATCCCCTTTTTGGTCGATCGCGCGCGCGACCTCGCACAGCGGGATTTCCTCAGCCTTTTGAATGATGTCCTTCCTGAGGGCGCTCTCAAGACAATCGACAAATCGTATTGAACCACCTTTCTCTCGAAGGCACTAACTGGACATAAGGATGTTTTGCCGACCGCAAGTTGAGACGCCTTAGTCAATCTGCGTCGTGCAATTTGGCTTCTGATGCGATTTCGCAGGGAGGGGAACCATGGCTACTGACAGCGGTCAAAAATTCATTCGACGAAACCGCGCACCACGCGTGCACATAACATACGAGGATCCTTACGATGCCGAGCGGCTGATCGAGCTGCCGTTCGTCATGGGCGTCCTCTCCGACCTCTCCGGCAATAATCCCGGCATCGAGAAGTCGAAGGTCGAGGAGCGTAAGTTCCTCGAGTTCGATATGGACAATTTCGACAACCGCATGGCCGCAATCCAGCCCGGCGTGACGGCGCGCGTCGCCAATCGCCTCAGCGATGGTTCCGACGAAAAGATCTCGGTCAACTTGCGCTTCAACAAGATGGCAGACTTCACTCCTGTGGCAGTCGCCCGCCAGGTGCCGGCCACCGCCAAGCTGCTCGAGGCACGCGAACAACTCGCCAACCTGCTGCGCTACATGGACGGCAAGGTGGCCGCCGAGGACCAGCTGAAAAAACTTCTCGCCGATCCTCAACTGATGGCAGCGCTGCGGGAACGCGCGACAAGCCAGTCGAGCGAACCTGGCACCGAGAGCTAAGGAAGGAATGGGGACCATGGCAAAAGAAGCTGTTCACACAGAGAGCCCTACCCAAGTCAAAACCGTCGAAGCTGATGAGTTTGCCAGCCTGCTAAAGCAAAGCTTCAAACCGCGCACTGAACGTGCAGCGACCGAAGTCGAAAACGCCGTATCCACGCTCGTTCAAGAGGCGTTGAAGGACACAAGCGTCATAAAGTCGGACGTCCTCGACACCATCGAGGAGATGATCGCGCGGATCGACCAGAAGCTGACCGCGCAAATGAACGAGATTCTTCATACACCTGAGTTCCAGGCAATCGAAAGTGCGTGGCGCGGTCTCCACTACCTCGTCTTCAATTCCGAGACCGACGCCAACCTGAAAATCCGGGTGATGAACGTCTCAAAGAACGAGCTGTATCGAAATCTGCGGCTTTATCCCGATGCACGCTGGGACCAGAGCCCCCTTTTCAAGCAGATCTATGAGTATGAATTCGGCCAGCTGGGTGGCGAGCCTTTCGGCTGCCTGATCGGCGACTATTATTTCAGTCACCTCCCCACCGATGTGCAACTGCTCCGCGATCTCAGCAAGATCGCCGGCGCCGCACACGCCCCCTTCTTCAGCGGCGCCGAGCCGACGCTGATGGGAATGGACTCTTGGACCGAGCTGTCCAACCCTCGGGACATCGGCAAGGTGTTCGACACGCCGGAATATGCCGCATGGAAGGGACTGCGCGATCAGGACGACTCGCGCTATCTCGGCCTGTGCATGCCGCGCGCGCTCGGCCGCCTCCCCTACGGCGCGAAATCGGAGCCCGTGGAAGAGTTCGCCTTCGAAGAGGAGACGGACGGACACACCGGCGACAAATACGGCTGGATCAACGCCGCCTACGCAATGGCCGTCAACATCAACCGCGCCTTCAAGGAGTTTGGCTGGTGCACGCGCATCCGCGGTGTGCAGTCCGGCGGTGAAGTTATCAACCTGCCGACGCACACGTTCCCGACCGATGACGGCGGCGTCGACCTGAAATGCCCGACCGAGATCGCCATCAGCGATCGCCGTGAGCACGAACTTGCGAAGGCGGGCCTCATCCCGCTGATCCATCGCAAGAACACCGACAAGGCGGCGTTCATCGGCGCTCAGTCGCTCTACAAGCCGAAGAAGTATTTCGGCGAGAAAGGCGTGGATGCCACCGCCTCTGATAACCTGTCGTCACGACTGCCCTACATGTTCGCTGTGTCTCGCTTTGCGCACTATCTGAAGTGCATGGTTCGCGACAAGATCGGATCCATGAAGGAGAAGGATGAGCTGACGGTCTGGCTGCAGACCTGGATCAACGAGTACGTTGATGCCAATCCAGCCCTGTCGTCAGAAGCTCAGAAGGCGCGCAAGCCGCTGGCCGCTGCGAAGGTAGAGGTCATAGCAAACGAGGAGAACCCGGGATATTACAACGCGCGCTTCTTTCTTCGTCCACACTTTCAGTTGGAGGCGATGGACGTCGGCCTCAGTCTGGTTTCGCGCCTTCCCGGCCCCGGCTCCTGACGCCGCAGCATCGCAACCGTAACATGCAGAAATTTGAAAGGACTATGCTATGGCTGTCGACATTTTCCTGAAACTCGATCCGATTAAGGGCGAGTCGCTGGACGACAAGCACAAGGACGAAATCGATATTTTGAGCTGGTCTTTCGGCGAGAGCCAGTCAGGCACTTTCCACAGCGGTTCGGGCGGCGGTGCCGGTAAGGTCAGCATCCAGGACCTGCACTTCACGCACTTCGTCGACAAGGCCACGCCGGAGCTTTTCAAAGTCTGTGCGAACGGCAAGCACATTGATACGGCGATCCTCACGGTGCGCAAGGCGGGCGAAAATCCGCTGGAGTATCTCAAGATCGAGATGAAGCACATTCTGGTCACGAGTGTATCGACGGGCGGATCGCACGGCGAAGATCGCCTCACTGAAAACGTGAGTCTGAATTTCGCCAAGGTCAAGATGACGTACAAGACCCAGACGGAAAAAGGCGGCGCTGGAGCGGCGCCGGTGTTTGGCTGGGACGTTCCCGCCAACAAGGAATGGGCCTGATCGTCGGCTTCTGCTTGGCGTTGGTTGCGATTAGCTGAGCCGGCGCCGCACGGTGCGATTGCGTTGACGTCTCGGCGGGAGCGGTTACGAGCACGACCGCCTGCCGAGGCGACAACCATCCTGGAGACCAGCTGATGCTCCGCGGAAGGGCATAGCGGGCCCGGCATCTTGGGGAAGGTAAATGACCATTACTCCAAAGAGGGATCGTCTCTCTCCCCCGCTAATGCTGGCCTTTCGCTTGGCTCATGAAGCTCGCGATGCGCGCAAGAAGCTCAATTTGCGCGATGAATTCGGTGAACGGGTCATTGCCGGACGGCGTAGCGCCGGCCGCTTTCCCATCTCGGAAACGCTGTTGCGGCGGGAAATCTCTCATGACCTTGAAGCCCTTCTCAATACCATTGCTCTGGAATCGACTTTGGATCTGAGCGACCGGGATTGCGTCCGGAGATCGATCTTGAACTACGGCTTCCCCGATATCGCCCACCGCTCGATCGACGAGGTTACGGACGACGAACTCACCGACGCGTTGCGCGAGACGCTAGCGACCTACGAACCCAGACTCGACCGCAAGACGATTCGGGTTCGTCGCGACGGCTCGGTCGGCCCTGAGCAGCTGAAGCTGCGCTTCATCGTTCACGCCGACCTCAAAGCTGAGCCGCTCAACGTCCCCGTGGAATTTGTCGCCGACGTCGATCTCGACAGCGGCGACATCCAGATCAATCGACTTTAGCATGAATCGCGAATTCCTCGATTTCTACAATCGTGAACTGTCATTGCTGTACGAGCAGGCGGGAGATTTCGCCGAAGAATATCCAGGTATCGCAGAGCGCCTCGGCGGCCTGATCCGAGACCGCTCGGACCCGATGATCACGGGACTGCTGGAAGGCGCTGCCTTTCTTGCCGCCCGCGTTCAACTCAAGCTCAAGCACGAGTTCCCGGAATTCACTGCAAACCTGCTCGAGCAACTGGTACCGAACTATCTTGCGCCGACACCTTCGGCCATGCTGGTGACCGCAAGGCCACCCTATGCCGACCCGGCGCTGCGTGACGGCAGGAAGATCGCGCGCGGCGCCTATTTCGACGCGACCTATCGCGAGAGAGAGCGAAGTCTTTCCTGCCGGTTTCGACTTTGCCGCGACATCGTGCTCTGGCCATTTGACGTCACAAGCGCCGAGTATTTCTCGACGGCGGGCGCTCTGCAGGCGCTTGGTATCCCGATCGACAGTGACGTCATCGCGGGGCTGAGGCTATCGTTGACCCATCGTAGTGCGGCCCGGCTCGAGGACGAGCCGCCGGACGCGGAGGCTCGGACCAAGCCGGAAACGTGGTTCGCAGGCTGCCGCGTGAGCGAGCTTCCGATCTACCTGTCCGGTGCGGAATCCGACGCCATCGCGCTTTACGAGCAGTTGATCTCGAATTGCAGGGGGGTCTACTTCCGGCATCTCGACGACTTTGGCGATCCGGTGGTGACTCGTGCCCCCCATGACAGCGTGCAGCAAATTGGTTTCGACGAGAATGAGTCTCTATTTCCTAACGATAACCGGATCTTTCGTGGCTCGGAATTGCTGCGTGAATACTTCATGTTTCCACGCAAGTTCCTCGGCATTACCCTCACCGGACTTCGCGGCGTGATGTCACGGCTGCGCAGCAAATCGATCGATATTGTCTTCGCATTCGATGAACACAGTTCACGATTGGCCGCCTCGGTGCGCCCCGAGACGTTCAGGCTCTATACCGCGCCGGCGATCAATCTGTTCGAGAAGACGAGTGACCGTATTCCGGTCAAGTCGAATACGCACGAGTACCATGTGGTGCCAGATCGCAGCCGCTATCTGGAATACGAACCGCACCAGGTGCTCGAAGTCTACGCACACCTTCCGGCAGAGAAGGATAAGCGCCCCGTGCGCCCGCTATATTCGGCCGCCGTCGACCGGAGCGGCGGGTCGGCCGACAGGCTTTATTTCACTGTGCGCCGCTTGCCGCGGCGCCGCACAGTGGAAGAAAAGACATACGGCGCCTCCTCAGACTACACCGGGACGGACATGTTCCTGTCACTGCTCGAGCCCGGTGAATTGAGCGGCAAAGGCTCTGTCGCCGAACTGAGCGTTCGGGCTCTCTGCTCCAATCGCCATCTCACGGAGCACTTGCCGGTCGGCCAGGGCGGCGCCGATTTTCGTTTGCTGGACGACACATCTCTTGATCTGATGTGCGTCGCTGGTCCGACTCCGCCGCGCGAGCCGGTGGTGGCCCAATTGCGCAGCCGCAGCGAAATCGTCAACAGCGGCGTTGTCAGCTGGCGGCTCATCAACATGCTCAGCCTCAACTATCTTGGGCTCGTCGAGCGCGGTGGCGGCAAGAACGCCGGAGCGCTGCGCGAGATGCTGTCCTTGTTCGCCGACCAATTCGACGACGCCACGGAACGCAAGATCCGCGGCGTGCGCAGCATAGAAAGCCGCCCCATCGTGCGACGCGTGCGTGAGCGCACCGGCAGCGGCGCAGCACGTGGCTTGGAGATTATCGTCACACTCGACGAGAAGGCATTTGAGGGCAGCGGCGTGTTCTTGCTCGGGGCGATCCTGGAACGCTTCTTTGCCGACTATTCCGGCTTCAACACCTTCACCCAGACGGTCATCTCGACGCCGGAGCGCGGCGAGATCATGCGATGGCCGCCGCGCATGGGCACGCGGAGACCGCTATGACCCTGATCGACCAGATGAAGGCCGAGCCCTGGCGTTTCGATTTCTTCCATACGTTACGCCAGTTCGAGCGCGCCAACCCGGATCGACCGCGGATCGGTGACAGTGCCGCGCGCCGCGACGAATATGTCGACCTCGGCCAAGTGCCTTATCTGGAGTTTCCCGCCTCGAATCTCGCGGCCGTGGACGACCAGAGTGGCCGGCTCAGGATACTCGTCAAATTTCTCGGCCTCCTGGGCCCGCAGGGCGCCCTGCCCATTGCCACCACCGACGAAAGCCTCAGCTGGTGGCTGATGCGGGATGACGCTTTCCCGCGCTTTCTCGATCTGTTTAACGGGCGCTTCCTGCAACTCTTCTTTCGTGCCTGGGCCGACGCGCGCCCGATCGCGCAGCACGACCGCCCGGCGGACGATCGCTTCATTGCCTATGTCGGCTCCTTCGCCGGCTTGGGCACCGATGTTTTCGCCGATCGCGATACCGTTCCGGACATGGCGAAGCTCAGCTTCGCTGGACTGGTCGCGCCAAGGGCGAAGTGTGCATCACGGTTGACGCGATTCCTGCAAGGACTGTTCGAGGTCAAAGTCGAGATCGACGAATTCGTCGGCACTTGGCTCTCGTTCGACCCAAGTCACTGCAGCCGGCTCGGCGGAACGCATGCGAGGCTCGGTCAGGACGCCCTTCTGGGCTCGCGCGTGTTCAGCGTCGAGGACAAGATCAGAGTTCGGGTCTTTGTCAGAACATTTGCTCAGTACGAACAATTCCTGCCGACCGAAACACCCAACCTGTCGGAGCCACTGGCCGACGCCGTTTTCTTCTATGTCGGCGACGAATTGGAATGGGAGGTAGAGCTCGCCATTCCTGCCGGAGAGGTTGTACCGGTCAGGCTCGGACAAAGTGGTCGACTTGGATGGACTTCTTGGGTCTCGCCGAACTGGGCCTCCACAGAAGAATATCGCCGCGATGCCCGCTTTCAGCTCGGGGAGCGATTGAGATCCCGCCGGAGCGCCGCAGCCAATGCCACGGCGATTTGAACCTATCCATAGTGCTGATCGCCTAATGCTATGGAATTTGAAGCCAATTCCGCATGATGACAAGCATCCGCGGAGGAGTTGAGCAGGAGGAGCCGCCGTGACCGACATCAGCATTGAAGCTGTAACGGGCAAGCTGAACCGGGCCGGCTATGATGCCTTCATACAGGCCCTGCGCCACGCAAAGAGCGCCGGCAATCGCAACGTCGAGCTTGCGCACTGGCTGTTTCATATTCTGCAGCAGGAGGGCAACGATCTCAGCCTCTCGGTCGATCACTACAAGCTCGACCGGGCGCGCTTATTGTCGGACCTGGCCGGCGTGATCAGCGGCTTTTCTAAGAACGAGACCGACATGCCGGGCGTCGCGAATTCGGTCATCGATCTGCTCGATCGCGGCTGGCACTATGCCACACTCTTCTTTGGCGAGACCCAGATCCGCACCGGTCATCTGCTCGTTGCCGGCCTGAAATCGAACGATATTCGTCGCGCGCTGAACAACCTCTCGCGGGAATTTGCCAAGGTCAACGTCGACGCACTGGCGGCGGAACGCCGCGCTGTCTGGACCGGCTCCGACGAGGAGGACATGCGGCCGATGGACGGATCGGGCCTGGTTGGCGCCGGCACGGAAGGCGCGGCCCAAGCTGGTCCGAAGGGCACGACGCCGCTCGACCGGTTCTCCCAGGACCTCACTGCCAAGGCTAAATCGGGCGAAATGGATCCGATCCTTGGCCGGGACGAAGAAATCCGCCAACTGATCGACGTGTTGATGCGTCGGCGGCAGAACAATCCAATTCTCACCGGCGAGGCTGGCGTCGGCAAGACCGCAGTTGTCGAAGGCTTTGCGCAGCGCATTGCCGCCGGCGACGTGCCGCCACCGCTGCGCGGTGTAAGGCTCTGCGCACTCGACATCGGCCTGATGCAAGCCGGCGCCTCCATGAAGGGCGAGTTCGAGCAGCGCTTGCGGTCGGTGATCGACGAGGTCCAGAGCTCACCTACTCCCATCATCTTGTTCATCGATGAGGCCCACACACTCATCGGCGCCGGCGGCGCCGCCGGTACCGGCGATGCGGCCAATCTCCTGAAACCTCCCCTCGCCCGTGGCACGCTTCGTACGATCGCCGCCACCACATGGGCGGAATATCGCCAGTACATCGAAAAGGATCCCGCACTCACCCGGCGCTTCCAGCCAATCCAGATCGATGAACCTGATGTGGAGACCTGCTGCATCATGCTTCGCGGACTTCTCGGTCCGATGGAAAAGCACCATGGCGTTCGCATTTCGGATGCTGCGATCGTCGCAGCAGTCAACCTGTCCCACCGATACATTCCTTCACGGCAGTTGCCGGACAAGGCGGTCAGCCTGCTTGATACAGCCTCGGCACGCGTAGCCATCAGCCAGAGCGCGACGCCGGCCTTGATCGAGGATGCACGCGTGGCGATTGCCGCTCGTGAAGCTGAGAGATCTGCGCTCGTCAGCGACGGCGACCTTGGGATAGAGGACAACGAGCGCATTGTCGCGATCGACAACGACATCGCCGCACTGAAAGACAAGCTGACGAACCTCGATGGCGATTGGGCGGTCGAGCAGGAGCTCATCAAGGACATCCGCAGCATTCGTGAAATCCTGTCCAGGCCCAAGGAAGGCGAAGATCCGGCTGCCAGGCGCGCGGAGCTGCGCGGCAAGTTCGACACACTTGAGACCATCAATCCGGAAAAGCGAATGGTCTATGCCCATGTAGACCAGCAGTCGGTGGCGTCCGTTGTCTCTGATTGGACCGGCATCCCGGTCGGCCGGATGATGCGCGACGAGATCGAAACCGTGCTGAAGCTACCGGAGATCCTCAACCGCCGCGTCGTCGGCCAGTCCCATGGGCTGACAATGATCGCCAAGCGAATTGAGACCAGCCGCGCTAAGCTGGACAACCCGTCGAAACCGATCGGCGTATTCATGTTGGCTGGCCCATCCGGTGTGGGCAAGACCGAAACCGCCCTGGCGCTTGCCGAGACTCTTTATGGCGGCGAGCAAAACATGATTACGATCAACATGTCAGAGTTCCAGGAAGCGCACACCGTCTCGACCTTGAAAGGCGCACCTCCCGGGTATGTCGGCTATGGCGAAGGTGGGCGCCTCACCGAGGCCGTCCGGCGCAAGCCCTATAGCGTCATTCTGCTCGACGAGGTGGAGAAAGCTCATCCCGACGTCCATGAGATTTTCTTTCAGGTATTCGACAAAGGAACCATGGAGGACGGCAACGGGCGACGGATCGACTTCAAGAACACTTTGATCATCCTTACCACCAACGTCGGCACCGATATGATCATGGGCCTATCACGCGATCCAAAGTATCGCGACGAGCCGGAAGAGCTCGCCAGGATGCTAAGGCCGGAGTTGCTCAAGGTGTTCCCAGCGGCGCTGCTCGGACGCATCGTCTCGATACCGTACTTCCCGCTATCGGACGAGATGCTGTCCGGGATCGTGCGTTTGCAACTCGACCGCATCGGAAGGCGCCTTCGCGACAATCATAACGCGACCTTCGGTTATGACGACGCGGTCGTCGAGCACATTGTGTCGCGCTGCAACGACCCCGACTCCGGTGGGCGAATGATTGACAACATCATCACCAACACCCTGCTCCCCGAGCTGTCGCGCGAATTCCTCAGCAAGTCGCTCGCCAAGGAAGAGGTGAAGGAAGCACGTGTCTCGATCGACAACAACAAGTTCGCATATTCGTGGAATTGAGCACGATGAACATTCAAACCGAGCATCGTCACCCAAACATCGGTCCAACGCCATACGACGAGGTCTACTACCCGGGCCATGTTTATGGGCTTACTCATCCCAACCATCTTGCTACCATGGCCGCCGTTTACGGCATGCAGCCGGCGCCGGTCGAGCGTTGCCGGGTGCTGGAGCTTGGCTGCGGCGTCGGCGGCAACCTGTTGCCGATGGCCTTTCAATATCCGAACAGCGAATTCGTCGGTGTCGACCTGAGCGGCGTGACGATCGAGCGCGGTCAGAACAATGTCGCTACATTGGGCCTGGAGAACATCAAGCTTCTCCACTGCGACATCATGAATGTCGATGCAAGCTTCGGACGGTTCGACTACATCATCGCGCACGGCGTGTATTCCTGGGTGCCACCGGCGGTGCGCGAGAAGATGATGATGATCTTCAAACAGAACCTCGCGCCGCAGGGGGTCTGCTACGTCAGTTACAATGCGCACCCGTTCTCACATATGCGCGACATGGTCCGCGACATGATGCGGTATCACACCCGCCGCCTCACCGGCATGAAAGAAAAAGTAGGACAGGCCCGCGCAATCTTGAAGTTCTTGAGCGAGGGATCGAAAGCCAACTCGGTTCACGGCGCGATCATGCGCGATCAGTACAACCGCGTCCTCAAGGCGCCCGACGAGCTGTTGTTTCACGACGATCTCGACGAAGGCGCCGAGGCCTTCCTGCTGCACGAGGTTGTCGAGCTTGCAGGCTCTCATGGCTTGCAATATCTAAGCGACGCCGATTTCTCGCGACGCAATCTGGCGGGCTATTCCGAGGAGCTACGCGCGACGTTGCAACGCTTCCCGGAAACCGAGTTCATGGCACGCGATCAGTATCAGGACTTCATCGACGGTAACGGCTTTCGCCGTACCTTGCTCTGCCACGACAACGTCTCGCTCTCCCGCCAGACCGACCTCGATTTCGTCACCCGGTTCTATTTGCTGAGCACGACGAGCCCGGTTGATCCGGACGCCTGCGTAACGGACGATTCAGCGATGGAATTCGAAAATGAGGACGGTAGCAGGATCACGGTGACCAATTCGCTCTTGAAGGCGGCGCACCTATGCCTCGGCCGCGCTTGGCCTCGCGCGCTGTCATTTGACGAATTGCTCGATGGGGCGCGAGTGCTGCTTGGCGGCGGGCAGGCAGATGATGACCAAAAGGCGTTGACCGAGGCGATGTTTATCCTGGCTTGCAGCGGCGAGGTCTCGTTCCTGCTGTCGCGTCCCTTCTTATTGACGGAAGCGACCCAGCATCCGCAGGCGAGCCTGCTCGCGCGAAAACAAGCGCAAACAGGTCCGCTCGTCACCAATCTCCTCCACCAAACCGTGCAGTTGGAGGACGACCGAACCAGGGATTTCCTGCAATTGCTCGATGGTACGCGGACCATCGACCAGATCACGGCCGAGATGACCGAGAAATTCGGCCCGACCATCCAGGTAGATCAGAAGGATCGTGCCAGGAAGCCCGCCGAGCCGCTGCTGCTATCAACGCGAGAAAGCGTTCAACGCTCGCTTGCGATGGTCGGCAAGCTGGGCTTGCTAATCGCCTGACGCGCTCATGTGCGCCGGGCACCGTGGAAGGAGTGGCGGAAGGAACCAGAAGATCTGCTACCTCCCGAAACAGGCGAGGTGCCCATCACTCAGCCATCGTGGGTGTACTGCTGGCCGAGCAGCCATCCGGTGAGAATACCACCGGGTCCGCTGGTATAGACCGGATGAAGGCCCACGCCGGCGCGCAGCATCCGCCATTCACTCTCGCCGACCCAGGGAATGCCAGGATCGCCCTTTTGGTATTGCGACAGTAACGTTTTGGCGACCTCAGCGGCATTGGCGTAAATCGGGCCGTTGGCCCAGCGCGGCCGCGGGAGGCCGGTCATGCGGCAATAGAGCGCCGTGCAGACGTACGCGGACGCCTCTTCGGCATTGGCGTCGAGGCCGGTACGCAACAGATCGTAGGCTGCATGCAGGCTCTCATGGACGATATAGGCTCCGTCCATCCGCCCCGCCGCCGACACGACCTCCAGCGTGTTCGCAGCGACCGCTGTGCCGTCCGCCCTGGTTCTTGCCACATCGTTATATTGTGCGGCAACGCCTGCCGCGAGATCCGTCGGAGCCCTGACGGTGACCCGCCCCAACCGGATCGCGCGGGCGACGTGATGGAACGTTTGCGGCGCAATCGTCACGTGGCTGCCGCGGATCGGAAATCGGAAACGAATGCGTGCTACCGCCGGCCCATTGAGTATATCCAATACCCTGCCTCGCAGTGACATCTGATCGTCCTCGCCGCTTAAAGTACCCCCTGCATAGTGGTCGCCGATTCCAGTTGGCGGGTTCAAACTGCATCGGTGCTGGGGCAATAGGGGTTTGACTCTTGCCGTAATTGGCATGGGGCGTTCGGTAACTTCATAGAACCAGCAGACATTGAACCCGAACCCGTTCGGGCGAGACCAATCTGAGGTGAGGATTGCCACGGAGGCGCGCCATGACGACGACCGATCCGACGACGACCGACACTTACCGGAAGATCGCGGCGCGATTGACCATGCTGCGACCGCAGATCGATTTGAAGAATTACTTTGCCGGCGCCAACCCGAATGTGCGCCTTTATGACGAGAAGCCCTACATCCGACACCAACTCGAGAAGTATGGTGTCGCTGCCGCGACGACCACGCTCGACGGCGTCACCTTCCTGCCCAAGGACTGGGAAGAGCTGATCAAGAAGCTGCGCATTGCCAAGACGACGGACGGATTCGACGCATTCGCCGAAGGGCAAAGCCCGGAAAAGGCGTCGCATTGGGCTCTCGATCTGTCGATGGCGGCAACGATCGGCAAGGGGTTTCGGGAGATCTGGCGCCCAAAGCTGTCCGACAAGCCACTCTCAACGCGGGATCTCCCGGGCCGGCACGGCTTCGGGCTCGGACGCGACCGCGGACAATGGAGCGATGCCTACAGCTCGCAATTCGGCAAAGACCCGCAGCCCCAGGACATCACCTCGCTGCATTTCGCAGTAGCACCCGACCGGGTGAACGTGCACATCGACGAAACAGGCTTCGTGTTCGAGGGAGTGGACGGTGCCCTTACGGTCGGACCGAACTTCATGCACCACGCCGGCAATGAGCTGTTCTGGAAGAGCAACTCACATGTGCCGCGTTGGGCGGCCGAACACATCGACTTGATATTGCCGAACAGCGCGAACGACTTTTCGCGCGTGGGCGTTTCGGTCGACATGTACCAGCGCAAAGATCTGCGCGTCACGGTCACCGGCTCCTGCGGAATTTTCGGCGGTTTCGAGTGCTCCGGAACCGTGAGCGTCAGCAGCACGCATGACCTGCTAGGCTCGAGGTCAAAAGGCCGACGCTAAAGCGGGGATTGCTGGTTCGATTGTCCGCGCCTCCAAGCTACGAATGAGGCTCCTCCCTAGCCTACCTGTTCGCGGTCCGAATGAATGGAACCATCGAACCGCCTCAAGGTAACGGCGACCAATGAATATTGGTGGCAAGAGTAGTTCTGCAGGACTCAGCAAGGGAGGTCCTTACATTGCCGAACCAGGAAAGACCCTTGAAGCCTGTCGTCGAAAGCTACGTACCGCCAGCGGGAACGCGACATGCGGTGGCGGCAGGCGAGACCTGGATATCCCTCGCCAAGCGGATCGGCATCGATCCATGGGACCTCATCGAGTTCAATTTTCCGGGCATCAAGCTCGTCAAACAGCGCGATTTCCAACAAGCCACAAGGCAGGTGAACTGGTACCTAGCCGAGTATGTAGGCTGCCGCGCGATATCGCCCGACCGCCAGAATTTTGCGTTTTCTTCCGGTACGACCGGCGGGAAAGGTGGATGGAAAGGCGGCTTCATCTATCTACCGCCAGGTACGCCGCCTCCCCCGCCGATTGCGCCCATTCCACCGGTTGCGCCCACACCAGTGGCCCCGATCCCACCGGCATGTGAAGGAAGCCGACCCGACTTCGCCCGCGTGCTGGACGTCAGCGAACGGGATTTCGCGCGCAACGTCTTTGGCCCGACCCTGCCGCCGTGGGAGACGATCGCGATTACCAACGGCCTGGGAGCAGGCGGAAGACCGTGGACGAACGACGGACCGTTCTTTAGAGGAAGCAATCCCATGGTGCCGAGCATGCGGTATGCCATCAATCTTGGCAATGTCGCGTTCAGTAACCTGGCATCTCCTAGCCCCACCTTCGGCCTCCTGTGCGACAACTTCGGTCGAATTTGCGACCTCTTCGTGCACGAAATGACCCATGTGTGGCAGGCGTTCAACGATTCGAACTGGACGATGGCGCGCTCCTTCTGGGCGCAGACAATCGGTGCCGGATACGAGTACACGCCCGGCGACTCCTGGGACTCATACAACGTCGAGCAACAGGCACACATCGTTGAAGATTGGCACAAATACAAAATCAGTCTTCCGATGCTTGCCGAGGAACGGTATCCGTACGTCCGGCTCGTGATCCGATCTGGACGCCTCACTTTTCCTCGCGGGCTGGATCTGGCGGCTTTGAAAGGACCTTCAAGATCTGCGCGCAAGGCACCTGGAGTAGGTCCGCCGCAAGGGAGCGGTCGGGAGCTTACTCAAGTGATGCACCAACACGCCGATAATTCGATGCGGTGCGGGCGCATTCTTCCTCTCTCCGAGAGTAGTTTTACGACTTGTCCAGCGTGCTGGTCAGCTTCATAGCGCAAGCACACGGAGAAGAATTGCGCGGCCGCCATGCGACAGGCAATCGACGTCCTGTCAGACTGTTTTCTGCGTCGCTAGCGCGCGGCGCATAGCTCGCGACATCCGCGGTCAGAATAGCCTCGGCTCGACGTACAATTTGCTGGCCCTCGCAGCCGCCGACGAAATCCAGACCGCACAATCATCGATCGAGATTCAAATCTACACCAAGCAAACTCGACACCAGCGCGTTGCCCCGCATTGCGAATTTCCGGCATGTTGCCGGCTCAACCGGCGAGCAACGATCCGGATGATTATCCCCGGCGCGGTGAACCGGCGCGATACTATTGTGGATTAAGGTTGGGGAGCTATAGCAAGCTTCGCACAGTCCTTGCAGGATTCCGGTGTATACGCGGCGCAAAGCTTCATGATCGTTCCTCGGAGGGGCTTCAACCTGGTCTGCCCTTACGGGCTTTCAACGGGCGTGGGGACGAGTAAGATGCTGTCTCGTGGCCCGGAGGCGGCATGAGCCAGCGCAAGTTCATGGGACTTGTCGGCGGTGCGACAGCATCAGGGCCGGGCATTGCGCTAGCGAGCCAGCGATCAGCCAACGCAGCCGCCGAGCCCGGTTACGATGATGAGCAAGAATTCCCACTAATCATCGCGAACATCCCCGCAACCCCTCGTCAAAAGGCCTGGGCGGTGGGTGTCGCCGTCTTGCTCATCGTCCTTGCAGCGGTCATCGCGCCGTTCGCCCGGATCCAATTGGGCCAGATTAATGGTTTCGTTCCAGTGTTGCAGACCGCGTTGGCCTTGGCCGAGTTCATCACGGCAGCCCTGCTATTTGCTCAATTTTCGATCCAGCCTCAACGGGCACTTCTCGCACTGGCAAGCGGATACGTTTTCAGCGGATCATTCGCATTCTTGCAAACGCTCGCCTTTCCGAACGGATACGCTTCCGCGGGTGTCATTGGGGATGGACTGAACAGCCCAGCTTGGCTTTACGTGCTATGGCACGCAACGTTCCCCGCGGCGATTTTCGGCTACGGGTTCACGAAGGATCATTCCGCCGGCGGCAGACCAGGCAAACCTGCAACAGCCGCGATCATAATAGTTGTCGGGTGCATCGGCGCCGCCGTGGCAGGACTGACGTGGATCGTGAACGCGAAAGCCGAATGGCTTCCTAATTTCTACGTGAACGACGTCAGGCACCAGACCCCTCTCGGCAATCAGGTCAACCTGATGCTTTTGCTATGGAATCTGACTGCTCTCACCGTTTTGTTTGCACGCATGCGCACCATTCTTGACCTCTGGCTGATGGTGACTTTGCTCGCCTACTTGCCGAACTTTCTGGTAGCAATCATCGGCAGCTCGGTTCGGTTCACCATCGGTTGGTACGCAGCACGCGGTTTCGTTCTCGTCGGCAGTTGCATGTTGCTGACCGTATTGCTCATCGAAACGATGTTTATCTATTCGCGCCTTGCCAGCGTCATTGCCCTGCAACGACGCGAACGAGCGAACCGGCTTCTCAGCATCGACGCGGTCACTGGCGCGATCGCCCACGAGCTAAGATCGCCATTGGGGGCCATCTCGCTCAATGCTGCGACAGGCCTAAGTCACCTGCGAGCTGCCCCCCTTGAACTGGAGGACCTCGAGAACATCCTGTCTGACATCGAAGCGGACAGCAGCCGCGCCGCTGACATCATATCGAACATTCGCGAGATGACAATCAAAACGGCGCAGGGCGGCGCTTCAGCAAACGTCGAGGATGTCGCCGAGCTTGCGCTGAGACTGTTGAGGCACGATCTTCTTGCCAATGGCGTAACAGTAATTACGGAGTTTCAGGGCAACATTCCCCCAGTCGCTCTGGGCGGCACTGAGCTTCAGCAGATTGTCCTGAACCTCTGCAAAAACGCGCTTGACGCAATGAGTTCTGTCCCCGCCGATCAACGACAGCTCCGTATAAAAACCAGCCTTGATGGTGGCGCAACGGTCCATTTGTCCGTAGAAGACTCCGGCACCGGCATCACACCCCGTCACCAAGAGCGCATCTTCGATCCGTTCTTCACGACGAAACAAGGCGGTATGGGGTTGGGGCTGGCCATCTCCTCCAACCTGGTCGGAAGGTGCGGTGGAAAGCTGAGGCTGGTCAAATCGGACGTCAGGGGCTCCGTTTTCGAGCTGGAAATGCCCGTCTCCGCCCCCGCTTCGGTGCAATGACGGTACGGGACCGTCACGACCATTCCGCCTTTCGCGCGCGCTCACTTCAGAGAGATCATGATTGTGCTGAGATTAGCGGCGAATTCCACCCCGGCTTTTGGTCCCTGCAGCACCATCGTGACCCCTTTGTCGTTGCGCAGCTGAGCGCCATTGATGCCGCCGATCAGGGCGGCCCCGCCACCGACCGAGCTGTATGCGCCGGCAAAATCGCTGACCTCTCGAATGCCTGAAGCCCAGCCCTCGAGCCACCCAACGGTAGCGCCGACGGTAAAACCCAAGCTTACCCCGCTGATGCGGAACGGATGATGGCAGCCGCGATAGGTCAGCACGCCGCTCCCAGCGCCAGCGCCCACGAGCAGTCCCGCCTTTACGATCTTGATCCGGACCTGCGCGGATGCCTGTGCAAACGACGGGGTCGTCGGGATAAGGAGTGCGAGCAGCACGAGGCGTGCCAAACGCCAAAGAAGCCCACGCAAGATCTGCGTGCGTCGCTCAGGGTTTTGCACCATCCAGCTTCTTCCAGGTCTGGTCCGGATCGAACGCGCTGATGCGGGAAACGAGGACCTTGGTCCGAGGCCCGAGATCCTTCTGGTAGACAACGCCCGCATGGTTGACCAGGAAGGTCATGACGCCGGAATTGCCGTACTCGGCCGGCCAGGCGACCAGTGCGAAACCTCCGATCATCTTGCCGTTGACGACATAGTTCAGCGCGCCGCCTGGCGTGTTCGATCCCTGCCCCTTCAGGATGCGGAAATAGTAGCCATGATAGGGCGCCGGCCCCTCCTCGGCCTTGTAGCCTTCGGCGGAAGCCTGCGCCGCCAATGCACCGAGCGGGCTCGGGTCGCTGTCGTCGCGCCAGAACAACCCGTCCTTCTTGCCCGCGCTGCTGACGATGCGTTGTGCGTACACGCCGGCCCCTTCGCCGCGATCCTTGTCGGCGTAGTCGTTCTCGGCATCGACAAAGGCGAGACTGGTCTGGATGGCGTCGAGCTCATTGCGGCCGATGCGGCGATACAGCACCTCGATGCGACCTTCGGCGATATCGAATTCCCAGCCGGTCCTGGTGTTGACGAGCGGAATCGGGAACGGAAAGTCGTCCGGACCCAACATCAGCACTGCCTTCCTGTTACCCTTCGCCTTGATCGCATGCTTCGCATCATACATCGAGGTGAAGCGTTTCCGGATGTCGACGTCGGCGACCTCGTCGCCGGAGGAAACGATGTCCTCGGCAGCGCTGCCGAGGACTTTCAGGATGGCCCGGTCCGGCCCGCTTTTCACGGCGGCAGCGAGCGCCGCTGCCGCATCCTCCGGTGTCGGATAGGACTGCTGCGCAAGGGATGGCGAGCTCAGGAGCCCCACCGCAATAATGGCCGGCAAGATGGCGAGACGAAGCGACTTCAAACCCATCATGGCGTCACCTCGCCAGGAATCCGCGCGCCGCTCTCGAGCCAGTCGCGATAGGTACGGAATTTCAGACCGAGCTTTTCGTAATAGACCCGGAGATAGCCGTCGGCTCCGCGGGTGACGGCTACCGGCTTCACGTCCTCGACTTCTTGCGCAATGACGCCGACATAGGCCTTGTCGCTGCCGATATAGCTGAAGCGGTAATAACCAAGACCGCTTGCGAGATGGCCGAGCAGAACGACGTCATGCTTCAGCGCGATATCGGAACGCCGTCCACCGCCACCACCACCACGGCCTCCGCCACCCTGGAAGCCTCCGCCGCCGCCTCGGCCTGCGAAGCTCGCACCTCCGCCACCGCCACCGCGCGGTCCCATGCTCGCCATGCTCGCATGACCACGCGCCGATGCTGCGGCCGCCGAGCGGCCCGACGACACGTTCAGCACGCTTCCGCTACCACCGCGGTTCACGGCTTTGGCGCCCCCACCCTTGGCGCCGCCCGCTTTAGGGCCAGCACTCTTTGCGCCGGCATTCTTGGCACCACCGCCCTTGGCCGCGCGATCGCCACCGCCTTTGGCGCGATCGCCTCCCGCCTTGGCGCGATCCCCGGCGCCTTGACGGTCGCCACCTCGCTCGCCAGCGCGATCTGCCGCACGATCCCCAGCGCGATCTGCGCCACCAGGCCGATCCTGTCCCGGCTTCAAGACTTGCTGTCCGTCGCGGCCGCGGAAATCCATGCGGTCGGCGGCGCCGGCCTTCAGATTGCTATTGCCGAAGCGCTGCTGAACGTTGGCGTTGTTGTAGCGTACCCCTTGGCGATGCGACGGATTGTGCTGCCAGCCAGTTCCGATGTTGGTGGTGCGGTGATTGATATAGACGTTGCGGTTACCCCAGTTGCAGCCGCCGCCCCAATAATTGCCCCAGCGACCGATGGCCCAGGCTGTGCCGAACGCGAGACCCGCCGCGACGACGCCTGCGCCGATGTAGGACGGGTAGCCGAAGTAATATGGTGGATACTCGGTGTAGGGCCACGCGCCGTAGACCGTCGCAGGCTCGTAGTACGGCACGTACATCGTATCGGGAACCGCCGGCTCGATCACGACCACCTGCCTGCTTTCCTCGGTCTTCACGGTCACCTTCTGCTGCGTGGTGGTCACCAGCTTCTTGTTGTCATAAGCCTTGGTCCGCAGCCGCTGGACCGCATCCATCACATCCGATTGCTGCGCGAGCACGGCGTCGCCCAGCGCCTTGGTCCAGTCGAGCTTGTCGCTCATCATGGCCAACGCTTCGGCGGTTGAGGCCAGCGCCTTGACGCTGTCATCCCAAGGCTGCTTCTCGACTTCAGTCTTCAGGGCATCACCCTTCAGAGTCTTGCGCTCTTTCAGCCAGCGATCGGCCTGAACGACTTCCAAGGGATAGGTGGACGCGGCCAGCACGTTTGCAAGCAGTTCGTCCGGATAGAGCGCAATCGGTGCGACCAGAGCTTCGAGCTGCTCGGGCTTGAGCAACTCAGCAGCCGATAGAGGCTTGCCGGCGGTTTGGACTCCGCTACTTGGGGCCGCCGGAGCGTCTGCGGTTTGGGCTACTGCGGCGACAGGCATCGCCAAGAGCAACGCCATCGCGATCAGAGTGTTCCCGCAACGAAGCATCACGTCCTCCCTTGAGCTCCCGTTGGACCAAGCATCTTGGACGATCAGTGTCTTCTATTGATCAAGATCAAAGAAGATGGAGCTCTCCCGGAGGTCGGAGCTATTCACTCCGCGGCCGGACGTTCGATCCGATCGATGTCCGGCCGCACCGCTTGGCCGCTGCTGCCCAGCCGCGCAGAAAGTAAGATCCGGCGATCGTGGATCAGGCTTTGAAGGCGGTGCGCGGCTACATTCAGGGTGGAGACATCGAGCGCATTCTCGTCTCCTGCAGCGGCCTTGGCGCGCTGGCCCTGGAGCACCCGGTCGATCTCGACCTCGATATCGGACAGTTCGGCCTCCGCCTCCGTCCTGCGTATCCGCGCGCCCAGTGCATACAGTAAGTCCAGGCCCCGTTCGTCCTTAGAAGGATCACGCACCTGAAGGAATTTCCAAGCCGCCGCCAATATAGAGATGAGGCCGCCGAAAATCATGGGCGCGAGGAAGATCGCGTTTCCCCATTCGTCCAGAAAGCTCTGCTGCGTTCCGTTGTAGAATGCCGCGGCGCCAGGATGAACCGGGAGGAAGGCGTCCGAATCCGTGCTCGGTGCGGTCATTTGCGAGAGGATCGGCAATTCGCCGAGCAGGTCCCTGCGCGCCTTCATCAGCGCGTCGGCCAGGCTGCCCGCCACCTCTGCGCTGAGCTGCTTTTGCGCGACCACATAGAACGAAACCCGCAGCGTGGTAAGATCCTCGCTCGGGACAGGCGGCGAACCGCGCAGCGTGCCCTTCGGGACATCGAAGCTTTCATAGGCGCGCTGCTTTTCAGCGATGGCACCAGCCGCCTCGACGGGAAGGAGGACCGGCGCGGTCTTCGGCGTCTGCAGAAAGAGGCCGCGCAAGAGGGCGAGATACTTTTCCGCAAGGGGAACGACGATCAGAATCGCCCGTACCTCCTTGGCATCGAGTGCCCGCCGCGCGTCTGCCGGTTGGAGATTGCGGAATGTCACGTTGGCGCGTCCAAGGCCGTATTCGTCGCTGAGGACGTCGACGACCTTGCGATTCATCTCGCCGCCGATCACGCCGACGCTGGTGCGCTTCAGACCAGCGATTTCGGTAATGGAGGAGCCCGGCGGCGCAACCAGCAGGACAACGGCATGGGCGAGAACCACGATGGCCTGCGCCTGCGATAGGTCGCCCACGTCGCCGCGGACGACAGCAAGCTCGACCTTTTCCGCCGCAAACTGCTCGGCAGCATCAAGCGCGTTGGTGGTTTCCACAAGCTTGAGCCGGACCGGGGCGTTCACCACGGCAAGCCGGCTCGCCAACGCCGATACCAGACGCGTGGCTTCGCCATCCAGCGACCCGACCGCGATGGTCAGCGTCGTCGGGTGAGAGTACCAGCGGTAGCCGAACAGGCCCGCTCCAAGCACGAGCACAACAGCGCTGGCGACAATGAAGGAACGAAGCCAGATCGGCATTTTTGCGGGGACCATGTGGCGCTCATAGTGAATATGCGCTGGGTGGTCGGACTGGCTCATGATGCCAGACCGGCTCAACTGAGGCGCATCGCTGAACCGACGTGCGGTTCAAACCAAAGCGAAGCCGGTCAGTGCCCGCTCAGCACCAGCGTCTTGATCGGCAGCAGCAGCGCCTGAATTCGCAAGAGCATGGCGTGCACGAGGCCGACACCGTCGACAACATGCAGAGCGACGGCCCGACCCGTGCCCGTCTCCTTTGCGGATATCTCCTCGTGATTGCTGGTATAGGCATTGACGATGCAGCTGCTGCCCGGCGTCACGCCTTCAAGTCCGCCCTTATAGAGCGGCTCAAGGAAGGCCAGGATCGTGCCGGGCCGGCCGACGTTCTGCGCTTCTATCAGTTGCTCGCCACTTCGGAACTGCCCGGCTGCGATGTAGTCCTGGACACTGGTGACGACCATGGGAATGATCACCCACGGCTTCGAGATGCAGGTTGCTTCCGCCACCATGCCGACCTTCATCACCTGCGCCTCGATCTGACCAAAGCCGGCCTGCAAGGCGCGCCTGCCGGCGCCGTCCGGAACCAGCACGCCGGCCGGGCGCATCAGCTGATTGACGACATCGCCGGTGCGGACCAGGAATTGCTCCACGCGGCCGTCGACACCGGCGCGAACGAAGGTCTTGTCCAGATCGACCTGCGCTTCCGCCAACGCCGCCTGGCCGCTCGCTTTTTCAGCCGGCAACAGCGTTGAAAGCCGCAATGTCGCTGACGTCTTGGACGCGGTGGCCGAGTCCACACCAGCCTGCCGCTGGTTGACCACGACCAGTAATTTCTCGATATCGCGCTGCGGGACGATACCGGGGTTGCGGCGCTGCAACTCCGTCTTGACATCCAGCTCGTCCTTGGCCTGCTGAAGGCTGGCCTTGGCTTCCTGGATCTGCGCTTCGGCTTTGACGACGTCGTTTTCGGCGCTTGTCATCGCAGCGTCGACCTCGGCGATCTTGCGGGTGGCTGTTTCCAACGCAGCCTTCTGCTTCGAACCGTCCAGCCTGAACAGCACATCACCCTTCTTCACGGCCTCGCTGTAGCCGACATTGACTTCCGCGACGCGGCCCGAGCCCTCGGGCAGGATCGGCACCGTGCGGAAATAGAGCGTGGCCGAGGTCGTCGACGGATGAAAGTAGAAGATCATCGTGATCAGAGAAATCGTGAGCATCAGGCAGCCGGTGATGCCCCATCGCAATTCGTACCAAATGGAAAAGAACGTGATCTCTTTGCCGAAACGTTTGCCTTGGGCATAGCGGCGGTAGAGGTAGTCCGGCAGGATGGTCAGAAGAGAGCAGAACATGAGCTCAAACATGGCTGTGTTCCTTCCCCTTGACGATCGGCTTCTCGACCGGCGGCAGGATTGGCAGTTCAGGCTCGCGGCCCTCACCGGGCGCCGCGTCAGCGATTCTCTCGACCGAGCCTGCGATGCTCCGCAGCGGCGTGCCGAAATCCGGCAGGTCGATCATCGCGAGCAGAAGGCCGGCCACCCAGAAAATGTGCATGTGCGTAAAGAGCGAGATGATGCCCAGCACGGCCACGATCTCGAACTGCAGCTTCTGCGACTTGTGCGCCATTCGTTCGGGGAGGCTGTGCAGCTTCCAATAGAGCGTACCGACCCAGAGCACGCTGCCGATCAGGAAGATCCCCATCACCACCATCAGCACGTCCGTGCCGCTTCCCGGCGCGAGATAGAACGGCAGATGATGCGGGGCCAACGGATGAATTTGCTCGGTCAATGGTCGCCTCCACAGAAGGGATCAGGGCGTTCTGCGCGCCGGCTCGTTACCGTGGCCGCGCAGGTGAGAAAATTGCTTGATATGAATCAAAGGTCCGGACGGCGCGAGCCATACCTTAGCTCTGACTCCGATCCCACAGCAAGCCAGGAACGCACCAATCATGCCCGGCATCGATGAGCTCATTCCCAACGCACTGCAAATTCGCAAGGAAGCTGCGCTCGAGGAAGCCAGAAAGGCCGAGGAATATGTTCGCCTCGCCGCCGCGGCCGAAGCCGAGAAACGCGACTTGATCGAACGGCTAAGCAAACCGTCCGGAAAATCCGAGGAGGAGAAAATCAAGCTCGCCTCGACCATCATCCAGCGCGCGGTTCGCAACGGCCTGACCGAAGTGCAGGTCTATCGCTTCCCGAATACCCTGTGCACCGACAAGGGCCGCGCGATCAACCAAATGGAGGCGGGCTGGGAGAAAACGCTGACGGGAATTCCAAAAGAGATCTTCGAGCTCTGGTCCGAATACCTCAAGCCGCGCGGTTATCGCATCGGCTATCAGGTCATCGATTTTCCCGGCGGCGTGCCCGGCGACATCGGCGTCATCATTTCCTGGGGCGACTGATCACGTTTCGGCCGAGTTAAGAGAAGGCGGAGCGGCATGGCAAAGGACGAAGCCTCAGAGCGGATGAAGCGCAAGGACTACGAGAAGGAGCTCGAAAAGCTACAGATCGAGCTTTGCCATCTCCAGGATTATGTAAAGGAAAACAAGCTTCGAGTCATCGTCCTGTTCGAAGGCCGCGACGCGGCCGGCAAGGGCGGCACGATCAAGGCGATCACTGAAAAGGTTAGCCCGCGCGTGTTCCGGGTGGTGGCGCTGCCGGCGCCATCGGATCGCGAAAAGACGCAGCTCTTCTTCCAGCGCTACATGAAGCAGTTTCCGGCGGGCGGCGAGATCGTGATCTTCGACCGGAGCTGGTACAATCGCGCTGGCGTCGAATATGTCATGGGATTCTGCTCGCCCGCCGAGCACGATCGTTTCCTCTCGCTCTGTCCGCAGATGGAAAAGTACGTCATCGACGGCGGCATCATCCTGATCAAGATCTGGCTCGAGGTCGGGATGGACGAGCAGGAGCGCCGCTTCCACGCCCGCATCGACGATCCGGTGCGGCAATGGAAGCTGAGCCCGATGGACCTCGAATCCTTCAAGCGCTGGTATGATTATTCGCGCGCGCGCGACCTGATGCTCAAGAAGACGAGCACGAAGGACGCCCCATGGTACATCATTCGGTCCGACGACAAGCGGCGGGCGCGGCTGAACTGTATCGCGCACATCCTGGAGGCTATCCCGCACAAGCGGATCAAGAAGGACGAGGTGAAGCTGCCGAAGCGCTCCGACAAGGGACGTTACAATGACCAGGCCCCCTTGCGCGGGATGAACTTCGTCGCCGAACGCTATTGACGAAGTGATCGGGCCGCACGGCGCGCGCGGTCCGATCGTTGACGGTCAGATCGATGCTGCCGACGGACTTCGCTGGGTCCGTCAGCAGCGCATTCCCTCCTCAATACGGATACTGGTTGGGGCAGACCCAATTGCCGTACGTGTCCTGATAGCAACCGTCGTTGTAGTTGTTGTTGTAGTATCCGTAGGCGCCCGCGGCGGCCGCACCGACGGCAGCAGCACCGTAAGCCGCGCCTCGATAGCCATATCGCGGATAGCCTCCGGGATAACCGGCGACGGGACGGCCCGGACGGCCCGCAACGGGGTAACCGGGGCGACCCGGACGACCGGCGATCGGATGGCTTGGCCGCGGACCTCCTACGTAATGGCGTCCGCCTCCGCCATGGATCCGCCCGGCGTGAACGGCGCCGCCATGGAAACCTCCGGCGCGCATGCCCCCTCCACCTCCGCGATAGCCACCACCACCGCCACCTCCGCGGCGGGCATAGGCATCATCGGGAATGAGCGTGGCCGTGAGAAGAACGACGGCCGCAACAAGAGCCAGAAGATAACGAAGCATGGCATGTCCTCCCTCGATATGGGTGCCGTGATCCGCTTTCGACGATGCCTCGCGGAACGCGGTTGGCACCCGAACATGGCACTGAGTTGCGGCCGCTTCCCTGACTTACGTGCATGAGAGAAGCAGCCGCCATTCAAGAGCGCCGCGACCGCCGAAGCGGCGCGACTGCCGCTCTACCGCTTCAAAGCTATCGTCACGCCCCCCACAGCGGCTGACAGCTCCGCACCGACCTTCGGCCCGCTAAGCTGCAGAATCACGCCGTTGCCGTTTTGCAGCTGAACGGCACCTGCGCCGGCGGCGACGGCACCGCCCGCACCGCCCACAGCATAAGAGCCTTCGATCGACTCCGGCCCCCTCAGGTTAAGAGCGCGGCCGACCAGCTTGGTGGTCGAGGCGCCGATCGTGAAGCCGACGCTCATGCCCGAGACGGTGAAGGGATATTTGTGGCCCCGCAGCAGCAGAACGCCCTCGCCGCCACCGACGCCGACGATGAATCCGCCTTTGGTGAAGACCACGGCAACCTGGCCGGTCTCTGCCTGCGACGGCGTGCCGAAGCCGGCGACGCCTGCCAGCGAGGCGACCAGGGCGGCATAGATAGCAACTTTTCTCATGAGTTTTATTTCCTCTGGTTGTGACGCCGAGCTATTGAGCCAGGATCATTGCGAAGTAGCCGAACACGGTGAGCAGGATGCCCGATACGGCGTAGCCGACTGGGAACCCGATCCAGGGCACGGAGCTCTGGATTTCCACCGCGGCTTCGCGGCACGGACCGGAGTGCGACCGCGCACCGGCAACGCCGCCCATCAACACGGCCGGATTGATCTTGAAGACGTGATACCCGATCGCCCAGACGACGAACGGCGGGATCGTGCAGGCGATGAAGCCGGCGACGAAGATCTTCAACGCGACCGCACCCGTGAGCTGCGCCAACAACCCGGCGCCGGCATTGATGCCGACGATGGCGACGAAGACCACGAGACCGAGATCCTCCAGCACATTGCGCGCCGCGTTCGGTGTGTTGCCGAAGAAGCGCAGCCGGGAGACCAGCGAGGAGACGATCACGCCGGACAGCAACAATCCGCCAGCATTGCCGAGGCCGATCTTGGCACCGAAGGCCGGGAATTCGATCATCCCGATCAGGAAGCCGATGATCATGCCGGCGGCGAGCGTCAGCAGATCGGTCGAAGTGTTGGTCCGCGCAATGCGTCCCCACATCTCGCCGAGCTCGTTGACGGCCGACTTGATACCGACCACCGAGACGATGTCCATCCGCTGCAACTCCGTCTTGAAACCGGCCGGAATCTGCACGCCGCCACGTTCGACCTTGGTGACCTGCAACTGACCGGCAATGGCCGTCTCGCGGAAGGATTCAAAGGTCCGTCCGGCCATCTCCTTGTTGGTGACGAGGATGTCCGCCTGATCCATGGGAATGCCGAGCGCCTTGGCGTCGGCAACCTCGGGACCGATCAGGCCCATCTTGTCGGTGAGATGCTCGGTCGAGCCGCCGAGCGCGACGACGTCGCCCTTTTGCAGGACGAATTCGGGATCGGCGCCCTGCGGTTCTCCTCGGCGCGCCACATTGACGATGCGATATTCGGGATTCATCGTGCGGAATTTGGCAATGCTCATGCCGACCTGGGCCGGATTGTCTAGCCGGTAGGCACGGAGGCCGAACTGCCGGTAACCGGTCAGGCCACCACCCTCGAGGTCCTTGACGCCAAATTCCTGCTCGTATTGCCTGGCAGCCGCCTTGGCATCGACGCCCCACCAGCGCGGCAGGTATTTGCAGATCAGGATGATGCCGACGGTGCCCCAGATATAAGTAATGCCGTAAGACAGCGCGATCATGCCCGACGCATCTTCGGGCTTCATGCCTTCAGGCAGCTTGACAACGCCGGAGGTGATGGCCTGCTCGGCCGAACCGATCGCGGCCGACATGGTCTGCGACCCCGCCAGCATGCCACCGGCAGCTCCGATCGGCAGTGCGAAAAGCTTTGCGCAGATGACGACGAGCGCCAGACCGAGCACGCTCGACACGAGGGCCAGGATGCAGAATTTGAGCCCATCCCCCTTCAGGCTGTTGATAAAGGACGGGCCGACACGCAGGCCGACGCCATACATAAACAGGTAGTAGAACAGGCTCTTGGCAAAGTTGTTCAATTCGAGCTTCACGCCATAGATCGACGCCCACACGGATAGGCCAGCGCCCACCACGATGGCGCCGGCGACCATGCCGAGGCCGTAACCCTTGATGCTGGCCCGGCCGATCCAGACGGCGAGCCCGACGACGAAGAACAGCAACAGAAACGGGTTCTGCTGCAAGAACGTGAAAAACCCTTGCATGTCCGTCCCCTTTATTACGATGCCGCCTTCAGCTTCGGCGCGGCGCCGGGCTTGGGCCGGCCGATCTTCGCCAGGGCTTCGGCACGTACGAGCTTCAGCCCCTCCTTGGCGTCGTAGCCGTGGATTTCCTTCACATCGAGCTTGCGCATGAAGTCGATGGTTTCCTGGGTGATGACCTGCCCCGGCACCATGATCGGGAAGCCCGGCGGATACGGGATCACGAAACTGGCAGAGACGAGGTCGGGACCGGCCTTGAGGCGACGGTCGATCTCGGAATCGCCGAGCCGGATATATTCGCATCCCGCTGCGTCATAGGCCGAGTAGAAGCCGCTGCGGATGTCGCCCTCATTGGTCTTGGTACCGGCATCGCCACGGAAACTGTCGTGAAACTGCGAGAAGTTCGGCAGGTCGGGCACATCGGTCATCAGACTCTTGACCCGCGCCTCGAAGGTCTTCGTCGCATTGGCGCCGCCCTGAACCAGCCCGCGGTCGACCTCGCCCGCAATCTCGGCCAGCACCCTCACCAGATGCGCAACATCGCTGCGGGTGTTGTTGATGTTGGACTGGAACAGCACCGAATTGCGCGAGGTCTTGTTGATCTGGATGTTGTACTCGTTTGCCAGGATTCCCTTGAACTGCGTACCGTCGTATCCGGCGGTGCCGCACACCAACGTCATGCGGGTCGGATCGAGGCAGAACTCGTCGTCGTCGAGGCTCTTCAGGACACTCGCCCAGTTTGTGCCGGTGGCCAGATAGTCGGTAAAGCCGCTCTGGCGGTATTGCGCCGGCACCATCGCGTCCGCACCGAGAATCCGGAAGTATTTGGAGATCAGCGGATTGTTGTTGACCGCCCGACGGACCGCGAACGCGATTTCGATCGCGTTCGCCACCAGACCGTAGCCCTCGAGCTCCATCTGACGCCGCGAGACATCGAGGCTCGCGATGAGTTGCTGGTTCGGGCTGGTCGACGCGTGCGTGAATACCGCCTCCTTGAACTGCTGCTCGACGGTGTGGAATTCGACGTCCTTGACCGACAGCATCGAACCCTGCCGGATCGCCGACATCGACTTGTGGGTCGAGTTGGTCTGGTAGACGCGCAAGCGTATCTGGCGCGGGTCCGGGATCAGGCGAGTCTTCAGAAGCACCTCATCCGCGGGGGTCTTGCCGAGGTCGGCCTGCTGCTTCTCGTAAGCCGCGGCCGATTTCGGGTCATGCATCCAGGCCTCGATCTCGTTGGCGGCGCCCATCGCGGTCCGCCGCCGCAGGAACGGGGAGAAACGTGCAAAGCCGAACCAGGCTTCGTCCCACAGGAAGATCAGATCGGGCTTGATCGCGAGGCATTCCTCCATCACCCGCCGGGTGTTGTAGATGTGGCCGTCGAAGGTGCAGTTGGTCAGGTCGAGCATCTTGACGCGGTCCAGGCGGCCGTCGGCCCTCGCATTCAGTAGGGCCTGCTTGATGGTCTTCAGCGGCACCGCGCCGTACATCGAATACTCGGTCATCGGGAACGCTTCGACATAGATCGGCTGGGCGCCGGCCAGAACCATGCCGTAGTGGTGCGACTTGTGGCAGTTGCGATCCACGATCGCGATGTCGCCTGGCCCGAGCAGCGCCTGCACCGCCATCTTGTTGGAGGTCGAGGTGCCGTTGGTCACGAAGAACACGCGATCCGCGCCGAGCGCGCGTGCCGCCTTGTCCTGCGCTTTCTTGATGGTGCCGGTCGGCTCCAGCAGGCTGTCGAGACCGCCGGTGGTCGCGCTGCTCTCCGCCAGGAACAGATTCAAGCCATAGAACTCGCCCATATCGCGGATCCAGTCCGACCTGAAGACAGATTTGCCGCGAGCGATCGGCAGCGCATGGAACGTTCCGATCGGGCGTTGTGCGTATTTCTTCAGGTTGTCGAAGAATGGCGTATCGAATCGATCCTGGATCCCTTCGAGGATGGAGAGATGGAGCTCGAGGAGCTCCTCGATGGAGTAGAATATCCGCCGAACCACATTGGCCTCGGGGTTCCCCGCCATTTCCTCGACGTCGCGATTCGACATCAGATAGATGTCGAGCTCGGGACGTAACCGCTTGATGACGTGGGCTAGCCGGAGCGCGGACGCGTCCGACTCGTGATTGATCCCCGCGGCGGCGGTCATGGTGCGCAATACCGGCGCGTCGTGACGCGAGCGCAGACCGAACCCCTCGTTGATGACGACGGCGGCGATATTGGGGTTGAGCATCGTCGCGCAGAAGGCGTCTTCCAGACTTCCGACGATCACCGGCTCATAGACGAACGAATCGACCGGACGGCGCAACTTGCGCCATTCGGCAGCGAGAGCTGGCCACTTCTCGGAGGAGACCCCGGTGACGACCAGCGTTTCGAAATAGGGTCGCCGAGCTGCATGCGATCCGAAAGTTGACGGCACAAGCTCGGGCGCATCACCGTCGCCGTCGTCCTTGGCATCCCAGTCGCCGGCAAGCTGGCGGAAGGATCTCGTCATCAATGCCTGCGTGATGCGCGTCGCGAGAGCAAGTGAACCCGCCGCATCCCCGGCCGAGGCGGCTTCCCGCAAAGCCGCCATCAACTGCAGCCCCGGATAGCCGTGAAACTCCTCTATCACGGAGAGATCGGCCAGGGCCGCGTCAAACATCGCACGGTCGCCGCCGCGCGCCCATACCTTGGCTGCTTCGACCAGATCGCGCCAGTCGTCTGCCCGTCCGCCGGGCCCGGAAATGAACTGATCGATGCGCTTCTCTGCAGGCTTGGCGTCCTTGGACATGTCTCTCTCCGGATCTTTGCGAGGTCGCAGCCGGATCGTGATGCCCGCTCACCTCAGTTTATTGATCCAAGTCAACGGACGCGCATCTTGAAGAGACCCGAAGCACCGCGCGATGCAATATCGTCCGAGGTGGTTGCCCGATTCCGATTGCAGGCGAGAGAGATCGGATCAGAGCCGGGTGGCCAACACGCCGGCCGGATCCTCCGATCTGCGATCAGACGATTGCTTGCTTTCACCGAGCACGCTGTCGACCGAGCGAAGCCAGGTCGCACTGTCGGTCTTTTCCGCCAATCCCTCGGCCCGCAGCAGATCGCGCAATTGTGCATGTGCACCGACGATGCAGAAGCCGATATGGACCGAGGCGAGCTTGTCGTGAAGGTCGTGCAACATGCGCGCCCCAGCCAAATCAATGTAGGGCGAAGCGGAGAGATCGCAGACAACCAGCCTGATATCGGACGACTTCAGCAAGGCATCCGACACTGTCTCCAGGATTGTTTCGGCATTGATGTAAAGCAGCGAGGCTTCCGGTCGAAAGGCGATGATACCGACCAATGGCTCGACGCCTTCGTGCCTCGCACCATCGGAGTAGCGGCCGGTGCCCGGGAGCCGGCCGAGGAAGGCGACATTCGGACGTGAGGCTCGCGCCAGGAGCAGGACAATCGAGGCAATCGCCGCCAGCAGAACGCCTTGCAATATCCCCAGGAGCAGCACGGATACCAACGCAATTGCCGCAGCGTAAAAGTCTATGCGGCTGACCTGCCACATCCGCAACAGCGCGCGGATGTCCACCAGCCTGTACACGGCAGCAAAGACAATCGCCGCCAGCACCGTCTTGGGTAGATTCGTCAGGGCTCCCGTGAAGAACAGCAGGCACAGCGCCAGTGTCGTCGAACAGATGACCAGCGCCAGCGGCGTGCGCGCTCCGGCATTATCGTTGACCGCAGATTGCGACAGCCCGCCGGCCACGGGATAGCCGTGGCCGAAGGCGGTGATGAGGTTGGCCGCGCCCAGCCCCAAAAACTCCTGGCGGACATCGAGGGCGTAGCCATGCTTGGCAGCAAAGCTGCGCGCGGCGGAGACGCCTTCTATGTAGGCCAGCAGCACGCATCCCGCAGCCAGCGGGAAGAGTTCGTCGGGCTCCAACAATCCAAAACTCGGCAACCCGATAGCTGGCAATCCCTCTGGAATTTTCCCGGTGACTGGTACGCCAAGCGACGGAAGCCCAAGCAACGTCGCTACGACAATCGACAGCGCCACGATCGTGAGTCCGACCGGCCTTCCCGGCAGCCGCCGTTCTCCCACCAGCAGCAAGAAGAGCGCAATGGATCCAATCGCCAGAATCAGCCAATTGATGCCGCCGAGCTGACCCGCGAGCTTGATGGCGCGATCGAAAAAATTGTGACCGCCTCCGGCAACGCCGAACAGGCTCGGCAACTGGCTCATCATGATGGTAAGTCCCGCGCCGGCCTTGAAGCCGACCAGGATACTGTCGCTCACCAGGCGGACGAGAACGCTGAGCTTGAACAACCATGCGATCAGGCACAGCAACGCCACCGCGCAGGCGGCCAGGCTCGCGATCTGGGCGTATTTCGCCGCGTCTCCGCCGGCCAGCGCCCCGACGGTTGCCGCAATCATCAGAGAGATCGCAGAGGTCGGACCCACCGCAAGCTGGCGCGACGACCCGAGCAGCGCATAGCCGATGCCACCAAGCATGTAGCCGTAGATGCCGATCTGAGGCGGCAGGCCCGCCAGCGTCGCATAGGCAAGTGACACAGGGAGGGCGTACGCCGCGAGGGTGATTCCGGCGATCACGTCCGAACGGAGCCAAGCGCTACGGTACTGCGCCAACCATGTCGCCGGCGGAAACAGGAAAGTCCAGCGCGATCTGCGGTTGGATGAGGTCATGAGCTGGCCTCCTCGCCTGGACTTTCGCAACGCAACAGCACAACCAGCAGCGCGATCACGGGAACACCGAGCGCCAAATTCGGGATCTGCTTGGTCGCGAAGGCGCCAAGAGCCGCGCCGAGGCCGAACGTGATACACAAGACAACGAAAATGCCGGGGAGCCGTAGCGCCCCCTCGCCAGACGCTACAGCAAACACACCTTCAATCGCCTGCCGCATGTTGCCCGTGATCATGACGGAGCTGTAGAGCACGCCCTCGACCTTCGTGAAGACGGCGCTCTGCACGGCGGCGACGAAGGAAATGCCAAGCGTTCCCGCAAGATCCGGCAGGCGATTGTGCAGGATGGCGATAGTAACCAGCAGCAGGATTTCGATCAGCGTACCGATCGCGCTGGCGCGCGCTCCGGTTGCCCGTCGCAGCCATGCAGCGACCAGGATACCGGCGGCGAATGCAAGGATCGGCGGAACAAAGTGCAGCGCCTTCGTCCAATTTCCGATCGAGCCATAAACCCACAACAGCACAAGGTTTGCGGTCTGGGCATTGGCCATCACGCCGTGGATGATCCACGTATAGGCGTCGATATAGCCTCCGGCGAAGGCAAGCAGCAGCGCAATCGGCACCGTTTCGTCGCGGCGTATCGACGAAGCAGCGGCAGTATCCATCGTGCTCATGTCCGAAGATCGGCTTTGACTCTTGAGGCTCCACAAGGAGCGAGCTTGCCGCCGACCAGGATTGATCTGGATCAACTGTCGCCAGCTTTCGGCAACGAGATTGGCCCCTAACTACTGGAGGCAATGCGCCATGATTACCGTCAGGTGGATCATCTCTGCCGCGCCGGAAATCTTCCTGCTGCTGTCGGTCGCGCTCGGCACCATCCTTGGCCGCGTCCGTATTTTTGGATTTTCGATCGGCACCACCGCATGCACGCTCATCGTGGCGGTCCTGATCGGGCAGCTCGGCACCTTCACATTTCCAGCGCTACTGAGAGTCATCCTCTTCAGCCTGTTCGTATTCACGATCGGGTACCGGTCGGGGCCAGAGTTCTTTGCTTCTCTGAGCATCCGGACCTTGGCGCAGGTCGCCATCGCGCTCGTGCTTGGCGGCACCGGGCTCGTCATCGTTCTCATATTTGCCAAGGCATTCGCACTCGGTCCCGGCACCGCTTCGGGGCTCGCTGCGGGAGCCCTGACGCAATCTTCGGTGATCGGCACCGCATCCGGCGCGCTGGCCCAACTCGGGCTCGCCAAGGACGTGCTGGAGCAGCAGGAGGCGAATATCGCCGCCGGATACGCGGTGACGTACGTCCTTGGTTACATCCTCACGCTTCTGTTCGTACCCTTCGTCGCGCCGAAATTGATGCGGATCGATTTGAAGGCGGAGGCTGCGAAGCTGGAAGCGGAGCTGTCGGGAGGAAACCCGCCGCAGACCGAAAATCTGCATTATCGAAAATTCCAGGCGCGCGCGTACCGGGTGTCGGCAGCGGCGGGACGCACGGTCGGCGCGCTCGAAGACGAGATCGGCAGCCGCAGCGTAATCGAGCGGATCGTGCGCGGGGGAGCTGACGTCGAGCCGCATCGCGACACGGTTCTTGAAGCGGCCGACGACATCGTCATCGCGGGTCGCACGGCTGCCATTGTCGCCGCAAAGCCGATTGTTGGCACCGAAATCGACGCCGACGAGATCCTGAAGGCTCTTCCAGGCAATGTGGTCGACGTCCTCGTCGACAATCGCAAGCTCCACGGCCGCTCTGTCAAGGACGTGGCCGACCGCGTCGGCGACGCCGCGCGCGGCGTGTTCCTGCGCACCTTGATGCGGATGGGACGCGAAGTCCCCTTGAGCGCGGACACCCGCGTCTATGTCGGTGACGTCATGACGCTGGTCGGCAGCACCCGCAACATCGAGCGCGCCGCCTCGCAGGTTGGACAGATCCTGAGCTCCGAAGATCGTACCGACATCGCATTCCTTGCCGCAGGCATTGCCATAGGTCTGATTGCCGGTCTCGTGAGCGTCAAGATCGGGTCTGTGCCCCTGACGTTGGGAGGTGGCGGCGGCGCCCTGATTGCAGGGCTTTTCTGCGGCTGGCTGCGCTCTCGGCGGCCGACGATGGGTGCAATGCCCCCCGCAGCGCAACAGACGCTGAGCGATCTCGGCCTTGGTGGCTTCATCGCTGCGATCGGGCTCGGGAACGGCCACGCGGCCTGGGTCGCAATCCAGTCGCATGGCATGTTGCTGGTCGGCATGGGCCTGGTCGTCACGCTGGTGCCGCTGATCGTGACCACCCTGTTTGCCCATCGCGTACTCCGCATGAACCCGGTCATCATTTGCGGAGCTCTGGCCGGCGCCATGACGGTCGACGCCGCCGTGACCGGCGCCTGCGAAGTTGCAGAAAGCCAAACCCCCGTCCTCGGAGTCGCCGTGCCTTACGCTGTCGGCAACGTTGTGCTCACCGTGCTTGGACCCATCATCGTGGCCAGCACTTTCGCCGGCTGAAGGAGGCGCGCGTGAACCTGCGGCATGCTTCGACAGTGACCTACTTCGCCGCGGCATTGAGCATCCTGGCCTGCTTTCTAGCCCCGGGACGCGCCGACCACAATGTTCGTATCCAGGAAGAGGTCTGGGCCTTGCCACTGCCGCTACCTATGTTCGCCTATGTGGTTCGGCCCGTCAGCGAAGGACATTTCCTCATCGGCTCGCCCGACACGATTCCGATGTGGGCACCGCTCGTCGAACGATTCCTTGACGCGCAGAAATAGCCGCAGAGCTGGCGCCTGGAGGCAGAACATGATCGACGCAACTTCAGTGCTTTTGTCCGGGCGTGCGCTCGTCTGCGTGTCGATATTGTTCGCGGCGGCTGTTGCCCGACCAGCTTCAGCGCAGAATATAGCCGCGCCAAAGCCGACCCCAGAGGTAAAGTCCGCCGAAATCGCACCTCGCGGGCAGCGCGAAGCCAAGGAGATCACCTATGGCGGCTGGACGAAGCTTTGCGTACGGCCTGCAGGAACGCCGATGCTGTGCCGAACCTCGATCACGGGGCGGTTTGCTACGGGTCAGATGGCAATCCGCGTGGACCTCATCGAGCGTGACGGCGACCCCATTGCGCGCCTACAAGTGTTCGTTCCCGTCGGCATGTATCTGCAGAAGCCGGTCAAGCTGACGATCGACGGGGCCAACGTCCAGTCATTGCCTTACACCTGGTGCCTGAGCAATACCTGCATTGCCGCCGACGCAGCCGATCCCAAGTTCATCAACGACATGGATGCCGGCACGGCTCTCGTCCTTGAAGTCACCGACTCCAACCTTCTGTCTCTGACGACGTCATTGCCGCTGGCACAGTTCGGCCCGGCTCACAAAGGCGCGCCTGCACAGATCCTGGAGCAGGACATCGAGGAGTGAGCAGGTGAGAACAACTCAAGCGCTCTTGGCGCAGGCGAGTTCAACCGTTGCGATCAGCTCGCTGGCCGCGAAGGGCTTGCTCAAATAGGCCGCACAGCCGGAATCGATCGCGGCCGCCTGATTTGCCTGGCTGTCGTTGCCCGTGATGTAGACGACAGGCACCTTAGCGCCGTCACTTGCCAGCTTGCGCCGCAGGGCGATACCCGACTCGCCGTTCAGATTGACGTCCAGCACGAGGCAGCACGCGTCTTCGAGGTGGCCATGACTAAGCAATGCACCGGCGGACTCGAAAACAACCGCGGTAAAGCCGTGGTTCCGCAGCAACCGCTCCATGCTTCGCCGCATCGATGAATCGTCATCCACAACGTATATTGACCTGCGTGCAAACAATGGGTGAGCTTTCTCATCGAACACTCTGCACCCGCCTCACAACGACGAGGCGCCGCAAATGTTCCTGCGCAAATCCAACGGCCAACTAGGCAGTCGTTGCCAGAATCTGTCAACAATATTTCGTATTGTCCTATCGTACAGGTCTGATCGCGAGATTGACGTCCCCTACCGCAAACAGTCCGACGGTTCACGCCGGCTGCGAGCTCAGAAGTCCGAGCCGCTCGGCGACGGAGACCAGCTCGGCCAAGGACGGCACCTGCATCTTTGTCATCACCTGGTGCCGATGCGCCTTTACGGTGCGCTCGGTGGTTCCAAGCTCGTAAGCGATTTGCTTATTGATCTTCCCGCGCACGATGAGGTCGAAGACCTGTCGCTCGCGTCGCGTCAGAGACGTCAAACGAGCACGAAACGAATCCAGCTTGCCCTGTTGGCCGCGCACCACCTCTTGTCGAACCAGTGCGCGCTCGATCGCGCCGATCAACTGTTCCGAAGATACTGGTTTGGTCAGAAAGTCTTCCGCGCCGGCCTTGATCGCGCGAACAGTCGTTGCGGTATCAGCATGCCCTGTCAGGAATACGATCGGCAACGGCGAAGGTCGTTGGGCGAGGCACGCTTGCAACTCAGGGCCGCTCAGGCCCGGAATCTGCACGTCGAGCAGGATGCAGCCCGGATGTTCGGAGCCCGGGGGATCCTCGAGCAATTGTTGCGCCGACGCGTAGGTCACAACCTCATAGCCGGCAAGCTTGAGCCGACGCTGGATGGCGGTGCGAAACGATGGGTCGTCATCGACCACATAGACGAAGCCAGGCAATGTTTTCCTCCCGACCTGTTCTTGCAAGCAGAACACCCACCGCTCGCGCAAGCCTTAGAAGCAATTCAAGACGCCTCGCACCCCGAGGTCAACATCAATGAAAGCAGCCCGCCCGCAGTGGCACGACTTCAGGCGGAATGCGCGACGTAAGCCTAGGCCGGGCAATCCGACAGATGTTCTGACAGGTTTCTCATCCAGCGCACCATCGCCGTCCCTGTACTTTGGTACAATGCACCTACAGACAATGGTTGCAAAGCCGGCTTTTGGCTTAAACAACCTTTGCGGGAAGGGTGATTTATCGGCGGCTCCGTATTCCCGGTGATGGAAATAAGCTGCTCGCGGCTATCGCGTCAGCACCAGTTCGGGAGTTGGCCATGCTGGTTCGCAACGCTGCCGACGCTTCCTCGCGGCACCATTCACTCCGCGAGCTTGGCCTGAATACCAGTTCAAATCCGATCATCAGTTTAAACGAATTTACCTATAAAAAAGGCATCGAAATCTACGGCGAGAAAGAGCCGGCCGAATACGTCTATCAGGTCAAATCAGGCGCCGTGCGAAGCTACAAGCTCCTGTCAGACGGGCGTCGCCAGATCGGCGCCTTCCACCTGGTTGGCGACATCTTCGGGCTCGAAAACGGCAGCGAGCATAGATTCACAACGGAAGCGATCGTCGACACGACCGTACGCCTGGTTAAACGGCAGAGCCTCGAACTCGTCGCAGAAGGCGATGCCATGGTTGCCCGGAACCTGCTCAGCATGACCACCAACAACCTTCAGCATGCGGAAGATCACATGCTGCTGCTCGGCCGCAAGACCTCGCTGGAGCGGGTGGCGGCCTTCCTGCTCGAGATGGATACGCGGCTAACGGCCGCAGGAATTCTGGCCCTGCCAATGTCCCGGCGCGACATCGCGGACTACCTCGGATTGACCCTGGAGACCGTGTCCCGCGCCCTGTCCCGCCTTCACGACCTCGGCATCCTCGGCTTCATCGGCAACACCCAGCGGCAGATCATGCTCCTGGACCGGCATCAGCTCGCAGCTCTTGATGATCTCCAGAATTGAAGCCGGGCGCCGCGATTGCCGAGAGATGTTCAAGGGTCTTGCGTAACACCTCGAACAGGACTGCGGTCGACCAGCCGAACATCAGAATGCCGTTCATGGCAGTCATCGGCCCCGTCAGCCGCCATCCCTGCACTGGCGTGACATCGCCGTAGCCCAGCGTGGTGTAGTTCACGAAGGTGAAATACAGCAACTCGCTCCCCTCGGGCGCGGCACCAACCAGAGCGTAAGCCAGCGCCCAGACAAGAACCTCGACCGTGTGTGCAACCATCAAAATGACAGCTATCGTGACCATCACCGCCATCATGTGAGATCGGGGCCGCATTGTATGCTTCAATCCCGCGCTGCGGGCGATGTCGATCGCTGCGACGGTCACCAGCGCATGAATCATGATGTTGATCACGCTGATGAAAGTGCCGAGCAGAAATTGGACGACCATCGCGAGCTCCCGGACTGGTGCGGTTTGATTGGTCAGCACTGCCATCCGGCCCGCGGTACGATGCGGGCGTTTGATGCAGATCAACGTGCCGCGGGCGTGCACGCGCATTGCGCACACCCCGGCCACCAGGGAGCCCGATCATGACGCTCAGCTTGGCGCTCCCGGGCTACGGTTCATCAGCAGTGCCAGCGTGTGCCTGGCGATCATGATATCCTCGTCGGAGGGCACGACGTAGACCGGGATGCGGCTCGCTGGAGACGATATCAGCCGCGATTGCAGTGCGTTCTCTTTTGCATCGAGCTTGACACCGAGCCATGCGAGCTGCTCCGCCACGCGCGAACGGAGCAATGCGGAGTTGTCGCCGACCTCTGCCGTGAAGACGAACGCGTCAAGGCCCTGCAACGCAGCTGCGAGCATGCCCGCGTTGAGACCGATTCGATAAACGAAATGATCGATGGCGAACTTCGCGCTCGCGTCCTTACTTGCTTTGAGCTGACGCATATCACCGCGGACCGCGACTTTCGGATCGATTTGCCCCGCTCGCACCCCCATCGGCAATCCGTCGAGCGCGGTGAAGGCCATTGTGCTCTCTACGCTTAGTCCACCGCTGAGCGCGCACATCGATGCCTCGCTCCCGAGACGCGCGACTATCACCCGTCTCATCGCGATTTCCGGCGCAATCCTGGGCAAGGCCTTCGCAATATATTCGTAAGTGAGACCATGAGAGCCGTAGCGTCGTACGCCCTCGGCATAGAGCTGACGGGGAATGGCACAATCGTCGGCGACCGCGGCACGCGTTCGGTGAAATGCGGTGTCGAAGCAGGCGACCTGCGGGAGCGCCAGGAAATTTGCCAGGATCGAACGGATTGGCGCCAGATTATGCGGGAGGTCAAACGGCGCCAACGCGGTCAACCGCTCCAGGCACGCCAGGACTTCGTGATCGATGAGGACCGGCCGGTCGTGCTCTGTACAACCGTGAATGACGCGGTGCCCGACTGCAATCGGATTTATATGAAGCTCGTCCCGCAACCAGGTGCTGGTGATGTCCATCGCAGCCGCAACATCCGGCACTGTTTCGACTGGATAAGCGCGATTGGCGAGCGGACCACCGCCAGCCTTGCTCGCCCGCAAGCGCGGACAGCGCCCGATGCCGTCCATTTCCCCCTTGAGCCGTTGCCGTAGCCTGCCGTCTCCTTCGACAGAGTAGATCTGGAATCGGAGATCAGAGGAGCCGGCATTGATGACAAGAATGGTGTCCATGGCACTCACACCGCAAATGTTGCAGCATGTCGACGCCCGGCATCGACGGTCAGAGCAACGTCAGCGGGTGAGCCAGGCATTTCCACCACCATCTCCGACCGGTCGTCGTATCTTCAGCCGAGAGCTTCCATCGAGCTCATGGAGGTCAACGCTCGATTGCCAGCTGTGCGGGCGCAGCCCGTTCGGCGCGGATCCAGGCGACTGTCAACTCCCAGACGACAGACAGAATGATCGGTCCGATGAAGAGGCCGATGATTCCGTGGAAGAGAGTTCCGCCGATCACCCCGATCAGGATGACCAGCGCTGGCGTGGTCAGGCCGCGCCCCATGACGAGCGGCTTCAGGATATTGTCGAGAACCGACACGATCACGAGAAACACCGTCAGCAGGAGCGCGATCGGAAATTCCTTGTCGGTCCAGACCCAGATGATGACCGGCAGGATGACGATGGTCCCGCCGATCTGCACGATCGACAGCAACAGCACCACGAAAGCAAGAAGGCCCGCGCTGGCGATGCCGGCGAGCTTGAAACCTATTCCCGCCAGCAAGGCTTGGATGATGGCAACGCCGATCACGCCTTGAGCCACCGCACGGATCGTGGCTCCTGCCAGGTCCAGAAAATGCTCGCTTTGGTCCGGCACGATGCGGGACAGAAAGCTGCGCCCTGCGGCCACGAGCTGAGGTCCATACGGAAACAGCACGCCGGCCACCGCCACCGACAGCAGAAACTTGACCGTTCCCACACCGGCATTGCCGGCAAACCCAAGCAAGGTGGTCGCGAATGGCTTCAAATAGGGCACGACCGCGCGCAAGAGCGACCGGAGGTTGGTCGTCGCCTGATCCCAGAGATCGAAGAGCTGAGGCCCGATGAGTGGCCACTCCTTGAGCGACTGCGGCGGCGAAGGCACATGCAATTCACCGGCCGTCACCTGGGCGGCAAGATCGGTGATCCCGTCGACCGCGCCCATGCCCAGCCAGGTCGCCGGTCCGATCACCACAGCCAGGTTGACGAGCGTGAGGATCGTCGCCGCAAGCTTCGGCCGTCCGCCGAGAATGTCGCTGAGGCGCCGAAAAGCCGGGTTCAGCGCAGCAGCAAGCACGACACTCCAGGCCAAAATGGGGATGAATGGACGGACCAGCAGGAGCGCCCAGACGAGCAGCAGCCCCAGCAATCCGAGCCGGATCAGAAGCTGGATGATCTCGTCTCCGGAGAATATCTGACGGAGTGTTTTCACGGACGCGCCTTCAGCCATGCCGCGCATGCTGAGGCGAACTAGCCCCTGCTCTCACGCCGCACGCTTGATCCAGATCAAGCGTCGAGCCTCTTCTAGGGCTGTGGTCCGGTCTAGGGCTGTGGTCCGGACAGAGTCAGCTCGCGCTCGGCCCGAACTACGTTGCCGTAGAGACTCGCTATCCATTGCCGGCCTCGGGACGTCACGTTGAGATGACGTATCGCCGGCTGGATCTGGGGAGCTACGTTACTCCAAGAGAATGGCGGATATTTGTAAACGATATCCGCCGGCGTCGCGTAGCCCAGGGTCTTGTTGAGACCGATCTCCTCGAATTCGTAGAACAGCGCGTTGGACTTCTTCAGATAGTTGGGATTGCCGAGCTGACCGATGAGATCGGCGGCCCGTAACAGCAATCCCTCCTCTTCAATGAGGCTGTCATTCGAAGACATCGTGTAAGGAAACCGGGTGTATTCGATCGCCCGAGAGACCCGGTCAGCATCGACCTGCTCGACGGAATCCAGCCGCTCCAGCACGAACAGTTTTGAGCGATCGACATGGTATGGCGCGAGAGCCGCATCGGACGATCCTCGCGGCAGACGAACCGTTGTGCCGGTAACGTCCGCAACGCGCAGGCTTCCACTACGGCTCCAAAAACAGGAGGCCAAAAATGAAGCCATCATCGCATTAGCAGTTGCATTGATGACGGTCGGGTTCGTCTTCACGAGTTCTGGGAGCGCCAACGCCGTCGCATACTGCCAATACGTTGGACTATCCCGCGCATTGCGTTGCAAGACCGGGCGTCGTCCTGGAGTGCGTCCCGTCGCGCGCGCTGCCGCACGAGAAGCAGTGCGGCCCGGCACTCCGACCAATCCCGGCGGTCCGGTCGATCGCGTGGTCAGGCGCTGAGGATAGGACGCGACAAAGCGCAAAAAAAGAGGGCCGGCGTTGCTGCCGGCCCCCTGAAGACATCCGATCGGGAGAGTTCAATACCTCGCGACGACCGGATTGCTGCCCCAGCCAAACCGGTAGTTGAAGCGCACGGTGAGCATATCCACGTCCTGGGTGATCCGATCGTTCACGAAAGCAGCAAGTCGCGGATCAGCGACCGTAAACGAATTATTCCGGTGCCCCATGAACAGATGGTCGTATTCGAGACCCACCGACCAGTTCGGCGTGAAGCCATACTCGAATCCGACACCGATAACACCACCCCAGCGGGTTGCGCTTTGCGCCGCGAGCTCGGCGCCGGTCGCAGTATCAAGTACGCTGAGGCGATTGTCTGTCACCGCAGCGCCGCCCTTCACGTAGAGCAGTGACGCATTCCAGGCGTAGCCAATCTGGCCGGTGAAGAGGCCGATAGCGCTCGTTTTGGCGCGCGTGGAGAGCGTTGGATCGAACAGGCTGACGCGCTGATTGCTCAAATCCGCCCAATCGCCCTGAGCTTCCAAACCAAACACCCACTGGCTGGCCTGCCAGCGATAACCAAGCTGGCCACCGATAACACCACCGGAACGATCGCGGCAGCCGGAAGCGACGGCGATGCCGGCCGCGTCAAGGAAATCGACACAATTGTGGTTCTGCGCCCAGCCACCATTGCCGCCGATGTAGAGCCCCGTCCAATTGTAGATCGGAATAATCGGTGCCGGGGGCGGCGCCTTCACGGCCATATCGGCAGCCATGGCGGGTCCCATGGCCAGCGTCACCACGCCAATGGTTGTCAGCAGAAGTCTTTTCATCATGCTCTCTCCTTGCCGGCCGCTTTTTGATTGCTCGAACGGCGACTTGTTGCACTGCGATCATCCCCCAACTTCCAGCTGAAACTCTACGGGCGAGGGCACAAACTCCACGTGCCATAATGGCAACACTCAAGACATTTCGAGCGCGATATCGGCATGAAGCACCAAGACATGCTGCCTATTTCTCCGGGTCGCGCTTGTCATCGTGGCCGCCAACCTCTTCGCCTCGGTCTTGCTCTATCCAGGACGGAATGTCGCTCGAGGGAATCAGCCGTCGTGGCAAAAAGGGATTGAGCGTGCCTGCAAACACGATCAATCCCTCACTGAATTTCTCTCGCGCGAAAGCCCGCGCCTCGGCTTCGCTCTCGAATGTGCGTGTCTCCCGTGGACTTCGCCGCTTCGGCAAGGTCCCACGCTTGTGCACCTCGAATGTGACGTACCAGGTCTGCGGCATCCGCCAGCTTCCGGATCGCGATCAAGCAGACATCTGCCGGCCAACGATGATCGGTGAGAGCATGTTGACGTCCTAGTTGCGCCGCTCTTCACGGCGCTCCGTGCGCCCTGTATGCCTTTCCTGGCGGCGTTCAGTCCGGCCCGTGCGCCGTTCCTGACGCCGTTCGTGGCGGGCTCCCCGCCTCTCCTGGCGTCGCTCCATGCCGATCGTCTGCGCCGACACTTCTGTTCCTAACAGCACCGTGCCGGATGCCGCCAATCCGAATACAGCGGCCCATCCGGGCAATGAAAGAGCCCCGCGACGATCGATGCCGTCAGACCTTGACGTTTCACTCATGCCAGTTACTCCCGATCTTAAAGGACGTTTGATTGGGCAATGCCTCGACGTGCACTCGTTGATAGTGTCGATGGCGGGCGCCCCCCTCCGAAGATGCTCACCAAACCTGGTTGCCAAACCAGCCGTACTGCGGCGGCCGCGCGACGAGCCGGATATTTCTTTCGATGTGCCTCCTCGCACTTTTGTTTTGACGCTGCGGCTTCACATCAGCTTTTGTCGACGGACGCGCCGGCGGTCGTTCGGCATCGGCTGCTCCTAGCTGAGCGAAGGCCTCGCGAGCGCGCCTCTGTGAGAGGTCGGCGCCCGGCAGGGCACCAGGCTCGACCTTGGCGATGTCGGTTGCGACAATCGTCGGCAGGCTGGTGTCGATCACGACCCGCTCGGGCAATTTCCAATCGGAATGGATGCGGATGGTGGCGGAGCGCGCAGCTCCACCGTGGATGGCAGGCCGATCCTGCAACAGGGCGTCCACAACGAAGAGCATCGCGAGCAACGCACCGCCGACATAGACCAGATATCGCGAGATGGGCATTGTCGGCGCCATTGCCGCCGCAGACCTTCGTCTGGCAAGCAACGGGCCACGGCGGCAGGATTGGCGAAGAAATGCGACCTGCATGGGCATGGCTGCCTAAATCGAGCCGCCGTTGCTTCCGCCGCGGCGCGCCCCTGGTGAAGCACTTGCTGATGCATCGGTGGCGCTTCACTGGTAAGCGCACGCACGCTGCAGCAGGCTAATGTTCACCGCGTTCGAATGCGGCGTCGCTTGAGCCAGATCAACAAACTGAATTTTCGCAACACCGCCTCGCGTAGTATCGCGCGGCTTGGTCAGTGGCTGTGACATGCCCCTTGGTACAATGACCGGAAGGTCAATTGCAGAGATGTGGCACGCAACGCAGAGTTCTCACCGCGTACATCGAGCTTCTGGCAGGGAGGGACGATGATGAGTCAATTCGAGCTGAGTTCGCGCGCAGCACTTTGTCGGCAGCTCGCAAGCGAGAATGCGGCAAACCGCACCGTCTGGATGGCTGAGGCAAGAAGCTGGTCGCTTATGGCGGCAGAGGCGCTTCGTGATGAGCGCGGATCGGACGAGGGTATCGTCGCCAGATTCTTCTTTGCGTTCAGCAAATTGGTCGCTGCGCAACAGGATCCTACGAACCGATCGGCAGAGATGATGAAGAGCAGATCCCGAACCGCGATGCCGTCTCCGAACTCGTCCCCGACTGCCTGAAGCATTCTGGCGAAAAGCACTCGCACAATTGCATACTTGGCTCCAGTGCAGAGAGAGCCGGCGCTGCCACCGTGACAGCGAGCTTTCCGATGGCGGGCCGCACTTGTCGGGCTGGAGCGCTATCCTCCAGATTCGCATTATTTGATCCGAACTGATCCGGCAAATTCGAAGGAGAAGCAGATTCGATTTGTTTGATTCCCTTGATCTAACGCAAATCGCCGCCCTATTGTGGCGTTGAAGTTCATTTTTTGAGAACGTCCATGAAGTCGATAGGCGCAAGGAAGATTGCCGTTGCCGTCGCCGCGCTCGTATGCGGCACGACGCTGTTCATTGGCTTGACCGACCGAGGCGGGATCTCGCTGCGACTCGACAACGCCCAAGCGGCCGCCCGATTGTACGTCACTCCTTATTATCGCGGTCACTACTACACGAATGACGGTTTGCCCTGGTACGCGGTGCGAGCCTATTACTTCGGCGGATCGTGGAGTTACGGCTATAGCGGCTGGCCGACTATGCGGCGCGCAATTGCACCGGATGCGTCCCAGGCTCGTTGGTGAAGGGCGGTGATGGCATCATGTATGTGTGCCAATAGAGCTTGATGATGGCGCGATGGGCGGCGCTCATTGAGCCGCCGCCTCTCGCGCCAATCTGCGCTCAGGAGATCGACGCCTAGGGGGAGGATACCATGACCTATGTTCTGGTCGTCATCAGCTGGCTTGGCGTCGCGAATGGCGCCGTCATATCGACACAAGAGTTTTCAAGCGCAGAGCGTTGCGAGGTAGCCCGGATGGCGTTGATGGAATACGCGAAAGCGCGCAGCAGCGACGAGACGCTGAGACCGCTCTGCGTGCAGAAGTAAAGAGTCGGAGAAGCTGTCGCTCCCGCCCCCATTCTGCTGGAAGCGTCTTCGCGTGTCGCCCGCGCTTACCAGCTGCACCGTTTTCTTGCGATTCCTTGACCTTGATCAATGGTCCGAGCAGCGAACCATGGAGCGATCCAAATTCACTCTCACAGGACGGAGACCATCATGAAGCGTGGCATGCTCACAAGATTATCACTCGCAGGTGCCGTGATCGCCCTCGGAGTGTCCGGCTCAATCGACTGGTCGGCCGACGAAGGCCTGTCGCTCTCGCTAGGCCGGGCAGAAGCACGGGTCGGACGCCCCTTGACACCCGTGTCAGTGGCCGGCGTTGCACGGCGCACCACCAGGCGTGCGGTCGTAGGCGGCGCGGCAGTTGGTGCGGCTGCGGTGGGCACCGCCTGTGTCCGCGTTCTGGTTAACGGCAGCTACGTCTGCCGCTAACATCTCTTGCTGGCAGTATGTACACCGCATCCTGCAGGATGAGTTCTTGCAGGATGTGCTGTTCAGGTCGAGCTTCAGATAGCTGGCGCATGGGCGGCGAGGACGCAAAATCCGATTGGCATTGGCGTGGTCATCGGCACGGTAGATTGGATGTTTCATCTCTACCGTCAAACGTGGTCCCCAGAAGACAGCTAAGCCCCGGTCAGTGCCGGGTTCATGAGACTGGCATCAAAATAATCGGTGAGTACATCTTGCAAGATGGCCGACGACTGGGGACGCGCCGGGTCGCAAGTATTGACACCGCTTTCGTCGATCAGCTCTTCGAAGGACTGCTCTTCAAAGAAGTGAAAGGCGAAAAGATCGAACGCCGTACGACGGTCAATCACGCGATGAAGACCGCACGTAGCGCATGGAACGCCATTTCCCGAGCACATCCGGGCTTGCTCCCGCCTCGGAATCCCTTCGAAAAGATGGGCCTGCAGTCCAGTTCGCGCGAAACGTCGCACGCGACCTTTGCGGAGCTTGCAGCTTTCCGGACGAAAGCGATCGAAATGGGTTATCCGTCGCTTGCCACCAGTGCACTGATCGGCTGGGAGTTGCTTCAACGCGAGGCCCACATTTTCATTGGTTCCACGGCTGATCACTACCGCCCCCCGAGCCACGTCTACGTCATCAACTACAAGACCAGCACTGGATCTTGGGACCCCCTATTCAACGCCAAGGGGAAGGCACTTTACCCGCTGCTAATGGCAGAGCTCGACGCGATCAAGGAGCTGCGTCCGACAGGAGGTCTGATGTTGCGACGTGATGGGAGCAGTCTACCCTGGTTTGGCAAGGGCGAGACGCTGACTCAAGTCCAACGCATCACGAAGAAGATTATCTTGGCTGCAGGTTTACGGCCCGAGCTAACTTTTACCTCTTTCGGCCGCCACCGCGGCACGACCGAAGCAAGGCACATCCGGGCTCACGGAAACGCAGCTAATGAAGAAGGGTCAGTGGTCGTCGACGGCAGCTATGGCGCACTATCTGCACGACGACGATCAGGCAAAGCAAGATGCGCAAATGAAATGCATCAAGCGGCGTGCAAAACAAGCGAAAGGAAAGTGAACGTTTGTCAGAATGAGAATGCGCGGCTTGTCAGAATGGAAAGGCCTTAACGCGCTAAGTTATTGAAATAATTGGAGCGGGTGAAGGGAATCGAACCCTCGTATTCAGCTTGGAAGGCTGCTGCTCTACCATTGAGCTACACCCGCGACAGGGGCTCCCTAACACGGCCGGGCGGCGGTCTCAACTGCCCAAGATCAACTGCCCAGATGGGGCTTCCAGCGCTTTCCCGGCCTTGCGAACAGCCGCTGGTTCCTCCGGACCCGCCTCCCCTTAACAATGGCGGAATTGCCGCCTATATTGAAATCTTCCGCAACCAACGAAAGGAGGTGATCCAGTGTCTTTTACCAAGCGCTGTCACCTCGCTGGGATCGCCCGCTAAGCCTTGAATAGAGGCTTGGCATCGGGGCGCTCTCAGCCCTGGACCAGCGAGCAAGAAATCGGGCGCGACGGGGGCCTTCCCCCGCCGCGCCTTTTTCGTTGGCATCGCGCGCCGGCTGCTCAGGCGAGCGGCTCGCCGGCGAGCACCTCGCGGATCCTCGATGACAGGTCCGCCTTCCGGTACGGCTTCCTCAGCAACGCAACGCCGGGATCGAGATGACCGTCGAGGGCGTTGTCGGTATAGCCGGACGTATAGAGCACCCTCATCCCCGGGCGGAGGCGGCGCACGGCCTCGGCCAGTTCCTGCCCGTTCATGCCGCCGGGCATGATGATGTCGGTGAACAGCAGATCGAATTGGGCGCCCTGCTGAACCAGCGCAAGCGCGGTTGCGCCGTCGCCGGCTGCGAGGGTGCGATAGCCGAGGCTGCCGAGCTGGGCGATGACATAGCCCTGCACCAGCGGATCGTCCTCGACGACGAGAATCGTCTCGTGCCCGCGTGCCGCCGCGGGCGCCTGCAGCGACCCGGCCCTCGCCTGCGCTCCGCCCGCAGATCGCGGCAGAAACAGCCGAATCACGGTGCCGCGGCCTTCCTCACTCTCGATCGCAACGCTGCCGCCGCTCTGCTTGGCGAAGCCGTAGACCATGCTGAGGCCGAGCCCGGTGCCGCGACCGACCCCTTTGGTGGTAAAGAACGGCTCGAACACGCGGTCGCGGATGTCGGCGGGGATGCCATGGCCGGTGTCCGCCACCGCGACCATGATGAAGGCGCCGCGCGTGGCGTCGCCGTCACCGGCACCATCCGCGCCATCGAATTCGCGGTTCGCGGTCTCGAGCGTCAGCGTGCCGCCGCCAGGCATCGCATCCCGCGCATTGACGGCGAGATTGATGATCGCCGACGACAGCTGCGACGGATCGGCCATCGCCGGCCAGGCGTCGTCCGCGAGGCGGGTCACGATTTCGACGTTTCCGCCCAGGATCGGCTTCAACAGCTGCGCCGTCTCGAGCACGAGGCCGTTGACGTCGATCTCGCGCGGTTCCAGCGGCTGGCGACGCGCAAAGGTCAAGAGCTGCGAGGTGATCTCCGCGCCTCGCGCCGCCGCATCGTCGATGAGCTGGGCGATCGCGGCGAGGTCGGGCTTGTCCGCCAGTCCCTCCCGGATGATCTCGATGGTGCCGGTGATGACAGTGAGCACGTTGTTGAAGTCATGCGCGACGCCACCGGTGAGCTGACCGATCGCATCCATCTTCTGCGACTGGCGAAGCCGCTCCTCCGTCTCGTGCTGCTCGGTCAGATCAGTAGCCGAACCACGATACCCCATGAAGCGTCCGTCGGCGCTGAACACCGGCTGGCCGTTAACGCTGAAATGGTGCGCGCGGCCAGCCGCATCGCGGCCACGATACTCGAACTTCCGGAACGGCTCGTGGCGATCCAGCGTGGCCCAGTGACTGCGCCATTTCTGCGGCTCGGCATCGTGGTCGAAGGCGGCGTCTGAACGGCGCCTGCCGATCAGCGCCTTGGGGTCCATGCCGAAAGCACCGGCCCGATCTGAAATATAGGTGAACACGTGATCCGGACCGGTCTCCCAGAACCAGTCGGATGCGGTCTCGGCATAGTCACGGAAGCGCTGCTCGCTCGCGCGGGCGTTCTCCTCGGCGCGCTGCCGTATCTTCAGGTCACGCTCGAGATTCCCATTGGCCTCGCGCAGCTCGCCATAGGCATGTTCGAGGTTGGCACACATGGCGTTGAAAGCAACGACGACCTTGTCCAGCTCGTCGGCATCGTCAGGCGACCGGCGCTCCAGGCGCAGAGGCGGCGGCGGCCGTCCGAGGCTGTACTTGCCGACGTATTCAGCGATGGCGACGAGATGCCGGGTCACCAGCAGATGAAACATGTAGATGATGAACAACGAGACGAGGAACGTCTTTGCCGCCTGGCTTGCCAGAATGACGAGGGCCCTGTTCAGCAATTGCTGATAGACGTCGCTCAGCGTCGCCTCGACCCGGAGCGTGCCGATGGCGCGCGAGGTCCCCTGCAACACGGTGGTCAGCGGAAATTCCCGGGTCATGATCGAACGGGTGTTTCGCTCGCCGACTTCGACACGGATCGGATTTGGCCGATCGGCGATCTCGCGGACTTCCGCCGCACGGATGTCAGGCAGCCGCAGAATGCCATCGAGCTGGAGCTTGAGCTGGTTCTGGTCGAGATTCCACAGGCTCTCTCCGAGGCTGCCCGTAGTGCTGCGGCCGATCTCGTCGAGCCGCGTCTCAATCAGTCCGACCTCACGATTGTAATCCAGATAGAGCTGGAGCGCGGTCAGGGTCAGCGTCACGACCGATGAGAACAGCAGCACGGCGGCAAGCAGCCGAGGCCCGACGCCGCTGCGCGACCAGTTGAAGATCCGCGACAGGAGCGCCGCGAACATCGGAGGCGCGAGCGGGGCGCCGATGCCGGTCAAATCCTGCTTCGCAGCCGCCGGCGCAATGGCGCGGCCACGCTTGATATCATCGTCACCTGCGTCGCCCATGCACCATGTCCTCGAAAATGGCGGCACCTGCTCAGCTTACCGATCGCAGCCGCGAGCAGGTGAACGGTTGAGGCGCTGCCTCAGCACGCGATACACGTGGCGATCTTGTCGGCCGATGATCCTGTTGGCCCTTGGGCGGCTTGAGCTCGACGGGGTCATATCTTGCGCCCAGCAGCAGGATTCCCAGGCAAACTACCACCTCGCGTGCTAGAATGACATCGGTGAAAGTCCGGAGCCGCCATACAGCGGGAACGCGCTCTCAACGTTGCGGACCGGCGCAGCCGCCATCTCCGGTAGATCGCGGCACCGGAGTCCGATGGTAGCAGGGCACGCCCAAGAGGCATGGCCAGGGAGATGCGTCATGAGGCGGATAGTCGTGGTCTGCCTGTTGCTGCTCGCGGCAGGCCCGTCGCAGGCGCAAGAGGTCATCAGGCTGGCGCGCATCGCCGATATCCCCGATCAATATGTCGGCGGCGAGATGCTCCGCGCGGTCTATGCCCGGCTGAACATCAAGCTCGAATTCGAGGATGTGCCCGGCAAGCGCGCGCTCGCGCTGTCGAGCACCGGCGAGGTCGACGGCGAGGTCCAGCGGATTGGAACGCTCTCTCGCGACTATCCGACGCTGATCCAGGTGACACCTGCGATCAATTACATCGAGCCTACTGTCTTCACCACGAAACTGCAGTTCGACGTCGCTGGCTGGAATTCAATTAGGGACTACAGCATCGGCATCGTACGCGGCGTCGGCTCGTCGGAAGCCGGTACGCGCGGCATGACCCGGGTCACGGCGACGACAAGCCTCGACAACATGGTCAAGATGCTCGACGCCGACCGCATCGACGTGATGGTCACCGACCTCTTCAGCGGGTTGGCTGCGGTGAGGAAACTCAATCTCCAGGCCAGGATCCACCCGCTCTCACCACCCCTCGAGCGCATCAGCATCTACCACCATCTGCATGAACGGCATCGCGATCTCGTGCCGAAGGTCGGAAGGATGATCGAGCAGATGGAGGCGAGCGGCGAAATCGCCCGGTTGCGGGAAACCCTGATCAAGCAGGTGCTGAGCGGGATGTGACACGCGGTCAGGTCGTGCGAGTCCGCTCCCGCACCGCAACCGCCGCGATCAACAGCCCGACGCACCAGGCCATGGCCGCCCGCGGCGGCTCGCTGCCGAGAAGCACGGTGAAGATGCCCGCCAGCAGGCTTGGCGCCATCGCCTTGCCGGACCTGCTCGCGAGCGAGAGCAGGAACGGCATCGCGGCGATCGATATCTGCACGACGTTCATGGTTACAGGCTGTTTCGCAAGCGTCGGGCTTAGAAGCCGCAAACGCTCATTGCACGCGGGCGCTTGCCGCGCCGGCTTTCGACGATGCGCTCGCCGCCGCTCTCGGCCGAGCTGCCGTAATAGCGATGGTGGCCGCTCTGGTCGTGCAGATCCGCAAGCTCCGACTTTCCCGCCCGACGCGCGTCGCAGATGATCTTGCAGATGATCTTGATGGTCGACATGGCCGCCTCCGAAGTGGTCTTGGTGGCCATCAGTCGCGCCGATTTCGGGCAGCGTTCACACTTTTCGGCCGTAATCGGGTTTCGGGAAGGTTTCGTCGCCGCACCCCGCGACGCAATATTTCCGCAGCCCCATTGTCGGCGGCGACGGTGGTGATACGTCCTTCGGACACGCGCAGCGAAAATCAACGAGGTGACGATGCTTTACGCCATCCTGGCCTATCACGTGGAAGACGAGATCTTGTCCTGGACGCCCGAAAAGGATGCCGCAGTCGTGGCCAAAGTCATCGAGGTTCAGGCGCCCCTCCGGGCAAGCGGGCATTTCGGCCCGGCCGCCCGCCTGGATGAGACCCGAAAGGCCCGCACCTTGCGCGGCCCCGGCGCGGGCGTGGTGCTGGACGGCCCGTTTGCCGAGACCAAGGAGCAGCTCCTGGGCTTCCACCTCGTCGAATACGACACGGATGAGGAGGCGATCGCGGCCGCGCGGACGCTGCGCCAGGTCAATCCGTCAGCGGTCTACGAAATCCGCCCTGTCAAGCTTTACGTGCCGGCCGACGGGTTCGGCGCGACGCCCTCCGGCGAATGAGCGGCAGGCCTATTTGTCCGTCCCGGTCGGCCCGACATAGAAGCGCTGGATCAGCAGGCCACCGAAGGCGATGAACCACACGAACGGCGCGGCTTGCGGCGCGAACGCCGCAACGACCGTGCCCGGGATAAACACCAGCAGCGGAAACAGCGAGGCCATGATCTCCTGGCGCCAACCGCCCAGGATCCTCCACCACAGCCAGGCATTGAGGCCAGCGATCGCAGTCAGGTGCAGGCCGTAGAGCACGGCGACCGCACTGCTCGTGGGGTAGTTGGTGTAGAGGCCGTTGGTCACCGGCAGCAGCACGATCGACAGCAGGAAGAACAGATTGAGGATCACCGCGCCGCGGCTGCCGACCGGCTGGCGCGCCAGCCGGCGGTGATGGCTGATCCAGAACACGCCGGCGATGATGAAGCTGAGCGCAAGACCCGCGAGCTTGCCGGAATAGACCCGGGCGAGATCGTTCCAGTCGGGCGCGCTGGTGAAGACCGCGGCCCTGGGCAGGTCGTAGGCGAGCAGCGTCATGGCGACGCCAAAGATGGTGTTGCTGAGCGATTCCAGCCGTCGCATCTCGAACTGGTCGGATTTGAGCTCGGTCATGCCGGGTGGCGCTTTTCGGAATGGAACCTTGGGCCGTCTTGTCCCTAGGTCTTAACATCGGTCCCGTCCAGACGCATTGCGATTCGCAGCGGGATCGCCGACTCTGGCTGTTTCACCGGGGCGATTCGTGGCGACATATCTGGACACGCTCAATGCGGAGCAACGCCGCGCCGTGGAGCATGGCGTGGCCGATGGTGCGACCGTGGGCGCGCCCCTGCTCGTCATCGCCGGTGCGGGCTCCGGCAAGACCAACACGCTGGCCCACCGCGTCGCGCATTTGATCGTCGCGGGCAGCGATCCGCGCCGTATCCTCTTGATGACGTTCTCGCGCCGCGCCGCGGCCGAGATGGCCGGCCGGGTCGAGCGCATCGCCCGAAAAGTGCTCGGCGAGAACAATGCCGCGATCATGCGCGACGCGCTCACCTGGGCCGGCACGTTCCACGGCATCGGCGCACGGTTGCTGCGCGAATATGCCGAGCGGATCGGCGTCGATCCTGCCTTCACCATCCACGACCGCGAGGATTCCGCCGACCTGATGAATCTGGTCCGGCACGAGCGCGGATTGTCGAAGACGGAGTGCCGCTTTCCCGCCAAAGGCACCTGCCTGTCGATCTACTCGCGCTGCGTCAATGCCGAGATGGAGATCGAGAAGGTGTTGGGGGCGCACTATCCCTGGTGCGCAGGCTGGGCGGCCGAGCTGAAGGGCCTGTTCGCGGCCTATGTCGAGGCCAAGCAGGCCCAGCACGTGCTGGATTACGACGACCTGCTGCTCTACTGGTCGCAGATGATGAGCGATGCGCTGATCGCGGAAGAAATCGGCGGCCGCTTCGATCACGTCTTGGTCGACGAATATCAGGACACCAACCGCCTGCAATCCTCGGTCCTGCTGGCGCTGAAGCCGGACGGACGCGGCCTCACCGTCGTCGGTGACGACGCGCAGTCGATCTATTCGTTCCGCGCCGCCACGGTCCGCAACATTCTGGATTTTCCGCAGAGCTTCTCGCCCCGCGCCGAGATGATCACGCTCGACCGCAATTACCGCTCGACGCAACCCGTGCTGGCGGCGGCGAACGGCGTCATCGGCCTGGCGCGCGAGCGCTTCACAAAAAACCTCTGGACCGACCGCAGCTCCGCGCAAAAGCCGCAGCTCGTCACCGTGCACGATGAGACCGACCAGGCCCGTTACATCGTCGAGGAAGTCCTGGCCAACCGCGAGCAAGGCGCGCTCCTGAAGCACCAGGCAGTGCTGTTCCGGACCTCCTCGCATTCGGGCCCGCTGGAGATCGAGCTGACCCGCCGCAACATCCCGTTCGTCAAGTTCGGCGGGCTGAAATTTCTCGATGCCGCGCATGTCAAGGACGTGCTCGCGCTGCTGCGCTTCACCGAAAATCCGCGCGACCGCGTCGCGGGATTTCGCATCCTGCATCTCTTGCCGGGCATCGGACCGGCGACTGCGCAGCGCGTGCTCGACCAGATGGCGGAGAGCACCGATCCGCTCGCTGCGCTCGGCCAGCTCCCGGTGCCGCCGCGCACCGGCGCGGACTGGACCGGCTTCGTCCGCACCATCGAAAATTTGCGCTATTCGGAATGGCCGGCCGATCTCGAACGCGTGCGGCTCTGGTACGAACCGCATCTCGATCGCCTCCACGAGGATTCCGAGACCCGCCGCGCCGATCTGATGCAGCTCGAGCAGATCTCGAGCGGCTATGCCTCGCGCGAGAAATTCCTGACCGAGCTCACGCTCGATCCGCCGGATGCGACCAGCGACAAATCCGGGCCGCCCTTGCGCGACGAGGACTATCTGATCCTCTCCACCATCCACTCCGCCAAGGGCCAGGAGTGGAAATCGGTGTTCGTGCTCAACGTCGTCGACGGCTGCATGCCGTCGGATCTCGGCGCCGGCACCAGCGCCGAGCTCGAGGAGGAACGCCGCCTGCTCTATGTCGCGATGACGCGCGCCAAGGACGACCTGCACCTCGTGGTGCCGCAGCGCTTCTTCACCCACGGCCAGCAAGCCAAGGGCGACCGCCACGTCTACGCCTCGCGCACCCGCTTCATCCCGGAGCCGCTGGTCTATCTGTTCGAGCGCACCGCCTGGCCGAAGGCTGGGGCAGGCGCGGCCCGCACGGCGGCGCAAGGGCCGAAGGTCGACATCGGGGCGCGGATGCGCGGAATGTGGCGGTAAGACACAAGAGGCTGGTGTCGAGACGTGTCAGCATAACTGGACAACAGAGGTCCGACATGAAAGCCGTCGTCGTCGAGCAATACGCGCCGATCGATCAAATCGCCCTGAAGGACGTTCCGTCTCCACACATCGGGCCCGGACAGCTGCGTGTCCGGGTAGAGGCTGCAGGAATCGGATTTGTGGACGGTTTGAAGATGGAGGGGCGCTATCAGACCAAGGATCCCCTGCCCTTCATTCCCGGAACCGAATTCGCAGGCATCGTGGACGAAGCCCCCGGCGCACCGGGCGGCTATCAACCCGGGATGCGCGTAATGGGGATGACGCGCTCGGGCGCGCTTGCCGAAGAGATCGTCGTCACCCCCGAAGCGCTCTATCCCCTGCCGGACAGCGTCGCGGCGGAGGTCGCCGCTTCGTTTCGTGCCAATTACCTGACCGCCCTCTATGCGCTGAGTGCGCGCGCGTCGCTCGGCGCAGGCGAACAGCTTCTGGTGCTGGGCGCAGCGGGCGGCACGGGAATCGCGGCCGTCCAGATTGGCAGGCTGCTCGGCGCCCGTGTGATCGCAGCGGCATCGACACCAGACAAGCGCGAGTTCGCGCGACAGCACGGCGCCGATGCCGTGGTTGACTACACGCAGACCAACTGGCGCGACACGCTGAAGGAATTGACCGAAGGACACGGCGCCGACGTGATCTTCGACCCCGTCGGCGGCGAGATCTCGGTGCAGGCCTTTCGCTCCATGGCCTGGCGCGGCCGTCATCTCGTGGTCGGTTTTGCCGCCGGCGCGATCCCTGCATTGCCGTTCAACCTGCCACTGCTGAAGGGCGGCGCCCTGCTCGGCGTCGACCTCGCGCAGCTTCCAATCCGCGAGCCCGAGGTGCAGAAGCGCCTCATGTCGGAGCTGACGGCCTGGTTGGTCGACGGCCAGCTGAAGCCTGTGGTCGGTCGCATCTTCGCGCTGGATGACTTCCGGGAAGCGTTCAGGACGATGCAGACGCGCGGGGCGCTTGGCAAGATGGTCGTGCGCATCTCGAAATAGGATTAGCTACGCGCCCCCAGCCGGTCGAACTGGACCTTGCCTGCCTTCATCACCATCGGGATGTGCTCGCCCTGGCCGAGCAGGCAGGCCACGTCGCGGAGCGGATTGCCATCGACCACCAGCAGGTCCGCAATGGCTTCGGGCATGATGCGGCCGAGCTTGCCCTCCATGCCGAGGACCTCGGCGCCGACCAATGTCGCGCTGGCGATGACGGCGCGCGGACCGAGAATCTCGGCGCGGATGCGGAATTCGTCGCTCTGCAGACGCTGCGACGGTCCGAGCAGGTCGCTGCCGAACCCGATCTTTACGCCGGCGTCGCGGTAGATCGTGAGCGAGCGCAGGCCCGCGTCGCGGACATCGGCGATCTTGGCAACGCTTTCGGGCGGCAGGCCATATTGGGCACCCTCGTTAGCCAGCGCCTCGTAGGTGACGAGCGTCGGCACCACATAGGCGCCCTTCTCGGCCATCAGCTGCGCGGTCGGAGCATCGACCAAATTGCCGTGCTCGATGGTGCGCACCCCGCAGCGCACCGCGCGTTCGATCGCGGCAGCGGTGTAAGCGTGGGCGAGCACATAGGTCTGACGCCCGCGCGCCTCCTCGACAATGGCGCGGATCTCGTCCTCGGAGTACCCGAAGGCGCCAACCGGATCGGTCGGTGAAGCGACGCCGCCGGAAGCCATGATCTTGATCTGGTCCGCCCCCATCTGGAGTTCCTCGCGCGCCGCCTTGCGCACGCCGTCGACACCATCGGCAACGCGCGCCAGCGCGCCGACACGCACGCAGCAGGGGCACGGTGCGTCGCTGGCAAGATAATCCGAGCGGGCCCGCATGTCGCCGTGCCCGCCGGTCTGGCTGAGCGCACGACCCGAGACGAACAGCCGCGGACCGTCGGTGAGACCGGTCTCGATCGCCTGCTTCAGCGCATGGCCGGCGCCGCCGGCGTCGCGCACGGTGGTGAAGCCCCGCCGCAGCATGCCGCGCAGCAGCAGCGTTGAGCGCAGCGTCACCAGCACGTTCGGCATGTGCACCTGCTGCGCCAGATTGAGCTCGACGGCGATCGCATGCACATGCAGGTCGATCAGGCCGGGCATCAGCGTCTTGCCCTTCAGATCGACGGTGCGGTCGGTTTCCACTTGGAGCGGCCGATCGGAGACCTCCTTGATCAGACCGTCCTCGACCAGCACGTGATGTCCCTCCAGGAGGTCCGGCTGAAGCGGATCGAGCAGAGCGGCGTTCTTGAAGAGCACACGGGACATGACGACTTCCTGTCTTATCAGGACTGGATGAGCAGCGCGGGCAAGGCGAACTGGGCGAATGGGAGACACGCAGCGACATCGTCCTTGCCGTACCAGCCTGCCTCATGGAGCAGATTGAGCGAGCCGAGCGTGCGCCCGCGCCAGCGCACGGGCATGTTGAGCACGCTTTCGCAGCCGAGCGAAGCGATCAGCTCGTGATCGGAAAACACCCCGCGCAGATCGTCCCGGGTGCGGCCGATATAGGCCTCGCCGCGGTCGAGCACAGCCTCGGTCCACGGCCCCGGCGCCAGGCGTTTGCGGCCGCCCGCCGGGTAAGGTCCGGGAAGATTGGAATACACCCGCGCTGCTTCCCTCGTGTCGGCGTCATAGGTCAGGATCGTGAACAGCTTGTGCCCGATCGCCGACTTCAGGGCGTCGTCCAGCGCCGAGTACAGGGCATCCGGCTGATCCGCCCTGCCCTGCGCGGCCGCCACCGCGCAGAGCAGCGGATCGGATCGGTGTTTCGTCTCCCTCATGCGACTTCGCCTGCCGCGATCTCTTCCAGCGAACGGCCGCGTGTCGGCACGCCCATCAGCACCACGGTGAGCGCGCCTAACAGCAGCACGCTCGTGGTGAGGCCGAACACGCCGGCGAAGCCAAAATTGGGATAGAGATAGCCGACCAGGATCGGCGAGACGATCGCACCGATGCGGCCGATCGCGGAGGCGAGCCCGGCGCCGGTGGTTCTGACGGCCGTCGGAAATACCTCGGCGGTATAGGCATAGACCCCCGCATAGGTGCCGTTCATGAAGAAGGACAGCAAGATTCCGGCGACCATGATGTGCTGATCGCTCTGCGCGAATGCAAGTCCAAGCGCGCTGGCGCCGCCGAGCACCATGTAGGAGGCAATCGTCGCCTGCCGGCCGATGCGCTCGTTGAAGTACGCAGCGCTGAAATAGCCGGGAATTTGCGCGCAATAGATCGCGATCGAATAGGCGAAGCTCTTGGTGATGCTCATGCCGTTCTGGACCAGAAGGCCGGGGATCCAGACGAAGAAGGAATAGTAGCTGAACGTGATCGTAAGCCACATGATCCAGGTCATGATGGTGATGCGCGCCTGGCGGCCGGCGAGGAGCGCGGCGAAATTGGCAAGCAGCGTACCACCAGTCACGGCAGGCGCCGTGATTTCGACGACCGGTTGCGGCAGGACATGGCCTTGGCTCGCAAATCCGGCCTCGATCCTGTCCAGCACGGCTGCGGCTTCCTTCTCCCGGCCCCGGCTTTCCAGCCAGCGCGGCGATTCCGGCAGCGCCCTGCGCCACCACAGCAGCATGACGACCGGCACCGCGGTGATCACCAGTACGATGCGCCAGCCGTTCTCAGAGGCGGGCACGATGAAATAGCCGAGCAAGGCCGCCGCGACGAAACCGAAGGAGAAGAATCCGGCCAGCGCGCCGGTAAAGCTGCCGCGGTAACGCCGTGCGACGAATTCCGCCAGATAGGGCGCAATGATCGCGCTCTCCGCGCCGGTGCCCATGCCCGCGACGACGCGGGCGGCGAAGAAGGACGACCAGTCGTTCACCGCAGCGCTGACGATGGATGCGACGCAATAGAGTGCCAGCGCCGACATCATCACCGCGCGACGGCCGATCAGGTCACCCAGCGTGCCCGCCAGCAGCGCGCCGAACAGGAAGCCGATATAGGTGCTGCTGCCGAGCACGCCGATCTGGACGCTCGACAGATTCCAGGTCGTGCGCAGCACCGGCAGGATGAACGCCAGCACGGCTGCGTCCATCGCGTCGAACATGTAGCCGAGCCCGCCCATCAGCAGCAGATGCCCGTGGAAGCGTGCGAACGGAAGGCGCTCGATCCGCGCCGAGATCATCGACATGAAAGTCCCCCTCTGTGTGGCGGCCCGGCACTCCGCTCGCTCCCGGGCGGAACCATAGACAAGGAGATATTATCGTCATAATTTATAATCATGATCTAGTACATCACTGGAGTGAATGTTCTGTCGTTTCGCTCGCTCGACCTCAACCTGCTGAAAGTGTTCGAGGCCCTGATGACCGAGGGCAGCGTCACGCGCGCCGCCAACGCGCTTCTGATGACGCAGCCGGCGGTCAGCAATGCGCTCGCACGCCTGCGGGACGCGCTCGGCGATCCCCTGTTCGTCAGGTCCGGCACCGGCATCCGTCCGACTCAGCGCGCCGTGGTGCTGTGGGAACCGATCGGCGAAGCGCTCGAAACCGTCCGTGGCGCGCTCGACGAGCAGGTGTTCGATCCGCACCGTGCGCAGACCGAGTTCAGCCTGTCGATGTCGGATTACGTCGCCTCGCTGGTGATGCCGAACCTGCTGAACCATTTCGGCAAGGTCGCGCCCAAGGCGCGAATCCACACCGTTCCCAACACCATTTTGGAGATCGCCGACCAGCTCGAGGACAATCGCGTTGATTGCGTCCTCAGCGTCTATGTCAACGAGGCGCAGCAGCCGGCCGCCATCCGCTCGCGCTCGCTGTGGACCGTCGACTACGCCTGCTTCATGCGGCGCAGCCATCCGCTCGCCGCGATGAAGCGGCTGAGCACGCGCAGCTTCCTCAACGCGGGGCATGTCGATGTGAGCCTCGCCGGCAAGACCTTGCCGTCCTACGACCTCTTCCTCGCCTCGCGCGGGCTGTCGCGCAACGTGGTCGCGACCGTCAATCACTATAGCGCCGCCTACGAAATCGTGCGCCAGTCCGACCTGATCGCCGTGCTGCCGAGCGATCTGCGCTCGCAATCCCGGCACGCGCCGTTCCTGCACGCGATGCCGCTTCCGCTCAAGGCGCCGCCGCGCATCGTCAGCCTGTTCTGGCACCAGCGCAACGACACCGTACCGGCGCAGCGCTGGCTGCGCGACACCCTGGTCGAGATGTTCGCCAGGTCCGACTGAAGCCGCGGGCGGCGGGCCCCCCGACACCATGAAAAAGGGAAACAATGGGTTTCTCGAAGCAGCATTGTGCATCAGACCCGGCTGCTTAGCTCCAACCAAGGCAATCCCCTCCCCCAGTGACAGGCGCGCAAGCCGCGCCCGCAGAGACCTCATCAATGACCGCACCGCTCGAATTCGGACTGGACACCTTTGGCGACGTCACCAGGGACGCCTCCGGCGCGATGCTTCCGCACGCACAGGTGATCCGCAACGTCGTCGACGAGGCGGTGCTCGCCGACGAGCTCGGCCTCGACTTCATCGGCCTCGGCGAGCATCACCGCGCCGACTTCGCGATCTCCTCCCCTGAGACCGTGCTGGCCGCCATCGCGTCGCGGACCAGGCGGATCCATCTCGGCTCGGCCGTGACGGTGCTGAGCTCGGACGATCCAATCCGCGTCTTCCAGCGCTTTGCCACGCTGGACGCGCTCTCGAACGGACGTGCGGAGGTGATCCTCGGCCGCGGCTCGTTCACCGAGTCCTTTCCACTGTTCGGTTTCGACCTGCGGGCTTACGAGGCGCTGTTCGAGGAGAAGCTCGATCTGTTCGCGGCACTGCTGTCGCAGAAGCCGGTGACCTGGGAAGGCAAGCTGCGTCCGCCGCTGAACGGGCAGCTGGTCTATCCCCCGGTCGAGAACGGCACGCTCAAGACCTGGATCGGCGTCGGCGGCAGTCCGCAATCGGTGGTGCGCGCGGCGCATTACGACTTGCCCTTGATGCTCGCGATCATCGGCGGCGATCCCGCGCGCTTCGCGCCCTTCGTCGAGCTCTATCATCGCGCATTCAGGGAGTTCGGCCGCCCGGCACAGCCGATCGGCGTGCACTCGCCAGGCTATGTCGCCGAGACCGACGAACAGGCGCGCGAGGAGCTGTGGCCCGACTACAAGGCGATGCGCGACCGCATCGGCAAGGAACGCGGCTGGCCACCAATGGGCCGCGACGAGTTCGTGAACGAGGCCGAGCACGGCTCGCTCTATGTCGGCTCGCCCGAGACGGTCGCGCGCAAGATCGCCAAGACGGCAAAGGCGCTCGGCATTTCGCGGTTTCAGCTGAAGTATTCGGCGGGCCCGCTGCCGCATGGCAAGCTGATGAAGAGCATCGAGCGCTATGGGCGGAAGGTAGTGCCGATGGTGCGGGAGATGATGGGGTGACTTGCGCGCTTACCCAGTCCGCCTGCGCCCTCCGGGCTGCGGCGCGACAGCCTTCGCTCACTTCGCGCCATGACCATCGGTGCCGGCTTGCCGAGCCGTAGCTCGCGAAGCGAGCGAAGGCTGGTGGGGGAGGCAGGACTCGAACCTGCGAAGCCATAAGGCGGCTGATTTACAGTCAGCTCCCTTTGCCACTCGGGACACTCCCCCGCTCGACGGCAGCACAATCGGGCCGGACCTTGCCGGCGACCGAAGACGGCCATGGAACGTGAAGGCCGCGACAGCCCGGATGGGGGCGCGACCGGGCGCGGTTATCGGCGAAGCGATGGGGTAAAGTCAACCGAGGCGAACAGCTAAAATCGCCCCCGACACCACCCAAATTGCCATATTCCGGGACCCGTGACACAAGCGAGCCCATGAAGGATCGAAAATTCAACCCGAGGGGCCCCCGCGGCGGGTCTAAGCCCTTCAACAGGCCCGGAAAATCGGCCGGTCGCCCGGCCCGCCGCGATCGCGATTCGGACGCCGACGGGCCTGTCATCCTCTATGGCTGGCACACCGTCTCCATGGCGCTCGCCAACCCCCAGCGGCAGATCCGCAAGCTGACGCTGACCGAGAACGCCGCAAGGCGCCTGGCGGACGAGAACATCGCGATCCCGGTCACGCCCGAGATCGTCCGGCCCCAGGAGATCGACCGGCTGCTGTCGCCCGACGCCGTGCACCAGGGCCTGCTCGCCGAGGCCGATCCCCTGCCCTCGCCCGACATCGAGGATCTGGAGCAGGACGGCATCGTGCTGGTGCTCGACCAGATCACCGACCCGCACAATGTCGGCGCCATCCTGCGCTCGGCGGCCGCCTTTGCGGTGAAGGCGATCGTCACCACCGCGCGTCACAGTCCGGAAGCGACCGGCGTGCTGGCCAAGGCCGCCTCCGGCGCGCTGGAGCTGGTCCCGATGGTGACGGTGCAAAACCTCGCCCGCGCATTGACCACGATGAACGAGCTCGGCTTCCAGACTGTCGGGCTGGACAGTGAAGGCAGTGCGGATCTTTCCGAGGTCACCCTGCGCGAGCCGCTCGCGCTGGTGCTGGGCGCGGAAGGCAAGGGCCTGCGGCAATTGACACGCGAGACCTGCAGCGTCGTGGCGCGGCTCGACATGCCCGGAGAGATCAAGAGTCTCAACGTCTCGAATGCCGCCGTGCTCTCGCTCTATGTCGGCGCGAGCCGGCTCGGGCTGATGAAGCGGTAACAAAACAAAACGCCCGTCCGCATCGCGGACGGGCGTCTCGTTGGCTCAACCGATCAACCGATCAGTAATAGCGGCGCAGCACAC
>NZ_JBHTFN010000008.1:366422-384779 GCF_042666195.1 Bradyrhizobium sp. GCM10028915
CATAATACGGCGCATGGCGCGGGGCGTAGCCGTAGCGCGGACCGTAGCCGTAATGCGTGCGCGGCAGATAGCCGGCGCGCGGGCCGTAGCCGTAGCGATACGGACGGTAATACGGGCGGCGGTAGGGATAGGCGGCCGGCGCTTCGACCGCGGCGGCGCGATAGCCATAGCCGTGCCCATAGCCATAGCCACGGCCGTAGCCGTAATTGGCGGGCGCAACCACCGCGTCCTCACGGTAGGTCGGATACGGCGCGAAGGCGCCCGGGCCGGTGTAGGTCGGGCCCTGGTTGACGTGATAATATTGCGTGGTGGGCTCGGCGAGACGCTCATAGGCGCCGTAGCCGTACCCGGTCCCATAACCGCCGCAGCCGGTGTTACAGCCGGAATAGACCGGCGCGACCGGCTGGCACGGATCGAAGCCGCAGGCCGCGGCGGGCGCGGTGGCGGCGAACATCACGGCAGCCGCCGCGACCAGTCCCGAAATCATCTGACGCATTACTCTCTCCTGTTGATTTCCGTTTTTTGGATTGTCGTTTCTTAACCCGGCGGCTTGCCGGGCATCTCTGCACGCGGCCGCGGCCGAGGACGCCGCGGCTGGTCGTTGAACTCAGGCGCGAGGATCACCGGCGGCGGATTGACGGGCACGTCCATCTGCGGCGGCAGCGGCGCCGATTGGGCGCCCCAGCTCTGGTGATAGCTATCGGGCGGCTTGGGCAATTTGCGGTTCGCGGGCGGTTCGACCTCGAGCCGGCCATAGCCGGGCCGCAGGCCCAGCGTCGGGTAGTAGTGGCCGACGTCCGTGGGCTGGCGCTCGGCGACATAGCGTCCGCCATAGATCGTGGGCTGCACCTGGACGTTCTTCCCCAGGCCCCAGGTCCCCTCGATCACGGCATAGGACGCGTCGATGTTGTTGATGATGATGGGCACGCCGGGGCGACCGGGAACGACGATATCGAAGCCGCCGCCGGCAAACGCCGTCGCGGGCAGTCCGATCAGAAAGGCAGCGAGCGCCACAGCGCGCATGAGGGGACCCCATTTATTCGGCGACAACCTACCCGATGGCGGCGCAGAGAGGGTTAAGGCCCTCTCACCAATTGCCGGTAAGCCTAATGTGTAAGGATTGCGCGCCGCTCAAATGCGCCAAAGCGAACTAGCGAAGCATTAACGCCGCCGGATCCTGCAGTCCGGAACCGTCGCGCGTGCTCACTTCCGTTTGACTATGGCTGACGAAAATCCGGCGGTTTCAGCGGAACGTCCGGCGTCTTCCGCGTTTAGCCCCCGTCAACAAAACGGGAGCCAAACAATCATGAACGTCAAACTTCTCGGAGCCACGGCGATTGCGGCGACCCTGGTGGCAGGCTCTGCCATGGCGCAGGCCGTGATCACCAATCCCGGCCGTTGCGCGGCGCAATTCCCCAACGCCAACTGCCAGAACGTCGGACCGGGAAATCCGTACACCGACAGCGGCTATCGGCATCGTCGCGTGTCCTATCGCCAGACCAACAACGGCGATTGGAATAACGACTGGAACAGGAGCCGCACCGGCTTCTGGCCGACCGACGTCGCCGCCGGCGCGGTCGGAGCAGCCGCTGGCGTCGCCGGCGCAGCCATCGGGACTGCGGGCGCAATCGCAACCGCCCCGTTCCGCGCCACGAACGACGCCTACGCCTACGACAACAGTTGGGATAACCGCGGCTGGGACAATCGGGGGTGGGACACCCGCACCTACGCCCAGCGCAACGGCTTCGTCTGCACGCCCGGCACCTGGTTCAAGGGCGAAGACGGCCGCCGCCACATCTGCCAGTAAGGCGGTTTGAACCGAACGCGACAGATCGGGCGGCCCTCGTGGCCGCCTGATTCATGTCTGCATCGGGGCTCCCGGGTTCTGGCACTTTCCGGTCAAGTCTGGTATTGCGGCGCGCACGGGCGGACAGCCCCGGCATAGGCCGGGCCTGCCCCGCTTCTCCAGGCGTCGCCGGCTTAGCTCAGCGGTAGAGCAGCGGTTTTGTAAACCGAAGGTCGGGGGTTCAATCCCCTCAGCCGGCACCAGGGTTTTCAACAACTTCGCGGAAAAATGTAGCCCGCGTTTTCGTTGCGCGCGCGACGGAAGGATTTATGGGCTACAAGGGGCTACATTGGTGGCGATTACCCCCTTCGAATCTGCCGCTGAAGGATTTCTTTGCGCTGGAGGCTGATCTGCGTGCGCATGCGCTCGATCTCCGAGCGGAGGTATTCGATGGGCGGCACCCCACGAGAGCGGAACGAAGGAAGACTAGCCGAGCAGTCCTATCCGCTCACGCAGGACCACGTCGATCCCAGGTCGACGTGGCCCTCGCCTCGGCTATTGAGCGTCAGTGTTGCCGAGTTCGGCCGATTGCGTCGCCATGGACGCTGATCGTGCTCAAGGTCGGCGAGAACAGTCGATCGAACTCGACATCCCCTATTAAAGCGACCGGCTTTTCTGACGCAGGCTCCTCGCGGCAAAAGTCCAGGCCGGCGCAGCTCGGCATCAATCCGAACGCATACACATGGTTGGCCGTGAAGACGGCATCGACGCGTGCGCCACCATGGTAAGTCGTCGTATTCCGCTCGAGGTCAATCGGCGCGGTTCAGATATTGACCATGTCTCCGAACGCCGAGACGATGACCGTGGACGTCTTGGCCTCGGCTTCCTGAAGCTACCGGAGCAGTGAAAGCCCGTCCATCCGCGGCATCTTGATATCCGAGACCACCATGTCGACATCGCGCTGCCGCTCGAGCAGCTCAAGGGCCTCCAGACCGTCATGCGCGAACACGAACTTCCCCTCGCGGATCTGCTTGCGGAATCTCAGCAGGACCAGCGCCTCTAGGTCTGGCTCGTCGTCCACTACAAGGACGAGCGGTGTCACGCGGCTTCTCCGAGCCGGCTATCGATCTCTTCCCGCAGCTTGGCGAAGTCGATCGGCTTGCTCAGCAGCCCGTCCGCTCCGAGGTCCAGGGCGTTCTTCCGGGTCTGGGCATCGCCGTAGGCGGTGATCATGATCACGGGCACGTCCGGGCGGCGGGCCCGGAGTTCGGGAAGCATCTCCAGTCCGCTCATGCATGTTGATGTCGGAGAGCACCAGCACCAGTGACGGATCGCACACATCCTCGGCGCGTGCCAACGCCTCGGAGGCCGACTAGGCGAACTCCATTTCGAAGCGGCCGGACCGGAGGTCTCTCCGGAAGTGCTGCCGGAAGAGGGTTTCATCGTCGACGACGAGTATGAACGCACTCATGGGGCACTCCAATCTTTAGGCGGCGAGCTTCCGTGGGAGCCGGATAATGAACTCGGTGAAGGATCCGGGCTCGGTCTCCACGTCGATGCTGCCGCCATGCTGCTTGACGACGATGTCGTGGCTAATCGACAGGCCCAGTCCCGTCCCTTCCCCCGCAGGCTTGGTGGTGAAGAACGGCACGAACATCTTGGCCCGGAGGTCGTCCGGAATTCCGGCTCCGTTGTCGCGGATCCGGATTTCCACCGCGTCGCCGAGGTCCGCCGTCGCGGCGCTCAGGGCAGGGGTGAAACCGTCGCCGGCGTCCGACTTTCTCCGGAGCGCGGCATGGAAGCCGTTCGAGATCAGGTTGAGCAGCACCCGCGTGATCTCGCGCGGATACATGTCGGCCATGCCGGCGGTCGGCGCGAAGCGGCGCTCCACGTCGATGTCAAACCCGGTCTTCTCCGCCCGGGCGCCGTGGTAGGCGAGGTTCAGGCTCTCCTCGACGATCGCATTCACGTCCGCGGGGTGATGCTCGCCGGAGTCTTCGTGGGAGTGCAGCAGCATGCTTCGCACGATGGAATCCGCTCGCTTGCCGTGCTGCACGATCTTTTCGAAATTCCCTTTCAGCATCTGCGAGAGCTCGCCCAGCTCATCCTTAGTTTTCCGGTCCACTTCGCCCGCGGCGAGCACGTCCCCCATTTCCCCGAGGAGATCTCCCGAGAGCCCCGAGAAGTTGATGACGAAGTTCAGCGGGTTCTTGATTTCGTGCGCGATGCCAGCGGTGAGCTGGCCGAGTGAAGCGAGCTTCTCGGTCTCGACAAGGCGGTCCTTGGCGGCGCGTAACTCCTCGAGCGAGCGCGACAGTTCCGCGGTTCTGGCCTGCAACTGGTCGAACCGGCGTACGTTCGCGATCGCGATCACCGCCTGGTCGGCGAAAGTTTGCAGCAACTGGACATGATGCTCGGCGAAGCTGCCCGGCTCCCTGCGGGTCACGCTGATCAGCCCGATGACCTCCCCGCCCTGCCGTAGCGGCGTCAGCAGCAGGCTGCGGAAGCCGCGAGCGCGCCCGATCTCCCGGGCTCCTGCCTGCGCGCCCAGTTCGGACTCACTGTCGGGAATCTTGACGGTCCTCCCGGCGCGCACCACCGCGAGCAGCGGGTCGGTGTCGGCGGCCCGCGGAAACGAGGCACGCAGCGCCGCATCTGCTTCCGGACTGACGGGCGTGTAGGCGGCGAGTTCGACCAGGTCGCCGACGACCCGCAGGACGACAGTCGAGAGGGCTCCAGTCAGACGGTTGGAGCGTTCGGCGATGGCTTCGAACACCGGACCAACGTCCGACGGAGAACCAGCGATCACTTTCAGGATGTCTGCAGTAGCGGTCTGCCGCTCCACGCTGATCCGCAGCTTGTTCTCCGCCTCGATCTGGTCCGTCACGTCCGTATTGGTGCCGAACCAGCGGACGACCTCACCCGCCGCATCGCGGATGGGCAAGGGCGCGAGAAAGAAACCAGCGGTAGCCACCGTCCTTGCCGCGGAGGGGAAACCTATCCTCCCAAGGCGTTCCCGTCGCAAAACTGTGCTGGATGCGTTCGACCACGCGGTCCACGTGATCGGGGTGATGCACCTTCTGCCAGTCCCAGCCCTGCATCTCCTCCAGGGTCATTCCGGTGTAGTCGTGCCAGCGCTTGTTGTACCAGTTGATCCAGCCCTTCTCGTCAGCCGTCCAGGCGAACTGGCTGATGTGGTCGGCGAGCTCCCGAAAACGTACCTCGCTTTCTCTGAGGGCCTTGGCGTTGGCCGCGAGCACCGCTTCGGCCCGCTTGCGCTCGGTGATCTCTTCGGCCGCGACGTTGATCCCGACGATATCGCCGCTGGGTTCACGGAAGGGATGCCAGTACGTCACCCAAAATCGCTCTTCGACCTGGTCCGCGCGTTGGCCTGCGACTTCGATCCCGACGACCGGCTCGCCGGTCTCCATGATCGAGCGGACGATACCTTCGACCGCATCCGCAAGGGCCGGCACGCATTCGCGAACGGTCCGTCCGAGGTGGCCCGCGACGGAGATGCCGCAGATCTCGGTCAGGCGCTGATTGATGTGTACGTACCGGCAATCCGGAGAGAGAAACGCAAGGCCGATCGGGGCGCTGTCATAGATGAGCTGAAGGCCGGAGGAGTGCCCGAACGATGTCTCCGGCGGGGGGCCGGGTCCTCGGGTCTTAGATGCGGCAACAGCGTCATCGATCGATGTCATCGTCGTCGCCTCCGTGGTTTTAGTATTTGCTGGTCAGCGGCTTCGCGGCTGGCGGCGGCTCGGCCGCGGGCGTGATCGCGAAAGTCAGCCAGGTGTTCCAGCCTTCAGGTCTATTCTGCGCCCCGAACTCCTTGAAGCCCTTCAGATTGAGATAGCCTTGGGTCCCTTCGGCGAGCGGAAAGATGTAGCCGATCTGCGGACCGACGGCGGCCACCCGCGAGCGAAATCCACCGAGCACGGGCGGTGCGCCGAAGTCGTCCGTGACCTGCTGGAAGTAGTAGCCGACGACGCCAAGCTGAAGCTGCTTGTGAAGAAGTGCGAGGCGGCCCAGTCGATGTGGAAATCCATGCCGTTCTGATAATTCGTGTCGGTGTTCTTGAAGTTGTAGGTGAGGCCCGTGACGAACGAGAACTCGTTGCCGGCCCTGGGGTCGAAGTAGGTGTAGCCTCCGCCGAAATCGATCGCGCCGTGGCCGATGCCGAGGTTGGCGAGGCGTGCGGAGGCGTAGTCCCCGATGGGAACGTCGCCCATGCCGTAGACCATCAGACTGTTGACCCCCATGTTCCATTTCAGCGTGAACTCAGGGATCACGTCGCCGAAGGAGGTCAGATCCTGCGTTCGGTCCACGCCGATGGTGTTGCCCAGCGGACCGGTTAGCGAGAGCGCGGCGGAGGTCTCGTTGCGACCGCCGATAGCGAGGACGCTGATCGCGGCCTGGCCGCCGAGGACCGGCGTGGCGAACGTATATGTCGGCCCGAAAATGGCGAGATAGGCCGCGCGGAAATGCCGACGTCGACACGGCCGCCGCGAGGAAACTGTTGGCCCGCTCCAGAGGCGACGTCGGTATGGTAGTAGACCGTCGCCCAGGACCAGCCGGGAGCACCCGGCGCCGCGGCCATGCTGCCGAAATTACCTGGAAGCCAGAAGCTGATGCCGCCTTCGTCGGCGAGAGTCGGTTGCGCCAGCCCGATTACGGCGAGGACCAAAATCGCTGCTCGTCCGTAGAGCCGCCCTCGGTTCTTGGTCATTTCCATTCCACGTTTAGTCGTTGTTGCAGTTGATCGCATCCGGCAAATGATTCGGGGCCATTCGACGGCATCAGAACGGGTGAGCGGCAGGTTGGCGACCCGCGCCCCCTTGCGCAAAGCAACTACGCTGATCTTCCTCGCGCTTGGGGACAACGGCTGCAGCGCGGAGGGCGGCCTCAATGGCACCCTCAACAATATGGCCACGCAGAACGGCTTTAGGTCTGCGAGCCGTGGAATGAGCAAATCCAAGGAACGAACCCGCGCACCCACCACGATTGAGCCTGCTCGTGCCGGGGCCGGCCAAAACCGGCGCGAGGACCTTGGTAGCCCCGGCCTGTCGTCCCCCCGTAGGCCGGGGCTCCGCCTGTCCGAAAAGCCCCTGCCTGCCAGCCCGGAACCAGACGACTTAACCTAAGTTAAGTCGGAACAGTCCAATGGGGGTTGGCCATGGGCATCGAGCGAACGCACACTCCGAAGTATTGGCATATGCGCGAGGAGGAGTTCCGCACGAAGGCCGACAACTGTCAGCATCCTGAAACTAGAGAGACGCTGCAAACTACGAAGAGCTGGCCCGGAGGGCCGAGCAAGTCGTAACAGTCACTGAGCTGGACGAGCGCAACTTAAAAGCCCGGCGGCCGGCGCAGAAATCCGTACAAGACCAGCGCGCCGTCACAAGTCAGCTTCGTCCCCGCATGAGCTAAGGCAGAGCCTCGCCTACCCTCTTATAGGAACGCTCTTCCGCGATCATCGTCGTTGACTATCTGCGGATGCTGACGAATCGCGAATGATGCGCCTTGATTCAAAGTTACCCCCCCCGCCCAGGCAGTTCGAGAACTGCCAGCACTGCGGCGGGCCATTGCTGAGGGTGGACAGCTTCCTCCGCGTTCCCTCTGGGAAGGCGGTCCGTGTTTTCAAATGTACGGATTGCCAGAAGCTCACGTGAGACGATTAAGCCGCCTGACTGAGCAGCGCACGTTCGGTGTAGTCGGTCAGCAACTTCAACGAACCACGCCTGCCGCATCGCCTTTGCTGGGGACCACCCAATCGATTGCGAGCAGGCAAGCTTCGACAACAGCAAAGGCGACCAGTCCGCCGAGCCAACCGAAGAAGACGATGGAGAAGACTGCAAGCAAGAGCGCGCAGAAGATATCGGCGAGAATCTTGCCGTTGCGCTCCCAGCGGGGTTGGTCTGCTGTGTAGTAAGGCATGGCGTCTCCTTGGGAGGGCTCGAATCCCTGCTTACCCGTCCCGTGTGGATTCAAGGATGCGGTGGCTTTTCTGGCACGCTCGGTGGCGGCGGTCCGTATTCCATGGCGCGCTTTGCCGCCAGCTTTCGATAAGCCGCCGCCTGATTCAATAGCTGGGTTTTGAAGGTCGAATCCTGTTCGCCCGCCGCCAATTTATCTAGGCTGACTGCGCGCTCCAAGTATTCGGTCAACAGTTTCATCGGCGCCCCGGCTTCTCTGACCCAAAAATCGCATGGCGGGACAAAGGTCAAGCGGGAAAGCCCGGCAATCGCGTCCTCGGCTCAGCCCCGTCCGCCGGCCGGCACAAGCTGCTCAGTGCGGACGACCGGAATCTCCTTGCCGCCGTCGTACTGGTCGCTGGCAATCTGCTCGATAGTCGACCGATGCCTTTTGAACGTACCGGCGATGTCATTCGGATCGGCGCCATCGGCGGCGGCACGTTCGCTCAATGCGGTCCATTCGACCCTGCAAGCAATACGGTCACCGCCGCTGAACATCGCGAATAGAACAGCTTCGGGCGGTGCCTCAGCGAAATCACCGGATGGATCGGGGGTAAGGGGCATCTCCGACTCTGGCTGAGGGACGGCGCGAGATGCCTAACTGCGACTTGGCCCGGCGTTCCTATTTGCGATCCCTCAAGACAGCGCGATGCGCTGGAGTCCGCTTCCGGGCACTGGACTAAACCGCTCGCGCGGTAGAACGCCGCGGCTGGCGACACGGCAAAGCAATAGGCGACAGCTCATCGTGACGAGCGGGGCAATTGGTGCGTAGCTGGCGACGATCCGATGATCGAGGACGTGCTGATCTGGAAGTTCGTGGCGGAGCACCAACCATTGCACAAGAGCCAACTCGAATCCTCGATCGCGATTGTGTTCAACGTCGCGCTAGTTGGACCCCGTCCAGGCATCTCGACGTAAGCAGACTTACAAATGCGGTGATGCTCTTGACGAGCAGCTCGAAACAGTTTCGGCTCTGATAGCTCCGGGGGCTTTCCAGCCGCCAGAGATCAGTTTGCCTCATGGCCTTCAAAAATCGAGGAGCTCACGTTTAGATTGTGTGGTGTGGTATTTGCTATAGCCAAGCCATTGAAAGTATAGGTGCCGCCAAACATTAAATCCCCATAGACGATCGTCCTGATCGTCTGAAGGTTGTTTGACGCGACTAGCTCGATCACGCGGCATCGTCCTACGTCCCCCCAGCGCGGTTTCCTCCTTTGGAGGCTTTCGGACGCCGGCCCCCGTGTGCGCGGCAACACCGTCATGGGGCCGGCATCCGAAACCCTTCACACAAGCGGTCCTCTACGGCGCGCGGCAGGTCAGCTATGGGCGCAATAGCCGACGCCGCCACGCATGGGATGGCGGCGTCGCTCGCAGCCGAGGTAACAGCGGATGCTACTTCACCATCGCAATCTCACTCGGACGCCATTCCTTGGTGAAGAACGGCTCAAGCGGACTGTAAAGACGCAGGATAGTGAACCAACCTTTTTTCGGGTCGGTCTGTATCCAATTGCCACGTTTGACGTCCGCAGGCTGGGTCGGACTAAAGTAGATTGTCGTCGTGCCGTCGGCGTCCGTTTCGGCAGCGGGCGACGGATAACTCTGGCTACCAGCGCGCGGGTGGCGCTGCGGCGTGTCAAGCATAGAACGTGTCTGGTTGTCGTAGACCGTGAACGACCAGAAGTTCGCCTCCGGTATTCCCTTGGGTAGCGTCACTTTGTACGTCTTAGACCCGTCGAAGTAATTCTTGTCGGCATCCAGCATGTTCAGGAGGTATTGTGAGCCGATGCCAGGCACGCGCATCGCCATGGCTGGTGTGATACCGGTGACGTAGTAGAAGAAGGCGGTGCGCGCATCCAACTGCCGGTAGCCGGTAGCTGGGAAGGGCTTGACGCCCTCACGAGTTATCTCTGGGATCGGTGTCTCGAACTCGTACCCGGTGACGAACAAAAAGTTCATCCATGCAGAACCGGGATAATAGAACCAGTTCGGATCGCGAGGATTCATGAACAGGGAGCGCGAGGTAGCATTGGCGACCGCCAGGGCTTCAGCGAGAATTTTCTTCATCCTCGCGTCCGGTGCAAACGGTTTGTCCTTGACGATACCGACGGCTGCGACCGATCCCATTTGTTCGAGGTCGAGGGATGTAGCAGGCTCTTGCTGCACGATCTCATTTAGCATCTCATAGAAGCTGAAATCGTTGGGCGGAACGGTGTTCATCACCTTGCCGCTGCCTTCGTGAAACTTGGTGGGCGGCGGGTCTCCGATCCTGCCGAGCTTGGCTTTGCCGCTGAGGTACTCGGCAATAGTTGTTCCGACGCCGCCGGGTTCGAACGGGTAGATCTTGGTCGACTGCTTGATCGATGCGACCGCAGGTTTCGGGTCGTTTTTGTTTTCAAGAAAAGCGCGGCCCATGATCAAGAGCCGGTTGGTCCGCGATCGGGACACGAAGTAGCCGCCCTCCGGCACCGGACCGTCGTAGCCCGGAGGCAGGATGAGATACTTGCCACCGAGACCACGATCAGGACCAGGCTGGCCAAAATCGGTGACCCAGCGGAACCACATGTCGTCGAGCGCTCCAAGGACCTTGGGCGGCACTTCGAACACCATCGGGCCCTTGGAGACGTCGATGAAGCCAAGGAAGTACACCGTGTCTGCGTTAGCAGTCAGGAAGAGCGACTTTGCATCCATCAACTCGGAAAAGATGAGGATCTCATTGTCCTTCACCCCGGCCTCCAAGAAGCCTCTGCGGGCGGCGACTAAGCTCACCCCTTGCATGGTGTTTGCAAAGGCGTTGTAGGCGTGGGTGAAATCGATGAAATCGTAAGCCTTCTCCAAGGTGGCCTTTCCGGGCGCACCATCCTTGAAATCGAGCGTGCCGAGCCGCGTCTCGACTTTGTCCAGCGTAGTGATCGATGCAGGGACTTGAGCGGTCGCCATGCGGGGCAATATCAAGCCGGCGCAAACGGCTGCCAGGACGCAAAGACTTTTCATTCGCCGATCCTTTTCATGGGCTGTCGGAGGGGCCAATTTTTGCCAGATGGCTTGCGCGCCGACTATGCAATTTCGGCAACCAAGCGCAGCGCGTCATTTGCGCGCGGGATATGAGACGGCCATGTCCGTTTTGGGTCCACAAGCGTCAGTAGGCGACAACCTGGGTCGACGTTCGGTTTGGCCCTGACAGCCGATGAGACACCTGTTTCAGCGACGTTTAGCTGAGGGCCAATAGGCCGGTTCGCGCGGGCTGTAAACTTCCAGTCTAATTGAAAAAGCGGACGCCCTCGCCTTCGGGCGGCCATTCAGACGGACGAAGCCTAGACAAACGTGAAAAGTAACGGCTAGTCATTCGGATGGAGTGGATTCCGAATAGGCTGCGACGGGCAGATGTCAGGCTTCGGGCTAGGGCCGGCGCTCAGGTCGACTTACAACCTCTGTCGGAGCGCGGCGGCCGATGGCTGAAAGCAAACTTATTTCGCTTCCCGGGCGCGGTGTTGTCGCGGAAGCGAGGCTGCGTGGAGCTGTCAGAAGGCGACGTGATCGCGCTGCATCTAGTTGTCGAGCGGATCACGGAAGCCGGGCTGAAGGTACGGCTCTCGGGGCGCCTTCGCGGCTGGAACGGTGCGTCGCCTGTTTGGACTTTGCTGGTGCGCGAGCGTTAGCCGATCGGCCCGACATGGGGTCAGAGAGGTCGGTTTGGCAGCTCGCGCGACGTCCCATCTTCGTTAGCAAGCGGAATTGCAGCAACATGGTATGCACGTCAGATAAGGGGCGATCGCGTCGGTTGGCGTAAGGTTACGACATCCGCTCCGCCTTCACAAACAGACATCGACCCGCTGGTGGATCATCCCATGTCCAGCGGACTCCGATCATCGTCGGCCGGAAAAGTGATGGTCCATCGTCGCAGTTATTTCGGCGGCCGTATGCTAGACGAAGCACACTCATGGTCTCTTGGTGCTTGCATTGCCGGGATCAACTTTGACGGTCGGCTTTGTGAGAGGCCAATGACTCGTCGGCAATCTCGCGATCCAGCACCCCGCTCAGGACCGTATGAAGGAAAGCAGGTCGCTATTGATTAGCTCTGCATGCGTCGTTGGCATCTCATAGGGTAGTCCGGGATAGGACTTCAGGGTCCCGTGCTGGAGGAGCTTCACCGACCTTGCGCCGGTCGTCGGAAACGGACAAATCTGTTCGTCCTCGCCGTGCATCACCAGCACAGGGACCTTAATTACCTTCAAGTCGTCGAAGAATTCCGTCTCGGATAGCACCCTGATACATTCGTACTGGGCTATCGCGGCGCCCATCATTCCCTGTCGCCACCAGTTGTCGCGAATTCCCTGCGCGATGGCAGGACGTTGGGGGCGGAAGGACGGTCGAAAATGCGCTGAGGGCTCTTATCAAAATCGCGAGAGAGACCGACCGGCGCAGCAACGTGGGCAACCAGACGAACTTGGTCAGCAAGCGTGCTCCCGTTACTCGACAAGTTCCAGGTCAGGCGTCTTGAACGTCTTCATCCAAAACGTGTCCTCAGGACCTTAAAGTGGAAGCCACACGCACGCATCTTTGCCCGTCGTCGGTATCCAGTTTTTCCCGAATCGGCCAGCGCCTTGGGCCCTACATACAAATCGATGCTGCCGTCTCCATTGACGTTCATCTGATCTTTGTTGAATGAGCCGAGACCTGCTCGGTCCAACGGGTTGTCGACGAAGGCCCACGTTGCGCGATCATACATGGTCAAAGACCAGAACTGCCTCGCTGGAACGTCTTTAGGAATCGTGAGCCTGTAGATCTTTCCGGCCTCCAGTGGCTGACCACCGCTATCCGCGACAGGCGCGGGGTAAACGGTGCCAGCCTTATCGCTCAAAACCTGCGGATAGAACGTAAAGAAGAACCGCGCCGCAGCCCGCCTGTCGATCTCAACGCTGTCTTGTAGACAAAATCGAAACCCCGCTGCGCGTCAGGCACCATCACGAAGCTCAAATGCCGGTCCAGCCAATAGAGGCTAGATCAAATAGCTTCGTGTCGAGATTCTGCATGTAATGGTAGGCATCGACAATGCCCTTCTCCATCTCCGCCTTATACTTCTACCGGCCGGTGGAACGGCTTTCCCGGTTCAATGCCGATTGTGGCCAACATCCCCATCATCACCTTGTCGCGGGGTTGGACTGGCTCGACACTGACGATGTCGTAAATATCGTTCAATGCGCGGATGTCATAGAACGGCAGTGTGGGTAGAAGATAAGGTCGGCCATTGACGATCCGGGTTGGTCGCCGCCTCAGACAGGGGGTACATCTCCACAGTGGGATAGGCGGATGGATAAGAAAAAAGCAGAAAGTTTAAAGAACCGCGAGAATCATTACAGCCCTTAACGAAGACTTGGAAAGTGTGTGTGCAGATTCTTCAGATTTATTCCGGACCGTGCACAGGCTTCGAGCGTCTTTCGAGTTGCCCTCAGGAGGGCTGAGCGGCCGAATCGAGCGGTGTGGATGTCCAGCCGAAAAGACCCGCTGTAACCTACATAACCGACAAATAGTTCCAGGAAACCATGATGGTGAAGTGCGCTTATCAGGTTTCTTGCTACGCCAGAATCTACGCCGGTATCATTCGCGCGTACTCGAGACAGCGACAATCTCCTCCAGGTCGGCGGGCTGTCTGGTGGCAAGCAAATTAGTCCCTCGCGTACCACTGCACCTAGAAAACATTCCACTTCCGGTTTGAGCAGCGAGGGCTCCCGTCGCCTGATGATGCTCGGGTGCCCTTTGATACCGAACCATAAGGTGGACAGGACTTCGTGGGACGCATCGGAAAGCGCTCCGCAGGAGAGATCGACCGCCGGAAACCGCTTCGGTTCCGATTGACGATGTAGACAATTGGCACGACCAGACTGGTTGATCAAATAGCGCAGGCGGTTCTGGATGCTGGAGTAGCTGCGCTGCATTGTCGATGCGAGTTCATCTGTAGACTTCCCCTGAGAAGCCAACTCGAGAAGTCGGGCATCGTCGCTGTCGCTCCATCGTTTTCCGCCACGAGATCTGTCGGGGGGTGATACGTCCATACAGCTCAGATCTCCGATTTAAACGGCCGGACAAGAACTCGAGGAACTAACAGCGGAATACTGTTCCAAGAGCTCCGGCACGCAAATACCGTATCAACGTATGCAGCTCAACGATGAACGGACTGCAAGGGGGACATCGAGATGTCCAAAGATCTCGGCTTGCTCGAGCTGGCTTGCTCACAGGCCGAGCTTTGTAGTTTTTAACGACTCGTGCCGGTCAGACCAGTTGCTGCCGCGTAACCCAACGGCGCATGCACTTCGGCCAGGACTATCTCGCGACGCTCCTTCGCTGGCACGGGCGCATGTGCTCGCAGCTCAAGAGCGCCGCAGGGAGTCAGCGAACTTGATGGCATCCCCGTCGCTCGGAAATGCATGAAGAAGTTGCGAGGCGAGCCACTAGATTTGGGCCTGTGCAGCGCCGTCACCTCCATGCATCGCGTCCGCGGCGCAACGACGACCAGGTTCGCCTCAACCAGGCTCAATCGGCGCTGAAAGCCGCTTACCCGCGCCCGGGCCGCTCGTCGCGCCGTCTGTGAAGAAGCTGCCCAGCGATAGTCGGGAACAGCAGTACCGACAAAACTGCAGCTCCGACGAGCACGGAGCCCATCTGCTGGCTCATGGTTTTTGCACGAACGGCGATCTCGGTGATCACCACGACCAATGAAAGCGAGGCGACCGAACTGTACAGCGCAAAGGGTATCCGTTCTGTGGGCTTGAGGTCCTTTCGATACAAAAATACCGGAACACCTCGCACTAGCAGAAAAAGCACGAGCGCGACCGGTACTAGTAACATCGTGACGGCGCTACCCGTTATCGAGGCGAGATCGAATTTAATACCCGTGCCGACGAAAAAAAACGGAATGAACCAGCCGAAGAAGATGGCATCAATTTTCATTCGCGGCGCTTTTCCGTCCGGCCCTTGAGTACCTAGCCCTACGACTAATCCCGCAGCAAATGCTCCCAAGATGCTCTCAAACCCGAAGCGCTCCGACAGAACGAAGAAAGCGGCAAACAATAGCAGGGTGATACGAACCGGCAGCTGGGAGCTTCCATGCATCGAGCGAGTCAGGAGGGCCACAACACGTGGTGGGCGTAGCCCCAAACTGATTGCGGCTGTCAAAACGACGACCACAAGGAATGCCACCAGGAAACCAAACTCCTGGAAGGTCGTGTACTGCTGGCTAAGCAGCAACGACATTGCGACAATTGGTCCTAGTTCGCCCATTGTACCTGCGGCGATGAAAAAACGCCCGAACGGTGTGTCGAGTTGATTGGCATCACGCAAAATGGGTAGCAGCGTACCCAGCGCAGTTGTGGCAAGAGCCAATGCCACGATCATGGGATCATGGAGCGAACTCGCACGAAGGACGGCTGCCGCTAACACCGCAAGCAATACCGACATTCCCCACCCACCCACCGCAAGCAACAAGGGCCGGCCGCGAACTCTTTCGAACTCAAGCTCCATGCCCGCCATGAAGAGAGTGGCCGCCATCCCGAAGGCGAACATAGAGGCCAGGACGCCGTCGAATCTCACCCAGCCAAGAACTTGTGGGCCAATGATGACGCCTAGCATGACTTCAAGCACTACCGCCGGAACTCGAAATCCGATCGGAAGCTCTGCAAGCAGCGGTCCGGCGACGGCCATGACCAGAACCAGAAGGACAGGCGAATGAGTGTCAGCCAACATCTGGGTCCTAATGTTTGTTCACCGTGCCGAGCTCATGGGCCACGAACACGCGTCGTCTTGCGATTGGTCGAATGGAGGATGCCCCGAGCGGGCCGCGTTTAATCATGGCACCACGGCAAAGAATAAGTAACCAGCAAACATGACGAGATGCACGACCCCTGAAGCACCGTGGTTCGGCCGTGCCAGGGTGATGACGCCGAGAAGCAAAGTCAGGCGAGAAGCCCTGCTCCTCGGCATAGTCCAAGCTCCAGACGGATTCGAGCGATTCTTGATCGTGATTGATATTGTGACGCGCCACTATGCACTTTCGGCCGAGACTTGGCGCGATCCAACTCGTGCCAGTGCCTCCGAAGGCGCGCTCGGCCCGACCGATCTTGCCATCGGAACCATCGATAAGGCTTGCGGCCAGCCCCATTTCGCCCGATTTTGTCGGCTTAAGGAATTGCCCATGGAGACGGCTTCATCCCTATGACGGTCACAGAGAGCAAGAAGATTTCCGCCTGCCCCAGCTGGCTGGGACTAAGCGAGGACCGCAGGAGCTTCGTCTATCTTGAGGACCGAGCCGAGATAATCCGAAAGATCTTTGAACTTTCGATTGGTGGGTTGGGCAGCTACGCAATAACCAACTTTCTCGAGAAGCAGGGCATTTCTCCGTTCGGATCATCGCCCAAATGGGACCACACCACGATAGATAGCATGCTCCGCAACCGCGCGGTGGTAGGGGAATATCAGCCGAAGAGTTATGTGGGCGGCCGAAGCAAGGGGATCCCGACTGGTCCGCCCGTGCCGGACTACTATCCGGCCGTCATAGACGAAGATACGTTCCAAAAAGCTCAGGCCGCCCGGCAGCAAAATCTGATCACCAACCGCGGGCGAAAGGGCAACAATTTAGCAAATCTGTTCGACGGACTTACCACATGCGCTTACTGCGGGAGCGAAGTCCGGTTTCTTAGTAGTCACCCTTACAAGAGCTTGGTCTGCGCGAAGGTGCTGGACGAGAACGGGTGCACGAAAACGGCATGGTCCTACCAAGATTTCGAAGCAAACGTTTTACAGTTTTTGGCCCACCCTGCGCTCCTGGACTCAGCCGAGCCCTCGCGGAAGGACGAGCTTCGAAATCTGGTTGGAGACATCGTCCGGTTGGGCGACGACGGCGACCTTTACGTCACTCGTTACTCCATCGCCCTAAGTCTCAGAAAGATCGTGACGCAGCTCACGCTTTCAAGCAGCGGGTCTACCTCGGGGAACCGTCTGGCGGACGCAGCTGTTCGACGTGACGTCAAAGGACGATTCTACGAGCTGCGTTTGTGGGACGGCGCCATCTACAGGGGCATCTCAACGAGCTGAGTTGACGTTATGCTGCTTAAGCCCCGTTCTGCTGTCGGTTCGGTTAGGCACAAGCGATCAGCCAATCCGAAAATTTCTAGGTCGAATAGTGAGCCTTCCTAGGTTCTGGTCGATGTCCAAAGGGCCTCGACAATCGTCGATACTCGCCCGATCAACCTGCCACATTGCCAGTTGCGCTGCCGTTACCCAGGAATTGGGGGCGATCGAGCCTGAGGCTCAATCTTAGGGTCCCAGTTCGAGAAGTGCGGCGAGAAGCCTGACAGCGTTTGCTCCCTTGAAGCCCGCCAGTTGAAGTCGGAGGGTGGGGTCGATCCAAAACGGCACTCGGTGCCAAAGGCAGCTCCGTTGTTTTAGCTCAACGTCCGTCCCAACGCCCTTCGCATGATACGATCATGAGTTTCATCCAACCGACACGCCCCCTGAGAACCCCAAGCCCTCGCGGTTGGAAGAGGCAGTCGGATCATCGTAGAACACGCGGAAGACTTGCGGGAGACGATTCGGAAGCTCCGCCGTCGTCTGAACTGAGCAGGTCACTCCTTCAGACCCCACCAACCGGAATGCCAGGCTGGCGAACACCCGCAGCGGTTCGTAGGACACCGGGCAACGGCAAAGACGTTTTGAGCTGCGTGCTCCTTAGTCCTCAAGCGCCTGATAAAGCTTATGCGCGGCCCATCTTGAGCGCCTTTTCGATAGCTGATGCACCCAATGTGAGGAGGAGGCGGAGCGCATAATGCAAAAACCCCCGGCAGTTTCCTGCCGAGGGCCTTTGGAGGTTAGGTCGTTAAACCGAACTTACCAGTTGCGCTGAGCGCGGAGGAGCATAACGACCGAGTCTTGGTCCCTCAGCTCATAGGTCGCGGCCGGCTTGGCCGCGGGACCGTTGATAGCCGTGGTGGTCACGACGCCAGCATACCTCTGGTCAAGGCGGGTCCAGGAGACGTCCGCCGAGAACGTCAGGTTCTTGACCGGAGTCCAGCGGGTGATGACGCCCACCGTGCCAAGCGCGAAGTCCGGATTGCAGGACGTCACGCCGGCAACTCCCGAGATGATGCCCGCAGGTCCGCAGAGGAAGGTCTTCGCACCGCTGCCGAACTGAGCCTGAGCGTACGAACCGTAGATCGCCGTGTTCCAGTACGCATCCCAGTTATGGGTGTACGCACCACGGAAGCCCCAGGTCTTGATGGTTTCCTGCTGACCGCCCGTGACGAACACGGTGTCCGGAGCATTCGCCGCGGCCACGCTGGCGTAGGCGACGTTTGAGCTACCGTAAAGCGCGAACGAGCTACCCGCGAGGTTCTGGAAGTTGTAGCGGGTCGCACCATCGGTGTAGACGCCCTGGATGTTGATCACGTCACCCGCGCCAGTCGGGATGTTCTTGATCGACAGAGCGAGCTGAGCAGCCCACCCCCATTTGTCGTCGGGATGGCCAGTCGCCTCGGTCGCGCCGTAGTAGGCAACGTGGTTGTCATGCGCAGCCACCGACGCCTGGAAGAGACCCCAAGCCTGGTC
>NZ_JBHTFN010000009.1:0-126158 GCF_042666195.1 Bradyrhizobium sp. GCM10028915
CCGGAGCTCAAGGCCGCGCTGAAGAAGCAGGGCCGCGACGACATCATGATCATCGTCGGCGGCGTGGTGCCGCCACAGGATTACGATGCGCTCTACGCGGCCGGCGCGGAAGCCATCTTCCCGCCGGGCACGGTGATCGCGGACGCGGCCGAGGAGCTGATCCGCAAGCTGAACGCCCGGCTCGGGCATAGCGAGGCGGCAGAGTAATTCGGCCGCCGCTCGGCAATCCGCCCATTCTTCACCGAGACCGCCGACAACGACGCGGCCATGACCGCAATGGTGAAGGGGGTGACTGCATCGCTCATGGTCGCAAAGATGAAGCGCGATGCGAGCGCGACTGCGACGACTGGTTCGCGGAATTGAAGCGGAGCCTGCTCAGATGGGCGCGGTGACGTTTGCGTCCTCAACCGAGGCGGGCAAGACTCCCGGCCTCGCCTTCCACTATTCCACGCATGAGGGCCGCGTTGCCCGCAGAGCGCTGGTAGCGCTACCTTGCAGCCGCGCCGCAAAGCCGACTAGAATGTCGCCATAGACAAGAGCGCCCGACGTCGTGGGCGCCGCTGGGAGGCATTGATGTCCAAGATTACGCGCCGCAGCTTTGCGGCTTCATCTGCCGCAGTCGCGGCATCCGCCGCATTCGGTCTCACACCCGTACGCGCGCAAACCTATCCAGCGCGGCCCGTCACCGTGATCGTGCCCTGGGGCGCGGGCGGCGGCACTGACGCGACCGCGCGCATTGTCGCAGCGCTTCTGGAGAAGGATCTCGGCCAGCCCTTCAACGTGGTCAATCGCACCGGCGGCTCCGGCGTCGTCGGCCATACCGCGATCGCGACCGCGCAACCCGATGGCTACACCATCGGCATGCTCACCGTCGAAATCTCGATGATGCACTGGCAAGGGCTGACGGAGCTGGCGCCGAAGAGCTACACCCCGCTGGCGCTGATGAACGAAGACCCCCCGGGCATCCAGGTCTCCTCCTCCTCGCCCTACAAGACGGTGAAGGAGCTCGCGGAAGCCATCAAGGCGGCCCCTCCCGGCAAGTTCAAGGCCTCCGGCACCGGCCAGGGCGGCATCTGGCATCTGGCGCTGGTCGGCTGGATGCAGGCGATGGGCCTGCCTGCCAACCAGGTCGCCTGGGTGCCGTCCAACGGCGCCGCACCCGCGATGCAGGACCTCGCCGCCGGCGGCCTCGACCTCACCACCTGCTCGGTGCCGGAAGCCCGCGCCATCATCGAGGCCGGCAAGGCCAGGAGCCTTGCTATCATGGCGCCGGCGCGCAATCCCATCTTCAAGGACGTGCCGACGCTGAAGGAGGCGATGGGCATCGACTACGCGACCGGCGCCTGGCGCGGCATCGCCGGGCCGAAGAACCTGCCGCCGGAGATCGCAACGAAGCTCACCGCGGCGCTGCAGAAGGTCTACGACTCCGCCGAGTTCAAGGACTTCATGAGCAATCGCGGCTTCGGCACCGTGTGGGGCGATGCCGGCCAGTTCGCAAGCTTCATGGACAAGGGCGACGCCCAGATGGGCGAAGCGATGAAGGCGGCGGGTCTGAGCAAGGCGTGATCTTGTCACCTCTCCCCGCTTGCGGGGAGAGGTCGAATTTGAGCGCAGCCCAAATTCGGGTGAGGGGGAGTCTCTCCAAGTCCAGCTTTCACCGCCAACGCGGACGCAGCCCCGGACTCCACCCTCTCTCCGTAAGAACGGGGTGAGGGATAAGAAATCTCATAGGATCCTCCCATGCGCCTTCCCGACTCCGTCACGGGATCGTTTCTCGTCGTGCTCGGCACAGCAGCCGCCTATGGCGGCTGGCTGCTGCCGCCGGTGCCCGGGCAGCCGGTCGGCCCCAACGTATTTCCGCTCGTGATCGGCATTGGGCTTGCGCTGTGCGGACTCGCGATCGTGTTCGGGATCGGTCACACCTTCGAAGAGGCGGAAGAGCTGATCCCGCTCGAGGATGGCCAGGCAGCGGCTGCCCCGCCGCCTCAGGGAAAGTTGTACGGCCTGCGCGCGCTGCTGCCGCCGGCGCTGTTGCTGTTCTACGTGGTCGCGGCCGACCGGCTCGGCTTCATCATCACCGCGGCGATCATGGTCTACGTCACCTCGACCGCGTTGGGGGCAAAGTGGAAGCTGGCGCTGCCGCTCGCAGCGCTGGCGCCGTTCGCCATCCACCTCATCTTCGGCAAGCTGCTGCGCGTGCCGCTTCCCGCCGGCCTGTTGCCGACACCCTGGTGACCCCATGCTGAAAACCCTGATTGAAGCGTTCGCACTGATCTCCACCTGGGAGGTCATCATCGCGATGTTCGCAGCCTCGGTGTACGGGCTCGTGATCGGCTCGCTGCCGGGCCTGTCGGCGACGATGGCAACCGCCCTGCTCGTCCCCGTCACCTTCTATCTCTCGCCGATCGCGGCGATTGCGACCATCGTGGCGGCCTCCTCGATGGCGATCTTCTCCGGCGACATCCCCGGTGCGCTGCTGCGCATCCCCGGCACGCCCGCCTCCGCCGCCTATGCCGACGAGGCTTACGCCATGACCCGGAAGGGACAGGCCGAGTTGGCGCTCGGGGCCGGCGTGTGGTTCTCGGCCGTGGGCGGCATCGCCGGCGTGCTGTCGCTGATGATTCTGGCGCCTCCGCTAGCCGAGATCGCGCTCTCGTTCTCGACCTTCGAGTATTTCTGGCTGGCGCTGCTCGGCCTGATGTGCGCGACGCTGGTGGCGCGCTCCTCGCCGGTGAAGGCGATCGCCGGCATGTTCCTCGGTCTGCTGGTCTCCTGCGTCGGCATCGAAAATCCCGGCGGCGTGCCGCGCTTCACCTTCGGCCTCACCGATCTGTTCGGCGGCATCGAGCCGATCCCCGCGCTGGTCGGCGTGTTCGCGGTCGCCCAGGTGATGCGCGCGATGCTGACGCCCGAGCCGCCGCCGCTGCCGCGGCGCAAATTCGGAAGCATCATGGCCGGTCAGTGGAAGCTGACCAAGAAATACCATTGGCAGATGACGCGCGGGAACATCGTCGGCATCATCATCGGCGTGCTGCCCGGAGCCGGCGCCGACATGGCCGCCTGGGTGTCCTATGCGATGTCGAAGCGCTTCTCCAAGGAACCGGAGAAATTCGGTACCGGCCATGTCGAGGGCCTGGTCGAGGCCGGCGCCAGCAACAATGCCAGCATCGCCTCGGGCTGGGTGCCATCATTACTGTTCGGCATTCCCGGCGACACCATCGCTGCGATCGCGATCGGCGTGCTCTACATGAAGGGGCTCAACCCCGGACCGACGCTGTTCACCGAGAAAGCGTCGAGCATGTACGCGATCTATCTGATGTTCATCATCGCGAACATTTTGATGATCCCGCTCGGCATCGCCATGATCCGGGTTGCCGCCTACATCCTGCTGGCACCGCGCTCCGCCATCATGCCCATCATCATGCTGTGCTGCGCAGTCGGCTCGTTCGCTATCGGCAACAACATGTTCGGCGTCGTCACCGTCGCCGCCTTCGGCGTGATCGGCTATGTCATGGAAGCCAACGGTTATCCCGTCGCCGCGATGGTGCTCGGCATCGTCATGGGCACCATGGTCGAGCAGGCCTTTGTCACTTCGCTGATCAAGTCGGACGGCAGCATTTTGCCGTTTTTCGAGCGCCCCGTGGCCGCGATCCTCGCCGCCATGGCGATCGGGGCGCTGCTGTGGCCGGTGATGGTCTGGGTGTGGCGAAAGCTGAAACCGGTGCGGACCGGAGTGGCGGCGACATCCCGGTGATATCGGGCGGGCGGCCCTCGCCTGCCCCACGCGGGCGTTGTAAAGCAGGGCATGGTTGAGAAAAAGCCTTCACTGGACATCAAATCCCTCGCCCATGACCTTCGCGCCGGCAGCCGCGCGGCGCTGGCGCGGGCCATCACGCTGGTCGAGAGCCGGCGCAGCGACCATCAGGCGCTGGCGCGCGAGCTGGTGCAGATGCTCTTGCCTGACACCGGCAGAGCGCTACGCGTCGGCATCACCGGCTCGCCCGGCGTCGGCAAATCCACCACCATCGACGCGCTCGGCATCCATCTGATCGAACAGGGTCACAAGATCGCGGTGCTCGCAGTCGATCCGTCCTCAGCCCGCAGCGGCGGCTCGATCCTCGGCGACAAGACGCGGATGGCCCGGCTGTCGGCTTCCGACGATGCCTTCATCCGACCCTCGCCGTCCTCGGGCACGCTCGGCGGCGTCGCGGCCAAGACACGCGAGGCGATGCTGCTGTGCGAGGCGGCCGGCTTCGACGTCGTGCTGGTCGAGACCGTCGGCATCGGCCAGTCCGAGACCGCGGTCTGCGACATGACCGATTTCTTCCTGGCCTTGATGCTGCCAGGCGGCGGCGACGAATTGCAGGGCATCAAGAAGGGCCTGGTCGAGCTCGCCGACATGATCGCGATCAACAAGGCCGACGGCGACAATCTCAAGCGCGCCAACATCACCGCCGCCGATTATCGCGGCGCGCTGCATATCCTGACGCCACGCTCCGAGCACTGGCATCCGCCGGTCGAGACCTATTCGGCGCTGACTGGCGACGGCATTGCGAAGATCTGGCAGAAAGTCCTCGATCACCGCAAGGCGATGAATGCCTCCGGCGACTTCGCCGCACGGCGGCGCGAGCAGCAGGTGAAATGGATGTGGTCGATGCTGGAGCAACGCATGCTGGCGCGGTTGCGCAGCGAGGCGTCGGTGCGAACCAAGGTCCGGAAGATCGAGACCGAGGTGGCCGACGGCCATCTCACGCCGGCGCTCGCCGCCGAAAAGATCCTGGAGTTGCTGCAATGAGCGACAAGCTCCGCGTTCTCCTCACCGCCTTCGGCCCGTTCCCCGGCGCGCCCTACAATCCGACCCAGCCGCTGGTCGCCCGGCTGGTGCAATTGCGCCGTCCCGCACTCGACGATGCCGCGATCTCCAGCCACATCTTCCCAGTCACCTATGCCGCGGTGGACCGGCAATTGCCGGAGGTGCTCGCGAAAGAGAAGCCCGACGCGCTGCTGATGTTCGGCCTCGCCGCACGCACGCCCTATCTGCGCATCGAGAGCCGCGCGCGCAACGCCGTCACCATGCTCTGGCCCGATGCCGCCAACACCCGCTCGAGCAAGCGCGGCATCGCCGGTAATGCGGACGCGCTGATTTTCGGCCCACACACCGCAAGGCTGCTGCGCGCCGCCCGCCTCACCGGCATCGACGCGCGGCCCTCGCGCGACGCCGGCGCCTATCTCTGCAATTACCTGAGCTGGCGCGCGATCGAAAACGTCAGGGGCGGCGGGCCAAAGCTCGCCGCATTTATCCATATTCCCCTGCTCGCGCGCAGTGGCGCCGTGCGCCGCAAGGGCGCGCCGCGGATCACGCTGGAGGAACTGGTGGACGCCGGGGAAGCGATGCTGATGGAGATGGTACAGTTGGCACGGAAGGCTCGGAACACGACTGTGTAAACATTTAACCCTACCGCGAACAATCCTCACGGCCCCAGCCGCGCGGTCCCGTTTTTGCGCTACCTAACCGCTGCGGACCCCCGCGTCCGCCGGAGGACGCGTCATGGACCTCAATCGCCGCCATCTCATTGGAGCATCGACCGCAGGCCTCGCCGGCGCGCTCGCGATACCAGCCGACGCCGCGCGTGCGGCGCCGCTGACGTCGCTGCTCGGCCGCGATGCCACGCAATATGGCGTGCGGCCCGGCAGCAGCGAGGATCAGACCCGCGCGCTCCAGCGGGCGATCGACGAGGCTGCGCGGGCGCAGATGCCGCTAGCGCTGCCACCCGGCATCTACCGCAGTGGGTTGCTACGCTTGCCAAATGGCGCGCAACTGATCGGCGTGCGCGGCGCGACAAAATTCGTCTTCACCGGCGGGGCCTCGGCGATCCAGAGCGACGGCTCCGATGCAATCGGCCTTTCCGGCATCACCTTTGACGGCGGCGGCATTCCGCTGCCGACGCGGCGCGGGCTGATCCAGATCCTCGGCGGACGCGACGTCCGCATCACCGATTGCGCGATCACCGGCTCCGGCGGCAGCGGCATCTGGCTCGAGCAGGTCTCCGGCGACATCTCGGGCAACATCTTTACCAACATCGCGGTGACGGCAGTGGTGTCGTTCGACGCCAGGGGTCTCAGCGTCTCCCACAACACCATCACCGGCACCAACGACAACGGCATCGAGATCCTGCGCACGGCCATCGGCGATGACGGCACGCTGGTCACCGATAACCGCATCGAGGACATCAAGGCCGGCCCCGGCGGCTCCGGCCAGTACGGCAACGCCATCAACACGTTCCGCGCCGGCAACGTCATCGTGCGCGGCAATCGCATCAAGAACTGCGATTACTCCGCCGTGCGCGGCAACTCGGCCTCGAACATCCACGTCACCGGCAACAGCGTCAGCGATGTGCGCGAGGTCGCGCTCTATTCGGAATTCGCTTTCGAGGCCGCGGTGATCGCCAACAACATTGTGGACGGCGCCGCGGTCGGCGTCTCCGTCTGCAATTTCAACGAAGGCGGCCGCATCGCCGTGGTCCAGGGCAACATCATCCGCAATCTGATCCCGAAGCGGCCGATCGGCACCGCGCCGGATGACGATGCCGGCATCGGCATCTACATCGAGGCGGATTCATCTGTCACCGGCAACGTGATCGAGAACGCGCCGTCCTACGGCATCGTCGCCGGCTGGGGCAAATATCTCCGCGACGTCGCGATCACGGGCAACGTGATCCGCAAGGCACTGGCCGGCGTCGGGGTGTCCGTCGTGCCCGGCGCCGGCACCGCGCTCGTCAACAACAACATGATCTCGGAAACCCCGCGCGGCGCCGTGGTCGGGCTCGATCATGCGCGCGCCGTGACGTCCGATCTGTCGGTGGACGGCGCCCAGCGGTTTGCGCAATTGGTGGTCGGCGGGAATGCGGTGCGGCGATAGCTGCCGCTGCTCGCCTCCTCCCGAACGCTAGAACGCGTTCCGCAGCAGTGGATACTTCGCTTCGAGCCCGTCGAGGCTGAAGGTGAACTCAACCAGGCGCTCGGGGGCTGCGACAATTTCGGCTGCCGGCGGAGAGAACTGCGGCAGAAGCGCCGCCATCGCAGCCAGCGCCTTGGGCGCTGCCGTCGCGGCCGGCACCTTGGGCCCCGTCATCGCGACGGGCGCGGTGGGCGGCGCCATGGCAGCCGGCACTTGGAGCGGTGCCATCGGGGCAGGCGCGGCGACCCGCGCGGCCGGGGCTTCGGAGATGTCGGCGAGAACGCCCGGCTTGGGATCGAGCCTGACCGGCACTGCGGTCTCCGGGACGATGTGCACGGCCTTCGGTTGCACTGTCTGCGCCTGCTGCTCGCGCGGAAACATGCGGGGCATGGTCGCCGGCGACCAGCCGAATGCGGGCGACACGCTCGCGGCCGCCGTGGCGACGTCAGCGCCGGTGGCAAGGGCGCGCCAGGTCTGGACGGCGAGCTTCGCTTCCTGGATGTTTTCGAGAAATGCGATCTCGGAGTGATAGCGGCGCCAGCGCCCGGTCTCGAACATCTCGGAGAGATGCACCAGCCGCTGCTCGGCGAGAGCGCACCAGCGTGCCGCAATGTCGCGGCCAATAGCCACGTCGCGAATAGCCTCTTGGCGATGTGTCATAAATCAGCCCGTCAGGAGAAAATACGGACGCGACGCAACGCACACGAATCAATTTAGACGCGACGTGAATATTTTGTGGAAAAGTTTTGACTTGTCCAGCAACGACGATGTTTTCGTCGCCAAACTCCGTAGTCGTGCGGAGATTCAAGCGGTTTTGGAGTCAAGCTTCGCACAAGCATAGCGCGCTTGCGGCGTGCCGGCGGAGCAGTGGCGATGAGTGAGCCACGATCTCTCAACCGGAAGCTGATCTCGCGCAGGCTTCGAGGGATTGGACGCCCAAAAAGAAAAGACCCGTCCGGGGGGACAACCGGACGGGTCGAGCCATATGGGCGCTTGGGGTGGATGGGCGCTCGCGCCTGATATGACTTATGGGGAGGGATAACCGCTCCCACATAATTTGGTCGTGGCAGCGGGCCGAACGTTCAATGCGGCGTTTGATTTTTCAACCTTCGCGCCGCGCGCAAAGTTGTCGGAGCCGCTATCGCGTCGCCGGCCTATCCGCCTGAGAAACCGTGGCTTTATCCTCGGTGCTCGACAACGAGGGTTGCTCTAATGCGCGGATGCCAGGCTCGTCGCGACGCTTCTCGATATCTTCACGTTTTGTTGTACCGGATGCGGCCGCGACCGGCGTCGCGCCGGCGGCGGGAACGGCCATGACCGCGGCAAACGCGTCGGCCTCGCCATCGCCGAACAGATCATCACGCCCGGGTGAACCGAGGTCACGCGCCGTCTTCGCCAGCGTCGTGCGCAGCGCTTCCGGCTTCAAGGCGGAGTTGCGCTCGAGCAGCAGCGCCGCGACGCCGGAGACATAGGCGGCCGAGAACGAGGTGCCCGACGTCATCTGGTATTTGCCGTCAGGCGCCGGCAGGAAGATATCGACGCCGGGGGCCGCGACCGCGATGTAGTTGCCACGGTTGGAGGCGGTGAACAGCCGGTCCTGCTGGTCGGTTGCGCTGACCGCGATCACGTTGGGATTGGCGGCCGGATAGAGCGGCGGCGACTTCGCGCCGGCATTGCCGGCGGCTGCGATCAGCACCAGGCCACGCGCGGCGGTCGCCGCGATGGCCCGCTCGATCACCGCGTCTTTGGGACCGGCAAAGCTCATGTTGACGATCTGCGCGCCGTGCTCGGCGGCATAGTTCAGAGAGCGCAGGATGATGTAGGACGAGCTCTCGGCCCCGCCGGTGGTGCCGCCGAAGGCGCGGATGGCGATGATGCGCGCCTCGGGCGCGCTGCCCATCAGCTTGGCATGCGCCACGATGGCGCCTGCAATGCCGGTGCCATGAATGTGCGGGCCTTCGGCGCTACCGAGCGCATCGAAATTGTCGGCAATGGAATTGGCAAGTTCCGGATGTCGGGCGTCGATGCCGGAGTCGATCACAGCAACCGTCACATTCGCGCCATGCGCGAGAGTATGTGCCTGCGGCAGGCGGAGCTTGGCCAGCGCATATTGCGCGGGATCTCCCTCGGTCGGCACCGACGATTTCTGGTCCTGGAGCAGGTAGCGGAAGTTCGGCTGGACCGAGCGCACGCTGCCGTCGGCCGCGAATTCACGCCGCACCGTCGCGGAGGGCCGGCCGTCGGTGATGCGGAACAGTCCGAACGTTGCCCCGATCAGCGGAAAATTCTCGGAAGTCACGCGAGTCAGGCCATGGCGACGCGCAAGCTCGTCGGCCTCGGTCGACGACAGCCCGCCATCGATCTCGGCGACGAATTCGTCGGCGAAGGTACGCAAATCCGCGGCGACGGGCGCGTTGTTGCCGCGCCGCTTTCCGGCGGTCTTCTTGCCCGATTTGCCCGAGCCATCGCCGCCTGCGTTCTGCTGCGCCAGGCATTCGCCGGCGGCGTCGCGATCGGGCGCGGTACAGGCGGGATAGAGGTTCGGGGAGTAGCGCGCATAAGGCAACACCGGCGTCGGTCCCATCCGCGCCGAAATCCTCGTCGTCACGATCGGACCGGGACTACGGCCAACAGCCACCGCAACACCGGGACCGACGCGTGCGGCGATGCCAGGAGAAATGGTTGGCATTCGGGAGGGGACGCTGATCGTCGGCGTGCGCATGATCGCCTGCGCCTGCGCAACCTCGACGCCGAGACAGGCGGCGAGCAAAAGCGCGGCTGCGACCGACGAAGCGCAGACCCCGGCTCTTACTCCACTTTCGGACTTGCGCGTCATCAGCTTGGAAGCGCCTTACGGCGCCGCGACGGCGAGGTTGACGAACTTCTCGCGCTGCATCTTGCCAAGCAGCGAGTTGAGTTCGTCACGGCTCATCGCCTTGTCGAACTGGAGGCGGAACATGCCGCCCTTGGCATCACCGATGATCGAAGCCTGGTAGCCGTCGAGCAATGCGGTGATGTCGGCGACGCGCGCCTCGGGCGTGAAGCGTACCAGCGCGCGCGCTGGCGGGACGGTCGTGCCGAGGTCGCGTGTGATCGGAGCGCTGGTCGAGAGCGAAGCAGTCTGGAAGGTCGCAGTCTGGGTCTGCGTCAACACCGCGCCGATGATTCCGGCTTGCAGCACGAGGGCCATGGCGCCAAGGCTCGCCGACCAGGCGAGAGTGCGCGGCGACAGGCTCGCAAAGAAGGTGGCGATGCGCGCCGACAGCGGCAGCGAACCGGCCGCCCGCGCGGGCTCGGCGTCGATCGCCGCGAACAGCTTCTGCATCGCGCGCGCCGACGGAGCACCCAGGCTCTCGTTCAGATGAATGGTCTCTTCATACTCGCCGCGGATCGCGGCATATTGCTTCGCGAGCTCGGGATCGCGCGCTAGCGCCTCGTCGACGCGGCGCGCATCGCGCGGGTTCAGCGTGCCGGCGGCGTGCCACGGCAGCAGCAGTTCAATTTCACCGGGCTCTTGCTCCAGCATCTTCTTGCTCAAAGCCATCATGGCCAGCCTCGCTCAATGCCGGCTGCCTTCAGCAGTTCGGCCAATTTCTTGCGCGCATAGAACAAGCGCGTCTTCACAGTGTTCTCCGGGATGCCAACGATTTCGGCCACCTCTTCCACGGATTTCTCGTGGTAGTAGACGAGATCGACGATTTCCCGATGATCCGGCGAGAGGCCCGTCAGACACTCCCGCAACGCTTCACTGGTATCCTTCTTCTGCACCGCCGTTTCCGGATTGTCGGACGTGTCCTCGATCGCGTTCGCGGCGTCGTCGTCCAACTCAAAATCCTTCCTGCGCCGAAGCGCAGACAGGGCCTTGAATCGGGTAATGGCCAGCAGCCAGGTGGAAACGGCGGATCGGCCCTCGAACTTGCCGGCTTGACGCCAGACGTCGAGAAATACCTCACTGATGAGGTCTTCCGCCGCCTGCTCGTCCCGCACGAGCCGAAGGCCGAACCGATACACCCTGACATGGTGCCGCCCGTACAGCACCTGCATGGCGAGCCGGTCGCCTTGAGCGATCCTGGCGATCAGGATCTCGTCCGAAGCCGCTTGTGTCACGCTCAAAGGCCGTCTCGCAAGATTGGTCGGGTCGATGCGGCAGACGGTTCGACGGGAGGGGTAAAATTGTTCACCCTACCGCAGTCATACGGGAGGCTGTGTGATCTACCCCACATACGCGAAATTTCCTTTTGCCACCCGCGGCTGGGCGCCGCGCTCAAGAACGGTAACATAGTAATGAAGCACTTTCCTGAGCAATGCCGTCCAGCATAGAGGGGCCGACGTGCATGGAACCTTAGCAGCCTAGCACGACATATGTCTTCCGAAGCCCTGCTTTGGCTCGACCGCGTCGCACACGACGCCTCATGGCCGGCAAATTCCTCGGCCGCTCGACGTCCCCGCTCCTGCGCTGCACAGCGTGGATTCGGTTTCGAAGGATACCAAACCTAAAGGCTTGCCACGTAGATTTTTGGGCTGACATCCACCATTGGGCGGGACCATGAGCACGGCTGCGACGTCCTTTCCCGAGAGGAATGCCGCTGAGGCCGCGGATCTCGCCCTGACGACCGCTGCAGCGGCACCCGAGGTCCTGGCGCGCCGGATCCGGCAGCGGCGCCAGATGTATGTCGGCCAGGTGGCGAGCTACTCGCTCGGCGCCTCCGTCCTGCTGCTCTACGCCTATGACGGCGTCATCTCCATGGGTGTTCCGTCACTGTTCTGGCTCGGCGGCCTTCTGACCATCGGAACCTTCACCGTGCTATCGGAAGCGGGCTTGGGCGACCGGTTCGAGGATCATTACCTCACCGTCTTCCAGATCTCGGCGCATATGTCGCTGCAGCTGCTGTTCCTGCTCGCGGTGCCGACAGTCGGAGTTGCGTTCCTTGCCGTGCTGTTTCTGATCTTCGCCTTCGGCACGCTTCGTATGACACCGAGCCAGGCGATGCTCACCTGGGGCCTCGCCACTTGCGGGCTCGCCTTGGTCTTCCTCGCCTCGGACTTGCCAATCGGACTGCCGGTTACGACCCAGCTGCAACGGGCCGCCTCGATGCTGTGCTTCGTGCTGGTGATTGGCCAGTGCGCCTTCCTCGGCCTGTTCGGCGCCACGCTGCGCAAGATCCTGTACCGGCGCAGCATCGAGCTGAAGGCCGCCTATCAGCGCATCGAGGAGCTGGCGGAGCTCGACGAGCTCACCGGCTCCTACAACCGCCGCTGCATCATGCGGCTTCTCGACGCCGAGATCGAAAAATCGCGGCAGACATCGACCCCTTGCGCGATCGCACTGATCGATCTCGACTGGTTCAAGCGCATCAACGACGCCCATGGCCATCCCGTCGGCGACGAGGTGCTGCGCACCTTCGCAATCACCATTTTCGCCAACATCCGCCCGGCCGACTGCTTCGGCCGCTACGGCGGCGAGGAATTCTTGCTGCTGCTGCCGGGGACGGACGTCGATGCGGCATCGCGCACGCTCGATCGGCTGCGCGGCATCGTCGCCGATCTGGACTGGAGCGCATTCTCCCCGGGCATGCGCGTGACCATTTCCGCGGGCGTCGTGACGCTGCGCGACAACGATACCGCCGACACGTTTCTCGTGCGCGCCGACAGCGCGCTCTATTCCGCCAAGGCACAAGGGCGCAACCGCATTGCAACCAGCTGATCAATCCATTTTCTCCCGGCGCGACCGAAGCCGCTGCCGGGCCGAACGCTCCAGGACAGGGCAATGAGATCCAAATCCGCCAAATCATCCGAGAATCTGCTCGAGGAATTGCAAACCGCGCTCTCGCACGGCACCGTCGCGCACCGGGTCGAGACGCTGCGCCGCGTCACCGATCTCTTCGTGGGCAACGCCTCGGACTATTCCGACGACCACGTTCGTGTGTTCGATGACGTGTTCCAATGCCTGATCGAGCAGATCGAGACGTCCGCCAAGGCGCTGCTCGCCGACCGCCTCGCACCGATCGCGGCTGCGCCGCCGAAGATCATCCGCACGCTCGCGCTCGACGAGGTGATTGAGGTTTCCGGCCCGGTGCTGTCGAAATCCGAACGGTTGGCAGAGGAGATCCTGATCGAGATCGCACGCACCAGGGGTCAAGCCCATCTCAAGGCGATCTCGCTGCGGCGGGTGCTGTCGGAAGCGCTGACGGACGTGCTGGTGACCCGCGGCGACGAGGACGTGGTGCAATCGACCGTCAGCAATCCGGGTGCCCAACTGTCGGAGGGAAGTCTCGCCGACCTCGTGACCCGCGCCGAGCGTGACGACGACCTCGCCAGTTGCATCGGCCTGCGGCCCGACTTGCCCCGCCATCATTATTTGAAGCTGGTCGCAAAGGCCTCCTTGGCCGTGCGCAGGAAGCTGGAGGCCGCGCACCCGGAGTTCGCGGACGACGTGTCCAGCGTGGTCCAGGAAGCGGCCCAGCGAATCCGCGCCGCCAGCATGACCAGGCAGACCGAGAGGGCGCGCGCGCTGGTGAAGTCGCTGCACGAGGACGGCCGCCTCACCGAGCTCCAGGTCGCCACCTTCGCGGAGCAAGGCAAGTTCGATGAGACCAATGCGGGGCTCGCGGCGCTTGCGGGCGTCGCAGTCGAGACCGCCGAGACCATGATGATCGAAAGCCGGGTCGAGGGCGTGATGATCCTCGCCAAGGTCGCGGCCATGCAATGGTCGAGCGTCCGCGCCATCATTGCCCTGCGCGAGAAGCTCTCAGGCGGCTCGCAGACCGACATGCTGACGCTGCGCGACGCTTACGAGGCGCTGCGCAGCTCGACGGCGCAGCAAGTGCTGCGCTTCCACCGCATGCAGCAGGGCGCGACGCCGGCGGCGTGAAGCCGGCAAGCTAGTAGCGTAGGACCTTCGCCCCCGCCAGCGCGCCAATTGCCGCCACCAACGCGGTCGCGAGCGTGTACCAGGTCGCGACGAACAGCGGCGAGTCGTCGGTACAGTGTGAAGCGTACAGCGTCGCGGCAAGGCCCGCCGACACCAGGCCAGCGAGCGCCCCGGCGAGTGCGGGATGGGACGGCGCACCGTGGCGAAGGCCGAACAGGGCCCCAGCAAGCAGCGGCAGCGACATCGCAGGGATTGCGAACAGGCATACCCTGGAATTCTTGCCCATCAGTCGCATCGTCATCGGCATGGCCGGCGCCATCATCGCCTCGCTGCCGATCGCCACCGCGAGCAGCCCGACCGGCAGCAGCAGTAGCCAGCCCCAGCCACGCAGCAAGGCCTCGGGACGCGACAGATGCAGGCTGACGATGATCGCCGGGATCGCGAGCGACAGCGTGACCGCGAACTTCATGTCGAAGAACGGGTTGTGCATCGCGCTCATCACGTCGTGACGCACACCGAGAAAGGTGGCGAAGATCAGGATCGACAGCGGCGCAGCGACCAGCAGCGCCATGGTCAGCACCGCGCCGACGCGCGGCGGACGATGGGCGTTGTCGGCCGCGAGCGAGCGAATGAGTTGATCGGTGTCCATGACTACTGGTCCCGCAGTTTGGCAGTCAGCGCGGCAAGTCCGCGATGTAGCGCGACCCGCACCGCGCCCTCGCTCATCGAATATTTCACCGCCGTGTCCTTGATCGACGTGCTGTCGACCGCGATCGACTGCAACACGTCGCGCTGGCGCTGCGGCAGCGTATTGAGCTGGCTGGCGACTTCGCCGGCCGAGACCGTCTCCTGCGGCGCCTCGCCCGGCAGGGTCTCGGCGAAATCGTCGATGTTGACGAAGATCCGCCTGCCCCGTCGCCGCAGCATGTCGATCAGCTTGTTGCGGCCGATCGCAAACAGCCACGGGGCGAAGGGGGCTTCGCTGTCCCAAGTGTGCCGCTTCAGATGCACCGCCAACAAAATCTCCTGCACGATATCCTCGGCCTGGTCGGGAGGCTGCCCGGCCCGAGCCAGGCCGCGCCTCGCGGCAGCGCGCAGCACAGGCGTGACCGCCTTCAACAGGCGATGATACGCCGCGTCATCGCCTGCCATGGCCGACCGCATCAGGCCGGTCCACTCGTCCTCACGTCCGCGCACGCGCGCCCCTCACCATGCAATTCGGCCGCTCTTTCAGTTTGTTACGCTGGCATCAGCCAGATCACGAATTCGTGATCTGGCTTGGCCACGCGACCGATGCGGCCGTCAGGATCTGCGACGGCTCATAACACCGATCGGTCCAGTCCGCACCCCGCGGCCGGCTGCGAAGGCAGCGGTTTTGCCGCGCTTTTGCCGGGTGTGGCCCGAAGATTCCCATTTTCTGCCCCGCTGTGGTCACGCCCCAGGGTCTCTGTTCAGTCCCGGGACGGGCGGAATTTGGGGAGATCGTCAACATGATGAAAGCCAGCGGGCGCGCGGCCCTGATTGTCCTGGCCGGGCTTTTCTTGCTGTTCGGGGGCGTTGCACAGGCGGCGCCGAATTCAGCCGCAAGCAGCAAGTCGGACAGCGCGGGCAAACAGGCCGACACGGTCAAGCCGACCAAGCAGCGGCATCACACGTCGCGTCACCGCGACAACACCAAGACGGCAGAAAAATCCGACGACAAGGCCGACAAGAAGGACGCCGCGGCAACGGCCGATGAGACGAAGGCCGACAATCGTGACGCGCCGACCTCGAGCCAGATGCCGCCGGAAGTCGCCAACGCCAATGCGCAACTCGCCGCCGCCGATACGCCGACCGCGGCTGCCGCTTCCGCAATGACGGGCCGGGCCAACGACAACGTCCAGGCCGCGGCCGATAATACCGCCGCCCCGAACGCCGAGGGCCAGGTCGTCGCACCCGATCAGCTCAACGACATCGACCGCGCCTTGCAACAGGACAACACGCCGGCGCAGAGGGCGGTGATCGCCGCAACCGACGCGCAGCCGCGTCCGGCGCCGGTGATGGCAAGCAGCCAGCAGAGCTCGGCCTGGGACCAGAGCTCCCTGATCGGAAAAATCTTCATCGGCGTCGGCACGCTGCTGACGCTGGCCTCAGCCGCGCGCATGTTCATGGCGTGACTTTGGCTTGATTTTGGCCTGATCGCCGGCCCGCGGGACCTGGTCCGGAACGCGCATCTGGCCGCGTGTTCCGGCCGTCCTTGCGCCGATGGCTTTGCGGCCTCTTGAAGCCCACCGCGCCAGCGGGCACATTGCCCGCTCAACCAAAAGCGTGGGTGGAGCATGAGCACGTTCGAACACATCATCGTCGAAAGCAAAGGCGCGGTCGGCATCATCAAGCTGAACCGGCCGAAGCTGCTCAACGCACTCTCCTTCGGCGTCTTCCGCGAGATCGCCGCGGCCGTCGACGATCTCGAAGCCGATAACGCCATCGGCTGCATCGTCGTGACCGGCAGCGAGAAGGCGTTTGCTGCCGGCGCCGACATCAAGGAGATGCAGCCGAAAAGCTTCATCGACATGTTCTCGGAGGATTTTGCCGCGATCGGCGGCGATCGGGTCGCGCGCTGCCGCAAGCCGACGATCGCCGCGGTCGCAGGCTATGCGCTCGGCGGCGGCTGCGAGCTCGCGATGATGTGCGACTTCATCATCGCCGCCGACACCGCCAAATTTGGTCAACCCGAAATCACGCTCGGCACCATCCCCGGCATCGGCGGCACCCAGCGCCTGACCCGTGCGATCGGCAAGTCCAAGGCGATGGACCTTTGCCTCACCGGCCGCATGATGGATGCGGCCGAAGCCGAGCGCAGCGGCCTGGTCAGCCGCATCGTTCCCGCCGACAAGCTGATGGACGAGGTGATGGCCGCGGCCGAGAAGATCGCCGCGATGTCGCGACCCGCGGTCGCGATGGCCAAGGAAGCGGTCAACCGCGCCTTCGAGACCGCGCTCGCCGAGGGCATGAGCGTCGAGCGCAACCTGTTCCACTCGACCTTCGCACTGGAGGACCGCTCCGAGGGCATGGCGGCGTTCATCGAGAAGCGGAAGCCGGTGAACAAGAACAGGTAAAGGCAGGCGAGCGGTCAGGCTGGTGTAAGGCTCTGCCGCTTTCCCGCAGAATCCCTGTGACGTGCCTGCAACAAGCACGGAATACATGGGGGTTTCCCCCGCGGCAGTTTGCCTGCGGGACCTCGGCTGGTTAAACAGCTAAGAGAGCCGCCGTCGGCGGGGGCGGACAGCCGGGATTTGCGGGATTACATGATTGGGCATGCCGCCAGAGCTGGTCGCGTGATGACGCGGCATCGATCGGGCGTGGCTCCTGTGCTCGCGACATGGACCACGCTGGCGCTGTGTTGCGCCCTGCCCTCCGCCGCACGGGCGGAAGCGCTGCCGGAGGCGCTCGCCAAGGCCTACCAGACCAATCCGCAACTCAATGCCGAGCGTGCGCGGCAGCGCGCCACCGACGAGAACGTGCCGCAGGCGCTCGCCGGCTACCGGCCACAGATCGTGGCAAGCCTCAGCGCCGGGTTGCAATCGGTGCGCAACCTGCTGCCCGACAACACCATCCAGACCGCCAATCTGAAGCCATGGATCATCGGTGTCACCGTGTCGCAGACCCTGTTCAACGGTTTCCGCACCGCCAACAACGTGCGCGCCGCCGAACTCCAGGTACAGTCGGGCCGCGAGGCGCTGCGCAACGTCGGCCAGGGCGTGCTGCTCGACGCGGTCACCGCCTACACCAACGTGCTCGCCAACCAGTCACTGGTCGAGGCGCAGCGCTCCAACGTCGCCTTCCTGCGCGAAACGCTCTCGGTCACCCAGCGGCGCCTCAACGCTGGCGACGTCACGCCGACCGACAGCGCCCAGGCCGAGGCGCGGCTCAACCGCGGGCTTTCCGATCTGAACGCCGCGGAAGTCGCGCTGGCGGTGAGCCAGGCGATCTACGCGCAAGTGATCGGCAATGCGCCATCGCAGCTTCGGGCCGCCGAAGTCGTCGACCGCTATCTGCCGAAGAGCCGCGAGGACGCGCTGACGATGGCGATCCGTCAGCACCCAGCGGTGATGGCCGCCGGCTTCGATGTCGATGTCGCCTCCACCAACATCCGCGTCGCCGAAGGCGCGCTGCTGCCGAGCGCCAGCGTCCAGGGCAGCGCCAGCAAGAGCCGCAACAACGACCCGACGCTCGGCACCTTCGCCGAAGATCAGGCCTCGATCGTCGCCAATGTCACCGTGCCGATCTACGACGGCGGCCAGGCCGCCGCACAGACCCGGCAGGCCAAGGAAATCACGGCGCAGAGCCGGCTCGTGCTCGATCAGGTGCGCAACCAGGCGCGCACGGCGGCGGTCAGCGCCTGGGTTGCCAATGAAGGCGCCAAGATCGCGGTCTCGGCCTCGGAGTCCGAAGTGAAGGCGGCGACCGTCGCGCTCCAGGGCGTGCAGCGCGAGGCCGCCGGCGGACAGCGCACGACGGTGGATGTGCTGAACTCGCAGGCCGATCTGATCCAGGCCAAGGCCCGCCTGATCGGCGCCAATCGCGACCGCGTGATCGCTTCCTACACGCTGCTCAGCGCCGTCGGCCATCTCGACGTCAAGACCTTGAGCCTGAACACGCCGGACTATCTGCCCGAGGTGCACTACCAGCAGGTCCGCGACGCCTGGCACGGCCTGCGCACGCCATCGGGGCAGTAGTTTCAATCGTCTGGCTTGGTGCCGATGAAAAGCCGCCGCATCCATCTGATGGGAGCCTCCGGCTCCGGCGTGACGACGATCGGCCGCGCGCTCGCGAGCCGGCTTGCGCTGCCGCATCACGACAGCGATGATTATTTCTGGCTGCCGACGGCGCCGCCCTACCAGACCACGCGCCCCGCTGCCGAGCGTCTGCGCCTGATGCGCGAGATGTTTCTGCCGCGGCTCGATTGGGTGCTGAGCGGAACGGTCACCGGCTGGGGCGACGAGTTCATCCCATTCTTCGATTTCGTCGTCTTTGTGACGACGCCGCGCGAGCTTCGCTTGCAGCGCCTGCGTGACCGCGAGGCTACGCATTTCGGAGCGGATGCCGTCGCACAGGGCGGCTGGCGTCATGAGGAGGCGGAGTCGTTCGTCGACTGGGCCTCGCACTACGAAGCCGGCGATCGCGAGGGTCGCAGTCTCGCAAGAGATGAGGCGTGGCTCGCGAAGCTGCCCTGCCCGGTCGTGCGCGTCGACGGCTCACGCCCGCTTGCGGACCTCGTCGAGCAGCTATGCAGCGAAGCGCAGCGGCTGCCGGGCTGATGTGATACTGTCACGATGCCACTGCCAAATAATAATACAGGGAGAGAAACCATGCTCAGCCGACGCAGCGTCCTGCTTGCCTCCCTTGCCGCCGGAGTTGCCATGTCGAACAAAGCCCACGCACGTGCCGCGCAGCCCGCCACTCCGGTCAATTTCGACCTCCCGGCCCATGCCTGCGACTGTCACACCCACATCCATGGCGATGTCGAAAAATTTCCGTTCTTCGCGGGCCGCGTCTACACGCCGGAACCGGCTTCGCCGGAGGAGATGGCCGCGCTGCACAAGGCGCTGCATATCGAGCGCGTGGTGATCGTGACGCCGAGCGTCTACGGCACCGACAACTCGTCGACGCTGTTCGGCATGAAAGCGCGTGGCGCGGCCGCGCGCGGGGTGGCCGTGATCGACGACAAAACGACCGAGGCCCAGCTTGACACGATGCAGGCAGACGGCTTTCGCGGTGTCCGCCTCAATCTCGCGACCCGCGGCGTCAACGACCCCAATGTCGGCCGGCCGCGCTTCACCGCCGCAGTCGAGCGCATGAAGGCGCGCGGTTGGCACGTGCAGCTCTACACGACGCTTCCCATGATCTCGGCGATCAAGGACCTCGTCGAGACGGCGCCACTACCCGTTGTATTCGACCATTTCGGCGGCCTTGAGGCCTCGCTTGGGCTGGAGCAGCCGGGATTTTCCGACCTGGTCGCGCTGGTGAAATCCGGCAAGGCCTATGTCAAGATTTCCGGCGCCTATCGCTCCTCGAAGCTCGCGCCCGATTATCAGGACATGGTGCCCTATGCCCGCGCACTGATCGCGGCGAATGCGGACCGCATCGTCTGGGGCACGGACTGGCCGCATCCGGATTCGAGCCGTGTCGAGGGACGCAAAGCCACCGACATCGCGCCGCTCTACCAGATCGACGACGGCCGCCTGCTCAACCAGCTTCCGGTGTGGGCGCCGGATGCGGATGTGCGCAAGAAGATCCTGGTCGACAACCCGGCGCAACTCTACGGGTTCTGAGTCGCGCCAAGCGCAATTCGGTTCAACGACCGCGACACGGTTCCACAATGAGGCGTGGAACTGTTGTCGCGAAGGCACAAACTCGTTGGACTTACACGAACGTGTTTGTGCTCTCGTCCGTTTCTCACCCTTCTGGTTGAGGCGGCGCTCAGCGCCATCGCGCTTGGGTTCACCAATCCGCTGACCGTCATCCTGTTTCTGGCTGCGCTGCACGCCTTTTCAATGCAGACCGCGGCAGCCCCGCTGATCGCCGGTGTCTTCGTCGGTTCCGCGATCTGGTGGACCGTGCTCAGCACGATCGTGGCAATGGCGCGGTCACGGCTGACGCCGTGCATGCTGTCGATGAGCAGTCGGTTGGCCAGCTTGATGCTGCTGGGCCTCGGCACCATGATGCTGGTGCGGATCGCGCAGCGGATGCTGTGATTGGCGGCGTCAGCGTGCGCGGCGGGAGAAGAAGGAGATCAACACCGGCAGCGTCACCAGGATCACGATAGGGGCGAGCATCATGCCTGTCACCACGACCACCGCAAGCGGCTTCTGCACCTGCGAGCCGATGCCTTCCGACAGCGCGGCCGGCAACAGGCCGATGCCGGCGACGACGCAGGTCATCAGCACCGGCCGAAGCTGCAATTCGCCGGTGCGTATCACCGCGCTCATGCGGTCCATGCCCTCTTCGATGAGTTGGTTGAACTGCGACAGGATGATGATGCCGTCCATCACGGCGATGCCGAACAGCGCGATGAAGCCGATCGCCGCCGAGACACTGAAGGCGGTACCTGTGATCAAGAGACCGAGCACGCCGCCGAAGATGGCCATCGGGATCACGCTCATGGCAAGCAGCGTGTCGGTCATCGAGCCGAAATTGAACCAGAGCAGGACGCCGATCAGCGCCAGCGAGATCGGCACTACGATCGACAATCGCCGGATCGCGTCCTGGAGATTGCCGAATTCGCCGACCCAGTCCATGTGCGCGCCGGGCGGCAGTTGCACCTGAGCGGCGATCTTCTGCTGCGCCTCGCGGATGGCGCTGCCGAGGTCGCGTTCACGTACCGAGAACTTGATCGGCAGATAGCGCTCCTGCTGCTCGCGATAAATGTAGGCCGCACCCGAGACGAGGCTGATGGTGGCGACCTCGCTCAGGGGGATCTGCGTGACGGTGCCGTTCGGTCCGGGCGCACCGATCCGCAAATTCTGGATCGCCTCGGCGCTCCTGCGGAATTCCGGCGCAAGACGAACGATGATCGGGAAGTGGCGGTCGCTTCCTGCCTCGTAGATGTCACCGGCGGTGTCGCCGCCGATCGCGACCTTGATGGTGGCGTTGATGTCGCCCGGCGCGAGGCCATAGCGCGCGGCCTTGGCACGGTTGATATCGATCTGGATCGTCGGCTGCCCCAGTGAGGTGAACACGGCAAGGTCGGTGACGCCCTGCACGGTTGATAGCACCGACTTGATCTTGTTGGCGGTGTCGGTCAGCGCCTGGAGATCGCTGCCGAACAGCTTGATCGAGTTCTCGCCCTTCACGCCGGAAACGGCTTCGGAGACATTGTCCTGGAGATATTGCGAGAAGTTGAACTCGACGCCGGGGAAGCGATCGTCAAGCTGCTTGAGCAGTTGCGCGGTCAGCTCTTCCTTGTCGCGGGTGCCGGGCCATTGGCTGGCGGGCTTGAGCGGCGCGAAGAACTCGGCGTTGAAGAAGCCGGCGGCGTCGGTGCCGTCATCGGGGCGGCCGTGCTGCGACACCACGGATTCCACTTCAGGCCGCGCGCGGATCACCTTGCGCATTTCGTTGACGTAGGAGTTGCCTTCCTGAAGCGAGATGGTCGGCGGCAGCGTGGCGCGGATCCAGAGATTGCCCTCCTCCAGCTTCGGCAGGAATTCGAGGCCAAGCAAGCGGCTGAGCGCAACCGTCATCAGTACGAGGCCGAATGCGCCACCGAGCATGATGCCGCGGTTGGCGACCGCCCAATGCAGCACCGGCATGTAGATCCGATGCAGGATCAGCATCACCCTGGTCTCGGTCTCATGAACATGCGCCGGCAGAATGATCGCCGACAGCGCAGGAGTGACGGTGAACGTCGCAAGCAGACCGCCGGCCAGCGCGTAGGCATAGGTCCGGGCCATCGGTCCGAAGATGTTGCCCTCGACGCCGGAGAGCGTGAACAGCGGCAGGAAGGCCGCGATGATGATGGCCGCGGCGAAGAAGATCGAACGAGAGACATCGGCCGCCGCGCTGAGGATGGCGTGGCTTTTCATGCCGAACAGCGTCTCGGACGACATCTGCTCGGATTCCGACATCGGCGTCGTCTGCGTCAGGCGCCGGAAGATCGCCTCCACCATGATGACGGTGGCATCGACGATCAGGCCGAAATCGATCGCGCCGACCGACAACAGGTTCGCCGATTCCCCCCGTAGCACCAGGATGATCACCGCGAAGAACAGCGCGAACGGAATGGTGGCGCCGACGATCAGCGCACTGCGGAGATCGCCGAGGAATATCCACTGCAGCAACACGATCAGCAGAATGCCGATCACCATGTTGTGGAGCACGGTGTGGGTCGTGAGGTCGATCAGGTCGCCGCGGTCATAGATGCGCTCGATGCGCACGCCGGGCGGCAGGATGCTGGAGTCGTTGATGGTTTGAACGAGTTGGTGGACGCGCTTGATGGTTGGCGAGCTCTGCTCGCCGCGGCGCATCAGGACGATGCCTTGCACGATGTCGTCGGACTCATCGAGGCCGGCGATGCCGAGACGGGGCTTCTGGCCGACGGTGACGGTGGCGACGTCCTTGACCAGCACCGGATTGCCGTTGGTCTGCGAGACCATGGTGTTGGCGAGGTCGTCGATCGAGCGGATCAGGCCGACGCCGCGCACCACGGCCGATTGCTGACCGATATTGACGGTGTTGCCGCCGACATTGACGTTGGAATTGCCGACCGCCTGGAGCAATTGCGGCAGCGTCAGGCCGTTGGCGACCAGCTTGTTGAAGTCGACCTGGAGCTCGTAGGTCTTGCTCTTGCCGCCCCATCCGGTGACGTCGATCACGCCGGGCACGGCACGGAAGCGCCGCTGGAGAATCCAGTCCTGGATGGTCTTGAGGTCGAGCACGCTGTAGTTCGGCGGGCCGACGAGACGGTAGCGGAAGATTTCGCCAATTGGACTGAGCGGCGAGATCTGCGGCTGCACATTGCCGGGCAGCGGCGCGAGCTGCGCCAGGCGGTTCAAGACCTGCTGCAACGCCTCGTCATAGGTGTAGGCGAAAGAGAACTGCAGTTTGACGTCGGAAAGGCCGTAGAGCGAGATGGTGCGAATGGTCGTCACGTTCTTCAGACCCGCGACCTGGGTCTCGATCGGAATGGTGATGTAGCGCTCGATCTCCTCCGCCGACAGGCCCGGGCTCTGCGTCACGATGTCGACCATCGGCGGAGTCGGATCGGGGTAAGCCTCGATGTTGAGCTGGTTGAACGCGATCAGGCCGCCGATGAGGACGGCGACGAACATCCCGACCATCAGGAAGCGCCGGTTGACGGCAAGGGCGACGAGGCGATCCATTCAGGTCTTCAGCTTGTCTTTTCCCGCCCGTCGATCAGCTGCCGGACGCGGCGCGGTCGATGAACAGGCTGCCTTTGGTGACCACCTGCTCGCCGGGCTTCAGATTGCTGGTGACCTCGACGAGATTGCCATTGATGAGACCGATCTTGATCTCGCGCAGCTCGACCGACTTGTCCTCGCGTGCCACCCAGAGGCGGACCTTGTCGGCTTCGTAGATCAAGGCCTGCTTCGGTACCGCCGGCGCGGCGCGGTCGCCGGACGAATAGATCGTTACGTTGGCGAACATCTCCGGCTTCAGCAGACCGTCCTTGTTGTCGATGGTGGCGCGGACCAGCAGGCGACGGGTGTTCGGATCGATCGCGGCGGCGACGTAGTTGACCTTGGCGGTCAAGGGGCGGCCCGGGAGCGCCATCACGTTGACGGTGATGTCCTGCCCGATGCACACGGCAGCCGCATCGCTCTCGCGCACGAAGGCGGTGAGCCAGACCGTGGAGAGGTCGCCGACCACGAAGACCGGATCGCTGGCGCCGGAATTGACATACTGGCCGGGGCCGATCTTACGCTGCACGACCGTGCCCGCGATCGGCGAATAGATCGTGACTTCCGGATTGATGACGCCCTTGTCCTGGAACGCCTTGATGGTCTCGTCGGTGAAGCCGAGGATACGCAGCTTGTTGCGCGCGGCTTCCAGCGCCGTCGCCGAGGAGCGCATGTCGTTCTGCGCCTGAACCTGAGTCGCTTCCGCCTGCTGATAGTCCTTCAGTGGGATGGCATGGCCCTCGTAGAGGTCCTTGGCGCGCTTGAACTGGATATCGGCAAGATCGATCGCCGACTTGGCCTTGTTCTGCGAGCTCATCGCTGCAATGAAATCGTTCTGGGCCTGCACGGTGTCGGCGGCCTCGATCGTGAACAGCGGTTGGCCTTGCTTCAGCACCTCGCCTGGCTTGGCGAGCAGCTTGGTCACCCGGCCTGCATAGGGTGAAAACACCGGCGTCGAACGGTCCTCGTCGACTGCGACCTTGCCCTCGGTGACATACTCGGCGCGGAAGGTCTTGGCCTTGACCGGCTCGATCGTCAGCGTCGCCCATTCCGACGGCGTCGGCGTGAAGTTCTGCGCATTTCTGCGCGATTGGCTGGAGATCTCGGAGTGGCTCTTCTCCTTGGCTCCCGCATAGAGGAAGCCGTAGGCCCCGGCACCGGCACCGGCAAGAGCTAGTAAAACTACGGATGTAATTACCCGTTGTTTTGTAAGCACCTGCAATCGCTTGGTATTTTCAACTACCATGGGGCCCGGTCATGTCTGCGATGATACCGGCGGATGCCTGCGTCATCGGTCGCGCTAATAGTGCCGAATTGTAATTTCAAACAACCTAAAAAACGCCGGGCGCCTTTCGGTTTGCGTTAAAAATTTGCGACACGTCAGCTTCACGTCAGCTTATCGCAGGCCACTCTGCCGGATGACTGCCGAGCGGCATCGCCGGACGGCTCCATTGCGCCGGCGTCTTCGACAGCAGTGCCGAATGGCGCACCGCCTTCAACGTGCCGAAGCCAGATGGCATGCCCTCGATGAATGCAGCATGTACGGCCTCACCGGTAATATCCGGGGTATTCAGGCCCTTTTCGAGCCGTCCGAGATTCCACAGCCAGCGCCCGGTCTGCGCCAGCGATACGCGCACGTGCCAGCTGCCACCTTCGCGAGCCTGGCGCGCCTTGGCCATCATCGCGCCGAACGCCATCAGATAGCCAGTGGCGTGGTCGAGCATCTGCGCCGGCAATTCCTTCGGTCCATCGATGCCGGCAGCCTGTCCTTCGGCATGGTTGAACCCGGTCGTGGTCTGCACCAGCGAATCGAAGCCGCGCCGTTCAGCCCAGGGACCGGCATGGCCATAGGCTGACAGCGTTACGTAGACGATGCCGGGGTTGATTGTCGCTGCGTCCTCCGGCGTGAAGCCGAGAGCGGCAAGCGCGCGCGGGCGATAGCCTTGCGAGAAGATATCGGCGTCTCTCAAGAGCTCGCGCAACTGCGCACGCCCGGCCTCGCTTTTCAGCTCGATGAAGGTGGTGAGCTTGCCGCGCCCGGTGTCGATGGTCAGCCACGGAATGGCCGGCAGTTCGGGGCCTGACACGAGCAGCACATCCGCGCCGTGCGCGGCGAGCGTGCGGCCGGCGACGGGCCCCGCGATGACGCGAGAGAGATCGAGCACGCGCAGGCCTGCGAGCGGGCGATCGCCTTTTGGCAATCGTTGCGGCCATGGCTTCGGCGGGGCCTCGCCGATCTTCTCGATCGAGACCAGCGGCAATTCGGCGAGCGCGCGGGCCTGCGGCAGCGCCGACCATTCGTCGTACGAACGCATCAGGGCAACGACGCCGCCCGCGGCGTAGGTCGCAGTCTCGAAATCCTCGCTCTTCCATTGCATCAATGCGGCCTGCACCTTCTCGCGCTCGGGTTCGCAGCCGAGCACCTTGCAGACGGCGTCGCGATGATGCGGGAAATTGGTGTGGCAGCGGACGAAGCGGTTGTCGCCGGTTCTGTAGACGCCGGCGATGGCGTCCCAAGCGGGCGGCGGCGGCTTGTCGTCGACGCGCAAGTAGCGCTCGGAGCGGCATTCGGCGACGGCATGGCGCAGGTCGACGCTGACGTCCTGCGCTTCGCCGCTGCGCAATCTCCAGATTTCGGCGGCGGCAAGGCCGGCGGCGGCGATCGTTGTCTGGCCGGCAATTGCGACGCGAAACGAGGACGGGATCTGCGGCTCCTCGCCCGTCAGCCGCACGCGCGCGAGCGCGGCGGCGTCACCGCCGGCGGAGGTCCAGATGTTGCTGAGAATCTCGGTGGTGCTTTGCATGACCCTTCTCTCCCTTTAGTTTGCGACCATCGCATTAGCACACAAGGACATGCAATGGCCGCCATCGATCCCCTCACCGCAGGCGCCGTGTTCATCGCAACGGCGGCCACCGACGCGGTCTATGTCATGTTCACCTCGGCCGTGATCGCGCGCAAGCGCGTGCCCGCGGCGAACTGGAGCGCGGTCTGGTACATGCTCTCCTCCTATGCGGTGATCAGCTACACCGAAAACGCTTTCTATGTGGCTTTCGCGGCGATCGGCTCCTGGGCCGGCGCCTACGTCTCACTGACATTCCTGCACCGCCCGCCTGGCGGCCCGCCGGTGGGAGCGGCACCGGAGTGAGGGCCGCTGTTTCCACAACGTCATTGCGAGCGAAGCGAAGCAATCCAGAATCTTTCCGCGGTGGCAGTCTGGATTGCTTCGTCGCAAGAGCTCCTCGCAATGACGATGTGGAGGCTTTTGGGCATCTCTCGAAACAGTTACACTCGCTGCGACCAACAAAAAAGGAAAACCAACCAATGGATCTCGGTCTCAAAGGGAAGAACGCCATCGTACTTGGCGGGACGCGCGGCATCGGGCGGGCGATTGCGGCGACGCTGGCCGGCGAAGGCAGCAATGTCGCGGTGTGTGCACGCAACGCGGACCAGGTTGCCGCCACGGTTACGGAGTTGAAGGCCAGCGGGATCCGCGCGACCGGCGGTCCGGTGGATGTCACGGACGGCGCGGCACTGAAATCCTGGATCGAGAATGCTGCAAAGGAGCTTGGCGGCATCGACATGCTGTTCTCTAACGCGGGCGCAATGGCACAAGGCCATGATGCCGCGTCGTGGGAGCAGAATTTTCGACTCGACCTGCTCGGCGCCGTGCACGCGTTCGACGCCGCGCGGCCGTTCCTCGAGGCTAGTGGCGACAAGGGCGGCGACGCCGCCTTCGTGATCATCTCATCGATCTCCGCGGCGCAAGCGGACACGGCGAGTTCCTACGGCCCGATCAAGGCTGCGTTGATCCACATGGCCAAGGGGCTGGCACGGCAGTACGCGAAGAAGAAGATCCGCGTCAACGTGGTCTCGCCAGGCACGGTCTATTTCAAGGGCGGCGTCTGGAATACGATCGAGCAGAACATGCCCGAGCGCTACAATGATGCGATGAAGCGCAACCCCACCGGCCGCATGGCCACGCCACAGGAGATCGCGAGCGCAGCGGTATTTCTGGCAAGCCCGGTGTCGGGGTTCACCACGGGCTCCAATCTGGTGGTGGACGGGGCGATCTCGAACCGGGTGAATTTTTAAGAACAAACTCGTCATTGCGAGCGAGACGCGGCCCCACCCTCAATGAAAATCCCGCGACGGCGGCAGGATGCGGACGTTGCGGGGGTGGCGAAGTTTTTGCGCGGGCGCATCCGTGTGGGCGCGGGGATCGTCGTTGAGCGGCTCGATCGGGGCGACGCCTGCCGGCACCGGATGCTTGCGGCCGAGGGCGTCGTTGGCGAGGCCGACCAGATCGTGCGAGCGGTCGATCATCCGCTGGGCGATCAGATGCGTCACCTTTTCGGGACTGCTCTGGATGTAGCCCTCGACGAGGATGAGGCGTGCGCCCATCACCTCCTTCCGGTACTGCTCCATGATCTTCGGCCACACCACGACATTGGCGATGCCGGTTTCGTCCTCCAGTGTCATGAACACGACGCCGCTGGCGCTGCCCGGCCGCTGCCGTACCAGCACGACGCCGGCACAGCGGACACGGCGCCGCTCGTTGTCGTGATTGATGTCCTTGCAGGCGACGATGCGCTCGCGCGTAAACATCTCCCGCAAAAATTCAATCGGATGGCCTTTGAGCGAAAGGCGAATGGTCTGGTAGTCCGCGACCACCTGTTCGGCGCGCGGCATCACCGGCAACGGCCTGGCGTGCTCGTCCGGCTGCTCGCGTGCGGTGGCCACCTCGAACAGCGGCAGCGGCACATCGTCGGGCAGGCGCCGCACCTGCCACAGCGCCTCGCGGCGGTCGAGCCCGAGCGAGCGGAACGCGTCGGCATCGGCGAGCAGGATCAACGCGCGCTTGGGCAGGCCGGTGTCGCGGGCGAAGTCTTCCAGCGATGTGAAGGGCCGGCGGTTGCGGGCGGCGACGATGCGGTCGGCCCAGTCGGGCGCTCTCTCCACATGGTCATTCCGGGACGCGCCTCTTTTCAGCCTTTCCTCATCCTCGTCCAGCCAGTGGAAACCGTCGATCTGGCGGAAGCCGAGACGTACCGCGCAATATCCGCCGTTTCCCTGCTCCAGCGTGCTCTGCGCAAAACTGTAGGACACATCGATCTCGCGCACCTCGACCCCGTTCTTGCGGGCGTCGCTGACGATCTGCGCCGGGGCGTAAAAGCCCATCGGCTGCGAGTTCAGGAGGCCGCAGCAGAATGCATCAGGGTGATAATGCTTCAGCCATGAGGAGATATAGACAAGCTGCGCGAAGCTTGCGGCATGGCTCTCCGGAAAACCGTAACTGCCAAACCCCTTGATCTGTTCGAAACAGTTTCTGGCAAAATCAGGCGCATAACCGCGCGCGATCATGTTGCCGATCATCTTGTCTTCGAACTTGTCGATGGTACCGACATTGCGGAACGTTGCCATCGCACGGCGCAGGCCGTTGGCCTCCTCGGCCGTGAACTTCGCGGCTTCGATCGCGATCCGCATCGCCTGCTCCTGGAACAAGGGCACGCCGAGCGTCTTGTGCAGCACCCTGTAAAGCTCGTCCTTGTCGCCATGATCCGGCGACGGAGACGGATAGCTCACCTTTTCCAGGCCGTTCCGCCGCCGCAGATAAGGATGCACCATGTCGCCCTGGATCGGACCAGGCCGCACGATCGCGACCTCGATCACGAGATCGTAGAAGGTCCGCGGCCTCAGCCGCGGCAACATGTTCATCTGCGCGCGGCTCTCGACTTGGAACACGCCGAGCGATTCCCCGTCGCACAGCATGTCGTAAACCCTGGAATCATCCTGCGGGACGCTCGCCAGCATCCAGCGTTCGCCCTTGTGCTGCTCGATCAAATCAAAGCATTTGCGGATGCAGGTCAGCATGCCCAGCGCGAGCACGTCGACCTTCATCATGTTGAGCGCGTCGACGTCGTCCTTGTCCCATTCGATGAAGGTGCGATCGTCCATCGCGGCGTTGCCGATCGGCACATAGGTATCGAGCCGGTCCTGCGTGAGCACATAGCCGCCGACATGCTGAGACAGATGACGCGGGAATTCGATCAACTCGGTCGCGAGCTCGACAGCGAGGTTGATCATGGAATTTTGCGGATCGAGGCCGGCCTGCCTGACCTGCATGTCGTTGAGACCCTTGCCCCAGCTGCCCCAGACGGTGTCGGCGAGTGCGGCGGTGACGTCCTCGGTCAGGCCCAGCGCCTTGCCGACGTCGCGGATGGCGCTGCGCGGGCGATAATGGATGACGGTGGCGATGATCGCGGCGCGATGACGGCCGTAACGCCGATAGACATACTGCATCACCTCCTCGCGCCGCGAATGCTCGAAATCGACGTCGATGTCGGGCGGCTCCAGCCGCTCCTTGGAGATGAAGCGCTCGAACAGCAGATCGACCTTGGTCGGGTCGACCGAGGTGATGCCGAGCACGTAGCAGACCGCCGAATTCGCCGCCGATCCCCGCCCCTGGCACAAAATGTTCTGGCTGCGGGCGTAATGCACGATGTCGTGCACGGTGAGGAAGTAATGCGCGTATTTCAGATCGGCGATCAGTGCGAGTTCTTTCTTCAGGGTGGCGCGCAGCTTGTCGTCGATCTTGCCGCCGAAATATTTGTCGACACCGGCCCAGGTCAGATCCTCCAGATGCCCTTGCGCGGTCTTGCCCCGCGGTACCGGCTCGTCCGGATACTGGTATTTGAGCTGATCGAGCGAGAAGGTGATCTTGTCCGCAAAGCGCATGGTCTCCGCGACAGCGTCAGGGAAATCGCGGAACAGCCGCGCCATCTCCCTGGGCGTCTTCAGAAACCGCTCGGCATTGGCTTCCAGCTTCCGGCCGATCGCCTCGATCGTGGTCTTTTCCCGGATGCAGGTCAGCACGTCCTGGAGGGGACGGCGCGCGGGGTGGTGATAGAGCACCTCGTTGGTCGCAAGCAGCGGCACTTTTGCTTTTGCGGCGAGATCATCGAGCTGCGCGAGGCGACGGCGATCGTCGCCGCGATAGACCAGACTCGCCGCCAGCCACACGCCCTCGGCGCGACTTGCCTTCAGCTTGGCGAGGATGTCCTGCGCTTGCGCCGCATCGAAGCGATGCGGCAGCGTCAGGATCAGGAGCTGGCCTTCGGAAAACGCAAGGAGATCGGCGAAGGTGAGATGGCATTCGCCCTTCGCGATCCGCGTGATGTCGTCGCCGCGCTTGCCCCGGGTGAGAAGCTGGCACAGCCGGCCATAGGCGGCGCGGTCACACGGATAGACCAGGATATCCGGCGTGCCGTCGATGAAGACGATGCGGGTGCCGATCAGAAGCTTCGGCTTGTGCAGCACCTTGTCATTGTCGAGCTCCTTGTAGGCACGCACCACACCGGCGAGCGTGTTGTGATCGGCAATGCCGATCGCGGGAATGCCCAGGATGCCGGCCTGGTGTACATAGTCGCGCGGATCCGAGCCGCCGCGCAGGAAGGAGAAATTCGTGGTGATGCCGATCTCGGCATAAGCGGGCGTGTTCATGCGAAGAGACCGTGCACATACCAACCGGGAGGAGCGGGCTTGCCGTCGTCGTCGAAGCACTCCCCCTCGTAAAGACCGTCGCGAAAGATCCAGAAGCGTAGGCCTTCGGCATCCTCGATACGAAAATAATCCCGTGTCAGTTGCTTGCCGTCCTGCCGCCACCATTCCATGGCGATGCGCTCGGGGCCCTCCACCCGCACCACCGCATGCTGCGCGCGGCGCCAGGTGAATTGATGCGGCGGCCCGTCGGGCACGGTCGCGAACGGCATATTGATCGGCTCAGGCTTGTCGAACAACCGCAACGGACGCAGCGGCGGCTCACCCTCGGTGCGCGCGGGCCATTCGGCCTGCATGGCCACGGCGAGATGATGCTGGGCAGGCGCCGCCAGCACCGCACATTCAGGGATATGGGTATCCTCAGGCAGGTGCACGACGACGCGCTTTCCGCCGATGCGCGCGGCGATGCGGTCGATCAGCGCGGCAAGCTCGTCATTGTCGTGGACATGGGCGTCGAGATCGCGCTGCTCCTGCACCACGATCTCGGTGCGGCTTGCCGACAGCCGCACCATGTCGAAGCCGAAGCCGGGATCGAGGGGATCGGCGAGTGCATCGAGACGCTCGCGGAACAGCCGGTCGACGACCGCGCTCCGCGTCACGGGACGTCCGGTTTCGACCATGATGGCGCGCACCGCGCCGTCGGTACGGAAGAAGGCAGCTTCCAGGCGGCGCGCGCCCTTGCCCTGCTTCTCCATCGACGCGATCAACGTATCCGCCAGGCGCGACAGCGTCATCGCGATCATGGTGTCGGTCGCGATCGGCTCGGCAAAGCGTTTCTCCACGATGTAATCAGGCGGCGGCTTTCGTGGATTGATCGGCGCATCGCCCTGCCCCAGCGCATGCGCGAGCAGCGTGGAGAACCGCGCACCGAACCGCGCCGTGATTTCGCTCGGCGTGCGCGAGGCGACATCGCCGATGGTCTTCAGGCCGGCGCGTCGCAGACCGGTGGTAATGGCCTCACCCGCGCCAAGTGCGGACACCGGAAACCGACTGATTGCCGCCGCCTCCTCGCCATCGGCAACGATGGTCCCTGAAGATTGCCGCGTCAGCGTGCGCGCGCAGACCGAGGTGCCGGCGATCGCCGCGCTGACGGCAAAGCCCTGGCGGTCGAGGGCGCGGACAAGGGTTTGCAACAGCGCAGCCTCGCCGCCGAACAGATGCGCGCAGCCGGTGATGTCGAGGAACAGCCCGTGCGGCGGATCGAGTGCCACCAGCGGCGTGAAACGATCGCACCAGTCGGCGATGTCGCCGATCGTCTTGGCATCGGCCACGGCATCGGCGTCGAACACCTTTAAATCAGGACACATCGCCCGGGCATTGGCCAAAGGCTGGCCGATATGCAGACCGAGGCGCTCGGCCGCCTCGTCCAGCGCATGGATCACCAGCGCGTTGCTGTCCTTGGCAACGACGATGCTGGGCGCATTATTTTCATGCAGTCCGACGTTGCCGAAGAACCGCTGGATCCGATCGATGGGCAGGCGCGGCAGCCACAGGCTGAGGATACGCCGACGATTCAGAGAACTGGCACTCATCACATTTCCATTCCATGATCCACCGGCCGCACGGGCCATGACGATTGCGCAGGAGCTCGGCATCGAAGCGCGGCGCCCCCCAGGCACTCCACATCGCGCCCGGCGGCGAATGCGCCGCGCGCAGCATCCATCTGGTCTCGGCGGTTGAGGGTAAAGGTTGCGCGGCCATCCGCAGCAGCAAGCCGGTGACACCAGAAGACTGCGCAGCCAGCGTCAGCTTGCGGCTCGCAACCAGATCGAACTGCCTCGTCTCGCCCCAGAGCTCGAGCACGATCGCACCCAGCGCGTCGCAGGCAAGCGCATCGGCCGCCGTGCGCAACGCACTCTCCACGTCGGCGGCGCGCACCATCACCATGCGGCGCGGATCGAGACCGATCTCGGTGAGCCCGCTCATCGACAGCGCACCGGTTTCAATTTCTGAAAAATCCTGCCGCACCCACAGCAGCGGTTTGCGTGCCGTCACGCGCCCCGCAAGTCCGGTGACAAAGCCCGTCGCGGCCGCGCCCTGACGTCCTTCGCAAAATACCTCGTGGATTGCCGCGCGTGCGAGCCCGCCCTTCAGCGCGCTGTCGGCCTCGCGATGGCCGAGCGCGACACGGTCGCGATGATGCACGACCTCCGCCGTCTCGATGCGCTCGATCTGGCCGCGCAAGGCTGCAAGCGCGCTTGTTCGTGCGCCGCTCATATACGCCGCTCCTCAAGGGTGATTGCCGATGGCTCTCAAAAAGAGAACCAGCGGCTAGCTCATTTGTTCATGATATGTTCTAATATAAAGCTAACGACGCCCCGGGAGTCAATCGAATTGGCGGGCCTTGGGATTCATGAGCTGAATCAAAGGGATTCCAATATGGACGTGCAACGCAAGCTGGAAATCCTGGCGGACGCCGCCAAGTACGACGCGTCCTGCGCCTCCAGCGGCACCGAGAGGCGGGATTCCAGCGACGGCAAGGGCATGGGATCGACCGCGCCCGGCATGGGCATTTGCCATTCCTACGCGCCGGACGGTCGCTGTATCTCGCTGCTCAAGGTGCTGCTGACCAACGCCTGCAATTACGACTGCCTCTATTGCGTCAACCGGGCCTCTTCCAACGTGCCACGCGCCCGCTTCACCATCGACGAAGTCGTCAAGCTGACGCTCGACTTCTACCGGCGCAATTACATCGAAGGACTGTTTCTCTCCTCCGGCATCATCCGCAACCCCGACTACACCATGGAGCAGGTGGTAAGCGTCGCGCGCAAACTGCGCGAGGAGCATCACTTCCGTGGCTACATCCATCTCAAAACAATCCCCGAGGCCGACGATGCATTGATCTCCGAGGCCGGCAAATATGCCGACCGTCTCTCCATCAACATCGAGATGCCGCAGGAGACGAGCCTGCAGCAATTCGCGCCCGAGAAGGACGTGCGCGCGATCCGCCGCACAATGGGCCGACTGCGGCTGAAGCTGGACGAGGCCGAGGAAAGCCGTAGCGCGAAGACGAAAGCCAAGCCGCAGCGCTTCGCACCGGCCGGCCAAAGCACGCAGATGATCGTCGGCGCCGACGCGGCCTCCGACCACACTATCCTCCACACCAGCGCCAATCTCTACAGTTCATACAGGCTGAGGCGCGTCTATTATTCCGCGTTCAGCCCGATCCCCGATGCCAGCCGCGCGCTGCCTCTGCGCGCGCCGCCCTTGCTGCGCGAGCACCGACTCTACCAGGCCGATTGGCTGATGCGGTTCTACGGCTTCGACGTCGGCGAGATCGTCGACGACAGTGCGATGCTGCCGCTCGACATCGATCCAAAACTCGCCTGGGCGCTGCGCCACCGCGACCGCTTCCCGCTCGACGTCAACCGGGCCAGCCGCGAGGAATTGTTGCGCGTGCCGGGCTTCGGCACCAAGGCGGTCGAGCGCATCATCGCGGCGCGCCGCACGACCACCATCCGCGTCGCCGATCTCGCGCGGCTGCATGTGCCCCGGAACAAAGCGCTGCCGTTCATCGTGCTGAGCGATCACCGGCCCGCGCCGCACCGCCTCGACGAGGCACGGCTGATCGAACGGTTCAAGCCGAAGGCCACACAACTGGGATTTGGCTTCTGATGCAGTACATCACCCTCGAGAACGAAACCGATTTCGACGGCTGGCGCAAAGCCGCGCGTAGCCTCGTGCTTCACCAAATGAAACCGGTCGATGTCACCTGGACTGTGCAGGGCGGCGAAGCGGAGCTGTTCGCGCCACCCTCGCCGTCTCCGCTGCCGGCCGGTGGCGATAGCACCTTCAACGTGCCAGCAAAATTCGTCGAGCTCGCCAAGGCCGCGATCCTGCATCGCGATCCCGAGCGTTTCGCGATCCTCTATCGCCTGCTGTTTCGGCTGAAGGACAATCACGACCTCATCGAGGTCGCGACCGATCACGACGTGGCGCAAGTCGCGGCCATGGCAAAGGCGGTCTACCGCGACGAGCACAAGATGCATGCCTTCGTGCGCTTCCGTGAGATCGGTAGGGAACGCGAAGCACACTACGTCGCCTGGTTCGAGCCGGAGCATCACATCGTCGAGCTCGCCGCGCCGTTCTTCGCCAAGCGCTTTGCCGACATGCCCTGGTCGATCCTGACGCCGGATTTGTGCGCGCATTGGGATGGCCACGCGCTCTCGTTCACATCAGGCGTCAGCAAGAGCGAGGCACCGAGCGAAGACCGGCTGGAGGAAACCTGGCGGCGCTACTACGCCAGCATCTTCAATCCGGCCCGCCTGAAGGTGAAGGCAATGCAGACCGAGATGCCGAAGAAATATTGGAGGAACCTGCCCGAGGCTTCGATCATTAAGCCCCTGATTGAGGACGCCGAGCGCATGACCGGCGCCATGATCGTCAATGCCCCATCCGATCCGCACAAGCCTCAAAAGCGGCCGGAGGCTCCGATGAAACGCAAGACCGCTGCCGACGATCTCGAAGCGCTCCGCGAGGAGGCCGCCCACTGCCGCGCCTGCCATCTCTACAAGGACGCCACCCAGACCGTGTTCGGCGAGGGTCCGAAGTCCGCCAATATCATGCTGGTCGGCGAACAACCTGGCGACAAGGAAGACCTCGCCGGCCATCCCTTCGTCGGTCCAGCCGGCCAGATGCTCGACAAGGCGCTGCAGGAGGCCGGCGTCGACCGCAAGAAGGTCTATGTCACCAACGCGGTGAAACACTTCAAATTCGTACCGCGCGGCAAGATTCGCCTGCATCAGAAGCCGAATACACCGGAGATAAAGGCCTGCCGACAGTGGTATGAACGAGAAGTCTCCGTCATCCAGCCCGATCTCATCGTCGCGATGGGCGCGACCGCCGCGCAGAGCGTGTTCGGCAAGATCACCCCGATCGGAAAGAACCGCGGCCGGCTCATAGACCTGCCCGACGGTCACAAGGCGCTGGTGACCGTGCACCCGTCCTATCTGCTGCGGCTGCCCGATCCGGAAGCCAAGGCGCTGGAATATCAGCGCTTTGTTGAAGACCTGAAGATCGTCGCCGGTTTGCAGAAGAAAGCCGCGCGCGCCGCCTGAATACAGGCGGGAAAACCCCTTTCAGGCGCCGTCTGTCATCCAGCCTTCAAATCAATCGCGGACAATAGCCCCTACAGAAAGTTAAGGGGCGTCCAGACATGACCGATGTTGCATTCGACCGCGCGGTAGCAGATCCCCCGCCGATCCAGCCGGCCTCGCGGCCAAATCTCGACAAGGGCTTCAATCCGCTGACGATGATCCTGTTCTTCGGCATCCTCGCCGCGGGTCTGCTCTATGTGGCCTACAGCATCTATTCGGATGTCGATGCGACCGGCACGCGGGTCACGAGCTACCTGCCCTACATCCTCCTTATCGTTGCCCTCCTGATCGCGCTCGGTTTCGAATTCGTCAACGGCTTCCACGACACCGCCAACGCGGTAGCGACCGTGATCTACACCCATTCGCTGCCGGCCGAAATCGCGGTGATGTGGTCGGGCTTCTTCAACTTTCTCGGCGTGCTGCTCTCGTCCGGCGCGGTGGCCTTCGGCATCGTCTCGCTGCTGCCGGTCGAGCTGATCCTGCAGGTCGGCTCGAGCGCCGGTTTCGCGATGGTGTTCGCGCTGCTGATCGCCGCGATCCTTTGGAACCTCGGCACCTGGTATTTCGGCCTGCCGGCCTCTTCCTCGCACACGCTGATCGGCTCGATCATCGGCGTCGGCGTCGCCAACGCGCTGATGCGCGGCCGCGACGGTACCTCGGGCGTGGACTGGGGCAAGGCCACGGAGATCGGCTATGCGCTGTTGTTGTCGCCGCTGGTCGGCTTCGTCTGCGCCGCCGGCCTACTGCTGCTGCTCAAGCTGATCATCAAGAACCCGGCGCTCTATGCCGCCCCTGAGGGTCACAAAGCCCCACCGATGTGGATTCGCGGCCTGCTGATCCTGACCTGCACCGGCGTCAGCTTCGCCCATGGTTCGAACGACGGCCAGAAGGGCATGGGCCTGATCATGTTGATCCTGATCGGCACCGTGCCCACAGCCTATGCGCTCAACCGCGCATTGCCGGAGTCGCAGGTCGCCCAGTTCGCGAAGGTCTCGGATGCCGCCTCCAAGGTGGTTGCGGCCAAGGGCGCCGGCCATGCGATCATCGGCGATCCCCGTCCTGCGGTGACGCAGTACGTCACCTCGCATCACATCAGCGAAGGCACCTACCCTTCGCTGTCAGTGCTGGTGAAGGATGTCGGCGAGCAGGTCGCGAAATACGGTTCGCTGAACAAGGTGCCGGCGGAAGTCGTCGGCAACACCCGCAACGACATGTACCTGACTTCGGAAGCGATCCGATTCCTGATGAAGGACAAGGAAAACGACCTCAGCAAGGAAGAGGTCGCGACCTTGAACGCCTACAAGGGCGGGCTAGACAGCGCGACCAAGTTCATCCCGACCTGGGTGAAGGTCGCGGTCGCGATCGCGCTCGGCCTCGGCACCATGATCGGCTGGAAGCGCATCGTCGTCACCGTCGGCGAGAAGATCGGCAAGACCCATCTCACCTACGCGCAGGGTGCCTCCGCCGAGCTCGTCGCCGCCGCCACGATCGGCGCCGCCGACGTGTTCGGGCTGCCGGTCTCGACCACCCACGTGCTGTCGTCCGGCGTCGCCGGCACCATGGCCGCGAACGGTTCGGGTCTCCAGGTCGCCACCATCAGGAACATGGTGATGGCCTGGGTGCTGACCTTGCCCGTCGCGATCCTGTTGTCGGGCACGCTGTACGTGATCTTCTCGCGGATCTTCTGAAGCCGATCACTTCACTCGAAGACAAAGGGCCCGTGCGATGCGCGGGCCCTTTTCGTTTGTGCTTTCGGCTTGATCTTGCGCTTGGCCTTACGATGCCGCGAGCGATTGCTCGACCAGCTTGACCCAGTACGACGTGCCGTAAACGATGGCCTCGTCGTCGAAATTGTAGGCGGGGTGATGCAGGCCGGCGCTGTCGCCGTTGCCGCAGAAGATGAAGGCGCCGGGGCGCGCCTCCAGCATATAGGCGAAATCCTCGCCACCCATCAGCGGCGACATCTCGAGCACATTGGCCTCGCCCGCAACTTGCCCGGCGATGCGACGCGCGATCTCGGTCTCCGCGGCGTGATTGTTCACCACGGGATAATTCCGCTTGTAGTGCAGATCGATCTTGGCGCCTGTGATCTGCGCCACGCCCGCCACAACCTCGTGGACGCGCTTCTCCACCAGCTTGCGCACCTCCGGCGACAGCGTGCGGATGGTGCCCCTCAGTGTCGCGGTTTGTGGAATCACGTTACGGGCATTGCCTGCGTGGAACTCGCAGATCGAAATCACGGCCGATTCCAGCGGATCGACGCTGCGCGCAACGATCGACTGCAGCGCCGTGATCACCTGTGCACCGACCAGAACGGAATCCACACATTTGTGCGGCCGCGCGGCATGGCCGCCGAGGCCCTCGATCATGATATCGACCTCATCGGTCGCCGCCATGATCGGACCCGGCCGGATCGCGAACGAGCCCACCGGAATGCCCGGACCGTTGTGCATGCCGTAGACCTGCTCGATGCCGAAGCGCTCCATCATGCCGTCCTTGACCATGGCCAAGCCACCCGCGCCGCCCTCCTCGGCCGGCTGGAAGATCACCACCGCATCGCCGGCGAAGTTGCGGGTCTCGGCGAGATAACGCGCAGCACCGAGCAGCATCGCGGTGTGGCCGTCATGGCCGCAGGCGTGCATCTTGCCGGGAGTCTTCGAAGCGTAAGGCAGGTTGGTCTGTTCCTCGACCGGCAGGGCATCCATGTCGGCACGCAGGCCGATGGCCTTGAGGCCCTCGCCGGCCGGCTTGCTGCCCTTGATCACGCCGACCACGCCGGTCTGGCCGATGCCCGTCACGACCTCATCGCAGCCGAATTCGCGCAGGCGGTCCGCGACGAATGCTGCGGTGCGGTGGACGTCGTAGAGCAGCTCCGGATGCTGGTGGATGTCCCGGCGCCAGGCCTGAATATCGGGTTGAAGGTCGGCGACGCGGTTCACGATGGGCATGGAGGGTCTCAAGCTTTGTTGAAAATGCAGGCCTGTCTACCATGCAAGCACCAGTCCACCCAACTGGCGGGGATCTGGGGTAGCTCTGTCCTCCCGTCATGGCCGGACTTGTCCCGGCCATCCACGTCTGACTATTAGAACGGAAAGTGCGTGGATGCCTGGGACAAGCCTGGGCATAATGCCTATTGGGTGGAAGCAGAATGCCAAGGCGGCTCGAAGGTGAGTTTGACTATATTGTCGTTGGGGCCGGCACGGCGGGCTGCATCGTCGCCAACCGGCTGTCGGCCAATTCCAGCAATGGCGTCCTCCTCCTCGAAGCCGGCGGCGACGACAACTGGATCTGGTTCCACATTCCCGTCGGCTATCTCTTCGCCATCGGCAATCCGCGCTCGGACTGGATGTTCAGGACCGAGGCCGAGCCCGGCCTGAACGGCCGCTCGCTCGCCTATCCCCGTGGCAAGGTGATCGGCGGCTCCTCGGCGATCAACGCCATGATCTCGATGCGTGGACAGGCCGCCGATTACGATCACTGGCGCCAGCTCGGCATGACCGGCTGGGGTTATGACGACGTGCTGCCGCTGTTCAAACGGCTCGAGGATCACTTCCTCGGCGCAAGCGAGCATCACGGCGCCGGCGGCGGCTGGCGCATCGAGGCGCCGCGGCTGTCCTGGGACATACTCGATGCCGTGGGCGATGCGGCCGAGGAGATGGGCATCAAGCGCATCCCGGATTTCAATACCGGCGACAACGAAGGCACCAGCTATTTCCACGTCAATCAGAAGCGCGGCCGGCGCTGGTCGTCGGCGCGCGGCTTTCTCAAGCCGGTATTGAACCGCCCGAACCTGCGGCTCGAAAAGCATGTGCTGGTCGATCGTCTGATCATCGAACAGGGCCGCGCCGTCGGCGTGCGCTTCATCCAGAATGGCGAGATCATCGAGGCGCGTGCGAAACGCGAGGTGGTCCTCTCGGCAGGCGCGATTGGCTCGGTACAGGTGCTGCATCGCTCCGGCATCGGACCTGCCGACTGGCTGTCGCCGCTCGGCATCGACATCGTGATGGACAAGCCCGGCGTCGGCCGCAATCTGCAGGATCATCTGCAGCAGCGCGCGATCTACAAGGTCGAAGGCGTGCGCACACTGAACGAGACCTATTACAACCTGGTTCGACGCGGCCTGATGGGCCTCGACTACGCCTTCCGCCGCCGCGGGCCGTTGACCATGGCGCCGTCGCAGCTCGGCATCTTCACCCGCTCCGATGCGACGCGCGCACGCGCCAACATCCAGTTCCACGTGCAACCGCTGTCGCTCGACAAGTTCGGCGATCCCCTGCACCGCTTTCCCGCGATCACGGTGAGCGCCTGCAATCTCCAGCCGACATCGCGTGGCACCGTACGTCTGCGTTCGGCGGCGCCGGACGAGAAGCCCATCATCGCGCCGAATTATCTTTCAACGGACGACGACCGTCAGGTCGGCGCCGATGCCATCCGCACCACCCGCCGCCTGATGCAGCAGAAGGCCTTGGCAAAATACCGCCCAAGCGAATATCTGCCCGGCCCCGCCGTCGGCGACGACGATGCCTCTCTGGCCAAGGCCGCCGGCGACATCGGCACCACCATCTTCCATCCCGTCGGTACCGCGAAGATGGGCGCAGCAAATGATCCGATGGCGGTGGTCGACGAACGCCTGCGCTTCTACGGTCTCGGCAGCCTTCGCATTGTCGATGCCTCGATCATGCCGACCATCACGTCTGGCAACACCAACACGCCGACCGCGATGATCGCCGAGAAAGGCGCGACGATGATTTTGGAGGATGCAAAGTGAATGCGTAGCTTTGATCGGGCGTAGCGAAATCCAGGGAGTATTGTAAGTCTGGTCCCGTGTTCCGCTACGCTCCATACGGGCTACGCGTCCAACCACCTCACGAAAACGTCATCGCGTCCGGGAATAAGTCTCCTCCTCTCCCAATCACATCTCCGAAGCCCAATTCCGGGCGGAGTGGAGCTGCGCGATGAGCGGACACGATCACGGTGAGGACGGCTTAAGCCGCCGCAAGGTGTTGGAATGTATGACCTGGGCGGGCACCGGGGTGCTCTGGACCGTCACCGGTGGCGTCCCGCGCTCGCTCGGCATCATCGATTCCGCGCAGGCTGCGACCGCGGCGGCGCCCGGAATGACCTTCCTCCAGATCAGCGACAGCCATGTCGGCTTCGACAAGCCGGCCAATCCCAACGCGCTCGGCACGCTGGAGGAAGCCGTCAACAAGATCAACGCGATGCCGGTCAAGCCGTCCTTCATGATCCACACTGGCGACATCACGCATCTCTCCAAGGCCGCCGAGTTCGACAATGCCGATCGCATCATCTCGCAGAGCAAGCTCGACGTGCACTACGTGCCCGGCGAGCATGATTTCCTCGACGAGGACGTGAAGTTTTATCGCGAGCGCTACGGCCGCGGTACCAAGGGCGCAGGCTGGTATTCGTTCGACGCCGGCGGCGTGCACTTCATCGGCCTCGTCAATGTCGTCGACCTCAAGGCCGGCGGCCTCGGCAATCTCGGTGCCGAGCAGCTCGCCTGGCTCGAGGACGATCTGCGCGGCAAGTCGAAATCGACGCCGATCGTGCTGTTCGCCCACATTCCGCTCTGGACCGTCTACCCCGAATGGGGCTGGGGCACCGAGGACGGTGCTCGCGCGCTGGACCAGGTGAAAGGCTTTGGTTCGGTCACCGTGCTGAACGGCCATATTCACCAGGTGATGCAGAAGGTCGAGGGCAACGTCACCTTCCACACCGCACGCTCGACCGCCTTCCCGCAGCCGGCGCCGGGAGCTGCCCCCTCGCCTGGACCGATGAAGGTCGAGGACGCAAAGCTCCGCGCGATGCTTGGCGTTGCCAGCATCAACTTCAAGCAGAACGAGCAGCGGCTCGCGATCATCGACACGCCGCTCCAGGGTTGATGCAAGGCTAACGGAAGCTGACAATGAAGATTCTCAATCGCCGCGACTTCGGTGTCGCCTTCGGTCTCGCTCTGGCCGCGGCCATGCTATTACCCGTCACAACCGCCCGTGCCGAGGACATGGAGGTGCATATCGACAACTTCGTCTTCCAGCCGGCCGAGCTCAGGATCAAGGTCGGCACCACCGTGACCTGGACCAACCGGGACGACATCCCCCACACCGTGGTGTCGGCCGGCAAATTCAGGTCCAAGACCCTGGACACTGACGACAAGTTCTCGTTCACCTTCACCAATGCGGGCGACTACAAATATTTTTGTTCTCTGCACCCGCACATGACGGGGATGATCAAGGTTGAGTAACACCTCGAACCAAGGCATCAACGTCTTGCCCGGCCGGTGGTCCCACACCGGCCGAGCCCGTGTGCCTTCGGTCACACTCAGGGACGAAACGAATAGGGACGAGACGAACAGCGACGAAACCAAGCAACGAGCAGAACAAGAGGCAAAGCGAGGAGCGATGCCCGCCAACGACGATTTGCAGAAGGCGCAACGCTTCCGCGAGGCGGCGCTGCCCCATCTCGACGACGTCTACACGCTCGCGCGCTATCTCTTGCGTGACCCCTCCGATGCCGAGGACGCGGTGCAGGAGTGCTATCTGCGCGCGCTGAAGCATTTCGACAGCTATCGTGGGCCGGCGATAAAGCCTTGGCTATTCGCGATCCTGCGTAACGTCTGCAATGCCGAATATGCACGGCGCGCACACAGGCACAGCGCGATCGAGGATACGCCCGGCGCTGCCGAGCAGACGCCGATCTGGCAGGAGACCGAGGCCAGCCCCGAAACCGAAGTGCTGCGCAGCCGCGATGCGGGCGCGATCCGCAAGCTGATCGACGCGCTCGCCGAGCCGTTCAAGGAAACGTTCGTGCTGCGGGAGATCAACAACCTATCCTATCGTGAAATCGCCGAGGCCGCCGGCGTGCCCGTCGGCACTGTGATGTCCCGCCTCGCCCGCGCCCGTGCCATGCTGCGCGCGGCCTGGACGGCGGATGAGGAGCAAGCAAGATGACCTGCGACGAAGCAAGAATCCTGCTTCACGCGCTGCTCGACAACGAGCTCGATGCCGGCCACGCGCGCGAGGTCGAAGCCCATATCGCCGGCTGCCCGGCCTGCGATGCGGAGTTCGCCGCGCAGCGCGAGATGCAGCGCGTGCTCGCAGACGCCGATTTGCGCTACACCGCACCGGCGAGCCTGCGTGCGCTTATCGAGGCCTCGCTGCCGCAGACGCAGCATCAACAGCCGAGCCGCCGCTCCGTGCTGCGCGGCTTTGCGATGGGCTCGGCAGTCTCCGCGCTCGCCGCCTCCGGCGTCGTCGCATTGGTGCTGCGCCAGGACGACCAGCAGCGGATCCTGTCGGAGGTCGTCTCCGCGCATCTGCGCTCGCTCCAGGCCGGCCATCTCATCGATGTGGTCTCGACCGACCAGCACACGGTGAAGCCGTGGTTCAACGGCAAGCTCGACGTCGCTCCGCCCGTCGTCGACCTCACCGCGCAAGGGTTTACGCTGGTCGGCGGCAGGCTCGACTATATCGACGCACGTGCCATCGGTGCGGTCGTCTACAAGCGCCGGCAGCACGTGGTCAATCTGTTCGTGTCGCAGACATCGAACGCGGAATACCGCGCACCCAGGACCGAAGCCATGCAGGGCTTCAGCTGCCGGCGCTGGGGCAATCGCGGCCTGAACTTCTGGGCCGTCAGCGATCTCGGCGCAGACGAGCTTGCCGAATTCGTCGACAAGTTCGAGGCGGCGATGAACGGTTAGCTTCTGCGCATGCCGTCATTCGAGCGGAGGAAATCGTTCGAAGACGGGCAGTTCGTGAGCCCGCACCATCCAGCCAATCCGCTCGGCGACCTGAATGTGCATCGTCGCCGGAACGGCATCAGGGTCATCATAGGTGCCGCTCTGGATATCGATGATATCGGGCATCAGGTTTTCGTTGATGTAGAACAGCCCCGTGCCGCAATCGGCGCAGAAGTGACGTCGTCCATGTTCGGATGATTGATAGATCTTCGGCTGACCGCGCACGACTTTGACCGCCTTGAGCGAATACATCGCCCAGCCAACCATCGGTGCCCCGGAGTGACGACGGCAATCCGCGCAATGGCAGAGCGCATGCACCATCATGTCGCCGTTCACTTCATAGCGGATGGCGCCGCAATGACAGCCGCCCGTCAAAGGCATCGCCCACTCCTCTCCCGGTCAGGTCAATGCCGGGAAATAAGCGTCGATTTGGAATTTCGGGAGACGGACTGCTTCAGCAGGTCGCACGTCGCGACATCAGGCCGCAGCAGAGGCCTTACGCAGACCTTCGCACCGCATTGTCCACCAGCGTCTTGCCGAGCGACCAAATCGCGCCGGGGACCTTGTGGCTGCCGGCGATGACGTCGTCGAAGGCGCGCTCGATCCAGCCGCAATCTTCCTCGGTGATGGTGAGCGGCGGCAACAGCTTGATGGTGTGGCTGCCATGGCCGGCGACTTGCGTGAGGATCTTGTGGTCCTTGAACAGCGGCACGGTGATGAGCTGGCAGAACAGGCCCTTATTGGCCGCCTCCAGCACGTTCCAGGACGCCCGCAGCCGCAGCGATTTCGGCGGGCCGAACTCGACGCCGATCATCAGGCCCTTGCCGCGGACTTCCTTCAACAGCTCGTAGCCAGGCACCATGCGCGTGAGCGCGAGGCGCAGCTCGGCACCGCGCTTGGCGGCGGACTCGATCAGTTTCTCGGACTCCATGATGTCAAGCGTGGCAATGCCGGCGGCCATCGCCAGGTCGTTCTTGGAGAAAGTTGAGCCGTGCACGACGGCGCGGTCCATCTGGTTGAAGATCTTGTCGAAGATGCTCTTGCGCGTCAGCACCGCGCCGACCGGCACGTGGCCGCCGGACAGCGACTTGGACAGCAGCACCATGTCGGGCTCGACGTTCCAGTGCTCGACCGCAAGGAAGCGGCCGGTGCGGCCCATGCCGGTCTGGATCTCGTCGGCGACGAACAGCGTGCCGTATTTCTTGCAGAGCGCAGCTGCACCCGGCAGGAACTCGTCGGTGGGCATGTTGACGCCCTTGCCCTGGATTGGCTCGACGACGAAGGCCGCCACCTCGCGCGAGGCCAGCGCCTTTTCGAGCGCGGCGAGATCGTTGAACGGGATCGAAGTGCATCCCGGCAGCAGCGGCTCGAAGCCGGTGCGGAAGTTCGAATCACCGGTCAGCGACAGCGCGCCATAGGTCAGGCCATGATAGCCGTGGGCACAATAGACGATCCCCGGACGGCCGGTGGCGCCGCGGGCGAACTTGATCGCCGCTTCGACGCATTCGGCGCCGGAATTGGCGAAGAACGCCTTATCAAGATAGGGGACGTATTTCAGGAGCCGCTCGGCGAGCACGCCGGCGAGCACCGAGACGTCGAACTGGACGAGGTTGGGCAGGTCGGCATCGAGCACGCTCTTGAGCGCCTCACGCATGACAGGATGATTGCGCCCGATCGCAAACACGCCAAAACCGGACAAGAGGTCGAGATAGCAGGCCCCGTCGCGGTCGTAGAGATACTGTCCCTGCCCCTTCTGGAAGCCGACATCGTAGCCGATGGTCTTCAGAACCCGAACGAACTGCTCGTTCAGATGCCGATTATGCAGGGCGCTGCGCTGGGCCTGGCGGTCCGCGAACAGCTGAGACATGTCTGGATTTGGGCTGTGCATCCGCTACATACTTCGGTTGAGGGCCGTCTCGTCAACTGAAAACGGAACGTCGCTGAAAACGGTCTGTGCGGCCTTTTGCCCTTTTTCGGACCATCTTCGCAAGCAGAGCTTTAGACCATGTTGCACTGCCAAGGAACTATCATGCGTTTAGCCCTTTACACCGGACTAATACTGGCTGGCGGTTACACCTGCCTGAACCCGGCGCTCGCGGCCGATCCGACCGGCGACTGGCGGGTTGCCGACGGCGTCGCCAACATTCGTGTCGCCCAATGCAATGGCAGCATGTGGGGCGCGGTTTCCTGGGAAAAACAGCCCGGGGGCCGCGACGAGAACAATCCGGACGCGTCGAAAAAGACCCGGCCCACGCTGGGCATGGCGACCCTGATCGACATGAAGAAAAAGCCCGGCGCCGATCAATGGGAAGGTCAGGTCTACAATGCCAAGGACGGCCAGCTCTACAGCGCAACCATCACGCCGGTTGGCACCGACCAGCTCGAGATCAAGGGCTGCGTGATGGGGTTCCTGTGCGGTGGCGAGACCTGGACCCGGGTCAGCCCCCCGATTCCCTTGAGCTCCGCCAACGCCATGGCCAAGGGCGCGCCGAAGCCCACCGGCGCGGCGCCGAAAGCCCCGGGAACGACCGGCGCTACGGTGGCGCAGCCTGCGCCCGCAGCCCCGAAGGCCGCCGGCACCGCCAAACCCGGTCAGAAGGGCGCCGCCGACCAGGTCGGCGACATCTGCCTACTCCCTGAGATTGCGGGGTTTGCCCATTAGGGCAGGCTGAAACAGCAGCACGGCGGCGAGCGTCGTCACCAGCGACAACGCCAGCAGCTTGCCCATGCTGGACGTGCCGGGATGGCTCGACAGCCAAAGGCTGCCGAACGCGGTGGCCGTTGTCAGCGCGCTGAAAAAGATCGCGCGCGTCAGGCTGGTCTGGAGCAGGTTTGTCCTGCCCGAGCGCCAGGCCACGACATAGTAGATCTTGAAGGCCACGCCGACGCCGAGCAGCAGGGGGAACGCGACGATATTGGCGAAGTTGAGCGGCAAGCCGATCAGCACGCAGATCTCGAGCGTGACCGCGCCTGCCACCAACAGCGGCACCAGCGTCATCAACACGTCGACGAACCGGCGCAGCGTGATCCACAGCAACAGGCCGATCACCAGCAGCGCATAGATTCCGGCATGGATGAACGCCTTCACCACGGTGTCGCCGGATTTCAGGATCGAGACCGGACCGCCGATCGCGGTCGGCTCGGCAACGAGCACCGCCGCCGCAAATTTGCGTAGCGTGTCGTTGTCGTTGGGATCACCCTTCGGCAGCGCCTCGACGCGGATGATACCGTCCTTGCTCTTCCAGGCGCTGACGAGATCTGCCGGCAATGACTTCAGGGTGACCGGCTCGGCCTGCAACGCGTTCCGGAGCTGGTCGAACACGATCTTCATCGGCGCGACGAACACGTCCTGCGCCTTGTTCCGTGTGGCTTCATCGGCATTGGCGAGCTTTTCCAGCGCATCCGCGAGCCGACGCGAGGCAACCGCACCCGGGCCCTTCGCATCGCCTGCGGTCCGGCGCAGATTGTCGACCGACGATTTCAGCGCATCGACGTTTTCCTTGTCCGACGGCGCGGCGTCGATCTGGTCGGGATTGAGCGCGGGGTTCAGCACCTTGGCGCCCTGCGCGAGCAGCTTCAGCTTCGGCGGCTGGTCTTCAGGAACGAAGCTGTTGAGCGACATCACCCGCAACACCTCCGGCACCTTCTCCAGCTTCGCCTCCACCTGCCTTGCCTGCTCTTCCGACGTGGTCATCACGTTGATGGCATTGGCGCCCGTGTTGGGATCCTTGCGCAAGTCGAGGAAGGTCGCGATCGACTCTGCCTTCGGGTTGCGCAGATTCATCGGGTTGAAGTCGAACTTCATGAAATAGAGCAGCGGCAGGCCGGCGACCGCCAGAAACATGGTGCCACCGACGACCAGCACGCGGTGCTTCTCCAGGAAGTGATCGAGCGGCGCCAGGAAGGCATAGCCGACCGGCTCTTTCTCACCGGGCGGGTTCAACAGCTTCAGCATCGCCGGGAGCACGGTGATGCTAGTGAGGAACGCGACCAGCATGCCGACGCCGGCGATCTGGCCGAGTTCGGCGATACCCTTGTAGTCCGTGGGGATGAAGCAGAGGAAGCCAGCCGCGGTCGCCATTGCCGCCAGCGACAACGGAATTGCCGAGCGCTTGGCGGCCAGGATCAGCGCACCCGAGAGATCGTTGTGCTTGTAGCGCTCGGAGCGATAGCGGACGCTGTACTGGATGCCGAAATCGACGCCGAGGCCGACGAACAGCACGGCGAATGCGATCGACAGCAAATTGAGCGAGCCCACCATCATCAGGCCGGCGGCGGTGGTCAGCGCAAGACCGACGAAGAGATTGACGAACACCGCGAAGATGATCTTCGCCGAATGCAGCGCCAGCCACAGGATGAGCAGCACGACGAGGACCGTGCCGACGCCATTGACGACGGCGCCTTCCTGGACGGTTGCATATTCCTCGTTGGCGATCGGGACCGGCCCGGTCAGCCGGACTCGCGCCTGATATTTGGTGGCAAAATCCAGATCGGCTGCGGCCTTGCGGATCGCGTCGGTTGCGCCCTTGCCGGGCTCAAGCGCGTTGTAGTCGAGGATCGGCTTGAACTCGATGAAGGCGCGCTTGTCCGAATCCGTCAGCGGCTCGTCACTGACGAGCTGGCGCCAGGAGAACGTCGCATTGCCCTTGTTGAGCACGGTCTCGACCGTTTGCGCGATCTGGTTGAAGGGCCGTTCGGTGTTGTCGAGCTTGACCTGCCCGCGCTTGACGCCGGCAAGTCCCGTCTCGAGCGCGCCGGTCAGGCCGCGGATCGAGGGATCGCCCGCCATGATCTCGATCAGGGGTGCTGCGGATTCGAACTGGCCGGTGACCTTGGCAACTTCCTCTGTCGGCAGGAACAACAGACCATTCTTCTCGAAGAACTCGCCGGTGCCGAGCTGCTGCATCGACTGGAATTCGGTCTTGTTGTCCTTCAGCTTGGCATAGAGCGCGTCCGACGCCGCGGTCGCCATCTCCGGCGTCTTGGCTTCGACCACCGCCGTAATCGTCGCATCGCGGTCGAAGGCGCGATCGAACTGCTGGTCGCGTTGGCGCCAGTCCAGATTTTGGGCAATCAGCGAGTTGATGTCGGTGTTGATGGCGAAATGCTGGGACGTGTAATAGCCCGCCCCCACCGCCAGCAGGAGCCCGAGAACGACGACGAGGGAGGCAAACCGGGTGCAGGCCCTGACGATGGCAACGACGACGCTTTGCAGCACTACTTTTCTTTCTGCGGTTAACAGCTTGCCGGAAACGCCCGCTGTTTAACGGAGTTCCCGGCCGAAACCTATTGCTGTTTTGAGTGGTTATCGCCGTCAGAAGCTTCGAGGTAAACGGCGGAAGACCATGGCATAATCATGCGGGCCATCGGTATAGCCGAGGAGTTGAGGCGGGAAAGTGACGAAGTGTGCGCACAAATGTCGCCACGTTGCTGCCACGGGCACCCTCTACTATAATACCGCGAAACTGATCCGGCAGGGAACCAAAGTTCATTCCACCTTTCCTTACTGCCGATTTTTTGACACAAAGTACTGCACCTCCATGCACCGGGGCCCCGGCAGGGGTGGGCGGCTACCGCGTGCGCCGAACCGATGGTGCGGATATTGCAACTCATTGGTTCGTATCGGGGTGTCCCCTGAACTTGAGAGCGGATTGGTGCAACTTGCGTGATGGCCGTCCAATGGAAGTTTATCTGGCGCAACCGCGCGGCTTTTGCGCGGGGGTAGTGCGTGCGATCGAGATCGTGGAACGGGCGCTGGAGAAGTACGGCCCGCCCGTCTACGTGCGCCATGAGATCGTGCACAACAAGTACGTCGTCGAGAGCCTGAAGAACAAGGGCGCGATCTTCGTCGAGGAACTGTCGGAGGTGCCGCCGAAGGCGGTGACGGTCTTCAGCGCTCATGGCGTCGCCCGCAGCGTCGAGGAAGAAGCGGCCGCGCGCGACCTTCCGGTGCTCAATGCCACCTGCCCCTTGGTCACGAAAGTTCACAATCAGGGGAAGCGCTACATCGCCAGGGGCCGCACCCTGATCCTGATCGGCCATGCCGGCCACCCCGAGGTCGAGGGTACGATGGGCCAGGTTCCCGCCCCCGTACTGCTGGTCCAAAGCGTTGAAGAGGTTAAGGCCCTTGAGCTGCCGGCGGATACGCCAGTGGCCTATATCACCCAGACCACCCTGTCGGTGGATGACACAAAGGACATCATTTCGGCCCTGCAGGCCCGCTTTACAGATATTCAAGGCCCGGATATCCGGGATATCTGCTATGCGACACAGAACCGCCAATCTGCGGTAAGGGACTTGAGCAAGCTGGTCGACGTGATCTTGGTGGTGGGCGCTGCCAATAGCTCGAATTCGAACCGGCTCCGCGAAATCGGCACTGAGGCCGGTGTCGCGAGTTATCTGATTGCCGACGGCAGCGCGCTCAATCCGGAGTGGTTGAAAGATGCCAGAACCGTCGGTGTCACGGCTGGCGCTTCGGCGCCCGAGGTACTCGTGGATGACGTGATCGAAGCAATGCGGCGGATCGGACCGGTCAAGGTCTCGGTGCTCCCGGGCCGCGAGGAAAACATCGAATTCCGGCTTCCGGCCGAACTGGCTGCGAGCTGACCCACCCGAATTTCAAGCCCAGAAAGAAACTTGTAATGGCTATCCCCTTCTTCAAGGAAATGCGTATCGGCGGCTATTTGATCAAGCAGAAGCTGCTTGGCCGCAAGCGCTATCCGCTCGTGCTGATGCTGGAACCGCTGTTTCGTTGCAACCTCGCCTGCGTCGGCTGCGGCAAGATCGATTATCCGGATGCGATCCTCAACCGCCGCATGACGGCGCAGGAGTGCTGGGACGCGGCCGACGAGTGCGGTGCGCCTATGGTCGCCATTCCCGGCGGCGAGCCGCTGATCCACAAGGAGATCGGCGAGATCGTGCGCGGCCTCGTCGCGCGCAAGAAGTTCGTCTCGCTCTGCACCAACGCGCTGTTGCTCGAGAAGAAGCTCGATCTGTTCGAGCCCTCGCCCTACCTGTTCTTCTCCGTGCATCTCGACGGCCTGAAGGAGCACCACGACAAGGCCGTGTCGCAGAAGGGCGTGTTCGACCGCGCCGTCTCCGCGATCAAGGCGGCCAAGGCCCGCGGCTTCACCGTCAACGTCAACGCCACCATCTTCGACGGCCACCCGGCCGAAGAGATCGCCAAATTCCTCGACCTGACCGTCGAGCTCGGCGTCGGCGTCTCGATGTCGCCGGGCTACGCCTATGAGCGCGCGCCGGACCAGGAGCACTTCCTCAACCGCACCAAGACCAAGAAGCTGTTCCGCGACGTCTTTGCGATGGGCAAGGGCAAGAAGTGGAATTTCATGCATTCCGGCCTGTTCCTGGACTTCCTCGCCGGCAACCAGGAATACGAGTGCACGCCCTGGGGCATGCCCGCGCGCAACATCTTCGGCTGGCAGAAGCCCTGCTATTTGCTCGGTGAAGGCTATGCAAAAACCTTCAAGGAGCTGATGGACACCACCGACTGGGAGACCTACGGCACCGGCAAGTACGAGAAGTGCGCCGACTGTATGGCCCATTGCGGCTACGAGCCGACGGCGGCGACCGCCGCCATCAACAACCCGCTGAAGGCGATGTGGGTGTCGCTGCGCGGCATCAGGACCACGGGTCCGATGGCGCCGGAGATCGACATGTCCAAGCAGCGTCCTGCGCAGTACATCTTCTCCGCGGAAGTGCAGAAGCGCCTGTCGGAGATCCGCAAGGACGAGGCCGCCGCCGCACAGGAGAAGGCCGCACGGAAGGCGTCGACCGCCGCGTAAGCGCGCTAGTCCCACCAACAAGAAAAGGCCCGATCGCCAATGGCGACCGGGCCTTTTGTTTTTAGTGATCGCAGAACCCGCTCAGGCCGCCTCGGAGACCAGCGCCTCGCTGTCGACCAGTTCGGTGCCGATCAGGAAGTCGCGGCAGCCGCGCAGGCTGCGTAGCGCGCGGTTGAAGTCGAGGCCGGTCGAGACCAGTCCGTGCAGCGCAGTCGGGTTGCGCGCGATGCCGCGCAGCACGGCCAGCACGTCGATCTGGCCATTCGGCTTGATGGCGGCGCGGGCGAGCGCCGGCAGCGCGCGATGGGCGGGATCGCTGATGACGCGGACCGCGGCGAACGGCAAGCCGGCCTCGGCGGCGTAGGCCGCCGCGATGTGGCTTTCCATGTCGACGGCGGCCGCTCCCGTCTCCGAATGCAGCGCCGCCTTGCAGGAGCGCCCCGTGACCACTTCGTCGGCACCCGCGAGGCTGCCGCGCACAACGCGGCGGCGCCCCGACGTCAGGCGGTCGATGAGGTCGTCGCCGAGCGAGAGGCCAGCGGCCCAGCGGGTATCGCCCGCGAGCACCTCGGTCGCCAGCACGACGTCGCCGGAGCGCAGCGTCGGGTCGAGCCCGCCGGCCACGCCGAAGGAGATCACACCGCGAATCGTCTCGGGATCCAGCACCGTCAACAGCGCCCGCAACTGGGTGGGGCTGCTCGACGAACAGATGACCGCCATGCCAGGCCCGGCCGCGATGCGGGCCTCCTGAACCAGTCCAGTCACGATCAATATCGGCCGCGGATCAACGGTTTGACCCGCGGTAAGATAGTCCCCCGTCCCCAAAGTCACATTCCGACCCCTACCACCCTGCTGTTGGTGTTCCGCAAGTTCCGATACCGCGCCAACGCCCACAGCGGGAAGAACTTCGGATAACCATGGTACCGTAGATAGAATACACGGGGAAAGCCCGTGGCGGTGTACCGCTGTTCGTCCCACAGTCCTTTTTCGTTCTGTGTTGCAATCAGGTACTCCACCCCGCGGGCGACGGCCGGGTGATCAACCTCGCCAGCAGCCATCAAGGCAAGCAAGGCCCATGCCGTTTGCGAGGCGGTCGAGGGGGCGGCCTCCCAGCCCCGGTAGTCCAACCGGTAGCTGACGGCATCCTCGCCCCAGCCGCCGTCCTGGTTCTGGATCGAGGCCAGCCAGCCGGCGGCTTTCCGGATCATGGGATCGTCATGGCGGACGCCGGCCATGTTGAGGGCGCACAGCACCGACCAGGTTCCGTAGATGAAGTTCATGCCCCAGCGGCCGTACCAGGACCCTTCGGAGTGCTGGGTCTTGCGCAGGTAGGCGATCCCGTCCGCGACATGCTTGCTGGTCTCCGCGGTCTCGCCGAGCTGGGCCAGCATCGAGACGCAGCGCGCGGTGACGTCCTCGGTCGGCGGATCGAGCAGTGCGCCATGGTCCGAGAACGGGATGTTGTTCAGGTAATATTCGAGATTGTTGACGTCGAAGGCGGCCCAGCCGCCGTCGTTGCTCTGCATGCCCTCGATCCACTCCCGGGCACGGTCGATCGCGGCGTCATAGCCGGCCGCACCGTGCTCCCGGCGCATCCGGTCCATCGACATCACGACCACCGCGGTGTCGTCGAGATCGGGATAATGGGCATTGTTGTACTGGAAGGCCCAGCCGCCCGGGCGTACGTCGGGCCGCTTCACCGCCCAGTCGCCCTTCACCTCGAGCTCCTGCTTCGGGATCAGCCAGTCGAGACCCTGCTTGGCGGCCGGCACCGCCTTGTCGCCGCCGGCTTCGAGCAGCGCGTGGGCGGTCAGCGTCGTGTCCCACACCGGCGAGACGCAGGGCTGGCAATAGGCTTCGTCGTCCTTGATCACGAGCAGCTTGTCGATGCCCCGGCGCGTGATCGCACGCGGCGGATAGGTCTCGTCCTTGCCGAGCGCGTCGTACATCATGACGATGTTGGCCATCGGCGGATAGATCGCGCCCATGCCGTCCTCGCCGTTCAGCCGCTCCTCGGTGAAGGCGAGCGCCGCGTCGATGGCGCGTTTGCGCAGGCTCTTGGGAAACATCGGCTCGACCACGCGCAAAATGCCGTCGAGCGCGCGGAACAGCACGAACCAGGCCATGCTCTGGTGCGGCGCCTTGGCGGTCATGCCGATCGAGCGCGGATCCTGCAGGAACAGCTCGTCGATGCCGACGCCCTTGGGATTCTTCGCCCGTGGCTTCAGCGCGGCGATGACCATCAGCGGCACCATGGTGGTGCGCGCCCAGTAGGAGATCTTGTTGATGTGGAACGGCGACCAGAACGGCAGCAGCACGATCTCGATCGGCAGCACCGGTACCGCGCGCCAGGTCACGACGCCAAACATCGCAAGCATGAAGCGCGTGAAGACATTGCTGTGAATGGCGCCGCCGCGGGAATGGATCGCCTCGCGCGCACGCACCATGTGCGGCGCGTCGATGGAATCCCCGATCATCTTCAGCGCGAAATACGCCTTGACGCTGGCGCTCATGTCGAACTCGCCGTCATGCACCAGCGGCCAGCCGCCATGGGCGCCCTGCACGCGGCGAAGATAATTGGCGATCTTGGCTTCGAGCACGGCATCGACCGGCTCGGCGAGATAATGGCGCAGCAGGACGTATTCGGCCGGAATCGTGCAATCTGCCTCGAGCTCGAACACCCAATGGCCGTCGGGTTGCTGGAAGCCGAGGACGCCTTCGGTGGCCGACGCAATGCTCGATTCCAAGTTCCTGAATTCTTGGGCTTCGCGGCTGGTCGCGTTCACGGAATCCATCTCGCTCGATTGCTCCGATAGTCGATTGAATGGGCCGAAATTGACTGGGACAAATGCCCGTCAGGGCCGCCTGTCACTATCCCTTGGCGGCCAGAACCAGATCGGCGGCGCGATCACCGGATCGGACCGATCCCTCGATGGTTGCAGGCAATCCCGTAGCAGTCCAATCGCCTGCAAGAAACAGGTTTTTCAGCGCAGTGACCGGCCCTGGACGCAGGGCATTCTGCGCCGGCGTCGCCGCAAATGTGGCACGGCGCTCGCGCACGATCTGCCAAGGGGGCAGCTCGCCGGAAACACCGCCCGCCTTGCAGACGTCGTTCCAGATCGCCTGCGCGAGTTCCTCGCGCGGCATGTCGACCAGACGGTCGCCGTTGCTGATGGTGACGGACAGCCGGTTCGGGAACGAAAACAGCCATTCCACGACGCCGCCGATCACGCCGAGGATCGGTGCCGATCCCGCCGGCGGCTCGACGCGGAAATGCGCATTCACGATGGCGCGGAATTCGGTCGGCGTCTTCAGGCCCGGCAGCAGGTTGGAGGCAGCGCGCGGCGGCACCGCCATCACGACGACGTCGCCTTCGCTGATCTGGATCACATCCTCGCCGCCGAAATTCAGCGCGCCGACCTTGCCGTCATGGGTCGCAAACGAGCGCAGCTCATGGCCGAGCTGAACGCTGTGCCCGCGCCCCTGCAGGAACGTCACGGCGGGCTCGATCAGTACCGCGCTGAGCCCGTCGCGCGCGATCAGGGGACGGCAGGCCTGCCCGCCGGCGAGCAGCGTTTCGCGCACGATCGCGCCGGCAAGCCCCGCCGAGCCTTCGGGTGGATCGACGTTGAGGGCCGCGAGCAGCAGAGGCTGCACCAGGCGCTGATAGAGAACGCCTTCGCACGGAATTGACTTGCCGACCAGCGTCTCTTCCGATGCCCAGATCAGCGGCGCCAGCTTCAGATAATCGGTCAGCCCAGTGTCGGGGACGCGGCGGCTCTCGTCGAGCACCCAGGTCGGGAGCCGGCCGTCGCCGAGGTCGATCTGCCAGCGCTGCCCGGTCTTGAGATCGACGAAGGGAAACTGCGCGCGCTCCGGACCGACGAGGCCCGCCTCGGTCCCGATCGAACGCGCATAGGCGCGCGCATGGCTATTGCCGGACAGCAGCAGATGGTTGCCGTTGTCGATGGTGAGATTGGTGGCGCCGTCGAAATAGGAACGGCAACGGCCGCCGGCCTGCTGCGTCGCTTCGTGCACGGCGACCTTGAAGCCGGCATTGGCAAGTCGCACGGCGACGGAGAGGCCGGAGATTCCAGCGCCAATGATGTGAGCTGTTTTTTGCATCAGATGAGAGCGTATCGGAGCAGGATGGCGATACGTGTGATCTTCGACACACGCACCGGCTCGCGCGGCGCGTTGAACCCGCGCGCGATCAGGAGATCCAGAATGGCATGATAGTATTTCGACATCATCCGCGGCGCGCGCACCGCGCGGCGCCGGTTGCGGTTCATGATCTCGTCCGACTTCTCGAAATACACTTTTGCGCGCTGCGCCAGTGGCAGGCAGACCTTCGGCAGCGCGCGCTCGACGATCACGCGGTCCGGATCGTTGGAGGTGATGCCGGCATGCAGCAGCGCTTCGCGCGGCAGATAGAGCCGGCCGAGGCCCGCGTCCTCGTCGATGTCGCGCAGGATGTTGGTGAGCTGGAGCGCGCGGCCGAGATGATGGGCGAGCTCGATGCCGTCTTCTTCTGGCAAGCCGAAGACCCGGACCGACAGCCGCCCTACGGCGCTCGCGACGCGATCGCAGTAGAGATCCAGCGTCGCCATGTCGGGCGCGCGGATGTCCTGCGGCACGTCCATCTCCATGCCGTCGACGATGGCGAGGAAATCCTCGCGCTTGAGGCCGAAGGTCTTCACCGAGGTGACGTAGTCCTTCAGCCGCGGCGGCGGATTGCCCTGGTAGAGCGCATCGATGTCGTTGCGCCACGCCTGAAGGGCGGCGAGCCGTTCGTCGCGCGGGCCATCGGAATCGGCGATGTCGTCGACCTGGCGGCAGAAGCTGTAGATCTGGAACATCGCTTCACGCTGGTCGTGCGGCAGGATGCGCATCGCGGCGTAGAACGAACTGCCGGATGCGGTCGAGCCATAATTGGCGCCGGGCGAGGTCGCCTCAAGCGTCATGTGCAGTCCCCGGTCTGGAAATGGCCTTGCGTCCGACCGTGCGGCGGCCGACTTCGCCGATCATGCCGGCGAGGCTGAAGGTGAGGAGCTCGAGCTTGTTCAGGTGCACGCGCTCGCGCAGGGGATCACGCACCTTCAACAGGCGCACGATGCGGTCGGCATAGGCCTGGATCACCGAGACCTCGACGCCGAGGCGGAAATCCCGGATCTCCGCAGCTAGCGACCTGCCCTCGGCGAGCAGCGCTTCGTTGCGGACGGCGAGAGCCTGAAGGCAGGCCAGCATCGCCGGTGGCGACTGCGCCAGTCCGAGCTGCTCGACCGAGGCGCCACTCGCGGCCAGCGCATCGCGCGGCAGATAGACGCGGTTGAGCTCGCGGAAATCCTTGCCGCAATCCTGGAGGTGGTTGTTGATCTGCAGCGCTGCGCAGAGCGCATCTGACGCGGCCCAGGTCGAGGTGCTCTCACCATGGACGTCGAGCATGAAGCGGCCGACCGGCATCGCCGAGTAGCGGCAATAATGGATGACCTCGTCCCAATTCTCGTAGCGCAACTTGGTCACGTCCATACGGAACGCGATGAGCACGTCGAGCGCGTGGCGCGACGCCATGCCGCGTTCGGCCAGTGCGTGCCGCAGGCTGACGGCCTCGGCCTGGGTGTCGCCTTTGCCGAGCAATTCCGCCTCGAGCAGGTCGAGATAAGCGAGCTTCTCGTCCGGCGGCAGCGTGGCGTGGTCGGCGATGTCGTCGGCGGTGCGGACGAAATTGTAATACGCCAGGATCAGCGCGCGATGACGCGGATGAATGATCCAGGACGCGACGGGAAAATTCTCGTCGCGCTCACCCTTGCCGGATCGCAATTCGCTCGCAGAGGTCATCGAGGGCTGGTCTACAATCGTTTGGACAGGAAGGGCTTTTTCGCTCGCGCGAGCCCGTGCGGGCGATGCCGCCGCGGCCCCCATATAGGGGAATACGGCCGCAAAACCAATCCTGTCTCTCGATGGCTGCCCTTTGCGGATCAGGTCCGAAAAGGCGGCCCCGGGGCCGCCTTTTGTGGGCCAGTGGCCGAGCTTACTGGTTGTGGTTCTTCAGGACCTGGTCGCAGGCCTGAGAGATCTTGGCCCGGTTCTCCTTGAGGCAGGCCAGGATGGTGAAATCACCCTGGTCGATGACCGGACGGCAGAGCTTCTGCACATCGCGCGAGCAGGCCTTCTGCTCGGCGTCCGTGCCGCGCCCTTGCTGGGCGAACGCTGCGGTCGAGAGGGAGGCCGACAGCAAGGTGAGAGCGACGAGAAGCTTACGCATTGTATTCCTTCATTCTGACGGCAGAATCGCACCAATCCCGGACAGCACAGGGCGACGACCGGAGCGGATTGTTCTGATGGCAAGTCGCCGCGGGAGGAGCGGCCTCGGAGAAGGCACAAGCACTGGCAAATGCGGCCAAATTGGCGCCACGTCCACCAAATCAGGGCTTCCCTGCGTCTTCTCTGGCAAATGTAAGAGACTGATACTACGTCATAATTCAGGTGCGCCGCGTTTTGCTGCGCACCTGTTGCAGAGCTGCATCTCTCGATACCGCCTCGGGACCAAGAAACATGCCGAAATACGACAAATCGAGAGGTGGAAGCATGGCGCAAGGCGTCGTGAACTGCCATCTCTGGCAGTCGGGCATTGAACCTGTCACTGGCTCGGAACACTAAACTTTCGATGTGGCGAGACGTTCTTTGTGAGAAGCGGACGTCGTTCTAAACGGGATATTTTGAGATGAAATTCTTTGGACGGACTGAACTGGCAATCAAGGCGGCCGGCATCGGCGCTGCGCTGCTCTTCTCGGTTTCGACAAGTCAGGCTCAGTCGTCCGGACCGTTTGCAGGTTTCGAGGGCGCATGGACCGGGACGGGTACGGTGTCGCTGTCCGACGGCTCGACCGAGCGCATCCGCTGCAAGGCGGACTACAAGGTTGCCGGCACCGGTCTCAGTCTCAAGCAGGCGTTGCACTGCGCCTCCGACAGCTACAAGTTCGACCTCACCAGCGATGTGACCAGCCAAGGCGAGCGCATCTCCGGCAATTGGAGCGAGACCAACCGCAACATCTTCGGCAATCTCCAAGGCACTGCCGGTGGCGGCCAGATCGAGGTGTTCGTCGAGGCCAACGGCTTTGCCGCCAATTTGTCGCTGCGCACCAACGGCACCAAGCAGACGGTGCAGATCTCATCCAAGGGCGAGATTCGCGGCGTCAACATCACGATGACGAAGGGCTGACAGCTCTTTCCGCTTCGAAAGCGACAAGCCCCGGTTCTCGCGAACCGGGGCTTGTTGTTTTTCGGAGGCGCGGCGCAATCGTCCGGACCGCGCCGATTCCGTGTCCGATGGATGCAGCCGCTCAGATCGCCGGCTTGTCGGTGCCCTGAAGCTTGGCGTGCAGATTGATCAACCACATCGCCGTCGGCCGCAGGATGAAGAGGTCGGCGACGAGCGCCATCACCATCGAGAAGGCGCTGAGCCAGCCGAACAGCCGTAGCGACGGCAGATCGGAGAACACCGTGACGACGAGACCGCAGGCCAGCACCAACGTGGTCAGGATCAAGGCCGGGCCGACCAGCACGGTCGCGCGCTCCACTGCGAGCGCCGAGCCGACGCCCGGCTTGCTCTCGAGCCTGAGGCGGTTGAGGAAGTGGATGGTGGCGCTTAAGCCCAGGCCGAACGAAACGGTCAGAGCTACGACACTGGCAAATTGCAGTCCCTCGTCCATCGCCCACAGCACTGTTCCCGACATCACGACGGGGAAGATGCCCGGCAGGATGCAGGCGAACATCACGACCCAGGAACGGAAGGCAAGGCCGATGAAAATCGCGACCAGCGCGAATTCGACGGTGAGCCCGCGGTTGAGCTTCTCGATCATGCCGGCCGAATTGCGCGCGGCAATCGCGGCAAGACCCGTGACCGCCACTTCATAGCCGGGATGCTTCTTGCGGACGGCGTCGAGCTCGGTATCGAGCTTGTCGACGATCGGCAGGAGCTGGCTGGAATCCTTGTCCGGCACGCGACCTGCGACCACGACCGCGTCCTGCTCGGCATCGATGAACCGGCGCACCAGATGCTCCGGAATGACGCTGACATATTCCTTCAGGGTCGCGACGTCGGCGCTGCCGGCCTTGTCCGCGAGCCAGCGGCGCAGGGTCTCGACCGACCAGACATTGCCGACACCGGCGGCCTTCTCCACCGTCGCGTGCACGTCCGCGATGGTCTGCAGCGTCTCCGGCGAATAGAGCGATTCACCCTTGGGGAACTGGATCAGAACGTTGACCGGGTTGGCGCCGGTGAGCTTGGCGTCGAGCCGGTCGCTGGCCGCGACCGCTTGGCGCTTGTCCGGCACCTGGTCGGCGAGCCGGTAGCGCGGCTCCAGATTTGCGTAGATGACGCCGAGGCCCGCCACGAACACCACCGCGATCAGGCTGAACAGGCCGGGACGGCCCACCATGCGCACCGCGATCCAGTAGCAGAAATTACGCAGCGCTTGTACGCCGGCATCCGCGCTCTGGAACTTGGTCGCAAAGACCTTCTCGTTGCGCACGAGCAGCACGCCGAACACCGGCACGAGCGACAACACCGCAACCAGCGCGATGATGGTGGCGGCGAGACCCGCCTCGCCGAACTTGCGGATCAGATCGGAGTCGGAGAACTGGAGCGCGATGAAGGAAATGCCTGCGGTGCCGTGCGTCAGCACGCAGGCCGGTCCCACCACCAGCACCGCGTTCTTGAATGCGGTGAACTTGTCCTGGCCCGCGATCAGCCGGTCGCGCGCGGCGAAGGTGAGCTGCATCGAGTCCGAGAAGCTGATGACCATGATGAGCGGCGTCATCACGTTCAGGAACATGTTGAGATTGAAATTGGCCCAGCCGAGCGCGCCGAGCGCCAGCAGGATCGCGATCATCGGCGGGAACGCCGCCGCCACCATGAACGAGATTTTGCGGAAGAAGATGATGGCGATGACACAGCCGGCGAGAATGCCGAGGATGTTGTAGGTGAGCCCGTCGCGCTCGACCGCGTTGCGGATCTCGAGCTGCATCACCGGCACGCCGGAAAGCTGCACGTTGAGCCCGGTGTCACTGAGGTCTTCCTTTATCAGCGCGCGGATGTCGGCGACGGTCTTGGTCAGCTTGTTGGAGGCGACCACCTCCGGATCGAGCGACAGCACGATCAGCGCCAGCGTGCCGTCCTCGGACAACAGCTTGCCGCGGATGATCTCGTTGGCTTTGACGCCCTCGATGAACTTGTCATAGGCCTCGCCCTCGGGCAGCTCGGGCGGGAACAGTGCGGCGGGAAGCTTGCCCGGAGCGGGCGCCTGACGCGCGGAGAACAGCGAGACCAGTCCGCGCGTACCCTCGACCAGCTGCATGTCGGTGACGAAGTCGCGCAGCTTCTCGAGGTTGTTCCGGGCCAGCAGGGTCTTGCCCTCGACTACGACGAGGACATCGAATTCCTCGGCCGGGAACTTCTTGGTCACCGCTTCGTACTGGCGGAATTCCGGCGTGTTGGACCGGAACAGCTGCGACAGCGAATCGTCGATCTTGATCCGGTGGATGCCAAACACGGCGCCGACGATCAGCACGAGCAGGACGACGCAGGAGACGATGGGCGCCCGGACTGCGATCAGCCCGATGCGCTCCAGCCCGAAGGCGATCGAGGACGCAGGTCCCTGCTCGACCTTGTCGACATGAACCTCACTCTCGCTGTGCTTTTCGAGCATGCCTTGTCCAGTTCCTAAATCGGCTCGGGTCTGTGAGCTTGTCGCGCCCCGCGAACGGCTTGAAAATGCCATACCAATGGGAGGCTTGCCCTTTGAAAATGCGCAGAAAATCGCTGCGAGGGGTTTAGCAGGTCAATCGCCCTTCTCGCAAGCAGGCGGAGTGTGGCCGAATCGATCAAGATGTGGCGATTTTGCCTTAATGCCCTTCATCCGGGCAAAGCCGTGCCAATTCGACGCGGCGCCCGGTCTGCGCTCTCGTCCTTCAGCGCCACACCGCTCACTTCCCGCGCGAGCCCCTCGCGGACCAGCCAGGCGATCTTGAAGGCAGCCTCGTCATAGCTCAACCCGGCCTTGTGGATGTTCGACACGCAATTGCGCTCGGCATCGGTACGGCCCGGCTTCGGGGCGAACGTCAGATAGGCGCCGAGACTGTCGGGCGCCGACAGGCCCGGCCGCTCGCCGATCAGCATCACGACCATGCGCGCGCCGAGAATGGCGCCGATCTCGTCGCCGAGCGCGACGCGCGCGCCTGAGGCGACGACGACATGGCCGATCGCGACACCATCGTCGGCCGCGAGCAACGGCAGCAGGCGCATCACCAGCGCGGCCGCATGGGCGTGGACCGCCGCCGCCGACAGGCCGTCGCCAATCACGAGTGCGAGTTGGCACGGCTCCGAGGCGCTCCGCGCCAAGGACTCGGCTGATCCGGCATCGAGCCGTCTGCCCAGATCGGGCCGCCGCAGATAGTCCCCGCGGTCGACCGCCCGGCTGTTCGCCTCGGTGACGACGAGGCCAAGCGCGCAGAGATCCGCGACCAGCCGCGGCGCATCGAACACGGCGTGTACGGCATCGCGGGCGCGGGCGTGGTCCAGTGTGAAATCGAGCAGTGCCCGCGTCGGCAGGCTCGCGCCGCTGCGCCCCAGCGCCACGCGCGCGGGCGTGAGCGAACGCAGATCGAGGGTCGGACGACGCGGGATGGCCGGATCAGACATGTCGCATCATTCGGCGGGGACGGAGGCCTCGCGTAGCCGGATCGAATAGTTCGAGGCGTTTTGCTGGCCGGTCGAGGCCGCCCGCGCAAAAGTGATGAGATGGTGCGCGATCAGGGTGCAGCCGATCAGCCCTTCGAGATCACCGCGCTTGATGCGGCCCAGCGCGAACTTCCAGAACACGCGCTTGTAGTCGCCGAGCACGCCGACCTTCCAGAAGATGTTTCGCAGCATGACGAGGCCGCGCCTGATGTTGGTCCAGGTCTTCATCTCGTCCGGCGTTGGCATCTTGAGGCGGTGCACGTAAACGTGGTCGCATTGATACTGGAAGCGCCCGTAGACCTTCTCGGGCTCGTAGGCGACGGCCATGGCGTGCTTCCAGGACGCAACGACGTCGTCGTAGGGCAACAGGAAGTCAACATTGGAATCGCGCCCGTCGTCCTCGACCAGGCGCCCCTCGCGCTCCAGACGGTCCCACAGCGGCGTCTTCGGCAGCGCCTGAAGCAGGTTGATCGTGAGCAGCGGAATTCGGGACTCCTCGACAAAGGCGAGCAGCGCCTCCGAAGTGTTCGGCTTGTCGGTGTCGAGCCCCATGATGATGCCGGACACGACCTCCATGCCGTAGGAGTTGATGGTTTGCACGCCCTCGAGGATCGGGACCATCATGTTGTGGTCCTTGTGCATCGCCTTCAGCGCATCGGGGTCGGGCGTCTCGATGCCGCAGAAGATGGTGACGAAATAGGCCTCGCGCATCTTCTCGAGGATTTCCGGCCGCTTGGCGATGTTGAGCGTCGCCTCGCAGGCGAGCCGCACCATGTAGCCGGTCCTCTTCTGCCATTCGATCAGATGCGGCAGGAGGTCGAGCGCCGCCTTGCGGTTGCCGATGAAATTGTCGTCGACGAAATAGACCGTGTCGGTCATGCCGCATTCCCGCAGGCGGTCGAGTTCGGCGATGATCTGCTCCGGCGACTTGAGGCGCGGGTTGCGGCCATAGAGGCCGGGGATGTCGCAGAACTCGCACTGATACGGACAGCCGCTGGAATACTGGATGCTGCCGAGGAAGTATTTCTTCACGTCGGCGAGCTCGTAGGCCGGGATCGGAAACTCCGTCATCGGCACGCGGTCCTTGGTGGTCAGCACCACCTGCGCTTCCGGACGGGAGGTATCGCGCGACAAGATCTCGAGCAGCTGATTGGTGGCATCGCCGAGCTCGCCGACATGGAGATAGTCGAACGACGGATAATAGTCCGGACAGGCGCTGACGGAGGGACCGCCGAGCGCGACTGGCAGATCGAACTCGTGGGCGCGGCGGCAGATATCGTTCATCTGCTGGCGCTGGATGTGCATGCCGCTGACGAAGACCGCCTCGGCCCATTCGAACTCTTCTCTGGTCGTACGGCGAAGGTTCTCGTCGACGAATTTGACCTGCCATTCCCTGGGCAGATAGGCCGCGAGCAGCAAAAGTCCCTGCGGCGGCATGAAGGCGCGGACGCCATCGGTCAGGGGGTAGGAATGCTCGAACGTCCCGAACGAGGATGTGTATCGCGGAAACACGCAGAGAATCCGCCGGGACGTCCCGTTACTTTCAGCTCGCATCAAAGCTCCCCCGCCACGCTCGACTTAGCTGCGGAAATTGCCAGACAGCTACATAGCGTAATGCTGCCGCCGGAATTTCTCAATATTGTGGCAGAGCTTAATTCCCTTGGGCACCAATGGTTTCCTCGGGCCACCGGGTGCTTCCGCCACGTCACGCGATCAACCGTGAGGCAAAATCGGGCAGCAGGCCTGCATCGCCGGCAAGACGGAAGTCAGCGCCCGCAATGCCCGACTGCGCCAGCCAGTCGTCGAATTCCGGCGCACGACGCAATCCGAAGACGTCGCGGACATAGAGCGCGTCGTGAAAAGACGTGGATTGATAGTTCAGCATGACGTCATCGGCGCCGGGGACACCCATGATGAAGGTGACGCCGGCCGCCGCAAGCAGCGTCAGCAGATTGTCCATGTCGTCCTGGTCCGCCTCGGCGTGGTTGGTGTAGCAGATGTCGATCCCAAGCGGCAGGCCGAGCAGCTTGCCGCAAAAGTGATCCTCCAGCCCCGCCCGGATGATTTCCTTGCCGTCGTAGAGATATTCCGGGCCGATGAAGCCGACCACGCTGTTGACCAGGAGGGGCGCAAAGGCGCGGGCCACCGCATAGGCGCGGGCCTCGCAGGTCTGCTGGTCGACGCCGTGATGGGCATTGGCCGATAGCGCCGAGCCCTGCCCGGTCTCGAAATACATCACGTTCTGCCCGACCGTGCCGCGCTTCTGCGACAGCCCGGCCTCTTGGGCCTCCTTGAGGAGCGCGAGGTTGACGCCGAAACTGCGGTTGGCGGCCTCGGTGCCGGCGACCGACTGGAACACGAGGTCGACCGGCGCCCCCTGCCCGATCAGCGACAATGTCGTGGTGACATGGGTCAGCACGCATCCTTGGGTCGGGATCTTGAGCCGCGCGATGACCTCGTCGAGCAGCCGCAGCAATTGGCCGATCACGGCCGGGTCGTCGCTCGCCGGGTTGATGCCGATGCAGGCATCGCCGGCGCCGAGCAGGATGCCGTCGAGGATGGAGGCGGTGATGCCCCTGGCGTCGTCGAAGGGATGGTTGGGCTGGAGCCGGGTGCTCATCCGGCCCTTCAGGCCGATGGTGTTGCGGAAAGCGGTGGTGACCTCGCATTTCCGCGCCGCCAGGATCAAATCCTGGTTGCGCATCAGCTTCGAGACCGCGGCGGCCATCTCCGGAGTGATGCCGCCGGCCAGCTTGCGCAAGATTTCGGGCGTCGCGGCGTCCGATAGCAGCCAGTCGCGAAAGGCGCCGACCGTCAGCGAAGCCACCGGCGCGAACGCCTTGGCGTCGTGGCTGTCGATAACGAGGCGGGTGACCTCGTCGGTCTCATAGGGGATGACGGCTTCCTGTAAGAACTGCCCGAGAGGGACGTCGGCCAGCACCATCCGCGCCGCGATCATCTGTTCGGCACTGGCGGCGGCGATCCCGGCCAGCCGGTCGCCGGAGCGCGGCGGCGTCGCCTTGGCGAGCAGATCGCGCAGATCAGGGAATGCGTACGTCGTGGCGTCGATGGTGTGGCGGTAGACCAAGGGTCTCTCCGGGGTTCGTCGGCCAAAGGCCGACTCCAGGGCAATCCCAAGACTATACCTTCAGATCAAGACGCTGAAATATCGACCTTTCTTTCGACCGAGGGCGAAGGAGGCCAAACCCGGCGTTAACGCTGCGTCCATCTTCATTCTGCATAGTTTTGCATCGATTTGTTACGACCGCGCTCTCCGGCCGCTCCCGGCCATTCGGGCCCCTGAAACCATGAAAACCGACCAATCTGGGAATGCCGCCGGCCTCGCCGGCCGCTTCACGCTTGCCAACAAGCTCTACGCGATCTTCGCGCTGTTCGCGCTGCTCACGGCCGCGATCGCGATGCTGTCCGACTACAACAGCCGCCGCGGTGCCGAGCTGACCACCGCGATCGAGACCGCGAACGCCGCCGCGCTGAACGTTGAGCGGGTCAACTCGCTGGTCTATGCGGTCGTGATGGAATCGCGCGGCGTCTACATGTCGACCGAACCGGCCGTGGTGAAGAAATACGGCGAGGGCCTGCTCAAGTTCAACGCCCAGATCCTCGACGTCGTGAAGCGCTGGGAGACCATCGTCAAGGCTGACGATGCCGAGCAGTTCGCCACCTTCAAGAAGCGCATCGAGCAGTTCGTCGAGTTTCGCAAGGAGCTGGTGCGCCGCGGCGTCGAGATCAATGCGGCCGCGGGCCGCGAATGGGGCGACAACGACGCCAACCGCGCCGTGCGCTCGGCGCTGAACAAGGATCTCGAGGCGCTGTCCAAAGTCTATTCCGAGCGCGCGAGGCAAATCGCGCACGAGACCGAGACCAATCGCATCCTGTCCTTCGTCCTGACCTGCCTCGCCGGCGTGGCGCTCGCCCTCGTCGTGATCGGCATCGTCATCATCGCCCGCTCGATCGCACGCCCGCTCTCCGCCATCACCGCGACCATCAAGCAGGTCGCTGACGGCGCCGAGAACGTCGTGGTGCCCCACTCTGACCGCGCCGACGAGATCGGCGCACTGGCGCGCGCGATCCAGATCTTCCAGGACGCGATGGGGCGCAACCGCAACCTCGCCTCGCAGGTCTCGCAGGACTCCGCCGCGCGCGAGGAGCGCGCCCGCCACATCGAGCAATCCGTCGACGCGTTTCGCGAGGCGATCGGCGCGATCATGCGCGGCCTCAGCGACAACGCCTCCGTCATGCGCGAGACGGCGCAGACCATCACCCGCGTCACCGCGGACGCGAGCAGTCGCGCCGGCACGGCGGCGAACGCCACCGAACAGGCATCGCACAACGTCACGGCGGTGGCAGGCGCGGCCGAGGAGCTGTCTGCGTCGGTGGTGGAGATCGGCCGGCAGGTGCGGCAATCCGCCAGCGCGGTCGAGCAGACCGGGCAGCGCACCGAGAAATCGATTGCCGAGATCGAGAGCCTGGCGGCCGCCACGCAACGCATCGACGGCGTGCTCAGCCTGATCCAGGCGATCGCCGAGCAGACCAATCTGCTCGCGCTCAATGCCACCATCGAAGCGGCGCGCGCGGGCGATGCTGGCCGCGGCTTTGCCGTCGTCGCACACGAAGTGAAGGCGCTCGCGGGGCAGACCGCGAAAGCGACCGCCGACATCAGCGAAAACGTCTCGATGATCCAGTCCTCCACCCGCAACGCGGTCGACGCCGTCCGCGAGATCGGCGGCGCGGTGCGCGAGATCAACGACGTCACCTCGGCGATCGCCGGCGCCATCGGCCAGCAGGACGCCGCCACGCGCGAGATCTCGTCCAACGCGCAATCGGCTGCCCAAGGCAACGAGACCCTCGTCGCCAACATCAGCTCGCTCCGCGACGCCATCGGCGAGACCGATACTGCGGCCTCCTCGGTGCTGAGGGCTGCGAGCAGCGTGACCGAGACGGCGGAGACGCTGTCGTGCGAGGTGGAGAAGTTCTTCCAGAACCTGCGCTCGGGCGCGGCGGACGGCCGCATCGCCAAGGCCGGGTAGCCGCACGTCCATCGCCAACAGAGCCGGCGGTGGGATCGCTCCATCAAAAACGCGAAAACAACCCCATGCACAGTAGCCGGGGACAGCGATTTCAATGGCTTGGCCACCGCCCCGATCCTCTGCGGATTTGACGAATCTACTTGCTCCGTCGGGCAAAACAGGAGCATGATGTCAATGTTGGAGCTTTCCGCGCTGGGCCGGCAGGATCTCGAAGCCGATCTTCACATAGACCGCGCGATGCCTCTCTCCGCAATCCCATCTTCCAGGTCATGATCGCCAATCATGGCGAGTTCACCTGTCTTTCGGGCAGGGAATGCCTGCGAACAGAATGGCGGCAGCTGACGATATCTGTTCAGCCATGGAACCATTGGGTTCCCAGTCTATTGCCTCACTGACACATCACATTTGGGAGAAACACGATGAAATTTTTCACAGCCGCTCTGGCGGCCGCAGCAAGTACCCTTCTCGTGACCGCCGCTGCTGCAGCCCCGCTGTCTCCCACCCTGTCTGTCGCTCCGGACAGCAACATTCAGAACGTGCGCATGGTCTGCAACGAAGACGGTCGTTGCTGGCGTGAGCGCGGCGAACGCCGTGTCATCATCCGCGAAGGGCGCGATTCCTACGGATATGCGCCTCGCGAGCGCTACATCGAGCGGCGCGGCTATGAAGAGCGCAGCGGCATCGGCTTCCGCGCTCCCGGCGTGAGCGTCGGGATCGGCACCGACCGCTACTGAGATACGAATCCTGTGAATGCAAAAGCCGCGGAGCAATCCGCGGCTTTTTTGAACTCACTGGACGTCAACAAACTCGCCGCTTTTCCCGGCCTAGCGAGGAGCTGTGATCAGGCAGCCATTCAAAGCACGAACACCGGAAGAATTGATTTCGCTATTGAGCGCCGTGGCGATGGCCATTCTCGCCGCGATCATTGTCATGGTGCTGTATTATGGTCGCGAGATCATCATCCCCATAGCGCTGGCCGTCTTGCTCAGCTTCGTGCTGGCGCCCCTGGTTCGACTGGTTCAGCGTCTGCGCATTCCACGCAGTTTGGCTGTGGTGAGCGTGGTCGTGATCGCCTTCGCATTCATATTTGCGATGGGCAGTCTCCTTGCTACCCAACTCACGCAGCTGGCTGGCGATTTGCCGCGATATCAGTCCACAATAAGCGAGAAGATCCAATCCTTCCGTGAGACCACCGCTGGTCGAGGCACGCTCGAGCGGGCTTCGAGCATGTTGAAGGACCTCAGCAAAGAACTCGACAAGCCCAAGGAGGCCGCGAATTCGTTGGGCACCATAGCAGCTCCGAAAGCGGCCGCGCCGAGGCCCGTTCCTGTGGAAGTGCTTCAGCCCGATCCCGGCGCGCTGGAGAGCTTGCAAACGCTGATTTCACCCTTGCTTCATCCGCTCGCAACGACCGGGATCATCGTCATATTCGTGATCTTCATTTTGCTTCAACGCGAGGATCTTCGTAATCGTCTGATCAGGCTGGCCGGTTCGGATGACCTGCAGCGCACCACGGCTGCCCTTGATGACGCGGCGAGCCGCCTCAGCCGGCTTTTCCTTATCCAGCTTCTCGTGAACGGCAGCTTCGGCATCATCATCGGAACGGGTCTCTGGCTGATCGGCGTTCCAAGCGCGATCCTGTGGGGTATTCTGGCAGCAGTGCTGCGCTTCGTGCCTTACATCGGGGCGGTCATCGCCGCCGCCTTTCCTCTCGCTCTCGCGGTCGCGGTCGATCCAACCTGGACGATGCTGCTTTGGACGATCGCGCTGTTCGTGGTGGTGGAGCCCGTCGTCGGCCATGTGCTGGAGCCGATGGTCTATGGACACAGCACGGGACTGTCGCCGGTGGCCGTTGTGGCTTCTGCGACGTTCTGGACGGCGCTCTGGGGTCCGATCGGCCTCGTTCTGGCGACACCACTCACGGTGTGTCTCGTCGTACTGGGCCGCCATGTCGAGCGGCTGGAGTTCCTGGACGTCATGTTTGGAGACCGACCAGCACTCTCTCCGCCCGAGATATTCTATCAGCGGATGCTCGCCGGCGATCCGACAGAAGCATCGGCAAAAGCCGAGGAGTTCTTGAAGGAGCGATCTCTTAGCTCCTATTACGACGAAGTCGCCCTGCGAGGACTGCAACTGGCTCAAGTGGATGCCGAGCGCGGCGCTCTGGCTCCCGACCGGCTGACCAAAATCAGGGATGCGGTCCAGGAATTTGCCAATAACATTTCGGAGCAGGATGAGCGTCTGCCGCCGAAGGTCGGCCCGACAACAGATGTCGAAGCTACATCTGCCATAGAAGGCGTGGCTGAGGACGCGCCTTATGAGAGTCTGCGGGTTCTGCGCAAGGAGGACTTGCCCGCTGGATGGCAAGGCGAACATCCCGTCCTCTGTGTGGCCGGGCGAAATCCGATCGACGAAGCCGCTGCGATCATGCTGGCTCAACTGACCGGCGCGCATGGCTTGTCGGCCAGAGTCGAGGCAGCGGAAGCGTTGTCGACGGCGAATATCTTCCGGCTGGAGACCGACGGGGTCGCCATTGTCTGCCTCGTCTATATGGATGCAAGCAGCCCTGCCCATATGCGTTACTCGGTGCGACGGCTTCGCCGTAAATTGCCGAAGGCCACAATCATTCTGGGTTGCTGGATGAAGGACATCGAGCCAGCGGCGCTGGAAAGCCTGCGGGAAGGTGCCAAGGCGGATCTGGCTGCTGCAACTCTGGGCGGAGCGCTTAAACTCTGCATAGAGGCGACAGGTGTGGATGGCCTTGGCACAGGAGCCGAAGGCCAGATTTCGAAGATCACGGCCGCTTAGTAGTTTAGACGCGTAGACATGGCTGCTGCGGGCGCGCAGCAAACCGTGATGTCATCATGGCGATGGCGTCGGGACCTTCGGTCGTACTGCGCGACCTTCTGGTGCGACGTTCAGCCAACCGGTCCGGGGGTCCAATCGCCGCCGGCAAGCGGTCGGACTTTTACGTCAGGAATGACCCCGCGCTCCAGGCTCGGATCGAAATGGCGCATCGTCCGCTCATTGAAGTCGATGATGCGGCCAGGCCTTAGCGGTCCCACGTCATTTATCCTGACGATGACCTTCTTGCCGACGGCCTCGACGAGGGCGTATTTCGGCTTCGCGCCAAATTGGACCCCACCGAATTTCTTACGCAAGCTCGTCTTGATGGCAGCCGACCACACCGAGGGATCATAGCGCTCGCCGGAAGCCGTCTTCGGGCCGCCCTCCTCTTTGCCCGGCTTGAACGGATTGTACATGGATGCCGCGCCAACGATCGCTTCCCCGGAAGCGGCATCGTCGACAGCGTTTGAGTGAACCCCACCAGCTTCACATCGCGCTACAGAAACGGAAACGGCAAGCGCAATCATGGCGCCGCAAATTGCGGCGCTCGATCGGAACCCCATTATATCTCCTGTGATTTTCGATTGTTCAGTTCCGATGCCGCAAATCGTTTTGCGGGTCGAGCCAACCCCTGGCTCCGGAACCGTTGGAGGAACCGCAACAGTTCCAGCACCGTGTTTTAGTTGTCGCCGTCTAAGACAGACATTGCGTCAACAGCATGACGACGAGAGCCGCGGCGAAATAGCGCGACATGACTCTCATAGCGCGACCAATCAGGATAATCGGTGCGCTCGCCCGCCTGACCGTGTTTTCATTCTCATCGGCGGGTTTTCGCAGAAGCGATCATCGCAGCGACGGAGGCTGCCACCTGCGTGAGAAGGCTTGCTTGCGCGATGTCACAGAGGGAGTTTGCAATGTCCTCGCGCAGCAAGGCCCGCTGCTGAATGCGTTCATGGACAAGGAGCCGACGCACAGATCCGATCAGCTTGTCTACTCCGTCCTTGTCGGGGGACAAGGGACAGAACTGCTGAACTTGTCTTTCTTCACCTTGCCCCTGCATCAGTCGCAACTGCTCACAGCATCTAACAAGCCTTAACGAGCTATTGACCGGCTTCCGAGCCATGTTGCAGAGCCAGACGAAGGACTGCCCTGCTCCGCAGGCTCCGATCGCCTGAAGCCAGGAAGGTGTCCTATGCCGATACCATACAATTCCGAGAACACCATCGACAGAAGCCGGCGCGCGCTTTTGAGCACGGCAGCGGTTGGAATTGCAGCGGTGATTTCCACGAGCGTGTTTCCGCTGCGTGGAGCGGCGGCCGCGGGCGAAAGCACAATTCGCCCCTTCCACATTGCCGTGCCGGAGGAGGACTTGGTCGAGCTTCGGCGGCGCGTGTTGGCGACGCGATGGCCCGATCGCGAGACTGTTTCCGATCACTCCCAAGGTATCCCGCTGGCGAAGCTCCAGTCCCTCCTCAACTATTGGGGGACGGCCTACGACTGGCGAAAGATCGAAGCGAAGATGAATCGACTTCCGCAGTTCATGACCAACATCGACGGCATCGACATCCACTTCATTCATGTCCGCTCCAAACATCCCAATGCCCTGCCTGTCGTCATAACCCATGGCTGGCCGGGATCGGTATTCGAGCAGCTCAAGCTGATCGATCCACTCACCGATCCAACGGCCCATGCGGGCCGGCCCGAGGACGCGTTCGACGTCGTGATCCCCTCGATGCCCGGCTATGGCTTCTCCGGCAAGCCGGTCGATACCGGTTGGGGTCCCGACCACACAGCGCGCATCTGGGCGGAACTGATGAAGCGCCTGGGCTACACCCACTATGTCGCGCAGGGCGGCGACTGGGGCTCGCCGGTCTCGAGTGCGATGGCACGGCTGGCGCCGGCAGGCTTGCTCGGCATCCATATCAACTTGCCGGCGATCGTCCCGCCCGATATCGCCACGATCCTCGCGGCCGGCGGGCCTGCTCCGGCAGACCTCTCCGCCAAGGAACGCGCGGCGTTCGATGCATTCAGTGCGGCCGGCAAGATGGGCAACCGGTCCTACGCGCTGATGATGGGAACGAGGCCGCAAACGATCGGCTACGGCTTGACGGATTCTCCCGCGGGCCTGGCAGCCTGGATGCTCGGACATCCCGGCTTCTCGCATTGGAAGTTCGACGACACCGACTCCGAAAAATCCCGCGACGAGGTGCTGGACGACATCACGCTGTACTGGTTGACGAACAGCGCCACCTCCTCGGCGCGACTTTACTGGGAATATAGCGGGCGCAGTCCCGCCCTTGCAGGTCCGGAGAAGACTGCGGAGATCTCACTGCCGGTGGCCATCACGGTCTTCCCGGGCGAGAGCTATCAAGCCCCGGAGACGTGGGCCCGGCGCGCCTATCGCAACCTGACCTACTTCCACGAGGTCGACAAAGGCGGTCATTTTGCTGCCTGGGAGCAGCCGGCGCTTTTCTCCGCCGAGCTGCGCGCCGCATTCAGGCCCCTTCGGCCCGCACATCTGGTCCAGTGACGGTGGTCAAGGCGCCGCCGGCAAGGTGTTCATGCCGCCTTGCTTTGCGCGGGAAAGAAGAAATGGGGCCGTCAGTGATGGCGTTTGCTAGCCCATCACCCCGCCACGCTTGATCAGCTCCTTCCCCACCGCGGCCAGATGCACCTGATCCGGTCCGTCGCCGATGCGGATGAAGCGGGCGTAGACGTAAGCACGCGCCAGGAACGTGTCCTGCGAGACGCCGGCAGCGCCGTGGATCTGGATGGCGCGGTCGATAACGCGGGCGGCCATGCTGGGCACCACGATCTTGGCGGCCGCAATCAGGTCGCGCGCGATCTTGTTGCCCTCGCGGTCCATCCTGTCGGCGGCTTGCAGCGTCAAGAGCCGCGCCTGCGCGATCTCGCAGAATGAGTGCGCGATGTCCTCACGCACCGAGCCCTGTTCTGCGAGCGGCTTGCCGAAGGCCGTGCGGGAGACCGCGCGCTGACACATCAATTCGAGCGCGCGCTGGGCGCAGCCGATCAGCCGCATACAATGGTGGATACGGCCGGGGCCGAGCCTGCCTTGCGCGATCTCGAAGCCGCGGCCCTCGCCGAGCAGGATGTTCTCCGCGGGCACGCGAACGTTCTCGTAGACGATCTCGGGATGGCCGACCGGCGCGTCGTCATAGCCGTAGGTCAGCATGTCGCGGACGATGCGCACGCCGGGCGTCGCTCTCGGCACCAGGATCATGGATTGCTGGCGGTGGCGATCGGGATCGTCGGGCGCGGTCTTGCCCATCACGATCAGGATCTCGCAATCCTCGTTCATCGCGCCCGAGGTGAACCATTTGCGGCCGTTGATGACGTAGTCGCCGCCGTCGCGCCTGATCTCGCACTGGATGTTGGTGGCATCGCTGGAGGCAACCTGCGGCTCCGTCATCGAGAAGCCGGAGCGGATGCGCCCCTCCAGGAGTGGCTTCAGCCAGCGCTCCTGCTGCGCCGGCGTACCGTAATTGGCCAGCACCTCCATGTTGCCGACGTCGGGCGCCGAGCAATTGAACACCTCCGGCGCCCAGAGGATGCGGCCCATGATCTCCTTCACCGGCGCGTATTCGAGATTGGTCAAGCCAGTGTTGTTGGGATCCTGGCCGTGCTCGCCGGAGAGGAACAGGTTCCAGAGCCCCTGCTCGCGCGCCAGCCGCTTCAGGTCCTGAAGGATCTGCGGCGTCCTGTAGCGTGTCGCTTCCGGCTTCACCTGCTCGTAATAGAGCTCCTCGACCGGCTCGACATGCGTCCGCATGAACCGGCGGACGCGCTCCTGCAGCTCCAGCGAACGTTCGGAATGGTGAAAGTCCATGGGGGTCTCCTGTTCCCTTCTCCCCTTGTGGGAGAAGGTGGCGCGAAGCGCCGGATCAGGGGTTGTATCCGCGAGTTCAAATGTAGAGACGACTCGCGGAGAGATACCCTCACCCGGCTCGCCGCTTCGCGGCGATCCACCCTCTCCCGCAAGGGGAGAGGGTGCACTGTCTATGCTGCCGCTCGCGTGCCCCTCACGTGCCGCGCAGCAGCTCGCTGGCGACGATCCAGTCGTTGCCGTTGAACTGGAGCATATAGCCGTCCTTGATCGGGCGGAAATCCTGCGGCGTGGTGTTGAGGGTGATGCCGGGCATCAGTAGCGATAGCGGCACGTTCTTCAAATTGGCCGCCTGCGCCATGATGTTCTCGCGCGTCAGATTGTCCTTGCACTGCTTCAGCAAGACCACCAATGCCTCGGCGACGGTGTAGCCGTAGAGACCCGCGACGTTGTTGACGTCGGCATTGGGCAGGCGCTTCTTCATGAAGTCGATATAGGCCGTCATCGCCGGATCGTCCTTCGGCGCCTCGACGAACGGCTTGAGCGAGCCGAGCGAGAGCACGCCCTTGCCGGCATCGAGGCCGGCCGGGACCATCACGGTCGCCTTGTTGGCACAGCCCGAGGCGAGGAAGCGCGTCGCCTGCCAGCCGACCTCATGCGCTTTCCGAATCGCCTGGGCGCAGGCGCGCGGCGTCACCGAATAGATCATGAACACGTCGGCCTTGGTGTTGGCGAGCGTCAGCACCTGGGAATCGACGGTGGGGTCGGCGACCTCGAAGCTCGACGCCATCGCGATCGCCTTGTCCGCGTCGGCACCAAGCGCTTCCTTGACGCCGCGCAGATATTCCTTGCCGGCGTCGTCGTTCTGATAGAGCACCGCGAACCGCGCGTTCGGGTTCTTGGCGCGGGCATAGGCGACGTCGATGGCGGCCTCGCTGGTGTAGTTCGGCGCCCACGGCAGCGCCATCGACCAGGGCATGTTGGCGGGGTCGTTCCACTTCGAGGCCGAGCTGATCAGAAACAGCTGCGGCACCTTGTTGCTGTTGAGATATTTCGCGATCGCCGAGCTCGGCGCGGTGCCCATGGTCGCGAAGATGAAGGCGACGCCGTCGCCCTCGACCAGCCGCCGCGCCGCTTCCATGGTCTTCGGCGGCGAGAAGGCGTCGTCGAGCGACAGGAGATTGAGCTTGCGGCCGTTGATGCCGCCCTTCTCGTTGACCTCGTCGAAATAGGCCGAGATCACCCTGCCGGTGATGCCGAGCGGCGAAGCGGGACCGCTATAGGGCATGGTGTTGCCGATCTTGATCTCGGTGTCGCTGATGCCGGGACCGTAGGATTTCTGCGCGGAGACAGGCGTGGACAGGCAGGCAGCCAAGGCTGCAGCCAGGACCAAAGCGGCTTTCATGGTTTCTCCCCGGTGATGATCGCCGCGCGACTCGGAAGGCGCGCGGCGTGCTGCTTCTTGCCAGCACGTCAGATCAGCGGAGTTCCGCAAGGCGGTCTTGCGTCGAGTTGCTGATCAGCCGGTGCACAGCCGCCCTCGCGGGCAGCACCATTGACGCAAATCGAGACCGGATGCGCGCCTCAGCCGCGTGTCCGCTCCATCTCCAGCTCGGCCTTGAGATTGTCGAGATCCCTATAAATTGAAGCAACCGCAAGAACGCGGTCGCCCTTGCTATACTTCAGCAGGCAGTCCTTGCCGGAAATGCTACCGTCGATCGCGATGTCGTCGAAGCTCTCGGCGTGGCCGACATAGTTGATCGGCACGTCATAGTGCTGCGACCAGAAGAACGGCACGGCCTCGAAGCGCTCGCGCTTGCCGAGCATGTTGCGCGCCGCGGTCTGGCCCTGCCGCTCCGCCACCACCCAATGCTCGACGCGGATGGTTTGCCGCGAATGCGGATCGGGCCAGCGCGCGATGTCGCCGGCCGCGAAAATGCCGGATACGCTGGTCTCCAGATATTCGCTCACGCTGACGCCCCGATCGGCCGCAAGCCCCGCCTGCTCGGCAAGCGCAAGGCGCGGCTTGACGCCGATGCCGACCACGACCAGGTCGGCCTCGATCACGCCGCCGCTCTTCAACGTGGCGCGCGTGCCGTCCAGCTTTTCCACGGTGTCCTCGAGATGGAAGTTGACGCCGTTCTCCTCATGCAGCGCGCGCACGAAGTCGCCCATCTCGGGACCGAGCACCTTCTGCATCGGCCGTTCGTCCGGCGCGACCACGTGCACCTCGATCTTGCGTGCCCGCAAGGAGGCCGCGACTTCGAGGCCGATGAAGCTGGCGCCAATCACCAGCGCCCGCTTGGCGCTGCCCGCCGCCTTGATGATGGCGCGGCTGTCGGCGACCGAGCGCAGGGTGTAGACATGGGGCTGGTCGGCACCCGGAATCTGCAATCGGACCGGCTCGGCGCCGGTCGCGAGTAGCAGCCTGTCGAACGGCAGCCTGTCGCCGTTGCCCAGCGTCACGCTGCGCGTCTTCGCCTCGATCGCGGCAACATTCGTGTTGAGCCTGAGATCGATGCCGGCGTCCTGATAATAGTCCTCGCCTCGCAGCGGCAGCCAATCCTCCGGCGCGTTGCCCGCGAGGTAATCCTTGGAAAGATTGGGCCGGTCGACCGGCATCGCGCTGTCATTGCTGAGCATGGTGATGGCGCCGGCAAAGCCCTCGCGACGGAGCGTCTCCGCCGCCGCGAAACCCGCCGCGCCGCCACCGATGATGACGAATTTTTCCGGCGTTGGCGCCGTCCGGTGACACGCCGGAGGCTTCGGCATCTCGCGCTTGCGCTGGACGACGATCTTGTCCTGATCGCGCGAGACCTCCCACAACGCCAGCGCATTCAGCGCCGGCGGACGGGTCGCCTCGCCTGACCGCAAGGAGAAGCAGGCATGATGCCAGGGGCAGCGGATGGTGTCGCCCACTACCAGTCCTTCCGCGAGCGGACCGTGATAGTGGCTGCAGGTCGGCTCGATCGCGAAGATCTCGCTGCCGGCCTGCACCAGCAGGACGTCTTCCTCGCCGACATGGCCGAGCAATTTGCCGTCCTTGAACGCGGCGAGCGTCACGCCTCGGCTCAGGTCGGGCCCGCTTGGCTTCTTGTCTTCGGTCATGGCGTTGCCTCCTTGAGCCGTCGCGGATCAATCGTCCGAATTGGCCAGCCCCAGCAGTTCCTGGCGTGTCAACGCATTGTCGCGGAACACGCCGAGCATGCGGCTGGTGACGAGATCTGTCCCGGGCTTATGTGCGCCACGCGTGGTCATGCAGTGATGCGTCGCCTTGATGATGACCCCGACGCCTTCGGGCCTCAGCACGTCGTTGATCGTGTTGGCGATCTGCGCGGTCATCTTCTCCTGGATCTGAAGCCGCTTGGCGTAGATGTCGACGAGACGCGCGAGCTTGGAGATGCCGACGACGCGCCCTTGCGGGATATAAGCGACCCAGGCGCGGCCGACGATCGGTGCCATGTGGTGCTCGCAATGGCTTTCGAAGCGAACGCCGCGCAGGACGATCATCTCGTCATAGCCTTCGATCTCCTCAAAGGTCTTTTGCAGGATTTCGGTCGGATCCTGCGCATAGCCGGAGAAATACTCCTCGAAGGCGCGCGCGACCCGGTCCGGCGTATCGCGCAGACCGTCGCGCGCGGGATCGTCGCCGGCCCAGCGGATCATGGTCCGGATCGCCTGCTCGACCTCCGCCCTCTCAGGCCGCTCGCTCGGCGCCTGCGCGACCGCGACACGTTCCAGCCTGCGCGTTTGCGTCTTCATCGAAAACTCCCCTGCAACGAACCGCATACAGAACGCGGCCCCACAGCTTGGACGGCTGCGATTGGAAAAGGTTCCCGGAATCAGGAAAAATTGGAAGCTATGAGAGCGGCAAGACAGCGGGACGAGAAATCCGGCGCTATGAGGCCGCTTTCCGTACATCGAGCACGGCCTGGGCCCATTCGGCCGGCCGCTCCTGCGGTAAATTGTGGCCGGCCCCTGTAAAGACGCGCCGCTCGAAAAAGCCCACGAATTTGCCTGCGTGGTGAGCGGTGCCGGAATTGACGCCGTCGCTGTCACCGTCGATCGCGATGGTCGGTACCCGAACCGGGGGCTGGGCGGCGAGCTTCGCCTCGATCGCGGCATAGGCGGGATCGCCCGCGACCAGCGCGTAACGATGTCGATAGGAGTGGATCACGACATCGACGAAATCGGGATTGTCGAACGAGATGGCGCTGGTCTCGAACGTCGCGTCGTCGAAGGCCCATCTCGGCGACCACATCGACCAGAGCTGGCGCGCAAAACCGCGCCGGTTGCGCTCCAGCGCACGGCGGCCGCGTTCGTTGTGGAAGAGATATTGATACCAGAGTGCCGCCTCCTCCGGTGGCGAAGCCGGCTCCATCGAGCGCGCGATGTTCTGGATGTTGTAGGAATTGCCCGAGACGAGCGCGATCACGCGCTCCGGATGCAGCACCGAGACCACGCAGGCTGCGCGTCCGCCCCAGTCGTAACCGCCGACGACCGCGCGCGCAATTCCAAGCGCATCCATGAAGGCCAGCAGATCGGCGCCCAGCGCCGCCTGCTCGCCGGAGCGCAACGTCGCAGCGGAGCGGAATCGCGTCGGCCCGTAGCCGCGCAGCCAGGGCACCAGCACCCGCGCGCCTGCTTGCGCCATGATCGGCGCGGTCCCGGCATAGGCGTTCACGTCGTAGGGAAAGCCGTGACCCATGATGCAGGGCCAGCCGTCCGGCGCGCCGTATTCGCGATAGGCGATGTCGAGAATATTGGTGGCGACCGTTTTTTGTTGCATTAGAAAGCGGAGCTATTTTTGCGGCCCGGACAACGTGATGTCACGCTCGGCGCGGAACACGTTGCTGTAGAGGTTGGCGATCCACTGCCGACCGATCTCGGTCTTGTTGAGGTAGCCGATCTCGGTCTGGATGTGCGGCGCGACGCTGTTCCAATAGAATTGCGGATAGCGGTTCACGATGTCGGCAGGCGAATCGTAGCCGAGCTGGCGGTTGATGCCGACTTCCTCGAACTCGTAGTAGAGCGCATTGGCCTTGCGCAGATAATTGGGGTCGCCGAGCTGGCCGATGAAGTCGGCCGCGCGCAGGATCGAGGCCTCGTCGTCATAGTCCTGGCCTTCCCGGGCCGGAAACCGGGTGCCCTCGATGGCGCGGGCGATGCGCTCCGGATCGAGCCCCGGAATGTGTCGCAGCCGCCGCGAGACATAAAGCTTGGAACGGTCGACATGATACATCATCAGGCTTGCATCCGAGGCGCCGCGCGGCAGTGACACCTTGGTGCCGGCTGCATCGATGACGAAGCCATCGGTGTCATCCTCCTCGAACAGGCCGCGCACATAGCCGATGTCATGGGCCAGGCAGGCGATCAGGACATGGACATAGTCTTCCGCCGACAGATGGGCGTGAAGATATCGGCCGCTGAGGATGGAGTGACCCGCCAGCGTCACCAGCATCGTATGCTCGATATTGTGATAGAGCGCGTCGCTATTGCCGATGCATTCCATCGCCGTGCGGGTTGCGCTCTCGACGATGCGCGCAGAGGGCTCGTCGAACCGGCGACGCATGAACGAGCCCAGCAATTTTTCAAGGGAGTCCGCCGCCAGTTTCGGTAACGTCATCATGGATGCAGCCCCGTCTGTCGGTGGTTTTCCACGCCAATTCCCGACGTCTCATTCTCGTCCTCGAGCAGGCGCCAGCATAGCCCATCTTGGCCGACTGGCCAAACCCGGGGGCGCAAACTCGGAAATATGTTGCGGTTTGTGCCCCGCGATATCGCGGTTGCGGTGCAGACCCGCCACACCCGGGATGGGTGTCGCGGGCAGGACCCGCAATCATTCCACCAACAGCACGTCGACGGCGACGTCGAGCTTCTGCTTCGGCGAGCCGACGATGATGCCGTCGACCGGCGAAACGTCGGAGAAGTCGCGGCCGACTGCGAGCACGATATGGTCGCCAGCAACCATAAGATCGTTGGTCGGATCGAAATCGACCCAGCCAAGCTCCTCCCCGCACCACAGCGACACCCAGGCATGGGTGGCGTCGGCGCCCTGCAGGGGCGGCTGGCCCGCCGGCGGAATGGTGCGCAAATATCCGCTGACATAGGCCGCGGGCAGGCCCAGCCCGCGCAAGCCCGCAATCATGACATGGGCAAAATCCTGACAGACGCCATGGCGCTTGACGAAGACCTCGTTGAGCGGCGTCGAGATCACCGTCGCCTTGGGGTCGTAGCGAAATTCGGTGCGGATGCGATGCATCAGATCGACCGCCCCGGCAAGGATGCCCGCGCCGGGCGCAAAGCTTTCCGCCGCATAGGCGCTGACCGGTCCCAGCACCGGCACTAGCGGGCTCGCAAAGACATAGCCGACCGGCGAGGACGGCCCGAGGCTCGTCGCCTCGAAGGCGATGTCGCGAATGTTCTCCCAGGCCGGGCTGACAGCGGCGCGCGCCGGCGGCTGGCGCGACACCTTCACGCGAGAGCGGGAATCGATGCGCAGGGTGCGATGCGCGGCCTCGATCACGACACTCTCGGTCAAGGTGCCGAAGAAATCGCGCCGGACGCTACGCTCCGCAGGGCGCGGACGGATCTCGACCTTATGCGAAATCAGCTCCTGGCCATTGCCGCTCCTCGGCTCCAGCCGCAGCGTGCAGCGCGCGAAGCTAACCGGGCTCTCGTATTCGTAGGTGGTGACGTGACGGATATCGTAGATCACGCCAGCCCCGTCAGCTTTTCCGGCCGGCTCGCATTGGGACCGTGCGGGAAGTAGTGCTGCCCGACCGCCTCGGCGAGGCTGAGCAGATCCTGCTCCAGGGCGAACAGCGTCTTGACCTCGAGCTTTTCGGCCTGCGCGGTCGCGAGCATCGCCTGCAGCGCGACCGCAAGCCGCTGCGGCTTCTCGATCAGGCCGTGCTCCTTCAGGCTCGGCAGTGCGGCGATGTGTTCGTTCAGCGTCGTCACCTGGAACGCCACCGAACGCGGATTGTAGCTGTCGAGCACGGCGAGGTCGCGCACCGGCGCCAGGATCGGCGCCAGCAGATAACGCGAGCGGTAGGTAATCTGGCAATCCACCAGCGTCAGCAGGATATCGAGATCCTCGTCGCCGGCCTCGTCATAGGCAAACTGCCGGGCAAAGCGCGTGGTGTTGATGGCGCGCTCGGTGCGCCGACCGATATCGAGGAAGCGCCAGCCGGCGGCGCGGTTCATGTTCTCATGCGCAAGGCCGGCAAAGCTCGCGAGCTCCTGCAAGGTCAACTCGGCCGCGCTCAGCACGCTGTCGTCGTCCTCGACCTCGACGGCCAGCCGCTCGACCATCTCGGTGATGACTTGCCAGGCATCGGGCGACAGCCGCTCGCGCAAAGAGGTCGCCGTGCGCTGGGCCGCGCGGACCAGCGACAGTGCCGAGCCGAAACGCTCCGGGCTCTGCAGCGCTTCGGCAACGATGCGGCCGGGCGCCGCGCGCGAGGTCTGCGAGATCGCGCCCCAGGTCACCAGCAGGCGCTGGATACGTTCCGCCGATTGCAGCGAGGCCGCGGTGCCCTTGTTGGGCCCGCTCGGCGAGCCCAGCGCCCGCACCAGCCGCAGCGTCGCCTCGGCGCGTTCGAGATAGCGGCCGAGCCAGAACAGATTGTCGGCGGCGCGGCTCGGCAGCACGCCGGCGATACGGCGGATGCGCACCTTGTCGATCGCAGGCAGCAGCGTCGCGGTCGAGACCTGCTTGTCCGAGACCACCCAGACGTCGGCGGAGCGCGCGCCGTCGCCCATCGACACCGCGCGCGCATCCGGCTGCTCGGCGATCCGGCAGAAGCCGCCGGGCATGATGGCCCAGCCGTCCGGCGTCGCGGCTGCGAACACGCGCAGCACGAAGGGACGCGGCGTGATTTGCCCCTGTTCCCACACCGGCATGGTCGAGAGCCGCACCACCTCCTGGCCGACATAGTCCATGCCGCGCGCAGCGATGGCGTCGCTCAGGCGCCGGCGCCCGGCGGCGTCGAGTTCGCTCGCGAGCACCGGACCGTTGCTGTCGAAACCGGGAACGCCGCGCCGATACGCGCCTTCGATCGCGACCTCGTCGAGCCGCGACAACACTTCGTCGCGCGCCGAGCGCTGGCCGCACCACCAGGTCGCGATGTGCGGCATCTTCAGCTCTTCGCCGAGCAGCCGGCGGCTGAGCGCCGGCAGGAAGCCGAGCATCGCGCGCGCCTCGAGGACACCCGAGCCCGGCATGTTGGCGACAACGACGCCGTCCTTGCGCAGCACGTCGATCAGGCCGGGGACCCCGAGCCGTGACGAGGCATCGAGCTCGAGCGGATCGAGCGAATTGGAATCGACACGGCGCAGCAGCACGTCCAGGCGCTTGAGGCCTGCAACCGTGCGGATGTGGATATGATTGTCGCTGACGGCGAGATCGTCGCCCTCGACCAGCAGGAAGCCGAGATAGCGCGCCAACGTCGCATGCTCGAAATAGGTCTCGCTGAAGCTGCCCGGCGTGAGCACGCCAATCCGCGGTTCGTCGCGGTCGGCGCGCGCCCGAAGACTGTCGCGAAACGCCTCGAAGAATGGTGCGACGCGCGGGACGTTCATCGACTTGTAGAGATCCGAGAAGGCGCGCGAAAGCACCAGGCGGTTCTCCAGCGCATAGCCCGCACCCGACGGCGCCTGCGTGCGATCGCCGAGCACCCACCAGCGTCCGTCGGGCCCGCGGCCGACATCGGCGGCATAGAGCGAGAGATAGCGCCCGCCCGGCGGCGGCACGCCGCAGGCGGGACGGAGATATTCGGGGCTCCCCGCGATCGCGGCCGCCGGCAGCGCGCCTTCGGCGACGAGGCGGCCCTCGCCATAGATGTCACGCAGCACGAGCTCGAGCAACTCGGCGCGCTGGGTGATGCCGTCGGACAGCTGCTTCCAGTCGGCCTCGTCAATCAGCAGCGGCAGATGGCTGATCGACCAGGGCCGGTCGGCGCTCTCGCCGGGCGCGCGATAGGTGACGCCGGCCTCGCGGAGATGACGGTCGGCCATGCCAAACCGCCGCTCAACCTCATCGGGCGCGAGCGCACCGAAGGCATCGAAGAAGCGGCTCCAGACCGCGCGGGGCTTGCCGTCCGGGCCGAGAAACTCGTCGGGGATGTCGGGCAGGCGCCTGTAGTCGCGGACCCATTGCGCGAAGCGGCGCTGGCCTTCGCGCTGGCCATCACGTTGACCTTGCGCCTGACCCGCCTTGTCGTCCTCTTCGGCTGCGCCCTCGGCCATGCGCCACTCCCTGCCCCGGCATCATACTCATTGCAGGAGCGGGGTCCGCAAGTCGAGGGTCAGCGGAAACTCATTTGTGCGTTCCTCGGGCGGCGGCTGCATCGGACCCGGCGTATGGCCATGGTCCTGGAAGCGCGCCAGCCGCCGCGCCTCGGCCTCGTAGGTGTTGACGGGCTTGGTGTCGTAGCTGCGGCCGCCCGGATGGGCGACATGATAGACGCAGCCGCCGAGCGAGCGGCCGTTCCAGGTGTCGATGAGGTCAAAGGTCAGGGGCGCATGAACGGGAATGGTCGGGTGCAGGCCTGAGGCCGGCTGCCAGGCCTTGAAGCGGACGCCGGCCACGGCTTCACCAGAGCGGCCGGTGGCGGTCATCGGCAGGCGGCGGCCGTTGCAGGCGACGATATGGCGGCCCGCGACGAAGCCTTCCGCCTTGACCTGAAGCCGCTCGACCGACGAGTCGACATAGCGCACGGTGCCGCCGGCCGAGCCCTCCTCGCCGAGGACGTGCCAAGGCTCCAGCGCCTGCCGCAGCTCCAGCGTCACGCCGCCATGATGGATGCGGCCGAACGCGGGGAAGCGGAATTCGAGCTGGGCCAGATACCATTCAGGCTCGAACGGATACCCGGACTGCTTCAACTCGGTGAGCACTTCGAGGAAATCCTCCCAGATGAAGTGCGGCAGCATGAAGCGGTCGTGCAGCGCGGTGCCCCATCGCACGAACTTGCCTTGTTGCGGCTCGCGCCAGAATTTTGCGATCAGCGCGCGGATCAGCAGCTGCTGCGCCAGCGACATGCGTGGATCCGGCGGCATTTCGAGCGCGCGGAATTCAACGAGACCGAGGCGGCCGGTCGTGCCATCAGGTGAATAGAGCTTGTCGATGCAGATCTCGGCGCGATGGGTGTTGCCGGTGATGTCGACGAGGAGATGCCGGAACAAGCGATCTACCAGCCACAGCGGCGCCTGAGTGCCCGGCGGCGGCACGTGCGTGAGCGCGACCTCGAGCTCGTAAATGCTGTCGTGGCGGGCTTCGTCGATGCGCGGCGCCTGGCTGGTCGGGCCGATGAACAGGCCGGAGAAGAAATAGGACAGCGACGGATGCCGCTGCCAGTGCAGCACCAGGCTCTTCAACAGATCAGGCCGGCGCAGGAACGGCGAGTCCTGCGGGCTCGAGCCGCCGACCACGACGTGATTGCCGCCGCCGGTGCCGGTGTGGCGACCATCGACCAGGAAGCGATTGGCACCGAGGCGTGTCTTGCCGGCATCCTCATAGAGCCCGACGGTGATGTCGACCGCCTCGCGCCAGTTCTTTGCCGGCTGGACGTTGACCTCGATCACGCCGGGATCGGGCGTCACCTTGATCACGTCGACACGCGGATCGAATGGCGGCGGATAACCCTCGACATGGACCTGGAGCTGCATCTCCTCGGCAGTCGCTTCGAGCGCCGCGATCATCTCGAGATAATCCTCGATCTGCTCGACCGGCGGCATGAAGGCGCAGAGCACGCCGTCGCGGACCTCGACCGACATCGCGGTGCGGACGGGGACCGAGGTGTTGAGCTGTTCGGGCTCGAGCCGCTCCGGCGCGTCCGGACGCGCCGGAAGGCTGAACACCGGCAGCTTGCCGCGGGCCTCCATCGGATCCCGCTCGACGATGTAGGGATATTGATCGGGCGGGACATAGCCGAGCGAGTCCAGCGGCAAGCGCAGGCCGAGCGGCGAATCGCCCGGCATCAGGAACAGATGACTGCGCCGGAGCTGCCAGCGCTCGCTGCGCCAGCGTGGCGCCGCATTCCAGCGCTGCACCGGCAGCACGAAGCCGCGAGGGTTGTTGAGCCCCTGCTCGAACACCCGCGCCATCCGCGCGCGGGCCTCCGGATCGGACAATTTGGAATCGGAGGGATCGACGTTGACGGGAAGCTCGGATTCCTTCTGCAGCCAGTACGCGGTGTCCTCATAGGCTGGCATGATGTAGCCGGGATCGAGCCCGAGCCGCAGCGCCGTGCCCTCCACGAACGCCTGGACGTCCTTGGCCTGCGCCGACCGCGGATTTTCGATGCTGGCGATGAGGTCGGCATTCTTCCAGATCGGCACGCCGTCCTTGCGCCAGTACAGGCCAAACGCCCAACGCGGCAGGCTTTCGCCGGGATACCATTTGCCTTGCCCGAAGTGCAGCAGGCCGCCGGGTCCGAAACGCGCGCGCAGGCGGCGGATCAGATCGTCGGCGAGCCCGCGCTTGGTCGGGCCGACGGCGTCCGTGTTCCACTCGGCGCCTTCGAGATCATCGACGGAGACGAAGGTCGGCTCGCCGCCCATGGTCAGACGCACGTCCTGGGCCGCAAGATCGCCGTCGACCTGCTCGCCGAGATCGTTCAGCCGTATCCAGGATTCGTCGGAGAACGGCTTTGTGATGCGCGGCGCCTCGCGAATGCGCTTGACGCTCATGTCGAAGGCGAATTCGACCTCGGCGAAGCCTGCGCCGCCGGAGATCGGCGCCGCCGAGCGGTAGTGCGGCGTCGCGGCGACCGGGATGTGGCCCTCGCCCGCAAGCATGCCCGAGGTCGCGTCGAAGCCGATCCAGCCCGCGCCCGGCAGGTAGACCTCGGCCCAGGCGTGCAGATCGGTGAAATCGTTCTCGACCTCCGGCGGCCCCTCGATCGGATCGATGTCGGGACGGACCTGGATCAGATAGCCGGAGACGAAACGGGCGGCGAGACCGAGGTGACGGAAGGTCTGGATCAGAAGCCAGGCGGAGTCACGGCATGAGCCGGCCGCGGAGGAGAGCGTCTCCTCCGGCGTCTGCACGCCCGCCTCCATGCGGATGACGTAGCCGATCCTTTTCTGCAGCTCCCTGTTGAGATCGACCAGGAAGTTGACGGTGTTCGGGGCTTCGTGCGGGATCGTATCGAGATATTTCGCGAACAGCCGATCGGGCTTGACGGTCTCGAGATAAGGCGCGAGTTCCGTCTTGAGATCTTGCGTATATTCGAACGGAAAGCTGTCGGCATAGGGCTCGACGAAGAAGTCGAACGGATTGACCGTGGTCATCTGCGCCGTGAAATCGACCTCGATCTTGAGCTCGGTCGTCTTCTCCGGAAAGACGTAACGGGCGATCCAATTGCCCAGCGGATCCTGCTGCCAGTTCACGAAATGATTGGCCGGAGTGACCTTGAGCGAATAACTCAGGATCGGCGTGCGGGTATGCGGCGCCGGCCGCAGACGGATGGTCTGCGGGCCGAGATCGATCGGACGGTCGTATTTGTAGTGCGTGACGTGGTGTAGTGCGACGTAGATCGACACGGGGTGCGGTACTCCAGCAGCTTTTTTGAGCAGAACACCGCTGGTGACCTCGATCAAGCACTAACAACGGGCAGACCGTGCCTACGGCACGGGCTGTGCCTTTGCTACATCGTCGCGCCCAGTACCCAGGGCGCGAACTCGGCGCCGCCGAAATCAAAACTCTCGCTCTTGGTGGGCTGGCCCGACGCGGTCTTGAGGATGAGATCGAAAATGCGCTGGCCGCATTGCTGGACGCTCTCCTCGCCTTCGAGGATGGTGCCGCAATTGACGTCCATGTCCTCTTCCATGCGCTTGTACATGGGCGTGTTGGTGGCGAGCTTGATCGAGGGCGCCGGCTTGCAGCCGAACACGCTGCCACGGCCCGTGGTGAAGCAGACCAGATTGGCGCCGCCGGCGACCTGCCCGGTCGCGGCGACCGGATCGTAGCCGGGGGTGTCCATGAACACGAAACCCTTCTTGGTGATGGGTTCGGCGTAGCGCAGCACCTCGACGAGGTTGGTTGTGCCGGCCTTCGCCATCGCGCCGAGCGACTTCTCCAGAATGGTGGTGAGGCCGCCGGCCTTGTTGCCCGGGCTGGGATTGGCGTTCATCTCGGCGCCTTCGCGCGTCGTGTATTCGTCCCACCAGCGCATGAGATCGACCAGCTTCTCGCCGACCTCGCGGCTGACGGCGCGGCGCGTGAGCAAATGTTCGGCGCCATAGGTCTCCGGCGTCTCCGACAGGATCACGGTGCCGCCGTGACGTACGATGAGATCGCTGGCCGCACCCAGCGCCGGATTGGCGGAAACACCGGAATAGCCGTCCGAACCGCCGCATTGCAGCGCCACGGTCAATTCGCTCACCGGAACGGACTCGCGCTTGACCTTGTTGGACTCCGCGAGTGCCTCGCGCACGAAGGCAATTCCGGCTTCCACCGTCTTGCGGGTGCCGCCGACCTCCTGGATGTCCATCGCACGCAGACGTCCCGCGAGCTTCTGCTCCTCCATCAGGCCGCCGATCTGGTTCACCTCGCAGCCGAGGCCGAGCACGATCACATGAGAGAAGTTCACGTGCCGTGCATAACCACCGAGCGTGCGGCGGAGCAGCGCTAAGGGCTCGTTCTGCGTCATGCCGCAGCCGGTCTTGTGGGTCAGCGCGACCACGCCGTCGACATTGGGGAAGTCGGCCAGCGGATTGTCGCCGGTGAACGGATTCTTCTTGAAGACGTCGGCGACGAGGCTTGCGACATGCGCGCTGCAATTCACCGAGGTGAGGATGCCGATGTAGTTGCGCGTGGCGACGCGGCCGTCCGGACGGCGGATGCCTTCGAAACTCGCCGGCAGATCGAAATTCGGCGTCGGCTTGACGTCGACGCAATAGGCATAGTCCTTGGCGAAATCGCCCATGCCGCAGTTCTGCACGTGCACGTGCTGGCCCGGCGCGATCGGCACCGTCGCAAAGCCGATGATCTGGCCGTAGCGGATCACCGGCTCGCCCAATGCGATCGGCTTGATCGCGACCTTGTGGCCGGAAGGAATGCGCTCGACCGTCGTCACGCCGTCGGCCACCAATGTTCCCGGCGGCAAGCTCGCGCGCGCGATCAGCACGCCATCATCGGGATGCAGGCGAATGACGGGGCTGATGGTCATGGGAGGTCTCCTTCAGACGAATAGTGAGTAGCGAGTGGCGAATGGAAAAGGGGAGCAGCTCATTCGCTACTCCCCATCGCCATTCGCGAGTTCTCAGGCCTTGCCGCCGGAATCCTTCCGGGTGGCGTTGACCTGCATCTTGGCGTAGGTCGTCATCAGGCCGACCTCGTTCGAGAGCGTCACCAGCTTGAAGCCCATGTTGATGGCGCGCGCGGCACCTTCGGCGCCGCTGCAATGGATGCCCGGATTGAGGCCGCGCTTGCCGCACTCCTTGATGATCTTCTCGTAGATCGCAAGGATCTCGGGCTCGGTGCGATCGAGCTTCGGTTCGAGGCCGTAGGAGAAGCCGAGGTCGGACGGGCCGATATAGACGCCGTCGATGCCTTCGACGTCGAAGATCGCTTCCATGTTCTCGACGGCGGTTTTGGTCTCCATCATCGGCAGCAGCACGATGTCGTCGTTGGCCGTCTTCTGGTAGGAGCCGGCGGTGCCGTACATGCCGGCGCGGATCGGGCCGTTGGAGCGGACGCCCTTCGGCGGGTACTTGGCATAGGAGACGAGGTTCCTGGCTTCCTGCGGCGTGTTGACCATCGGGCAGATCACGCCATAGGCGCCGCCATCGAGCACCTTGCCGATGATGCCGGGTTCGTTCCAGGGCACGCGGACCATCGGCGTGATCGGGTGCTTGTCCATCGCCTGGAAGCACTGCACCATCGACAGATAATCCTGCACGCCGTGCTGCATGTCGACGGTGACGCTGTCGAAGCCGCATTGCGCGATCATCTCGGCCGAGAAGCCGGAGGGAATCGCGAGCCACGCGTTGACCACGGCCTTGCCCGACTTCCAGATTTCCTTGACCTTGTTCGCCACGTTGCCTTCCTTCTTTGTTTTGGACCTTCGTCACCATGACGAGCGCCGCGACAGCACGATGCCGTTACTAGCGCGAACCCGACCGCCGCGCTACGCTCGCGATGACGCAAGGTTTCACTTGGCAAAGGCGGCGCAATCCGTCCCGGCGCGCCGATTTTTGCGCATCGGCTGCGGGGCACTTTGAGCGAAAAAATGCGGCGATGTCCATGATTGTTGCCGCGCGCTCGCGCATATCTGCTTTCACTCCTCGGCACTTGCCTCCTCGCCCGCGCCGAGCCCTGCGAGACTTTGTTCGAGCTCGCTGAGCATCTCCTGCAATTCGACGAGCTTGCGCGCGCCAAAGCGTCGCGTGATCTCGGCATAAATCGCTTCGGAGGACGGCGCGACGGAAGCCATCAGCTTCACGCCCTTTTCCGAGATCGAGACCATGCTGCGGCGCTGGTCCGCCTTGGCGGTCTTGCGCTCGATCAGATTGCGCGCCTCGAGATCACGCAGGATGCGCGACAGGCTCGGGCCGAGCAGGAACGCGGTGCGCGCGAGTTCCGTGACCTCGACCGTGTCGATCGCCGCGAGCGCGCGCAGGATGCGCCATTGCTGCTCGGTCAGGCCATGCGTGCGCAGCGAGGGACGGAATTGCCGCATCACCGCCTCGCGTGCCCGCAGCAACGACATCGGCAGCGAACGCGAGAAGTCGCGCATCGGCACCTGCCGCACGGCGGGCTCACTTCCGTTCGCAGGATCAGCCGGTCTCTTCGTCATGACGCCCTTTCAAGCCGCGAAACGTTTGCAGTGCAGCAAGCCAATTTGCGATTGACGCATTCACTTAACATGTTAAGTATCTTCCGGCACGACGATTTGTAAGATTACACATGGCGCTTTCAAACGACGATATCCGAGCTTGCGCGAACCGTCTGCACCAGGCGGAAAAGACCCGTACGCAGATCCGGCAGCTCTCGCAGGACTTTCCCGACATCAGCATCGCTGACGCCTACGCGATTCAGAAGGCCTGGGTCGACGTCAAGGTCGCCGAGGGGCGCATCGTCCGGGGACACAAGATCGGCCTGACCTCGAAGGCGATGCAGAGCGCGCTTGGCATCAACGAGCCGGATTCCGGCGTATTGCTCGACGACATGTTCTTCGCCGATGGTGGCCTCGTCCCGACGGAGCGCTTCATCGCGACGCGCGTGGAAGCCGAGCTCGCCTTCGTCATGAGCAAGCGCCTCGCGGGCCCCGACTGCACGCTGTTCGACGTGCTCAACGCCACCGACTTCGTCGTGCCGGCGCTGGAGATTCTGGACACGCGCATCGAGCGCGTCGATCCCCAGACCAAGGCGACCCGAAAGATCTTCGACACCATTGCCGACAACGCGGCCAATGCCGGCATCGTGCTCGGCGGACGGCCGATCCGCCCGCTGGACGCGGACCTGCGCTGGATCGGCGCGCTCTGTTTCAAGAACGGCCAGCTGGAAGAGACCGGCCTTGCCGCCGGCGTGCTCAATCATCCCGCGACTGCAGTCGCCTGGCTCACCAACAAGATCGCACCGCTCGGCCTTGCGCTCGAGCCCGGGCAAATCGTGCTCGCCGGCTCCTTCATCCGTCCGATCGAGACCCGCAAGGGCGACACAATTCAAGCCGATTATGGCGCCTACGGCTCGGTGAGCTGCTACTTCGCTTAGACGACCAAAAAGACAGGGAGTGAAACCGCGATGCCGCATTTCACGATCGAATATTCGGCCAATCTCGACGACCGCCTCGACATTGGCGCGGCGTGCGAGGTGGTGCGCAAGGCGGCGGTCGAGACCGGCATCTTCCCGCTCGGCGGCATCCGCGTCCGCGCTGTCAAATGCGAGCATTATGCGATTGCGGACGCGCGGCAGGATTACGGCTTTCTCGGCATGGTGCTGCGCATCGGCGAAGGCCGCGATCTGCCAACCCGCAAGAAAGCCGGCGAACAAATCTTCCAGGCGCTCTCCCGCCATCTTGATCCCGTCTTCGCAAGCTCGAAATTCGCGCTCTCGTTCGACATGCAGATCAACGACAAGGATACGAGCTGGAAGCGCAACAACATCCACGACGCCCTGAAAGCGGAGGCCGCCTATGGATAAGCCCACGCCGAAAACCGACGTATTCCAGGCCAATCGCGACCGCATCGCACCGCTGCTGAAGACGCTGCGTGCCGACGGTATCGGCCACATGATCGACGGCAAGATCGTGCCGTCGATCTCCGGCGAGACGTTCGAGACGAAATCGCCGGTCGACGGCGCGACGCTGGCGAGCGTCGCCCGCGGCAATGCCGAGGATGTCGATCGCGCCGCCACCGCTGCCGCACTCGCCTTCAAATCCTGGCGCGACATGGGGCCGGCGATGCGGAAGAAGCTGCTGCATCGCGTGGCCGACGCCATCGAGGACAATGCCGAGGACATCGCGGTGCTCGAATGCATCGACACCGGCCAGGCCTATCGCTTCATGGCCAAGGCCGCGATCCGCGCCGCCGAGAATTTCCGCTTCTTCGCCGATCGATGCGGCGAGGCGCGCGACGGCCAGAACACACCGAGCGACGAGCATTGGAACGTCTCGACGCGCGTGCCGATCGGCCCGGTCGGCGTGATCACGCCGTGGAATACGCCGTTCATGCTCTCGACCTGGAAGATCGCCCCTGCCCTCGCGGCCGGCTGCACCGTCGTGCACAAGCCGGCGGAGTGGTCGCCGGTCACGGCGGCTATCCTCGCGAAGCTCGTCAAGGAAGCCGGCGTGCCCGACGGCGTGCTCAACACCGTCCACGGTTTTGGCGAAGAGGCCGGCAAGGCATTGACCGAGCATCCCGCCATCAAGGCGATCGGCTTCGTCGGCGAAAGTTCGACGGGCTCGGCGATCATGGTTCAGGGCGCGCCGACCTTGAAGCGCGTGCATTTCGAACTCGGCGGCAAGAACCCGGTGATCGTGTTCGACGACGCCGATCTCGACCGCGCGCTCGATGCGGTCGTGTTCATGATCTACTCGCTCAACGGCGAGCGCTGCACGTCGTCGAGCCGCTTGCTGATCCAGGCCGGCATCGCCGAAAAATTCGTCGAAAAGCTGACCGCACGGGTGAAAGCGCTGAAGGTCGGCCATCCCCTCGATCCCGCCACCGAGATCGGGCCGCTGATCCACGAACGTCATCTCGCGAAGGTCTGCTCCTATTTCGACGTCGCACGCCAGGACGGCGCGACGATTGCCGTCGGCGGCAAGGCCTATGATGGCCCGGGCGGCGGATATTATGTCGAGCCGACCCTGGTGACCGGCGCACACGGCAAGATGCGCGTGGCGCAGGAAGAGGTGTTCGGCCCCTTCCTCACCGTGCTGCCCTTCAAGGACGAAGCAGACGCGATCGAGATCGCCAACGACATCCGCTACGGCCTGACCGGCTATGTCTGGACCAACGATGTCGGCCGCGCGTTGCGTGTCGCGGATGCGCTGGAAGCCGGCATGATCTGGCTGAACTCGGAAAACGTCCGCCATCTGCCGACGCCGTTCGGCGGCATGAAGGCCTCCGGCATCGGCCGCGACGGCGGCGATTACTCGTTCGATTTCTACATGGAAACCAAGCACGTCTCGCTGGCGCGGGGCACGCATAAGATTCAGAAGCTGGGAATCTAACGCCCGCGGTTCCTCGGCGCGCGGAGCGCCAACGAGGAATGGCTGGGTCTAGAGAGGGGAAACGCAATGCCCGTACCGCAACATATCTTCGAGCCGCCGTTCAACATCATCCGCTCCAGCCACGCCGTGCTGGACGTCACCGACCTGAAGCTCAGCCGCGAGTTCTATGAAAGCGTTGTCGGCCTGCATGTCGAGGACGCCGACGACAAGGTCGTCTACTTGCGCGCCGCCGAGGAGCACCAGCATCACTCGTTGGTGTTGCGCAAGGCGGCGGCGCCTGCCTGCAACCGCCTCGGCTTCAAAGTCGGCAATGACGGGGATCTCGACAAGGCCGCGAAGTTCCTGTCCGAGAACGGCCTTGGCTACGCCTTCGTCGATCAACCGTTCCAGGGCCGCACGCTGCAGTTCACCGACCCCTTCGGCTTCCAGATCGAGCTGTATGCGTCGATGGACCGGCGGCCGCATCTGCTGCGCCGCTACGATCTCTACAGGGGCTGCCACCCGCAGCGGCTCGACCATTTCAACGTGTTCGCCGCCGAGGTGCAGGACACCGTCGAATTCTATGCCCGGCTCGGCTTTCGCCTCACCGAATACGCCGAGGAGGACGGACCGAACGGGCGCATCGCCGCCGCCTGGATGCATCGCAAGGGCAATGTCCACGACTTTGCCATCACCAACGGCAAGGGCCCGCGGCTGCACCACTTCGCGTACTGGACGCCGACGGCGATGAACATCATCCATCTCTGCGATGTCATGGCCTCGCAGGGCTTCGTGAAGAACATCGAGCGGGGCCCCGGCCGCCACGGCATCTCGAATGCGTTCTTCCTTTATGTTCGCGACCCCGATGGCCACCGGCTGGAGCTCTACACCAGCGACTATTTCACCGGCGATCACGACCACGAGCCGCTGCGCTGGTCGCTGCGCGATCCGCGCCGCCAGACATTGTGGGGCGCGCCGGCCCCGCGCTCGTGGTTCGAGCAGGGCTCGCCGTTCGCCGGGCAAGCCGTGCGCGAGCCGAAGTTCGTGGCCGACGTGCTGGTGGCGGATTAAGCAATGAATCTCCCTCGCCTCGCCACCTATTCCGTCAACGGCGCCGTCAGCTACGGCGCCGTCGTCGACGGCGGCATTGTCGATCTCTCCGCGCGCCACGCCAAGGATTATCCGACGCTGCGCGAGGTGATCGCGGCAGGACAGCTCGCGAGCCTCGCCGAAGAGGCTGCCGGCCGCACGCCCGATCATACACTCGGCGACATCATCTGGCTGCCGCCGGTGCCCGCGCCGGAAAAGATCATCTGCATCGGCGTCAACTACCCCGACCGCAATGCCGAGTACAAGGACCGCCAGGACGCGCCGAAATATCCGAGCATGTTCATGCGCTCGCCGCGCTCCTTCGTCGGCCACGACACGCCGCTGGTGCGCCCGCGCGCCTCCGCGCAGCTCGACTATGAAGGCGAGATCGTGCTGGTGATCGGCAAGCAAGGCCGACACATTCCGGAAAGTTCTGCGCTCGATCACATCGCCGCGCTGACGCTCTGCAACGAAGGCTCGGTGCGCGACTGGCTGCGCCATGCCAAGTTCAACGTCACGCAGGGCAAGAACTTCGATTCCAGCGGCAGCCTTGGCCCGTGGCTGGTGCCCTACACGCAGGAATCGCAGATTGCCGACATCCGCCTCACCACGCATGTCAATGGCGAGCTGCGCCAGGACGACCGCACCAGCCGATTGATGTTCCCGTTCCGCTATCTCATCAGCTATATCTCGACCTTCGCGACGCTCGTTCCCGGCGATATCATCGTCACGGGCACGCCGACCGGCGCCGGGGCACGGTTCGATCCGCCGCGCTACTTGAAGCCTGGCGATGTCGTCGAGGTCGAAGCCGAGGGCATCGGAACCTTACGCAACGGCGTCGTCGACGAAGCCTGAACACCGATTGAAATGGAATAGTGCCATGACCACCCTCACCGGCGGCGAAGCAATCGTAAGCGGCCTCGTCGCCCACGGCGTCGACACCGTGTTCGGCCTGCCCGGCGCGCAGGTCTACGGCCTGTTCGACGCCTTCCACCAGGCGCAGCTCAAGGTGATCGGCGCGCGGCACGAGCAGGCCTGCGGCTACATGGCGTTCGGCTATGCGCGCTCCAGCGGCAGGCCCGGCGTGTTCAGCGTGGTGCCCGGCCCCGGCGTGCTCAACGCTAGCGCCGCGCTGCTCACCGCGTTCGGCTGCAACGAGCCGGTGCTATGCGTCACCGGCCAGGTGCCGATGCAGTTTCTGGGCAAGGGCCGCGGCCATCTGCATGAGATGCCGGACCAGCTCGCGACCTTACGCACCTATGTGAAATGGGCGGACCGGATCGAATATCCCGGCAACGCGCCGACCACCGTCGCGCGCGCCTTCCAGGAGATGACGTCCGGACGGCGTGGCCCCGCTTCGGTCGAGATGCCCTGGGACGTCTTCACACAACGCGCGGACACGGCTGCAGCACAGGTGCTGGAACCTTTGCCGGCGCCGCAGCCCGACCCTGATATGATCAAGCAGGCGGCCGCGCTGATCAAGAACAGCAAGGCGCCGATGATCTTCGTCGGTAGCGGCGCAATCGAAGCGCGCGAGGAGATTCTCGAACTCGCCGAGATGATCGACGCGCCTGTCGTCGCCTTCCGCAGCGGCCGCGGCATCGTCTCCAATGCGCATGAGCTCGGCCTGACCATGGCGGCGGCCTACAAGGTGTGGCCGACGACCGATTTGATGATCGCGATCGGCACGCGCGCCGAACTGCCGGCATCGGGCTTCCGCTGGCCGTATCAGCCGAAGGGGCTGAAATCCATTCGTGTCGACATCGATCCAGCCGAGATGCGCCGGCTTGCCTCCGATGTCGCTATCGTCGCCGACGCCAAAGCCGGCACGGCCGATCTCGTCACAGCCGTGACGAAGGCCGGCTATGCCAGGACCAGCGGCCGGCGGGGAGAGATCCGCGAGGCGACTGCGACGGCACAAGCCGAGATCCAGCGCATCCAGCCGCAGATGGCGTATCTCAACATCCTGCGCGAGGTGCTGCCGGCGAACGCGATCGTGACCGATGAATTGTCCCAGTTCGGCTTCGCCTCCTGGTACGGCTTCCCGATCTACGAGCCGCGCACTTTCATCACATCCGGCTATCAGGGCACGCTCGGCTCGGGCTTCCCGACCGCGCTCGGCGCCAAGGTCGCCAATCCCGAAAAGCCGGTGGTGGCGATCACCGGCGACGGCGGCTTCATGTTCGGCGTGCAGGAGCTCGCCACCGCCGTGCAGTTCAACATCGGCGTGGTGACGCTGGTGTTCAACAACAACGCCTATGGCAATGTCCGCCGCGACCAGCGCGAGCGCTTCGACGGCCGCGTGGTGGCCTCGGATCTGGTCAATCCGGATTTCGTCAAGCTTGCAGAGTCCTTTGGCGTCGCATCCGCGCGCGTCACCGCGCCTGACCAGTTCAAGGCGGCGATGGAGAAGGCGCTGGCCCATGGCGGGCCTTATCTGATCTCGGTGGAAGTGACGCGGGATTCGGAAGGCAGCCCGTGGGCGTTCATTCACCCGCCGAAGCCGTAAACGAAGCATCGTCGTTCCGGAACTCTTTCCTTCTCCCCTTGCGGAAGAAGGTGGATCGCTGACGCGCAGCGGCGGCGAGACGGATGAGGGGCTGTCTCCGCGGATGGAGACCCCTCATCCGCCTTCCCTTTCGGGAAGGCACCTTCTCCCACAAGGGGAGAAGGAAGATCAGCGCGTCCTGCGGAACGTCAGATTGACCCGCTTGCGGCCGAGCAACGCATGCTCGCCGTCGGCGAGCGGCGCGACGCCGTGATAGGCCAGCCTGCTAGGGCCGCCCCAGGCCACGACGTCGCCATGCACCAAGCGGAAGCGGCGCGGCTTGTCGCTGCGTGCCAGGCCGCCGAACAGGAAGGTCGCAGGTAGCCCAAGCGAGACCGAGACGATCGGCGCCGAATAATCCAGCTCGTCCTTGTCCTGATGCAGCGACAGCCGCGTGCCAGGCTCATAGCGGTTGACGAGGCAGGCATCGGGCGCAAAGCCATTAAAGCCGCCCTGCTCCGCCGCGCGGCGGGCGAGATCGCGGAGCACGGGTGGCATCGCCGGCCACGGCGCCCCGGTCCGCGGGTCGATGGGATCATAGCGATAGCCGGTATGATCGGTGATCCAGCCGCGCTCGCCGCAATTGGTCATGGCGACCGACATCAGATGCCCGCCGGGCGTGGTCATGCGCCGGAACGGCGACTGCGCCACGATGGCGCGCACCGCATCGATCAACTCGCTTTCGATCGGCTTGACGAAGCCGCGCAGCAGCACGGCGCCGTCGGCGATCTTCTCGCGCGACGGCTGAGCTTCGGCGACATTATCGAACAAATCCCCCATCAGCGGCAGCGTTTATTTCGCATCGTGAAAGATCACACCCAGCGTGTAGCGCTGGCCAGAGCGAATCCGGCTGACGCCATGGCGGAGATTAACGCGGTAGGTGCCGCGTGTCCCCTGCACTGGACGATGATGCACAGCGAAGGCAACGGCGTCGCCCTGCGCGAGCGGAACCACTTCGGCGCGGGACTGCATGCGCGGGCGTTGCTCGGTCAGCACGAACTCGCCGCCGGTGAAATCGCGTCCCGGCTCGGACAAGAGGATCGCGACCTGGAGCGGGAACACGTGCTCGCCATAGAGATCCTGATGCAGGCAGTTGAAATCGCCGGCCTCATATTGCAACAGCAGCGGCGTCGGCCGCGTTTGGCCTGCCTCGTGGCATCGTTTCAGGAACGCGGCGTGAGTGGCGGGATAGCGAATGTCGATCCCCATCGCCTCGTTCCAGCGATTGGCGACGCCCTGGAGATGCGCGTAGAGCGCCGGGCGCAACTGCGCGATCAGATCGGGCAGCGGATAGGAGAAATATTTGTATTCGCCGCGGCCAAAGCCGTGGCGGCCCATGACGATACGGCTGCGGAAGTTGGTGTCGTCGGGATAGAGCGCGGCGACGGCGCGGCACTGCTCCGGCGTGAGCAGGCCCTTCAGGACGGCGGAGCCGTGGGTGTCGAGCTCGCCGGTGATTTGCGGCCAGTCGAGGGCATCGACATGGGCGGCAGTATCCGCTGACGGGGATTGAGGCGATTTGCGTGCTGTTGCTGTCATGGCTCTCTGACCTTCGCAGGACCGCCCCGTCCTCTACCACCCGATTTCCGTCTCTCTCCCCGTCATTGCGAGCGGAGCAAAGCAATCCAGAATTCCTCCGCGGAACCAGTCTGGATTGCTTTGTCGCAAGAGCTCCTCGCAATGACGAAGGAGAGACTTTAGCCCCGCACCGGCAGCGTCACCACGTCATAGCCGTGCTTGATCGTGCGCTTCAGCACGGGGTCCTCCAGCTCGAAATCGAAGCGATCGGCGGGACGGATGCCGCCCTTCGCCGCAAACGTACCGCCGAACATGGCGCAGCCGTCGGGGAATTTCCCACCGTCGAAGCCACGCGCGATGAGGTCGACGACCGGCAGCATCGCGTCGAGCGTGCCCTCCTGGTAGAGCACGCGCTCGCCCTTGATCGTGGCCCAGGAGCGCAGGATCATCCTGTCCCAATGGCCGATGACGTCCTCGAGCTCCCACACGGTGGATGCGATCGGCTTGTCGCACATCTGCTTGGACACCGTGACGTTGTAGGCTTCGACCTTGCGGTCGGTGTGGTCGGAACCGCAGCCGACGAAAATGCGACCCTGCCAGCCGATCAGCACGAACTCGACCTCGCCGGAGGAATCGCCGCCGGTGCATTCGATGCTGTCCTCCTGCGTCAGCCGCCGCGCCGAGGCACGGTAGTAGATCGGCGTCGAGGCCGGCGGCGCGATACCCATCTCCTGCAGCTCGGCAATGTGCTTGTCGCGCGCGACCGGATCGCGGCCGGTCCAGCCGGCGATGACCATCTGGTCGATCGCCAGCGTCAGCGGCGTGGTGGTGTCCTGGGCGTCAACGGTGAAGGTCAGGTCAAACACGAATTACGGCCTCCATGCCGGCAGCAAGCTCGAAGATACGGCGGTCCGATCCGCCCGCGCCCGCCAGCATCAGGCCGACGGGAATTTCGCCCTCGCGATGCGCCGGCAGCGAGATGGCGCAACCGTCGATCATGTTGATCAGGGTGCAATTGCGGAGCGCCCGCAGGTTTTCCCTGGTGAACTCCTTGTCGTCGGCGAGATCGGCGATTTTCGGCGGCGTGTTGGCGGTGGTCGGCAGCACCAGCGCGTCATAGGGCGCGATCCGCGCATTGACGCGGGCGATCAGCGAGCGGCGCTCGTGGAGAAGATCGATGTAGTCCGCCGCGCTCTGCGCCTCGCCGCGCATGATGCGCACGGAGACTCGGGGATCGTAGACGTCACCCTTGGATGTGAGGAGGTAGCGGTGCCAGGCGTAGCTTTCGGAAGCCGCAAAGCCGCCCTTGGCGTTCATCGGTCCGATGTCGTGGAATTCGGCCATCTCCATGCGCTCGATGATCGCGCCGTGATCGGCAAGGCTCTTGAGCGCACGCTCGAATGTCCCGGCCACAGCCGCGTCGAGGTCATCGAGCGCGATCGTGGTCGGCACCGCCAGCCGCATGCCCTTGACAGGTCGCGGCTTCAGCGGGCCGATCAGCTCGTTGGCGAGCACGGCATCGAGAATGGCACAGCAACTGACCGATCGTGCCAGCGGCCCGATGCTGTCGAGCGAGAACGACAGCGGCACAGCCCCGTCGAGCGGCACGCGCCGCTGCGTCGGCTTGTAGCCGACGATGCCGTTATAGGCCGCCGGAATCCGGCAGGAGCCGCCGGTGTCGGTGCCGAGCGCGCCATGCGCCATGCCGTCGAGCACGGAGACCGCGGCACCCGAGGACGAACCGCCGGGCACGTGGCCCTCGGCCCGGTTCCAGGCGCCCTTTGGCGTGCCGTAATGCGGATTGATGCCGATGCCGGAATAGGCGAACTCGGTCATGTTGGTGCGCCCGATCACGACGAAGCCGGCCTTGCGCAGCCGCGCTACCGTGGGGGCATCCTGCTCGGCCGGCGAGGAATCATCAAGCGCGCGGGAGCCGGCGCGCGTCACCTGGCCCTTGATGTCGAAGAGATCCTTGATCGAGACCGGGATACCGGCGTAGCGCGACGGCGCCGCCTTCACCTTGCGCAAACCGTCCATCGCATCCGCCGCCACAAGCGCGGCGTCCCTGTCCACATGGATGAAGGTACGCTGCCCCTCGCCGGCCGGATCGGCGATTTTGGCGATGCAAGCCTCGACCAGCTTGCGGGAGCTGGTGCGGCCGCTTTCGAGGTCTTCGGCGAGCTTCTTCAGTGTCGAAAAATCGGGCATGTCTGTCTCACGGAATATTTGCGCGCAATGTATAGCGCTGCCTCACTTCGACACAAGCATTGTGCGCATGATGGCATGCATGCGCATTGCTGGACCGTTGACGCGCCATGGTCGATTGTCGCATCAAGATCGCAACAGCCGGGCTTCGCTTGGCCTTGGGAGGACCTGCCGAGATGGCCGAACCGCATCGCGCGCGACCGAAACCGACGCCGGAGACCCAGCATTTCTGGGACGGCACCAAGGCGAGCGAGTTGCGCCTGCAGCGCTGCGACGCCTGTGCGCATGTCTATTTCCCGCCGCGCCCGTTCTGCCCGTCCTGCGCCTCGCGCAAGGTCAGCATCTTCAAGGCGAGCGGCAAGGGCTTTCTCTACAGCTACGTGATCAACCACCGTCCCGCCGCGCCCGGCTTCACGCCGCCTTACGCGATTGCGGTAGTCGAGCTCGAAGAGGGACCGCGGATGATGAGCAACATCATCGACTGCCCGCAGACGCCGGAGGCGCTCGAACTCGACATGAAGCTCGAGGTGGCCTTCGAGGCGCTCGACGACAAGATCACCCTTCCCGTATTCCGTCCGGCGAAGGGGTAAGCCCATGCGCAGCAATCAGGTTGCCGTCGTCGGCGCGGCCGAGACCACCGAGCTCGGTGTCATCCCCAACGCCTCGCAGCTCCAGCTTCACGCGGATGCGGCGCTCAATGCCATTGCCGATGCCGGGCTGAAGCTGTCCGACATCGATGGTTTCGCCACCGCCGTCGAAACGCCGCAGCAGGTCTGCCACTATCTCGGCATCAAGCCGACCTGGGTGGACGGCACCTCGGTCGGCGGCTGCTCCTTCATGCTGCACGTCCGCCATGCCGCCGCAGCGATCGAGGCCGGCCTGTGCAAGACGGTGCTGATCACCCATGCCGAGAGCGGCAAGTCGATGATCGGCAAGGCACCGCGCTCGATTCCTGCCGACAGCCTGCAAGGCCAGTTCGAGGCGCCGTTCGGTGTCTACGGCCCGCCCAGCATGTTCCCGATCCCCGTGCTTCGCTTCATGAAGACCTATGGCATCACGCACGAGCAGCTCGCCTCGGTCGCAGTGGTGCAGCGGGAGTGGGCGGCGAAGAATCCGCGCGCGATGATGAAGGATCCCATCACGGTCGCGGACGTCCTCAACTCGCGCATGATCGCCTATCCGTTCCGCCTGCTGCAATGCTGCCTCGTCACCGACGGCGGCGGCGCGCTGATCCTGACCTCGGCGGACCGTGCCAGGGATTTTCCGCGCAAGCCCGTCTACATCATGGGCACCGGCGAGAGCGTGGAGACGCCGATGGTCAGCCAGATGGAGACGTTCAACTCCTCGCGCGCGTTCAAGACCGCGGGGCCCCTCGCCTTCAAGGAGGCCGGCATCGCGCATAAGGACGTCGACCATCTCATGATCTACGACGCCTTTGCGCATCTGCCGCTGTTCGGCCTCGGCGACCTCGGCTTCATGCCGCACGAGGACACCGGAAAGTTCATCGCCGACGGCAACACGCGGCCCGGCGGCAAGCTGCCGCTCAACACCAATGGCGGCGGCCTGAGCTACATGCATTCGGGCATGTACGGCATGTACGCGCTCCAGGAGAGCGTGCGGCAGATGCGCGGTATCGCGCCGGCGCAGGTCGCCAACGCGAAGATTTCGGTGTGTCACGGCGTCGGCGGCATGTTCGCCGCGTCGGGCACGATCGTGTTTACGAACGAGAGGTAATCCACATGACGAAATCACTGCAAGACAAGGTCATCATCGTCACCGGCGCAGGCCGCGGCATCGGGCGCGAAATCGCGCTGCTCTGCGCCGGCGAGGGCGCCAAGGTCGTCGTCAACGATCCCGGCGTCGCCGCGGACGGCGCTGGCACCAGCGCCGCGCCCGCCGAGGAAGTGGTCGAGGAGATCAAGAAGCGCGGCGGCACCGCCGTCGCCAATTTCGAGTCGGTGGCCGAAGCCATCCCCGCCAGCAGGATCGTGAAGACCGCGACCGATCATTTCGGCCGGCTCGACGGCGTGGTCAACAATGCCGGCATCCTGCGCGACATGATCTTCCACAAGATGAGCGTGGAAGCGTTCGAGGCCGTCATCAAGGTGCATTTGATGGGCTCGTTCTACGTCAGCCACGCCGCGGCACGGATTTTCCGCGAGCAGGAGTCCGGCTCGTTCGTGCACTTCACCTCGACCTCCGGCCTGATCGGCAACTTTGGACAAGCCAATTACGCCGCCGCCAAGCTCGGCATCGTCGGCCTGTCGAAGTCTATTGCGCTCGACATGGGCCGCTTCAACGTTCGCTCCAACTGCGTCTCGCCGTTCGCCTGGACCCGCATGATCGGGACCATCCCGACCGAGACCGAAGCCGAGAAGGCGCGCGTCGAGAAGATCAAGCAGATGGGCCCGGAGAAGATCGCGCCGGTCTGCGCCTATCTGCTCTCCGATGCCGCCAAGGACGTGTCCGGGCAGATCTTCGGCGCGCGCATGAACGAGCTGTTCCTGTTCAGCCAGAACCGTCCGCTGCGCTCGGTGCACCGGAGCGAGGGCTGGACGCCGCAATCGATCGCGGAACACGGCATGCCGGCGCTGAAGGGATCATTCTACAAGCTCGACCGCTCCGCCGACATCTTCCCGTGGGATCCCGTGTAAGGATCCCGTCGAGCCGCACTTCCGGCATTCCTGCTCTGCGATCTCCGGCTGCCTTGTCCGGAGATCGCTCCGCTTTACGCCCGATTGCTGGCGGATCATTTCCTCCCAACACAACTTTGGGAGGAAACCATGACAAGAATGCTGACCGACTCCGACGACACGACTGCAGGCAGCGGCCTCGCCCGCCGCACGCTCCTCAAGGGCGCCGCGACCGTTGCCGCATCCGCCCTGCTCGCCTCACGCGCGGACGCCCGCGACTTCGGCGCCAATGCCGAGCCGCAGCGCTATCCCGATCCTGACATCATTGCCATCGATCCCAAGCGCTTCAAGGCGAAGGTCGGCAACACCGCAATCAAGCGGCTCTATACCGGCTGCCTGTGGGCGGAAGGGCCAGCGTGGAATGCGCAAGGGCAATATCTGGTCTGGAGTGACATCCCCGCCAACCGGCAGCTGCGCTACCTCGATGACGACGGCCACATCTCCGAGCAGTTCCACAAGCCGTCGAACGAGGCCAACGGCAACTCGTTCGACACCGAGGGGCGCCAGCTCAGTGCCGAGCGCACCCGGCTCGTCCGCTACGAGCACGACGGTTCGGTGACGACCCTGGCCGAGCAGGCCGGCGGCAAGCCGCTCAACGGCCCCAACGACATGGTGGTGCATCCCAACGACAAGGCGATCTGGTTCACCGATCCCGGCTACGGCGCGATCAGTATCTACGAGGGCAAGCTTGCCAATACCGGCTCGCTGCAGCCCCATCAGAAGGAAGCGGTTTATCGCATTGATCCGCAGAGCGGCCAGGTCGCGAAGGTGGCCGACGAGCCGTTCAAGCCGAACGGCATCGCTTTTAGTCAGGACTACAAGAAGCTCTATGTCTGCGACACCGGCATCACGCATTATCCTGAAGCCAAGAACGTGGTGTGGTCGTACGACATCGATGGGGCGAAGCTTTCGAACCCGAAGAAGCTGATCGACATGACGCTCGACGGCAAATCAGGCTTCCCCGACGGCCTGCGCGTCGACACCGAAGGCAACATCTGGGTCGGCGCCGGCTGGGTCGGCCCCGGCTATGACGGCGTGCAGGTGTTCGCGCCAAACGACGGCGCGCGCATCGGGCAGATCCTGTTGCCCGAGACCTGCGCCAACGTCTGCTTCGGCGGCAAGAAGCGCAACCGCCTGTTCATGACCGCGAGCCAGTCGCTCTATGCGGTGTATGTGGAGACGCAGGGCGCGCATTTCTGTTGAGTGCAGCGAATGGTGAGTGGCGAATGGATTCCACTCGCCACTCACCATGTCTCTACCCCGTATTCCTCAATCCCGCCGAAATCCCGTTGATCGTCAGCTGAATCCCGCGCAGGACCTGCTCGTCCGGGTTCTGCGCGCGGTGCTCCTTCAGCAGCTCGACCTGCACGTGGTTCAGCGGGTCGAGATAGGGGAAGCGGTGGCGCACCGAGCGCTCCAGCAGCGGGTTGCCTTGCAGCAGGCGGTCCTGGCCCATGATGTCCAAGAGCGTCTCGATGCAGGAATGCCATTCGCGGCGGATGCGGCCGAATATCTTTTCCCGGAGCGCCTCGTCGGGCACGAGCTCGGCATAGCGCGACGCGATCGCGATCGAGCTTTTCGCCAGCACCATGTCCATGTTCGACAGCAGCATGCGGAAGAACGGCCATTCCTTGTAGAGCTCCTTGAGGAACGGCATGCCCTTGTCGGGATGCTCCGCGATCCATTGCTCGACGGCGCTGCCAAAGCCGTACCAACCGGGCAGCATCAGGCGGCATTGCGCCCAGGAGAACACCCAGGGGATCGCCCGCAAATCCTCGATCGCGCGGGTCTTCTTGCGCGAGGCCGGGCGGCTGCCGATGTTGAGCGTCGCGATCTCGTTGATGACGGTGGACGCCCAGAAATAATCGACGAAGCCGTCGGTCTCGTAGACGAGGCCGCGATAGGCCTTGAAGGCCAGGCTTGAAAGCTCGTCCATCGCGGTCAGATATTCGCGGCGCGGCGCGCTCTGGCGCGGATGCAACAGGCTCGCTTCCAGCGTCGCGGCTGCCAGGATCTCCAGATTGTTGCGGCCGACTTCGGCGTTGGAATATTTCGACGAGATGATCTCGCCCTGCTCGGTGATGCGGATCTGGCCGTTCACCGCGCCGCCGGGCTGGGCGATGATGGCATCGTAGCTCGGGCCGCCGCCGCGGCCGACCGAACCGCCGCGGCCATGGAACAGACGCAGGCGCACGCCGTGGCGCTCGAACACGTCGACGAGGCCGATCTCGGCCTTGTAGAGCTCCCAGCCCGAGGTGACGAAGCCGCCATCCTTGTTCGAGTCGGAATAGCCCAGCATGACCTCCTGCACGCTGCCGCGGCTGTCGACCAGCCGGCGGTAATCATGCAGCGAGAGCATGCGGTCCATGATGGTGGAAGACGCCTGCAGATCCTCGATGGTTTCGAACAGCGGCACGATGTTGATCGCGCTGCGCCCGGAGGGATGGACGAGACCGACCTCCTTCAGGAGCACCGCGACCTCGAGCATGTCGGACATGCCCTTGCACATCGAGATGATGCATTGGGGAATGGCGTCCGAGCCGAACTTCGCATGCGCCTCGGCGGCGGCATGGAAGACGTTGAGCTCGCCCATGGTCTCGTCGCTGTATTTGACGAATGGCGACACCAGCGAGCGCGTCGAGCGCAGCTCGTTGGTGAGCAGGGAGATGCGCGCGTCCTCGCCGAGCGCGAGATAGGACATGCCGGGGTTGGCGGCGTCCATCAGCTCGGCGATGGTGCGCTCGTGCACTGCCGAGTTCTGGCGGATGTCGAGCCGGGCCAGATGGAAGCCGAAGCAGTCCACCGCACGGCGCAGCAGCCGCAGCCGGCCGCGGGCGATGACGCCGGCGTTGTTGGAGATCAGAGAGCGGTGCAGCACGTCGAGATCGGCCTTGAGCTCCCCGACGCTGTCATACGGCGCGCCCTTGCCGACCGGCCGGCGCGTGATCTCGACCTGAAGCATTTCGGCCGTTGCAGTCAGGCGCGCATAGATGCCGGAGACCGCAAGACGATACGGCTCGCCGCTCCGGTGCGGCGAGGTATCGGGCGAGCGCTCCGCCAGCGTGCGCAGCTCCTCGGAGACGTCGGCGAGGTGCGCCGCGATCGACAATTCCGAGCCGAGCACGTGCAGCTCGTTCAGATAGAACTGCATCACCCGGCTCGACTGCAGTCGCAGCGTGCCGCGCATCACGTCGGCGGTGACGAAGGGATTGCCGTCGCGGTCGCCGCCGATCCAGCTACCCATGCGCAGGAACGAGGCGAGCTCGCCGGCCGCCTGCTCGCCGCCCTCCTCCAGCCGGTCCTCCAGCGCGTTGACCAGCCGCGGCACCTCGCGGAGAAACGTGTAATCGTAGAACGACAAGCCGTTGGCGACCTCGTCGAGCACGGTGAGCTTGGTCCGGCGCAGCAGGTTGGTCTGCCACAGCGTCAGCACCTCGCGGCGGAGCTGCTCGTCGCTGGCGGCAGCCTCTTCCGCCGTCAGCGCGACGCGCTCGCGACGATCGAGCAGGGCTGCGACCTCCATCTCACGGTCCATGGTGCTCTTGCGGCGGACCTCGGTCGGATGCGCCGTCAAAACCGGGCTGACCAGCGCGCTCTTGAAGAAGTTGCGCAGGGCATCGGCACCGATGCCCGCAGCCCTCGCATGGGCGAGCGTCTCGGCCAGCACGCCGGAGCCGCCGCCCTTGTTGGCGCGCATCTGGCGGATGTTGTTCTGGTCCTCGGCGATGTTGGCGAGGTGGGAGAAATAGCTGAAGGCGCGGACGATCCGCACCGTCTCGGAGGTCGACATGCTGTCGAGGATCTGCTCGAGCTCGCGGCGGGCGAGCCGGTCCTCGTCGCGGTGGAATCGGATCGAGGTCTGGCGGATGCGTTCCACCAGATCGAACAATTCAGGCCCCTCCTGGTCGCGCACCGTGTCGCCGAGAATGCGCCCGAGCAGGCGGATGTCGTCCCGCAGCCGCACGTCCGCTTCCAGCGCCTGGACGTCCTCAGGGCGGTTGGGGCGCTGCTCGGCGGTGTCGGATGATATGGTCTGGAGGGACATGGCTCGCTCCGTTGTTCGAGCTCGCTTGGCTGCCCGGCTCAGCCGAGTGTGCAAGTTTTTTGCCGCAGCGCAAGATGAAGTTGGGGGCGGCGCGGCAACATCACCTATCATGGGAGAAATGCGCCTTGCCGACGGACGCGCGCACACGTCCGCGGTCTCGCGGCGCGGGGCCCGAGTTTTGCTGTCGTTTCGCCCTCATCGATAAAAAAGGGCGCAGGGAAGGCCGGGCGCCGGCTGGCACCCAGGGTCCGCACACGCGAAAAACGCACGCGGGGGTAACCACAGGTGATGCCGGAACATCCCGGCCTTCCCTGCGCAATGGTTTTACGGCTTATGGCGCGCTCTCCCCGGGCAGCGATGCACTATTGCCCCCGTCGCCTCGCAGATGATCGATGCGCCCACCCGGTCGGGCCGCACATCACCGCAAGCCTTCACGCACAGACCCCGGGCGTCAGGACCACACGCTTTTGCCGTCCGCGGACGTCCCTCCCCGGACATCCGGAAGCTCGCGCGTGCTCGCCACCGAAGCCGAAAAGAACCGCTGTGACCGCGCCGGGTCGTTCGCGCGGATCGCGATGACTCACAGGCGTAGCCCGCCCTGCCATCTCGTCACGCGCCGGCGCTGCCGCGTCCATCGCATCTCGGCTCACGTATCGTGACGATCGCGAAACGCCCTTTTTAGCGGGCCGGAATAGTTTGCGGTTTACCCGAAGGAGCGAATTCGGTCAATCAGAATATTGGAGAACCGATCGATTGACCTGCATGTGGCGGGTTTTGCCCGTCGGGCAACGCGAGGGATTGTGGGTCGGAAGCATTGAGCGGCCACCCGACTCCAATCTCGGGACAATAGTGACGCTTACCAGTGGTGATGGTGCCGCCAGCCATAGTGATGGCCTCGGCCTCTGCCCCAGCCGTAATGATGACCACGGCCGCCGCGATGACCCCACCCGTGGCCACCGCCATGTCCGTGGCCGCCCTTGACCTCGATGGTGTCAGTCTGAGACGCGCCCAGTGTGTCCGGCTTGGCAACGGGCATCGCCGAAGCAGAAGGTGTGGGTGTCAAAGCAACGGCCCCCGCCACAAAGCCCACCAAGCAAAGCCACTTCATGCAATCGCCTCCCGATAAGAATGAACCAAGGGCCAGCCGCGGCACATTGCGCCCGCGTTCGCTCCCGCTCGTCAACAATGAAGTCGGGAAAAAGTTGCAATGAAATGTGACGCATTGCGGAGGGGCAGGATACTTATGCCGCGTTGAAAGCAGTCGTGGTCCACTTCGAATCAGCGCAGGATCGGTTGAGCGCTTGCGAAACCCATCATGCTTCGTCATCAGCGGACGGTTTGATGGGTTTCGCTGGCGCTCTACCATCCTACGAGTTTGCCTTAAGCCGGCACGATCACCTTGCCGATCGGCCAGAGCGCGATGCCGGCGAGCTTGAGGTGGGCCCAGGCGAAGGGAATGCCGATGATGGTGATCGCGAGGGCCACGGCGGTGAAGAGGTGGCCGAGCGCCAACCACCAGCCGGCGAGCACGAACCAGATGATGTTGCCGATCACCCCGAGCGGGCCGGTGCCGACATCCTCGACACCGGTGACCTCATAGCGGCTGACCGCCCGCGAGCCGAACGGCATCAGCGTGTAGACGGCGATATTGAACGCCGCCCGCGCCCAGGGCAGGCCGATGATGGTGACCGCCATGATGACCGCAGCGACCAGCCAGCCGAGCGCCATCCAGGCGCCGCCAATGAGAATCCAGAGCAGGTTTAGCAGGATGGAAACGGGAGCCATGGGATGATCCGAAGGTCAATGATCCCGTGAGTATAGCACGATGCGCGAGGTTGCGATCGATAAAGCCGCTCACGTATTCGCGTGCTCGTGTAGCCCGGATGAGCGAAGCGACATCCGGGTCTTACTGGTTGTTATCCCGGGTATCGCTTCGCTCACCCGGGCTACGCACCGCTAGATCTTCCGCCCCGCCTGCTCCCAATAGGGATCGCGCAGGCGCCGCTTGAAGATCTTGCCGGAGTCTTCGCGCGGCAGCCCGGTGCGGATCTCGATGTGCTTTGGGACCTTGTAGTCGGCAAGCGAGGCCTTCAGGCGGGTGCGGATTTCGGCGGCATCCAGCGTAACGCCGGCTTGCGGCTCGACCACCGCCATCAGCGCTTCGCCGAACTCGGCATCGGGGATGCCGAACACCGCGCAATCATGCACGCCGGGCACCGCGTGCAGCACGGACTCGATCTCGGCCGGATAGATGTTGACGCCGCCCGAGATCACCATGTCGCGCTTGCGGTCGCAGATGAAGACGTAGCCCTCTTCGTCGATATAGCCGACGTCGCCGGAGGTGATGAAGCCGTCGCGATCGATTTCGGCGCGCTTCTCCGGCTTGTTGTGGTAGGTGAAATCGGCCATCCCGGCCATGCGCGAGTAGATCTCGCCGATCTCGCCTACACCCAGCACGCGTCCGTCCTCACCGATGAAGCGCAGCTCGGCGCCGGGCGAAATCCTGCCGACGGTGCCGGGCTTCCTCAGCGCGTCCTCGGAGGTCGCGAAGGTGACGGCGCTGGATTCGGTCGAGCCGTAGAATTCATAGATCACCGGCCCCCACCATTCGATCATGGCGCGCTTGACGTCCGCCGGACAGGGTGCTGCGGCGTGAATGATGTGGCGGAGCGAGGAGACGTCGTATTGCTTGCGCACCTCCTCCGGCAGCTTCATCAGGCGGATGAACATGGTCGGCACCATGAAGATGGTGTCGATCTTGTAGCGCTCGATCAGCTCGAGAAATTCCTCGGGCTCGAAGCGGGGAATCAGCACCAGTGCGCCGCCGAGTTTTCCCGCGCGAATGCCGAACGAGTTCGGCGCGGAGTGATAGAGCGGGCCCGGCAGGATCGTGCGGGCGCCGGGCTTGAGCCCGTAGATCATCGCGCGCATGCGCTCGCCGGCAGCCGCCTGCTCCGGCGTCGGCGCGTTGCGCCGTACGCCCTTGGGGTGGCCTGTCGTGCCCGAGGTGTAGATCATGTTCATGGGCTGCGGCCCGACCGGGCCGTCATAGGGCTGGTGCTCTGCGAGCCAGGATTCGAAATCGATCGCGAAGTCCGGCGTCTTCAGATGATCGGGATCGATCTTGTAGCTGGACAGGATCTCCGGGGGCGTCGGCACGCTGAGCACGGTGACGCCTTGGGGAATCGCATCGCGCAAGGCATGCAGCATGTCGGCATGGCCGATCAGCACGGAGGTGCCGGTGTCGTTCAGGATGTAGTTGATCTCCTCCGGCTTGAAGTGCCAGTTGATCGGCACGCCGTAGGCGCCCAGCCGCATGGCGGCATAGGCGGCTTCGATGAAGGCGATGTCGTTGCGCATCAGCATGCAGACGCAATCGCCCTGCCTGACGCCGATCTGGCTGAGACCGCTCGCGATGCGGTCGGCACGATCAGCGACCTCGGCATGGGAGCGGCTGCGCCCGCCGGAGACGATGCCGAGGAAATTTGAGGTTTCGCTCATTGTTGTTTTTCTTTGTTGTTGAAGTTGCCCCTCATGGTGAGGAGGCGCAAGGCGCCGTCTCGAACCATGAGAGCCCGTGGCCCATCCCTCGAGACGCCGCTTCGCGGCTCCTCGGGATGAGGTCTGCGCTAATCCGCAAACTTCGGCGCGCGCTTCTCCAGATTGGCACGCACCGCCTCGGTCTGGTTCGCGCTGCCGATCAACTTCTGCTGCTCGACGGACTCGGCGAGTAGCGCGGGGCCCGGATCGACCGAGAGATTGTTGAGCATGCGTTTCGCGGCGCGGATCGCATCGGGGCTTTTTCCCGCGATCTCGCGCGCGACGTCGAGCGCGGCAGCGCGCGGGTCGTCGCAGATGCGCGTGGCGAGACCGTAAGCCATCGCCTCCTGCGCGGAGAAGATGCGGCCGGTGTAGGTGAGATCGCGCAAGATGTCGTCGCGCACGAGCGAAGCCAGGATCGGCGTGCCCGCCATGTCGGGCACCAGACCCCATTTGATTTCCATCACCGACATTCGCGCATCGGGCGTGAGGAAGCGCATGTCGGCGCCGAGTGCGAGCTGGAAGCCGCCGCCGAAGGCGACGCCCTGGATCGCCGCGATCACGGGGACCGGAAGCTGGCGCCAGCCCCACACGGCCTGTTGCGCAAAATTCGCCTGGCCGTGCGTGCGTTTGGTGAGGTCGCGATTTTCGCCACCCGGAATTCCATTGCCCCCCTTTTCCTTCATGGCGGCAAAACGCCCCATGTCGAGACCGGCACAGAAGGCGCGGCCCTCGCCGGACAGCACCACGACGCGCACGCCTTTTTCCTTCGAAAGCCGATCCGTTGCGGCCACAAGGGCCTCGAACATGGCCTGATCCAGCGCATTCATCTTGTCCGCGCGCACCAGCCGCACGTCGGCGACGCCTTCCGAGATCGAGATCGAGACGCGCTCTTCCATGGATGAATTCTCCCCTGGTTCCCGGCTGTTCTTGTTCGGTGCCGCTTTACAGGAAGCCGGCGGCCGGATTTAGTCAATCGATCAATTAACCGACAATCGCGACGGGGGAAACAGCCATGTTCAAGGAAAATCTTCTGGCGGGGCGGCGCATCCTCGTGACCGGCGGCGGCACCGGGCTCGGCAAGTCGATGGCGGCGCGCTTTCTCCAGCTCGGCGCGGAAGTCCACATCTGCGGCCGGCGCAAGATCGTCTGCGACGAGACCGCGACCGAGCTGATGGCCGAGCATGGCGGCCGCGTCACCAGCCACGGCGTCGACATCCGCAACGCGCTCGCGGTCGAGGAGATGATCGAGACCATCTTTCGCGACGGCCCCCTCACCGACCTCATCAACAACGCCGCCGGCAATTTCATCTCGCGCAGCGAGGAGCTGTCGCCGCGCGGCTTTGACGCCGTCGCCAACATCGTCATGCACGGCACGTTCTACGTGACGCAGGCGGTCGGCAAGCGCTGGATCGCGTTGAAGCAGCCCGGCAACGTCGTCTCGATCACCACGACCTGGGTACGCAACGGATCGCCTTACGTGGTGCCGTCGGCGATGAGCAAGTCGGCGATCCATGCCATGACGATGTCGCTCGCCACCGAATGGGGCCGCTACGGCATCCGGCTGAACACGATCGCGCCGGGTGAGATCCCGACCGAGGGCATGAGCAAGCGCATCAAGCCCGGTGACGAAGCCGGCGCGCGCACCAAGGCGATGAACCCGATGGGCCGCGTCGGCACCATGGAGGAATTGCAGAACGTCGCCGTGTTCCTGATCTCCGGCGGTTGCGACTGGATCAGCGGCGAGACCATCGCCATGGACGGCGCGCAGGCGCTCGCGATGGGCGGCAATTTCTACCAGCTCCGCGACTGGAGCGACGACGACTGGAAAACCGCACGCGAGAGCATCATGGCGCAGAATGAAAAGGACCGTGCGAAGCGGGGCTGAGGCTCTCTCCGTAGTCGTCCTGGCGAAAGCCAGGACCCATTATCACCGAATGTTCTTTGGCGAAGATTGGCCATGGCCAGTCTTCGCCGAATTGCGTTTTGTGGCTATGGGTCCTGGCTTTCGCCAAGACGACGACGCTGAAGCCATGGCGTACCCTCTCCCATCTTGTCTTCGCCCGCGGATGACGCCACACTCCGCGGCATAAGAACAAGACGTCACGGGAGAGACATGTCCACCACACAGCCATTGGCTGACCTCGCCGACATGGTGCGCGAGCGCGCCAAGAGCCGCGGCAATGCCATCGCCTTCGAGTTCGAAGGTCGTGTCACCAGCTTCGCCGAGTTCGACATCAAGACGAATCGCGTCGCCAATGCGCTGATCGCGATGGGTGTGAACAAGGGCGAGCGCATCGCCTATCTCGGCAAGAACAGCGACAACTATTTCGAGCTGCTGATGGGTGCCATGAAGGCCGGCGTGGTGATGGCGCCGGTGAACTGGCGGCTCGCGGGCCCCGAGGTCGCCTTCATCGTGAGCGACTGCAAAGCGCCGGTGCTGTTCGTGGGACCTGAGTTCATCACCCAGGTCCGCCAGATCAAGGACCAGTTGCCGGGCGTGCGCAGCGTCATCACCACCGAAGGCGGCGCGCCGGAATGGCAGGATTTTACAGCTTGGCGCGATGCACAGAGTGGCGACGATCCCAAGGTGCCGATCGACACTAAGGACATCGCGATCCAGCTCTATACCTCGGGTACGACAGGCAAGCCGAAGGGCGCGATGCTGTCGCATGCGAACTTCCTCAACCTGGTGCAAACAGGCAATGCCGAGGACAAGCCGGAGTGGAACCGATGGTCGACCGACGACGTGTCGCTGGTCGCGATGCCGATCTTCCATATCGGCGGCTCCGGCTGGGGCGTGATGGGGCTCTACCACGGCGCCCGCGGCGTGATCGCGCGCGAGTTCGATCCGACCAAGGTGCTGGATTTCTTCGAGCAGTCCGGCATCACAAAGCTGTTCATGGTGCCGGCGGCGATGCAGTTCGTGGTGCGGCAGCCGCGCGCGAAGACAATCGATTTCTCCCGGTTGAAATACATGCTGTACGGCGCCTCGCCGATACCGGCGGCGCTGCTGAAAGAATGCATCGAGATCTTCAAATGCGGGTTCGTGCAAATGTACGGCATGACCGAGACCACCGGCACCATCGTCGCGCTGCCGCCGGAGGATCATATCCAGGGCTTGGAGCGGATGCGCTCGGCCGGCAAGGCGCTGCCGGGCGTCGAGATCGCGATCCTAGACGTTGACGGCAAGCCGCTGCCGCCGCGCGAGGTCGGCGAGATCGCGACGCGCTCGGGCTCCAACATGGCCGGCTACTGGAACCTGCCGGAAGCGACCGCCGCGACGCTGCGCGGCGACGGCTGGCTGCGCACGGGTGATGCCGGCTACATGGACGAAGACGGTTATCTCTACATCCACGACCGCATCAAGGACATGATCATCTCCGGGGGCGAAAACATCTACCCGGCCGAGGTCGAGAGCGCGCTGTGCGATCATCCCGACGTCGCGGAAGCTGCCGTGATCGGCATACCCGACGACAAATGGGGCGAGGCGGTGAAGGCCGTTGTGGTGATGAAGCCCGGCAAGCAGGCGACCGCCACCGACATCATCAACTTCACGCGCGAGCGCATCGCCGGCTTCAAGACGCCGAAGAGCGTGGAGTTTTTGCCGGCGCTGCCGCGCAATCCCTCAGGCAAGATTTTGCGACGGCAGTTGCGGGAGCCGTATTGGGCGGGGAAGGATAGAAGGGTGAATTAGCACCACTCCAGCCACATCGTCGTCCCGGCGAAGGCCGGGACCCATAGCCACAGGATTGGGTTTTGCGAAAACTCGGAGTTGCCGTCTCGCGCAACGACTTCTCCGTGGGGTAATGGGTCCCGGCCTTCGCCGGGACGACTCCGGGGAGAGACTGCGCGCAACAATCCCTCAATGCTTCCCCGGCCCCATATAGCCGAACAAAAATCCCGCTACCTTGCGGATCTGGATCTCCTCGCTGCCCTCGGTGATGCGATAGCGGCGGTGATGGCGGTAAATGTGCTCGAACGGCTTGTGGCGTGAATAGCCCATGCCGCCGTGAACCTGCATGGCGCGGTCGGCAGACTCGCAACACAGGCGGTTTGCCCAGTAGTTGCACATCGAGACGCGGTCGGAGAGCGTGCGCTCGATCTGCTCCTCGGTGAGCTTGTCCATTTCCCAGGCGGTCTTGCGGATCAACAGGCGCAGCATCTCGGCCTGCGTCGCAAGCTCGACCAGCGGGAATTGGATCGCCTGGTTCTCGGCCAGCGCCTTGCCGAACGGTTTTCGCTCGCGCGCATACTTCACGCTCTCGTTGATGCAGTAGACCGCTGCCCCCAACGAACTCGCTGCCTGCCGGATGCGGTTTTGATGGACAAAACATTGCGCCAGCGACAGGCCGCGACCGTCCTCGCCGAACAGCGCATCCTCCGGCACGAACACGTCCGTAAAGCTGACGCGGGGATGATCGGTCGGCATGTTGAAGGTCCACATATACTCTTCGATCTTCACGCCATGGCTCGTGGCCGGCACCAGGAAGCAGGTGATGCCGCGGGCATCGCCGTCATTGCCTGACGTGCGCGCGAACAGCGCGCAATGCGTGGCGACGTGCATGCCGGTCGTCCACATCTTCTCGCCGTTGATGATCCAGCCCTTGACGTTGTCACGGGTCGCGGGCACCGCGCGCGCTTCCATATGGGTGGCGTCGGAGCCGTGATTTGGCTCGGTCAGGCCGAAGGTGATGCGGTACTTGCCCTTGATCGAGCCGTCGATCATCGCCTTCTGGTCGTCGCGTCCGTAGCGATCGAGCATGGTGGCGACGGGGAAGTTGCCGACGATGGAATGCTCGTTCTGGAGGTCGTTGTGCAGGCCGAGCCCCTTGGCGGCAAAGTGCTCGCGGATGACCGCCATCCAGAGGTTGGAGCCATTCTTGCCGCCATATTGCTTCGGCACCGCAAAACGCAAATGACCGGCGGCGTCTGCGAGATCCTTGGCCTTGCGCAGCAGCGCCTCCCATTCGTGGCGCGGCAGGCCGCCATTCTCGAAATCGGTGCGCGCCCATTCGCGGCGGTGATCGAAGAAGCGGATGTTATCGTCGACCGCCTCCAGCGGCTTGATCTCGCGTTCGATGAAAAGGTCGAGCTCTGTGAGATAGGCGACGAGATCGGCAGGCAGCGAGAAATCCACGGCTCTCTCCCGGATGATTTTTTCGTTTTGCGTTAAGGCGCTGGGCGCAGCTTTGCTTCGCACGATTAAGGTGAGAAGAGCGCCGCCAAGTCAAGCAATGGGAGACGTGTGAGATGCGCAAGGCGCATTGCGCAATTCGATGGTGCTCCAGCGCGGAGGCGCGGTAGTATTCCGGCAATATTCCTTCACGAGAAACTGCGGGAGCGCACGATGGAGCTGAAATTTTCCAAGGTGGAACGCAAGGGGCCGATCACGATCGTCACGCTGTCGCGGCCCGAGGTCTACAACGCGCTGCACACCGACGCGCATTTCGAGCTCAACAAGGTGTTTGACGATTTCTCCGCCGATCCCGAGCAGTGGATCGCGATCGTCACCGGTAGCGGCGACAAGGCGTTCTGCGCCGGCAACGATCTGAAATGGCAGGCCGCCGGCGGCAAGCGGGGCTGGGACAAGGGCGGCTTCGCCGGCCTCACCGCGCGCTTCGACTGCGACAAGCCGATCATCGCCGCGGTCAATGGCGTGGCGATGGGCGGCGGTTTCGAGATTGCGCTGGCCTGCGACCTGATCATCGCCTCGGAGAACGCGACCTTCGCCTTGCCCGAGCCGCGCGTCGGGCTGGCCGCACTCGCCGGAGGCCTGCACCGGCTGCCGCGCCAGATCGGGCTGAAGCGCGCCATGGGCATGATCCTCACCGCGCGTCATGTCAGCGCCAAGGAGGGTCTCGAACTCGGATTCGTCAACGAGGTGGTGCCGCAGGGCGAAGCGCTCACGGCCGCGCTGCGCTGGGCCGAGATGATCACCAAGAATTCGCCGATGTCGATCCGCGCGTCAAAGCAGGCGATCCAGAAGGGCCTCGGCGTGTCGCTGGAGCAGGCGATCGAGGAGCAGCGGGAATATCCGGCCGTGAAGGCGATGGTTGCGTCCCAGGACTACATCGAGGGTCCGAAGGCGTTTGCGGAGAAGCGGCCGCCGAAATGGGTGGGGAAGTGAAGGGTCGCTCGGCTCATCACCGCCGTCATGCCCCGGCTGGACCGGGGCATCCAGTACGCCGCGGCTTCTCGGCTCAATCAATGCCGCCTCTGGAATACTGGATTGCCCGCCTTCGCGGGCGATGACAGCAGAGAGTGTAGTACCGCCTACCCGCTTCGCGAGAGTTCGCGTTTGTACGACGCGTAATTCGGCTGGTCCACCGCAAGCTTGTCCATGGTCGTTTGCCACAGATGCTCGGCAAGGCCGGGCGTCGCTAGATCGACCTCGCCCTTGGCGATGCGCTCGGCCAGCGTGCGGTTGAGATCGGTCACCGAGCCGTCCATGCCGAGCAGAGCACGCAGCCGCTCCACCTCCGCGGCGTCGCTCCCCTCCTCCCGCGTCAACTGCCTTGTCACGAGATCGAGGATGTTGATGGCCACGCGCAGCTTGAAGGCCTGGTGGCCGGAGATCAGCGGCGCGATGTCGTTGCGGAGGAAATCGGCGACCGACTTCGTCAGCTCGATCGGGGTCGGCTCGTCCTGCATGGTCAACTCCCCCGCGGCGCCAGCAGCCGCAACAGATCGATCTCGGTCTCGGAAGCGCGACGGCCGATCATGGCGCGTTCCATCGAATGGTCCGGACTTTCGCGAAAGCGCTGCATCATGCCGCCGCACATGATGCCCCAGCGCAGCGTGCCCATCACTTCCCAGAATTTGACACGCGATGGATCGACCTTCCGCCCAGCCGCCTCATAGCCGGCGAACAGCTCCTCACGCGAGCCAAAGCCGCCGACCGGCTTGTCGATCTCGCCAAAGCGCCAGGAGTTGACGCAAACCCAGCCGAGATCCTCCATGGGATCGCCGAGATGGGCGAGCTCCCAGTCCAGCACCGCGCGCACGCCGTCGGCGCCAATGATGAGATTGCCGTTGCGGAAATCGCCATGCACCAGCGTCGTCTCGGCCGAAGGGCCCGGATCGTGGTCGCGGAGCCAGCGCAGCGCCAGCTCGAAGACGGGTTTGGGCCAGTCCAGGCTGCGATAATCGCGTTCGAACTCAGAGATCTCCTCCGTCGCGGACCGGCTGCGCAGCTCGGGCAATTTGTCCCGCGGTAGCCCGTGCAGCTTCGCGAGCACGCCGCCGATCTGCCGTGCGAGACGCGGCCGCGCCGCCGCAAACTCGTCGTCGCGCAGAATCTTGCGCGCGATGGTTTCGCCCTCGACCCGCTGCATGATGAAGCCGGTGCCGAGATCGTCGTCCGGCGGGAGCACATGCATCACGCGCGGCGACGGCACGCCGGCCTCATAGGCAAGCTGCATCAGCTGCGCTTCCGCGCCGAGACCTGCCGCGCGCGTCGGCGCCGCGCCATACCCCTTCGGCGAGCGGCGCAGGATCGCACCGATCGGCCCGTCGGGATGCACGATGTCGAAGCGCCAGGTCTCCTGGCTGGCGCCGCCGGACAGCTTGGCCGCGCCGGTCACGCCGGCGGCCCCCTCGCACCAGCGCGCAACGCTGCGGGAAAGCTCAGCCTCGATCATTTGCCCTTGAACTGCGCCGGACGCTTCTCCAGGAAGGCGCCAACACCTTCGCGGAAATCATCCGTGTCGCCGGCACGGAGCTGGCACTGAAATTCGAGATTGAGCTGATCCTCGAAGGAATTCTCGGGGCTGTCCCAGTACAGCTTGCGGATCAGCGACAGCGCGACCGTCGGGCCGCTGGCGAGGTCGCGCGCAAGCTTCATCGCCTCCTCCATCAGCACGCCGTCATCATAGACGCGGTTGACGAGGCCCCATTCCAGCGCCTTCTCGGCCGGGAGCCGCTCGCCCATCAACGACAATTCGATCGAGCGTGCCTTGCCGATCAGCCGCGGCAAGAGCCAGGTCGAGCCGCAATCCGGCACCAGACCGATGCGGCGGAACGCTTGCAGGAAATAGGACGAGCGCGCGCACAGGATCATGTCGCCGAGCAGCGCGAAGCTCATGCCGGCGCCGGCCGCCGGGCCGTTGACCGCGGTCACGATCGGGCAATGCAGATTGCGAATGCGGCGCAGGAAGGGATGGAAGCCGGTCTCGAGCGTCAGGCCGGCCTTGGTCTTCTTCGACTGGTTGTTGCGGCCCTGGAGATTCGCCCCGGTGCAGAACGCCCGCCCTGCGCCCGTCAGCACCACGCAGCGCACCTCGTCCTTCTTCTCCTCGATCGTGTCGAGCGCTTCTGAGAGACCGCCCAGCATGTCCACGGAGACCGCGTTCATCACCTCCTGATGGTCGAGCTTGAGGATCGCGACCGAACCATCGAGATCGAGCGTGACGTGTTTGAACTGCATGGTTTCCTCGTGAGTTGCGGCCTGTGCCAGTTTCGCAGACCGGAATTGATTTGCCGGGGCGCATATTTGATTTTTGGCGCGGTCTTGTCCATGGTGATCGGAGCCTAGCAAGCAATCTTGCGCGCAGCGGCTGATGCGCACGAAGCAAAAACAGGAAACGCGCCATGAACCTTTTCGACCTTTCGGGACGCGTCGCCGTGATCACCGGCGGCAATGGCGGCATCGGGCTGGGCATCGCGCAGGCGCTCGCCGGCCAGGGCTGCAACGTCTCGATCTGGGGCCGGAATGCTGACAAGAACAAGGCCGCTGCCGCGAGCCTGGCCGGGCTATCAGGCAAGGTCGACACGCGGGTCTGCGACGTCACCGACCCGGCCTCGGTCAATGCCGCGATGAAGGCCACGCTCGACACATTCGGCCGGGTCGACGGCTGCTTCGCCAATGCCGGCATCGGCGGCGGCGGCCGGCGCTCCTTTATCGAACGCACCGAGGAAGAATGGCGCACGATGTTTGCGACCAATCTCGACGGCGTGTTCCACGCGTTCCAGGCTGCCGCAAAACACATGACCGCGCGCGCCGAGGCCGGCGATCGCTTCGGCCGGCTGGTGGCGACTTCGAGCCTCGCCTCGATCTTCGGCACCGCGCGCAACGAGCACTATGCCGCGACCAAGGCCGCGATCAACGCGCTGGTGCGTGCGCTCGGCGTCGAGCTGGCGCGTCACGGCGTCACCGCGAACGCGATCCTGCCGGGCTGGATCAAGAGCGACATGACCTCGGGCCTGATGGCCAACGAGAAATTCGTCGCCAACGTGATGCCGCGAATTCCGGTGCGGCGCTTCGGCGAGGCCAGCGACTTCGGCGGCATCGCGGTGTATCTGATGAGCAAGGCCTCGTCGTACCACACGGCGGATACGTTCGTGATCGACGGCGGTTATACGGCGTTTTGATTTTCATAATGAGGGGAACGGGCACATGTTTTCACACGTCATGATCGGCACCAACGACCTCGACAAGGCCAAGGCCTTCTACGACAATTTGCTGTCCACGCTCGAGGTGCGGCCGGCGCGGGTCGACGGCCATCGCATCTTCTACATTACCAAGACCGGCGTGTTCTCGGTCACAAAGCCGATCAACGGCGAAGCGGCGACGCCTGCGAATGGCGGCACCATCGGCTTTGCCGCCAACTCGCCGGAACAGGTCAATGCATGGCATACGGCCGGCATCGCCGCCGGCGGCGTTCCTTGCGAAGATCCTCCTGGTATCCGTCAAGGCCCGGGCGTCAACCTCTATATTGCCTATTTGCGTGACCTCGACGGCAACAAGATCTGCGCGATGCACCGGATGGCAAGCTAGGCCGGCCGCAACCACCGCTGTCATGCCCCGGCTTGGCCGGGCATCCAGTACGCCGCAGCTTCTCGATAGATCACATACGCCTCGGAGTACTGGATCGCCCGATCAAGTCGGGCGATGACAGCGAGAATGCCGCCCATTCAAACAACATTTCAAACGTCCGCGATATTCCATCGCATGGCATGGCTCGCGTTGAAAAAAAGCGCGCTCGCACTTTGGCGACGCTGCGACTATTCTCCGGCGCAACGCGATCTCAGCGACCCCGGGAGGAACAATGACAAAACACACCTATATTCCCCGCACCACCAACTACACCCTCAATCCCGGCGACGAGCTCAACGACCTCAGGATGTCGGACCAGGTCCGGCCGCTCTACGATCACGTCAGGAAGTTCATCCGCGACACCGTCGAGCCGATGTCGACCGAATTCGCCAAGGCCGGCGAAGGCAAAGAGGATCGCTGGAGCTTCACGCCGAAGCAGCTCGAGGTGCTGGAGAAGGCCAAGAACAAGGCCAAGCAGGAAGGCCTCTGGAACTTCTTCCTGCCCGACGACGAGACCGGCCAGGGCCTGAAGAATCTCGACTACGCCTATATCGCATCCGAGCTCGGCAAGAGCCCACTGGCATCGGAGAGCATGAACTGCTCGGCGCCTGATACCGGCAACATGGAGGTGCTGGAGCGCGTCGGCACCAAGGAGCAGAAGGAGAAGTGGCTGAAGCCGCTGATGAACGGCGAGATCCGCTCCGCCTATGTCATGACCGAGCCGAACGTCGCCTCCTCCGATGCCAAGAACATCTCGACGAGCGCAAAGCTCGTCGGCGACGAATGGGTCATCAACGGCGAGAAGTATTACATCTCCGGCGTCGGCGATCCCCGCTGCAAGATCCTCATCGTGATGGTGAAGACCAACCCGGATGCGGCGCCGAGCAAGCAGCAGTCGCAGATTCTGGTGCCGCGCGACACGCCCGGCGTCGAGGTGCTCGGTCCCATGTACGTGTTCGGCCAGGACCACGCGCCGCGCGGCCACATGCACATGCGCTTCAACAACGTGCGCGTGCCCAAGGAGAACATTCTGCTCGGCGAAGGCCGCGGCTTCGAGATCTCGCAGCTTCGGCTAGGCCCGGGCCGCATCCATCACTGCATGCGCACTATCGGCAAGGCCGAGAAGGCGCTCGATTTGATGGTGCAGCGTGGCCTCACCCGCGAAGCCTTCGGCAAGAAGATCGCCCATCTCGGCGGCAACATGCAGATCATCGCGCAGGCGCGCTGCGAGATCGAGGCGATGCGGCTGATGGTGCTGAAGGCCGCCAAGGCCATGGACGTGCTCGGCAACAAGGAGGCTCGCGTCTGGGTCTCCATGGTCAAGGCCATGGTGCCGGAACGCGCCTGCAAGATCATCGACCAGTCGATCCAGATGCACGGCGCCACCGGCATCTCGCACTGGACCCCGCTCGCGGAGATGTATCAGGACGTGCGCCATCTCCGCTTCGCGGATGGTCCGGACGAGGTGCACTGGATGGTGGTGGGACGCCACGAGCTGAGCATGGCGTGATCAACTGCCTCTCTTCCCCTCTCCCCGCACGCGGGGAGAGGCGAAGGGGCTACGACGCGGCCACCTCGCCGATCTTGTCCTGCGTCTTGGTCTCGAAATCGCTAGCGTCATGCCGCTCGTGAAGCTGGCTGGCGGGATCTCCGGAGACACGGTTGACCATGCGGCCGCGCTTGACGGCCGGGCGCTTGGCGATCTGGTCGGTCCAGCGCTGCACGTGCTTGTAGTCCTGCACGGACAGGAATTCGCCGGCGCCGTAGACCAGCCCCTTGGCGAGCGCGCCGTACCAGGGCCACACCGCCATGTCGGCGATGGTGTATTCGCTGCCGGCGAGATATTCGTTGTCGGCGAGCCGGCGGTCGAGCACGTCGAGCTGGCGCTTGGTTTCCATCGCGAAACGGTCGATGGCATATTCGATCTTGGTCGGCGCGTAAGCGTAGAAATGGCCGAAGCCGCCGCCGAGATAGGGCGCGCTGCCCATCTGCCAGAACAGCCACGACATCGCTTCAGTGCGGCTCTTGATGTCCTTCGGCAGGAAGGCGCCGAACTTTTCGGCGAGGTAGAACAGGATAGAGCCGGACTCGAACACCCGGATCGGCTCCGGGCCGGAGCGGTCCATCAGCGCCGGGATCTTGGAATTCGGATTGATGTCGACAAAGCCGCTGCCGAACTGGTCGCCGTTACCGATTCTGATCAGCCAAGCGTCGTATTCCGCGCCCTTGTGGCCGAGCGCCAGAAGCTCCTCCAGCATCACGGTGACCTTGACGCCGTTCGGCGTCGCCAGCGAATAGAGCTGGAAGGGATGCTTGCCGACCGGCAGCTCCTTGTCATGGGTGGGACCGGCGATCGGGCGGTTGATGCTGGCGAACTGTCCGCCGTTCTCCTTGTTCCAGGTCCAGACCTTGGGCGGCACGTAGGCGGGGGTGTCGGTCATGCGAGGGCTCCGGCAAAAAGATGCGTCTGCATTAATTAGCCCGCGGACGGCGGATGGCAAGCCCTGCCGGCCCTGCGTCCGGCGCGGGCCTCGCGACCGCGTCATGCGTCCGACGTTGCCGAGGACGGCCATCACGAGAAGCCGCATCTGTCGAGCCGGGCGTACGGCTTCGCGCAACACGGCGTGTGCACGCAAGATGCGCCGCCAAATCCGGATTGGCATAGCGCAAGACGATGGTCTAGCGTCGATGAGCCTTCGCTCAAGATTGCGACAACAGCAACGCGAGGCCGCCGGGAGAGAACGATGAAATCGCCGATCTGCGACATGCTGGGCATCGATTTCCCGCTGCTCGCCTTCAGCCATTGCCGCGATGTCGTCGCGGCTGTCAGCCGCGCCGGTGGGTTTGGCGTGTTAGGTGCGACCGTGCACACGCCGGATACGCTCGAACGCGAGCTGAGATGGATCGACAAGCACGTTGACGGCAAGCCTTACGGCGTCGACGTGCTGATCCCCGAAAACATCTCGACTGCGGGCGAGAAGGACGTCACCTGGAAGAGCCTTGAGGCGCGCGTGCCACAGGAGCACCGCAACTACACGCGCAATCTCCTGAAGAAATACGACATCGAACTCACGACCACCGAGGTCGCCGACAACCAGCCGCAGCCGTTCGATGGCAGGACCGCGCTGGAGCTGCTGGAGGTCTCGTTCAACCACCCGATCCGCCTGATCGCCAATGCGCTCGGCGTGCCGCCGAAGGCCATGATCGAGATGGGCAGGAAGCACGGCGTGCCGGTCGCGGCCCTGGTCGGCGCCAAGGAGCACGCGCTGCGCCAGGTCGCGGCCGGCGTCGATATCCTCGTGGTCCAGGGCACCGAAGCTGGCGGCCATTGCGGCGAGGTCTCGACCATGGTGCTGGTGCCCGAGGTGATCAAGGCGATCAAGAATATCCGCGACGTGCCGGTGCTGGCGGCCGGCGGCATCATGACGGGACGACAGATGGCGGCCTGCATGGCGATGGGTGCCGCGGGCGCCTGGACCGGCTCGGTGTGGCTTGCGACCGTCGAGTCCGAGACCACGGAGATCTTTCGCGAGAAGATGATCGCGGCATCGTCGCGCGATGCGGTGCGCTCTAAGGGCCGCACTGGAAAGCCGGCACGGCAACTTCGTTCGGTCTGGACCGACGCCTGGGACCGCGCAGCCGAGAGCCCCGGCGCATTGCCGATGCCGCTGCAAAGTATCGTCAGCCGCGACGCCTTCAACTCGATCGACCGCGCCGCGGCGGGCGGCAACGCCAAGGCGCGCGATCTCGTGAGTTACTTCGTCGGCCAGGGCGTCGGGCTGATCGACAGCGTGAAGTCGGCCGGTGCGGTGGTGCAGGAGTTCAAGGAAGAGTTTGCCGAAGCCGTCGAGCACATGAATGCGCTGGTGGCGGAGTGATTGCCACACACCGTCATTGCGAGCGCAGCGAAGCAATCCAGACTACCATCGCGGAAAGACCCTGATTGCTTCGCTACGCGCGCAATGACAAAAAACTGACATCGTGAATTGAAGCATGACAGATAAGAAGCATACCCCCGAAGACCGCATCCCCGTCATCGTCGGCGTCGGCGAGATCGTCGACCGTCCCAAGGAGGTCACCGATGGCCTCGAGCCGCTCGACCTGCTCGAACAGGCGCTGCGGCGCGCGGAAGCAGATGCCGGCGCAAAGCTGCTCGACGAGGTGCAATCGCTCGATATCGTCAACTTCCTGAGCTGGCGCTATCGCGATCCGGAGCAGCTGCTGGCGCAACGGCTCGGCATCACGCCTTCGCATTGCTATTACGGCCCGGTCGGCGGCGAGAGCCCGATCCGCTACATCCACGAGGCAGCAAAGCGCATTGCGCGCGGCGAATGCAGCGTCGCCGCGGTTTGCGGCGCGGAGGCACAGTCGACGGCGACCAAGGCGGAGCGCGCCGGGGCAAAGCTGCCATGGACCCCGTTCGCCCATGACGTCGAGGAGCCGAAGCGCGGCGCGGCGTTCCAGAAGCCGCTGGCCGTGAAGCTCGGCGTGTTCCGCCCCGTCACCGTCTATCCGTTCTACGAAGCGGCATCGTCCGCCCATTGGGGACAGACGCCGCGCGAGGCGATGGCAGAGTCGGGTACACTATGGTCACGCTATTCCGAGGCCGCCGCGCAGAATCCCAACGCCTGGCTGAAGCGGCGCTATACGCCTGACGAAATCACGACGCCCACCGCGGACAACCGTCTCATCGCGTGGCCTTACAACAAGCTCATGGTTGCCAACCCGAGCGTCAACATGGGCGGCGCGCTGCTGCTGACCAGCCTCGCCAAAGCGCGTGCGGCCGGCATCGCCGATGACAGACTGGTCTATCCGCTCGGCGGCGCCTCGGCCGAGGAGCCGCGCGACTATCTCTTGCGCGACCAGTTTTACGAGAGCCATCCGCAGAACGCCGTTTTGAAGGCCGTGATGGATCTCGCCGGCGGCGACGGCAGGAAGTTCGACGCGATCGAGCTCTATAGCTGCTTTCCGTGCGTGCCCAAGATGGCGCGGCGAACGCTGGGTCTAGGTGCGGACGTGCAGCCGACCGTGACTGGCGGCCTCACCTTCTTCGGCGCGCCGCTCAACACCTACATGACGCACGCGGCCTGCGCGATGGTCCGGCGCGTGCGCGACGGCGCAAAGCTCGGCCTGCTCTACGGCCAGGGCGGTTTCGTCACCAAGCATCATGCGCTGGTGGTGTCGAAGGTGCCGCCGCGCGAAGCATTGGCACAGGAGACGAGCGTGCAGGCGGCGGCGGACAGCAACAAGCGCGCGGTGCCGGAGTTCGTCACGGATGTCTCAGGCAAGGGCAAGGTGGAGAGCTCTACGGTGCTCTACGGCCGCGGCGGCGAGGTCGAGCATGGCGTGGTGATGCTGCGGACGGAAAACGATAGGCGCACGCTGGCGCGGATTCCCGCGAGCGATGCGGCAACGCTGGCGCATCTGCTCGACATGGATCGCACGCCGGTGGGTTCGCTCGGCGAGATCACGATGACGGTAGATGGCGTGCCGGAATGGAGGGTGGCGTAGCTCTCGTAGCAACCATTAAAGGCTAGGCGGCTTTTTCGATCCAGGGCGTGCCCCGTTGCACGACAGTATTGGCGTAGATCAGGAGCTTGCGGGCGCAGGCGATGAGC
>NZ_JBHTFN010000010.1:0-5823 GCF_042666195.1 Bradyrhizobium sp. GCM10028915
GATCACCCTACGGCCACGTTCCCGGGCCAGCCTGCCTGCGACCTGTTCGGGTGACCAACCGCGGCTCAAGCCTGCCAAGACCTCGCGGCGCAAGCTGGCGTCCCGCTCGAGGCGAGAGCCCTTCCAGCGCCGCGCCCGGGTCTGCTGCTGAGCATAGCTTGGCTTGTAGCCGACTTGCCTGCCACGGTTCCGCCTCAGCTCCCGAGAGATCGTTGATGGCGGCCGATCCAAAGCTGCCGCGATTTGCCCGACCGAGCCGCCATTGGCCGAAAGGCGGGCAATCTCGCATCGATCGTCAAGAGAGAGCTGTTTGTAAGTCCGCCCCATGGCAACACCTCCAGATGGAAGTGTTGCACTTCGTTTGTGAACTCAGGGGACCCATTACCCCAAGGCGGAGTTGCCGGGCGAACTGCCAACTCCGAGTCATCGCCAAACCGCTCCCTGGGGTAATAGGTCCTGGATCGGCGCTGCGCTTGTCCAGGACGACCTGGCGCTCACTCCCTCCCGAACGCCCGCTTCAGCTTCACCTTTGCCCGCTCCAGCCGCGTGCGCTGCGTCTGCGGCAGCGTCTTGCCGGCGCGGTTGATGTAGAACGTCAGCATCGACAGCGCCGAGCGGTGGGCGCCGGTCTTGCGACGCGCGCTGTGCTCGGCCGAGCGCTTCAACGAAGCCGCGATCTTCTTCGCACTGGTCAGCTTGAACACTCCTTGTTTGAGGTCGAGCGCGTCGCTCTCTTTCGTCACGCGCTGTGACCAGCGCTTCGGTGCGGCGCGTCTGGTGCTCTTGCGCGCCGATGTTTTGCGAGAATGTGTCGTCTTTCTGGCATGAGCCATGGGGCAACTCCTTGCGGCTCCACCGAAAACCAGCGCCGCCAGCGGTCGTTCCTGCTGGAACCCGCCCCTGCCGCAGACGTTGTCGCAGGTGGCAGGCGGAATGCCGCACCCCCTTGATCGGATCGCCCCCGTCCACGCCATGTGAACCGGGGCCATGTCCATTGGTCAGATGCAACAACGCGATGGAATTGCAGCGAAGCCCAGCGCCGAACGATGGACCTGTGGTCTCCACGGTGGCCGCGGCCGATCGCATCATCGAAACCAGCATTCCTGCACGGCTTGACGCGCTGCCGTGGAGCGGGTTTCACACCCGCGTCGTGCTTGCGCTCGGCATCACCTGGATTCTGGATGGCCTCGAGGTGACCTTGGCCGGCGCCCTCTCCGGCGCGCTGAAGCAAAGTCCCGCCCTGCATTTCTCCAATCTCGATCTCGGCATAGCCAATTCAGCCTATCTCGCGGGCGCGGTGCTCGGCGCGCTCGGCTTCGGCTGGCTAACCGATCGCATCGGCCGCAAGAAGCTGTTCTTCATCACGCTCGCGCTCTATCTCTCGGCGACGGCCGCGACCGCTCTGTCATGGAATGTCGCGAGCTACGCGCTGTTTCGCTTCCTCACCGGCGCCGGCATCGGCGGCGAATATACTGCGATCAATTCGACCATCCAGGAACTGGTGCCGGCGCGCTATCGCGGCTGGACCGATCTCGTCATCAACGGCAGCTTCTGGATCGGTGCCGCCATGGGCGCCGTGGCGGCCATCGTGCTGCTCGATCCCGCGGTGATCGGCCCCGATCTCGGCTGGCGCCTCGCTTATCTCATCGGCGCGGCCATCGGCCTCGTCGTGCTCTTGATGCGGATGTGGATTCCGGAGAGTCCGCGCTGGCTGATGATCCACGGCCGTCCCGACCAGGCCCACGCGATCGTCGACGAGGTCGAGCGCTCGGTGCTCGGACACGGCCAGGATACGAGCGACGCGCGTTTCGCCAGGATCCGCCTGAAAATGCGGACTCACACGCCGATCCGCGAGGTGGTGCACACGCTGTTCTCGGTCTATCGCCAGCGCGCGATGGTCGGTCTCGTGCTGATGATCGCGCAGGCCTTCTTCTACAACGCCATCTTCTTCACTTTTGCGCTGGTGTTGACCGATTTTTACGGGATCAGCGCCGATCATGTCGGCTGGTATCTGCTTCCCTTCGCCGCCGGCAATTTCCTTGGTCCGCTGCTGCTCGGCCGCCTGTTCGATACGCTCGGCCGCCGGACCATGATCATGTTCACCTACGGCGCGTCGGGCGTGTTGCTGGCGCTGTCGGGTTATCTGTTCTCGATCGGCGCCTTGAGCGCGCAGGGGCAGACCATCGCCTGGATGGTGATCTTCTTCTTTGCCTCGCCCGCCGCGAGCGCCGCCTATCTCACCGTCAGCGAGACTTTTCCCTTGGAAGTCCGCGCGCTCGCGATCGCGGTGTTCTATGCGGTGGGCACCGGCATCGGCGGCGTGATCGGCCCCGCATTGTTCGGGGCGCTGATCGACACGGGATCACGCACGAGCGTGTTCGCGGGCTATTTGCTGGGGGCGTTCCTGATGATCGCGGCCGCGATCGTGGCGTGGCGCTATGCCATCTCGGCGGAACGCAGATCGCTCGAAGAAATCGCGCGGCCGCTTGCGTCCATGGAGTAGACTATGAAATCGGAACTGGCTGAATTGGATCTAAAGCGCACCATGGTCGACGATGAAGCGCCCGATGCGGTGCCGGTGCCCCACGCACTCGTGCCGCATCTCAATGAAACAGCGATCCTGCTCGACATCGACGGGACACTGCTCGACCTGATGCCGACGCCGCGTGAGGTGTGGGTGCCGCCAGGCCTGTCGGAAACGCTGAACCGGCTGACGGAGCGCACGTCGGGCGCGCTGGCGATGGTCAGCGGGCGTTCGCTCAACGACATCGACCTGATCTTCGCGCCCGATGTCTTTCGCGCCGTCGCCGGCCACGGCGCCGAGATGCGGCTTTCCATTGACAACGAAGCCGATGCCGTCAGCGCGCCGCCGCTGGATAAGGAGCTGAAGCGGCGGCTCGCGGCGGTGGCCAAGCTCAGTCCCGGCATTCTGCTCGAAGACAAGGGCTATTCGCTGGCGCTGCACTACCGCCTTGCGCCGCATGCGGAGAAAGCGATCTACGAAGCCGTTTCGCTGATCCGCGCCGACCTGCCCAATGCGCCGATCGAGGTGCTGCCCGGAAAGTTCGTTTGCGAGATCAAGCATTCCGGTTTTACCAAGGCGACCGGCGTGCGCGAGTTGATGAAGCACGAGCCTTTCAAGGGGCGCCGCCCGATCTTCATCGGCGACGATGTTACCGATGAGACCGTGTTCGCGATCATGCCCGACATGAACGGGCTCTCTTTTTCGGTTGGTCGCCGCGCCATGGGGGTCAACGGGCACTTCGACGCCCCGAACGATGTGCGCACGTTCCTTGCGCGGCTGCTCGACGACTCAAGGTTGGAATAAGGCACCGACATCTCGGAGCCACATATCGCGTGCGTAATTCCACCAGCGCGTCGCTTCATGCTGCGCGCGCCACGGTTCCAAATCCGGCTTTGTGTAGCGAAATCGTCAGGTTGCCTGGAGGTAAACCGGTTCCAACGCGCACGCCCGATTTTGGTTTCAATTGGTGCAAAGGATGATCAGGAACCATATTGATGAACGGCAGTTAAATGGGGTGGAATGAAACAGGAGGGGACGACCTGTGAACTTAGTCGTCGTTTCGAATCGCGTCGCGCGCGGCAAGCCCAATGAGCCCATGACGGGTGGTCTCGCGGCGGCCTTGCTACCCGTTGTGGAACATTCGGGCGCGATCTGGGTGGGATCCTCGGGCCGTGTGCGTGACGGTCATCAGAAGGAGCCGTTCGCCGAGATCGAAGCACTGGGTTCGGGCGCGATTGCGACGCTGGACCTGCCGGCGGCGCACTATGGCGGCTATTACGAGGGCTTTGCCAATTCGGCGCTGTGGCCGGCGCTGCACTCGCGCAGCGATCTGATCCGCGTCTCGCGTGACGACTATGTCAGCTATCGCGAGGTCAACGCCTTCATGGCGCGCGCCTTGATGCGCTTCCGGAAAGCGCAAACCGCGTTCTGGGTGCAGGATTACCATTTCCTCGCGCTCGGCGCGGAGCTGCGGGACCTCGGCGTCGACGATCCGATCGGCTTCTTCCTCCATACGCCATGGCCTGTCGCCGCGGTGATGCAGGGCGTGCCTAATCATCGTGAGCTGATCACGGCGATGCTGGCCTACGATCTGATCGGCTTCCAGACCAATGACGATTGCCAGAATTTTCTCGGCTATGTCGCGGGCGAACTCGGCCTCGCCGTCGAAGACGGCGTTGCGATCTCGCAGCATGGCCGAACGCGCTGCGAGGTGTTTCCGATCGGCATCGACGCCGAGAAGTTCGCGCAATACGCGGCGAAATCGGCGTCGCATCCGGACGTGTCGCGGCTGCGCCGCAGTCTCAACGGTGAACGGCTCGCGATCGGCGTCGACCGGCTCGACTATTCCAAGGGCCTTGTCAACCGCATCAGCGCGTTCGATCGGCTCTGGACCGAGCATCCGCACTTTGCGCGCAGCATCTCGCTGTTGCAGATCGCAAATCCCTCGCGCGGTGCCATCGAAGCCTATGGCAATTTGCAGAACGAGGTCGCGCGGCTCGTGTCCGACGTCAACGGCCGCCACGGCGAGGCCGACTGGACACCGATCCGCTATCTCAACAAAGGCTTTAGCCAGGCCGTGCTCGCGGGCCTCTATCGCACCGCGCAGATCGGCGTGGTGACCCCGCTGCACGACGGCATGAACCTTGTCGCCAAGGAATACGTCGCTGCGCAAAATCCGGCTGATCCCGGCGTGCTGGTGCTGTCGAAATTCGCCGGCGCGGCCAACGAGCTCGACGCCGCGCTGCTGGTCAATCCGCATGACATCGACGGCATGGCGCGCGCGATCGCGGTCGCGGCGGCGATGCCGCTCACCGAGCGCAAGATGCGCTGGGATGCGATGATGAAGAAGCTGCGCGGCCACACCATCCAGCAATGGTCGGCGGATTTCGTCGCTGAACTGGAGAAGTGCCGGACGGAGAAGGCTGCAGTCGCGCCGCTCGCCAACCAGCCGCCGCAAGCGCTGCGCTGGCTCAAGTCGGCGATCTCAGGCGTGCGGTTGATCTAGTCTTCTTCTCCCCCGTTCTTTACAGCGAGGGCAGGGCCGAAGACGACAGCCTCAATAGCAGTACGACACGCCCTCCAGAATCGCACACTGCCGCTTGTTCGGCGCGTTCGGATCGTCGAGCGGCACCATGCCCTTGCCCTGGCCGACGAACACGCCGGGCCCGACATGCACTGAGCTCTTGTGGCCGATGATGACGCTTTGATGCGGCGTCGCGCTCGAGCGCGTGCCGTCCGGCCAGAGGATGGCATCGCCCGAAAGCATCCCGCGCCGTCCGTCGTCACAGCTGACATCAACCCCGTGCCGGGTGCAGACCTGGGCGGCGGCCGGTCCGGCGAAGGCAGCGGCAAGGGCCCAAATCAGGCTCAGCGCGGCAATGGTGTTGCGGATGGTCATGGTGCCCCCGGACGTGTTTGACGGTCTTGAGTGAATCGTCGCGCCAAACCCGCCGCCGGTTCAGCGGGCGGCCGGTTCCAAGCGTCGCCGTGGCGCCTGATATTGTCTATAAAGTACAATATCTTACGGAAAAATCATCCGATTTCCCCGCGATCCCTTGCAAAATCACCGGCGCCCCTTCAAGAGAGTGCGCTCCGGAGAGATGGCCGAGTGGCTTAAGGCGCACGCTTGGAAAGCGTGTGTGCGGGAAACCGTACCGTGGGTTCGAATCCCACTCTCTCCGCCACCCAGCTGGTTGTCCGGCCCGAAGACATGGGTAACGGAACGTACCTAAGACATGGGTGACAGCCTCGTGCCGAACGGGTTGTCGAGAGGTTGCAGGGTTTTCTGCTCCAGGTCG
>NZ_JBHTFN010000011.1:0-173912 GCF_042666195.1 Bradyrhizobium sp. GCM10028915
GATCACCCTACGGCCACGTTCCCGGGCCAGCCTGCCTGCGACCTGTTCGGGTGACCAACCGCGGCTCAAGCCTGCCAAGACCTCGCGGCGCAAGCTGGCGTCCCACTCGAGGCGAGAGCCCTTCCAGCGCCGCGCCCGGGTCTGCTGCTGAGCATAGCTTGGCTTGTAGCCGACTTGCCTGCCACGGTTCCGCCTCAGCTCCCGAGAGATCGTTGATGGCGGCCGATCCAAAGCTGCCGCGATTTGCCCGACCGAGCCGCCATTGGCCGAAAGGCGGGCAATCTCGCATCGATCGTCAAGAGAGAGCTGTTTGTAAGTCCGCCCCATGGCAACACCTCCAGATGGAAGTGTTGCACTTCGTTTGTGAACTCAGGGGACCCATTACCCCAGGGAGGAGTCGTGGCGCGAGGTGACGGCCACAGTCTTCGCCAAACCGCGCCCGGCGGTAATGGGTCCTGGATCGGCGCTCACTTCGTTCGCTGGTCCAGGACGACGCTAAGGCCTGCACTAGATCTTGAGTTCGCTTCCCGTCACGCGGCGATATGCTTCCAGATACCGCTTGCTGGTCGCGTCCACCACGCTTGCGGGCAAAGGCGGCGGCGGGGCGTCGCCGTTCCAGCGGCCGGCGCGGCGCTCGACATCGAGATAGTCGCGCAAGGGCTGCTTGTCGAAGCTCGCCTGCGGCTGGCCGGGTTTGTAGGCATCGACGGCCCAGAAGCGCGAACTATCCGGCGTCATGACTTCGTCGATCAGGATGATGCGGCCGTCCTTGTCGCGGCCGAATTCGAACTTGGTGTCGGCGATGATGATGCCCTGTTCGCGGGCGAGCTCCTCGCCGAGCGTGTAGATCGCGCGCGTCATGCTCTCGAGCGTGTAGGCCGTCTCGTCGCCGACGACCTCGCGCATTTTTGCGATGGTAATGTTCTCGTCATGGCCGGTCTCGGCCTTGGTCGCCGGGCTGAAGATCGAGGGCTCCAGCTTCTCGCTCTCGACAAGTCCCGCCTTCAGCTTCTCGCCGGCCAGCGTTCCGCTTGCTGCATATTCCTTCCAGGCCGAGCCCGAGAGATAACCGCGGATCACGCATTCGATCGGAAACACCGTGGTCCGGCGGCACAGCATGGCGCGGCCGAGAATTTCGGCGCGATGCGGCTTCAAGGCCGGCACGGCGGCGATGATCTCGTCGGTGTCGGCGCTGATCATGTGATGCGGCACCACGCCTTCGAGCTCGTTGAACCAGAAGGCGCTGATTTGCGTCAGCACCGCGCCCTTCATCGGGATGGTCTCGCCCATCACGACATCGAAGGCGCTGATGCGGTCCGTGGTGACGAGCAGCAGGCGGTCGTCGTCGACGGCGTAGATATCGCGCACCTTGCCGCGCCCGATCTTGGGCAGGGGCAGGTCGCTGGAGAGCATGGTGGTCATCGGCAGAACTTTCGGAGCAAGGCCTTGCGACGGGACATCCGGCCGCGCCTGATCGCGCGACCGGAAACCGGGATAGCCTATTCCGGCAGCGGAATGAACTCATGTTCCTGCGGAACCGCAGCGAAGCGGCCGGTTTTCCAGTCCTGCTTGGCCTGCTCGATCCGCTCCTTGCTGGAGGAGACGAAATTCCACCAGATGTGGCGCGGGCCCTCCAGCGCGTCGCCGCCCAGAAACATCATCCGCGTGGCTTTGAGCGCCTTCACCGTGATGCGGTCGCCCGGCCGGAAGATCAGGAGCCGCGGCCCCTCGTAGCGCTCGTTCGCGATCTCGACCTCGCCGTCGACGACATAGATGGCGCGCTCCTCGTGATCGGGGTCGAGCGGCACGATTGCGCCCGCGACCGCGGTGACCTCGGTGTAGAACCAGGGCGAGACCATCGAAACAGGGGAAGTGACGCCGAAGGCCGAGCCCGCAATCACCTTCGCGGTGAAGTCGCGCTCGGAGACCATCGGCAGGTCACCCGCGCCGTAGTGCTGAAACGACGGTGCGATCTCTTCCGATCCCGCCGGCAGCGCGATCCAGCTTTGCAGGCCCAGCATCTTCTGCCCCGAGGCGCGCTGCACATCCGGCGTGCGCTCGGAATGCGCGATGCCACGGCCTGCCGTCATCAAATTCATCGCGCCGGGCTGGATCTCCTGGATGTTGCCCTCGCTGTCACGATGCATGATCGCGCCGTCGAACAGATAGGTGACGGTGGCAAGCCCGATATGCGGGTGCGGCCGCACGTCCATGCCCTTGCCTGAGACGAACTGCACCGGCCCGAAATGGTCGAAGAAGATGAAGGGGCCGACCATCTGCCGCTTGCCGTGCGGCAACGCGCGGCGTACCGCGAAGCCGTCGCCGAGATCGCGCGTGCGCGGCACGATGACGAGATCGAGCGCATCGCAGGACATGGGATCGCCGAGCACGGGATCGTTCGAGGGTTGCCAGCTCATGGTAAAACTCCGTCTAAATTGCTTGGGCTCGATACTAGCAGGATTCCGCGCCAGCGTCGCGGCTAAGCCCGCTGTCATGCCCCGCGAAGGCGGGGCATCCAGTACGCGGCGGCCTATCCGTTCAATCATGGCCGTCTCGGAGTACTGGATCGTCCGGTCAAGCCGGGCGATGACAGAGTGCGCGCGGCGAGCGATGGTGCTTGAAAAAACAGGCGCTACGAAGGATGTTCGGCCGATGTCAACCGCGACCCATCGCAGCACCCGATGACCCCAGCCGCAACCGAACTCGCCTTTCGCGCCGCCGCCGTGGCGCTGCTGCTGGTGCTGGCAGCGTCATTGCTCTCGGATTTCCGCAATGTGCTGGCAGCCCGGCTCGGTGCGGCCTTTGCGCTCGGCTCGGCCGCGCATGCTGTGAGCTATTCTGTCGGAACATCATCGCTGGTACCGGCATGGCATGCGCCGCTGATCGCGTTGTCGACCGGCAATATCGTGGTGTTCTGGCTGTTCACGCGGGCGCTGTTCGACGATGAGTTTCGCCTGCGCCGGTGGCACGGATTGACCTGGGGGCTGGTGACAGCCTTCAGCTTCGTCAGCTGTCTCTGGATCGCACCCGGCGGACATGTCCGGGTCGCCGTCACCGCGGTGAACCTGATCGTGCTCGGCTTCATTGCGCTCGCGATCGTGCAGACGATCGGCTCATGGTCGGCCGATCTGGTCGAGCGCCGCCGCCGCGTCCGTGTCTTCATCGTCTGTGCTGCCGCGCTCTATGGCGGATTGAACGCGCTGCTCCAGATCCTCGCCGGCAGCGACGTCGGCGATGTTGCCAACACCGTCAATACCGGCGTGCTCGCCAGCATCGTCGCGGCCATCGCCTATGCGATGATGCGCGTCGATGGCGCCGACCTGTTTCCGGCTGCCGCGGAGGCTGCGCCCGCGATCGCGGCGAGCCAGCCTATCATCGGCGAGGATGCCGCCGACCAAAAGCTCATCGACGCCCTGATGCGGCTGATGGCGGACGAACGGATCTATCGCCAGGAGAACATCAGCATCGGCGTGCTGGCGGGCCGGCTGAAAATTCCCGAATACCGGCTGCGCCGGCTGATCAACCAGGGGCTCGGCTACCGCAATTTCAATGTGTTCCTGAACAGCCACCGGATCGAGGAGGCCAAGGCCGCGCTGGCCGATCCCGCCCAGGCCGAGGTCCCGGTCATCACCATCGCGATGGACTCCGGCTTCCAGTCGCTCGGTCCCTTCAACCGCGCCTTCAAGGCCGTGACCGGCGTGACGCCGACGGAATATCGTCGGCTCAAGATGAATGCTATTCAATCTATAGCGCACTGAAATATCTAGCTTATTTCAGAATCGGCGAGCGTCTCGCTGCTTTCGGCTCTGCCGTTTTCCAAATCCGGCGAGCGGGCATCGCGTGAATGCCGCTTCGTCTCCGGCACGCGCCTCAAGCCGGAGCAAGCCCGTGACCCGCCGCCGCAAGATCGTCCTTCTCATCACCACCGTCGCCTTTGCCGGCCTCGCGCTCGGCGCGGTTCGCGCCCATGACCTGCCCAAGGTCGCCACCGGCTTCATCGCCGACGTGCTCTGCTCGGAGACGTTTGTCTCGGGCCTCGATATCAGGCGCAACCTGACCGAGACCGCCGATGCGATGCCGGGCGCCGGTCTGCTCACCTGGGCGATGGACTATCAGGTCGATCGCGCGCGCAAGGACGTCACGGTGACGCTGTTCGGCATTGGCCGCAGCCATGCCATCTATCGCGAGGGCCTCGGCTGCACACTCGAGCACGGTGCTGAGATCGCCGACGTCAGGCTGCCGCCTGGTGACAGGCAGCCGGCGTTGCTGCCCGAGATCGCCGGCCCCGCGGTCGTGTCGCCGCAAAGCCCGGAACTGTCAGCCGCGCTCGATCGCGCCTTCGCCGAGCCGACATCGCCGCCATTCCGCCGCACCCGCGCAATTGTCGTCATGAAGTCGGGCCGCATCATCGCGGAGCGCTATGCGGACGGCATCGGACCGGAGACGCCGCTGCTCGGCTTCTCCATGACCAAGTCCGTGATCTCGGCTCTCACCGGGATCCTCGTGCGCCAGGGCCGACTGAAGCTCGACGGGCCCGCACCGGTCGCCGCCTGGACAAATCCGGACGATCCGCGTCACGCCATCACCGTCGATCAATTGCTGCGCCACACCGCGGGCCTGGCACTCGGCAGCTCGCTTCAGGCCTCGCTTGGCTCCGCCTTCGAGCCGGTCAATCGCATGAAATTCGTGGAGGCCGACATGGCCGCCTATGCAGCGAGCATGCCGCTTGCGACCGCGCCGGGCACCGTGTGGAATTATCACGATGCCAACACCATCATGCTCGCGCATCTGATCCGCAATGCCGCCGGCGGCAATCCCGAAGGAGCGCTTGCCTTCGCGCGCCGCGAATTGTTCGCGCCGCTTGGCATGCGACACGTCACGCTCCAGCTCGACGGCGCCGGCACGATCGAGGGGTCGAGCGAGATGCTCGCATCCGCGCGCGACTGGGCACGCTTCGGCCAACTCTATCTCAACGATGGCGTCGCCGGCGGCCGACGCATCCTGCCCGAGGGCTGGGTGAATTACTCGGCGTCGGCGACGCCCAATGCCTGGGTCGGTATCGGCGCCGGATTCTGGACCAACCAGGGCGACAGCTTTGGCGCGACCTTTCGCGTCGATCACGGCTGGCCGCGCGATGCCTTCTTCGCCAAGGGCACGATCGGGCAGTATACGATCGTGATTCCGTCGGAACGACTCGTGATCGTGCGGCTCGGCCGTTCGCCGAACTCACCGCCGGAAGCGGACGGTGTGTTTGATCTGGTGCGGGATGTGATTGCGGCAACGCGCGCTAAAGGGAAGGTGGCGGGGATGGATTGAGGTGCTTTACCTTCCCAGCTCCGTCGCCTTTGCCACGCGATCGAACCGCTCCAGCGTCATGATCGCGTCCGCGAATTTCTCCGCGCGCGCATTCAGCACCGGGCGTGCCAGCGTCAAGAATTTTTGCTGCATCGCCTGTGCATCCGGGAACGAGGTCGGCTCTCCCGAGGGATCGGCGTAGAGCCGCTCATGCACGCCGTCGTCCGTCGTGATACTCACGCGCGCGCCAAAGGGGTGGGTGCGGCCGATTTCGAGGCGATCGTCCTGCACTACGTCGAACTTGTCGGCGAGTGCGTCGATGGCGGCGTCGCCAAGACGATTGTAGTCGTCCCAGCCAAATGAGCCCTGGTCGAGCGCGAGCGCGCCGGTGAAGAACATCGAGAACTGGCCGCCGACGATCGAGGTCGGGTGGCGCTTGGTCGCGGCGTCGCCGGTGAGCGTGATGCCGTTGCGATGCAGGCCGATTTCGACCCGCTTGACCTGATCGGGCGTCAGATTGTGCTCGCGCCGCATTGCGATCAGCGCGTCGATCGCGGCGTGAGTGTAGCGGCAGCTCGGATACGGTTTGACGCCGATCTTCATGGTCTCGTAGGTCTTGCCGAGCTCGGCGACCGCCTTGTCGGGATGCGCATCGTCGGTGTAGCCGGCGAGCAGGCCATGTTTGCCCTCCACGGATTCCGTCGCCCCGACGAAGTCGTTGCGCGCCAGCGTCGCGGCGATCACGCCATTCATCGCGGCGGCTCCGACCTGGTAGCGCTTGTTCCAGGCGCCATTGACCAGGAATTGCAGCGAGCCCGCGGCCTGGCTGCCGGCGACGCCGAAGGCGGCGATGAGCTGTTGCTCGGACAGGCCGAACAGTTTTCCGGCGGCCGCTGCTGCGCCATAGGTGCCAGCGGTGGCGGTCGGATGGAAGCCGCGCGCATAATGCGAGGTCGGGTCGAGCGCGTTGCCGAGCCGGCAGCAGACCTCATAGCCCGCAACGATCGCGGTCAGCACGTCGCGGCCCGACGCGCCGACCATCTCGCCGATGGCGAAGGCGGCCGGAACGACCGGCGCGCTCGGGTGCAGCGAGGAGTCCGCATGGGTGTCGTCGAAGTCGAGGGAATGGCCGAGCGCGCCGTTGAGCAGCGCCGCGACCGCCGGCGTCCAGGTCTTGCTGTCGCCGAACACGGTGGATTCGCCGCTGGTGTCGAGCGCGAGCGCCTCCAGCATCTTCAGGATCGAGGGGGTCGATTCCGCTTCGCTGCGGGCGCGGATGGCGCTGCCGAGGAAGTCCAGCGTCAGCACCTTTGCGCGATCCAGCACTTCCGCCGGAATATCCCCGTATTTCAGATTGAAGACATAGGCAGCGAGCGTTGCGGTTTCGTGGGCCATCGTGTTTCCTCGTTTTGGCGCGCAAGTTAGGCGGGCTGATTTGGCCTTTCAAGCGGCCATGGGCTGCGGGCATCAGCTATGCTTTTGGCAGGCTCCAAGAGGATCGGGATATTCCACGATGGGACTTCCAAAAGATGTGTTCGACCGGGTCCGGGCGCGGCGAACGCAACTGGGCCTGGCGATCCGGGTCACGGTCGCGGCCACCGCGGCCTACGCGATCGCCACCGCGCTGCATCTGCTGCTGCCGCTCTGGGCGGTGCTGACCTCGCTGATCGTGACCCAGTTGAGCGTCGGGCGCTCGCTGAAGGCGACGCGCGATTACGTGCTCGGCACCATCGGCGGCGCCATCTATGGGGGCGCCATCGCGATCCTGATCCCTTATTCGACCGAGGCCGGCCTGTTGGGCCTGCTGGTGCTGGCGGTCGCGCCACTCGCCTTCGTCGCCGCGATCAACCCGAGCCTCAATGCAGCGACGGTCACCGCCATCATCGTGCTGCTGGTTCCGACGATGCATCATTCCGATCCCATGACATCGGCAATCGATCGGGTCAGCGAGGTCGGGGTCGGCGCAATCACGGGATTGCTGGTCTCGTTCCTGGTGCTGCCCTCGCGCGCGGTGCGCCAGATCCGCGCCAGCGCGGCAAGGCTGCTCGAGCTGATCGCGGACGCCTTCACCGAGCTGCTCGCGGGTCTCACGCGCGGCCGCGACAACGATGCGCTGCACCGGATCCAGGACGGCATCGGCACCGCGATGGTGGGCATGAATGCGATCGGTGCCGAAGCCGAGCGCGAGCGGGCCGCGCGCCTGTCAAGCGGGCCCGACACCGGTCCCTTGCTGCGAACGATCCTACGGCTGCGCCACGACGTCGTGATGATCGGCCGCTCGACCGTGGTGCCGTTGCCGGCCGAGGTGCAGATGCGGCTCGCCGCGCCGCTGGCGGAGGTCAGTGCGGCGATCGTGCGCTTTCTGCGCTCGGCGGCCGAAGCGTTGCGGGCTGGTGCCGGCGCGCCGCCGATTCATCCCGTGCACGTCGCGCTCCAGCATTACGCCGAGGCGGTTGCCGCCGTTCGCCAGGACGGCCTGATCCGCGGCCAGCCGAGCGACACCGCCGAGCGCTTCTTCGCGATCGGCTTCTCGCTGGAGCAGATGCACCAGAATCTCTGCGATCTCGATCGCGTCGTCGGCGAGTGGTCGGAAGCCTCGTCGGACAAGTCAGCGCGCTTGGCCGAGTGAGCTAGCGCCGCATCAGGTCCTTGCCCTGCATGCGCCAGACCAGCAAATCGATGCGGTCCTGGCCGAAGAACGGCTCGTTGTCGAACACGAAGGTCGGCACGCCCCAATGGCCGGAGGCGGCGTGGTCCTTCTCGTTCTCCGTGATCACCTGCTCGTAGCGATCAGGGTCCGCGGTGATTGCGGCATCCATCGCGGCGAGATCGAAGCCGGCCTTTTCGGCGCCGCGCCCGAGATGATCGCCTTCGTTCCAGCCCGACACCGAGCCGTCCCACAGCACGCGGGCGATTGCATCGGTGAATGCGAGCGAGCGTCCCTCGAGCTGCGCCATGGCACCAAGCCGGGTCAGACGGTGGATGTAGGGCTGCTCCGCCGCGACCTCGAACGTCACCTTGTCCTGCACGATCGGATCGGGCCTGGGAAAGCGGAACGGAATGCCTTCGTGCTGCGCCACGCGCGTGCTGTCGAGCACCACATAGCGAATGAAGTTCGGGCTGGCCTTCTTGAAAAACCCGGGCACACGGACTGCGAGCGGATAGACCGGCCGCAAATTCACCGTCAGATCGTAGGTTTCGACCAGGTTGAGCGTTTTCGGCAACGCCAGATAGCTGAACGGGCTGCGAAAGGAGTAGAAGAGGTCGACGGAGAGCGTCATCGGGCCGGCTCCGCGAGCCGCCCCATCATGCTGCGGGCGACGAGCTTGTGGAAGGGCGTGATGAACGCGAGATAGGCGCGGCCCAGCCGATTGTTGGTCCGCACCAGCGTCGTCAGGGTGACGTGGCGCAGCACCGCTTCGCCGGCGACATCGACCACGATGCGGAAGTCGAGATGATAATCATTGAAGCCGGCGACCAGCTGCTCCGGCGTTTCGCTCAGCACCGGAAACAAGCCGATCAGGCCGCCCGGCGCTGGTGCGCCTTCACCCGATGTCTTCAATCCAAAGGGCCTCACGAGGATGTTGCGCAGGCGTGTCAGTGCACCGATCCAGCGCGGTCCGTGCAACAGCATCCTGGTGCAGGCCTCGCGGGCATTCACCGGTGCTGTGCCGATCTCCACGCGAAAGGCGTCGATGAATTGCGCACCGGCCAGCAGCGTGCCGGCGTCGACATCGGGGATGACTTCGCGGACGGTCCCGTTCATCCCGCCAGTTTGCGCGTCAGCATCCGGAAGCGCAAGATCAGAAGTCCGGCATAGACGAACGATCCGATCGACAGTCCGATCCAGACACCGACCGCGCCGAAATCAGCGTGAAAAGCGAGCAACCAGGCGATGGGAAAGCCCACGCACCAGTAGCCGATCGCGGCGAATACCAACGTCATTCTGGTGTCATTGATGCCGCGCAGTGCGCCGCCCATGATGGTCTGGATGGCATCGGCGATGAAGAAGGTCGCGCCGACCAGCAGCAGCGTTGCAGTCAGCTCGACGGTCGCCATGCTCGCCTCGCCGCTGCCGAAGAACAGCCGTCCGAGCTCATAGCGGCCGAGAATGATTGCGACGGTGAGGGCCGAGACGAACGCGATCCCGATCACGGCTGCCACGAGACCTGCGCGCCTCACCGCAGCCGGGTCGCCCCGGCCGAAGGCGTGGCCGACCCGCACCGTGGCTGCCATGCCGATGCCGAGCGGGACCATGAACAGCACGGCGGTGACCTGGAGCGCGATCTGATGCGCCGCGAGCGCCGTGGTCGAGATCAACCCCATCAGCAGCGCCGCCGAAGAGAAGAGGCCATATTCCAGCAGCAGTGAGAACGAGATCGGGGCGCCGATCGCGATGAGCTTGTGCATCAGGGGCCAGTCGATCCGCCAGAGATGGGCAAGCGGACGATAATCCGCGAACGGCTTGCGCAGCCCCGCAATGGCGAGCGTGGCGACGAACGTGCCGAGATTGACGATGGTGGTCGCAAGCCCTGCGCCGAACAGACCGAGCTCCGGCAGGCCGAACAGGCCGTGGATCAGGGCGTAGACCAGCGCGGCATTGACGGGGATCGCCGCGAGCGTGATCCACAGCGGGGCCTGCGGCCGGTTCACCGCGCTCATCATGCTGCGCAGCGCGATGAACCCGAGCGCCGGCGCGATGCCCCAGGCCAGCCCATTCAGATAGCGCTGGGCGAGCGCGGCCGAGTGCGGCGCCTGACCGAGTGCGACCAGGATGTGCTCGCCATAGAGCGGCGAGGCCATCATCGGCAGCGAGATCAGCAACGCGACCCACAAGCCGACGCGCAGAGAGCGGCGGATGCGCCTGACATCGCCGGCGCCGAAGGCTTGCGCGACCAGCGGCGACACCGCCGCCATCAATCCGAGCCCGAAGGTGAAGCTGACGAAATAGACCGTGTGCGCCAGCGCTGCTGCTGCGACCGCGCTCTCGCCGAGCCGCCCGATCAGCGCGAGATCGGTCGTGATCATCGCGATCTGCCCGAGCTGCGTCAGCATCATCGGCACGGCCAGCCGCAGCGTCGCGACGAATTCGTCGGCGAGAGGATTTGGCGGCACGCCGGCTTGCGGCTGCGAACGAGGCTGGACGGTGTCGAGCATGGCCGGGTCAATAGCACAGCCGGGCGACGAAAACATGGCTTGGTCTTCTCCCTCTCCCCTTGCGGGAGAGGGTGGCTCGCCGCAGCAGCGGCGAGACGGGTGAGGGGGATCTCTCCGCGTACGGCCCTCAAGCAGCAGGACTCGCTGAAGCAACCCCTCATCCGGCGCTATAGCCGATGCGAAGCTTCGGCGTTCTCAAAAACGGCGGCCGAAGGCCGCCTACGCCACCTTCTCCCACAAGGGGAGAAGGGAAGAAGCGCCTCAGCCCTTCCGTTCAGGCACGCGCCTGATCTTCGCGCCGAGCGCGTTGAGGCGCTCGTCGATGCGCTCGTAGCCGCGCTCGATCTGGTCGGCGTTGTTGATCGTGGAGGTGCCCTCGGCGCAGACGGCCGCGAGCAGCATGGCCATGCCGGCGCGAATGTCGGGCGAGATCATCGATGCACCGCGCAGGCGGCTGGGGCCGGCGATGATGGCGCGATGGGGGTCACAGAGCACGATACGCGCGCCCATCGCGATCAGCTTGTCGACGAAGAACATCCGCGATTCGAACATCTTCTCGAACATCAGGATCACGCCCTCGCATTGCGTGGCGGTGACGATCGCGATCGACATCAGATCGGCCGGGAAGGCCGGCCAGGGCTGGTCTTCCAGCTTCGGCACGTGGCCGCCAAAATCGTCCTGGATCTTCAGCGTCTGGTTTGATGGCACGATGAGATCGTCGCCCTCGATGCGGCAGACGATGCCGAGCCGTTCGAATCCCATGCGGATCGAGCGCAGATGCTCGACGCCCGCGCGCACGATGCGAAGCGGCGACCGCGTCACGGCCGCGAGTCCGATCAGCGAGCCGACCTCGATATGGTCGGGCTGGATCCGGTAGGTCGCGCCGCCCAGCGTCGCCGGACCGTGCACGATCATGGTGTTGGTGCCGATGCCCTCGATCCCTGCGCCGAGCGCGACCAGGAAGTTGGCGAGGTCCTGCACATGCGGCTCGGACGCGGCGTTGCGCAAATAGGTGGTGCCTTGGGCGGCGACGGCTGCGACCAGCGCGTTCTCGGTCGCGGTCACGCTGGGCTCGTCCAGGAACACGTCGGCGCCGGTCAGTTTCGAAGCGCGGAATTCGAGCCGGTCGGTCGCGGTGACCTTGGCTCCCAACTGCTCGAGTGCGAGCACATGCGTGTCGAGCCTTCGGCGGCCGATGACGTCGCCGCCGGGCGGCGGTAGCATCACTTCGCCGCAGCGGGCGAGCAGGGGGCCGGCGAGCAGGATCGAGGCGCGGATGCGCACGCACAGATCAGGATCGAGATCGGCGGCGCGGATGCTCTTGGCGTGAATATGAAGCGTGTTGCGGGCGGTCCATTCCGCCGCCGCGCCGACCGAGCGGATCAGCTCGACCAGCGTCTCGGTGTCGCGGATCCGCGGCACGTTCTCCAGCGTCACCGGATGCTCGGTGAGCAGGGCTGCCGCGATGATCGGCAGGGCCGCATTCTTGTTGCCGGAAGGCTCGATCGAGCCCGAGAGCCGGTGACCGCCCTCGACAATGTACTGGATGGGCGCCACGGGGTCTCTCGCTGTCGTGTTGGGTGGGCGGGTTTTCGAGGCGGAAACTACCGAGAATTGAGCGCGGGAGCAATTCTGCACTTGTCGCGAGGGCGGGGGAGGTTCAGCCGTGTCTCTACGTCATGGCCGGGCTTGTCCCGGCCATCCACGCCTTTGCCAGATGCACGGAGAACCTAGATGCCCGGGACAAGTCGGGGGCATGACGACCGTCCAAGCCATCCGATCTCAGATATCGATCGTCGCGCTCAGCGAATGTTCCTGGATGAAGTCGCGGCGCGGCTCGACCACGTCGCCCATCAGCTTGGTGAAGATGTCGTCGGCCTCGTCGACCTCCTTGACCTTCACCTGGAGCAGTGATCGCGCATTGACGTCCAGCGTCGTCTGCCAGAGTTGCTCCGGATTCATCTCGCCCAGCCCTTTGTAGCGCTGCAGCGAGACGCCCTTGCGGCCGGCGTCGGTGACGGCTTCGAACAGATCGACCGGGCCGTAGACCATGTGCTCGGTGTCCTTGCGCCGCAGCTTGCCGGGGCGGGCATAAACGTCCTGGAGCTTGACGGTGTACTCGTCGAGCTTGCGGGCTTCGACCGAGCCCAGGAACGCGTCATCGATGAGGGCGACGTCCTTGACGCCGCGCACGGTGCGCTCGAACTGGAAACCATGGCCTTCGACGTATTGACCGATCCAGCCGCGCTCGACCTCGTCGGCGAGCGTGTCGAGGCGGGCGGCGATGTATTGGGCTGCCGCGGCGGCTTTCTCCGGATCGCCGTAGATCGCCTTGTTGAGCACGCCGGTGATGGCGGCCTGCTCGATCACCTTGCGATTGTAGCGGGTGTGCAGGCTGCGCAGGACGCCGCGGACGGCGCGGGCGTCATCGACCAGCGAGCGCAGGTCGCGGCCGGTGCGATCGCCGCCGGTGCCGGGAATATAGACGCAATCGTCCAGCCCGGTATCGATCAGATAATCTTCCAGCGCCCGCTCGTCCTTCAGATATTGCTCGGACTTGCCGCGGTTGACCTTATAGAGCGGCGGCTGGGCGATATAGAGATAGCCGCCGTCGATGATCTCGCGCATCTGCCGGTAGAAGAAAGTGAGCAGCAGCGTGCGGATGTGGGCGCCGTCGACGTCGGCGTCCGTCATCACGATGATCTTGTGATAGCGCAGCTTCTCGATCGAGAATTCGTCGCTGATGCCGGTGCCGAGCGCGGTGATCAGCGTGCCGATCTGCTCGCTGTGCAGCATCTTGTCGGGACGCACGCGTTCGACATTGAGGATCTTGCCGCGCAGCGGCAGCACGGCCTGGAATTCGCGGTTGCGGCCCTGCTTGGCGCTGCCGCCTGCCGAGTCACCCTCGACGATGAAGAGCTCGGATTTCGCCGGGTCCTTCTCCTGGCAGTCGGCGAGCTTGCCGGGCAGCGAAGAGACCGAGAGCGGGCTCTTGCGCGTCAGCTCGCGCGCCTTTCGCGCGGCTTCGCGGGCAGCCGCCGCCTGGATCACCTTGCCGACGATCATCTTGGCTTCGGAAGGGTGCTCCTCGAACCAGGCCTGCAGCGCCTCGTTGAGCACGTTCTCGACCACGGGGCGCACTTCCGAGGACACCAGCTTGTCCTTGGTCTGCGACGAAAATTTTGGGTCCGGCACCTTCACCGACAGCACCGCAGTGAGGCCTTCGCGGCAGTCGTCGCCGGTGAGCGCGATCTTTTCCTTTTTCGCGTTGGCCTCGGCATAGCCGTTGACCTGGCGCGTCAGCGCGCCGCGGAAGCCGGCGAGATGGGTGCCGCCGTCGCGCTGCGGGATGTTGTTGGTGAAGCACAGCACGTTCTCGTGGTAGCTGTCGTTCCACCACAACGCGGCCTCGACACCGATGCCGTTGGATTCCGCGCGCACCATGATCGGCGCCGGAACGATCGCCTTCTTGTTGCGGTCGAGATATTTGACGAATTCCTCGACGCCGCCGGAATAGTGCATCTCCTCGCGCTTCTCGACGGCGTGACGCATGTCGGAGAGGGCGATGTTGACGCCGGAATTGAGGAAGGCGAGCTCGCGCAGCCGGTGCTCCAGCGTGGCGAAATCATACTCGATGTTCTTGAAGGTTTCCGTCGAAGCCTGGAACGTCACCTCAGTGCCGCGCCTGCCGGGCGCGTCGCCGACCACCTTGAGCGGCGCGACCGCATCGCCATGGGCGAATTCGATGTAGTGTTCCTTGTTGTCGCGCCAGATGCGCAAGCCGAGCTTGCTTGACAGCGCGTTGACGACGGAGACGCCGACGCCGTGCAGACCGCCGGAAACCTTGTAGGAATTCTGGTCGAACTTACCGCCGGCATGGAGCTGGGTCATGATGACCTCGGCTGCCGAGATGCCTTCGCCCTTGTGGATGTCGACGGGAATGCCGCGGCCGTCGTCGCGCACGGTGACGGAATTGTCGGCGTTGAGGATCACGTCCACGCGCGTGGCGTGGCCCGCGAGCGCCTCGTCGATCGCGTTATCCACGACCTCGTACACCATGTGATGCAGGCCCGAGCCGTCATCGGTGTCGCCGATATACATGCCGGGACGCTTGCGGACGGCGTCGAGACCCTTGAGCACGCGGATCGATTCCGCCCCGTAATCGCTCGGATTTGAGGGTTCGTTTTCGGCAGGCGTCTGCCGAGCAGGTTCTGTCATGAGAGGCCTTCGAGATGTCGCCCGAATCAGCGGCGCAAAAGGCGCTGATATGCGGGCTATTTGTGCCACGAAAGACGGATTGCGCCTAGCGCAAAGTATCCCCCGGCAAGTCTTTGATTAAATAGAATTTTTTGGCCGATTTTCAAGGCCTTCGAAGCCCGATTCGGCGGCTTGGAAAAAGCGCGATTCGGGAAGCCGTTTCGGGCCGTGGAAGGCGTGGATTTTGCGGGGACGAGGGCGTTCCGAGGCGCCTGGAACGCCCCGGAACGGCCTTGCAGCTCAATACATCTGAAGCGGCAGCACATCTCCGTTTGGCCCCACCAGGAGGCCCCAGGCATCGCCGGCGGCCACTGTGAGAATCTCGGTGCGAGCGGGGCGTCCCGGCAGACGCAGCGCGTACTGGTACTTGCCTGGCGGCAGATCGAGCATCGGGCCTTTCGGCGATTGCGGACCGCCGGCGCCGGCCGCGATCTTTACGGTCTGATTGTTGATCGTCAGCGATGCTTCTTTCGGCCCAATATTGCCGAGCATCAGCCTGGCCTGTCCGGCCTTCGGCATGATGTCGGCCTTGGCCGCGGCCTGCGGATTTCGCTGCATCAGGCTGACCGTGGTCTCGTCTCGGGCGCGGCCAAGCTTCAGCACGGCCGGCCCCTGCGGCGAGGTGAACGCGAGCTCCGCCCGCTCGGCCGTCACGATCGCGCCGTCGGCCTTCTCTTGCCAGCCCCGATTGGTCAGCTCCGCGCGATAGAAGGCGAGGACCTCGCCAAGCTCGGCGGGGATGCTGGCTTCGAGCTCGGTCCGGAACGACTGGTCGCTGCCGGGAAATTTCGTGGAGCTGATGCCGGTCGAGCTGTGCTGCGTCGGCACCGGCAGGGCCGAATCGGGATCGGGCGTGAGCGGCTCCTTCGATTTGGTCTGGACCGCCTTGGCTTGGGTCGATTTGGCCTCGACGGGCTTCGCCGCGGCGACGACCAGACCGGAGCCGTTGGCGCTAACGTTCACCTTCGGTCCCATCTGCATCACGGTCATCGAGATCGACTTGCCGCTCTTTGCGAACTCCATCACCGCCATGTTGGGCTGATTGATGACGGAGGGCTGCTCTTTCCAGCCCGCTGGCTTGAGCGATGCGCGATAGAACGCAGTGAGCGCCTTCACGCTCGAGGTCGAGGAGAACTCGAGCCTGCCCTCGTCGCTCTCGAACTTCACACCCTCGGCGTTTTCAGGCAGCGGCACCGGAATCTTGCTGTCGGCCTGCGCGTTGAGCGGCGCGTCGGACAATGCGGCCGCCTGCACCTTGCGCCTGGCTTCGTCGGCGGTGATGAGCTGCTTGGCCGCACCTAACGCATCCCCAAGGAACTTGTCGTCCGCCTCTTTCTTCGCCTTGGCACGGGCGGCAAGCGCGGAGTCCTTCACCTGCGCGGTCAGGCTGACCATGGTGAAATCATATTTGCGGCCAAGCCGCAGCACGCCGGTTTCCTCCGCCGAAGAGATCTTGATCGCGACCTCGTCACCGGGTGCGAGCTGCGCGCTTCCGTCCTCCTGCCAGCCGCGCGCGGCGAACTCGCGGTGATAGAAGGCGAGCACGGCCGGCAGCTCGGCCATCGCGGCGGCCGACATTTCGCGCTTGTTGTCGCTCGCGCCGCCGAGCCCCCTGGCCGTCTTGGTCGGGCTCGGCCGCGGCAGGCCGGCCAGATCGCTATCGGCTTTGAGCTCGCTCGGCAGCGCGAAGGGGGCGACCCGGATATCGACATTGGTGCGGCCATCGTCGCGGCGCGTCAGCGTCAGCATCACGGGCTTCTGCTGATAGAAGCCGGTCTCCTTGCTATCGGCATGCGCGTAGAACGCGCGCAGGCCGTTGGGAACGGTTTCATTCAGGCTGGTGGTCCAGCGTGCGGCGGTTTCCGGCGTGAGCTTCTGCCAGCCGATCGCAGCCATCTGGCTGCTGTAGAAATCCGACGTTGCATCGAGCGGCGTCGGCGCGATGCAGCCGAGATAGGGCCGGGTCCCGTCGAACACGATGTCACTTGCGCCTTCCGGAAATGGCACGTTCCCGTAGATCCGGTCGGTGGTGTAGTAAACCACGGACTGGTCTGGCCGGCCGAGCGCCTGCGTGAAATGAACGGAAAGGCCCTGTCGTCCCTTCCTGAACTTCAGCAGGCTGCTTTTCTCCTCAAGCGGCATCACATAGGGCACCCATCCGTTGTCGCGCAGGAGCTTTTGGACCGCGGGCAGCGTCACGGCCTGCCGCATCGGTACGCGATATTCGACGCTATAGGGATCGGGGCGCGAAATGTCTTCCACCGCACCTTCGAGCTGGGGCAGCGCGTGGACGTCGACGATGCCCTCGTCGGCGCCGGCCGCGATCGAGCAGCTCGCCATCAGGAAGAGACCGCATGCAAGCAGCTGCCATCGTGCCGGGACTTGCATCCCGCGCGGGATCATCGCCATCGTTACGTCTCCAGGATGCCGCGCGGCGCTTGGGCGCGCGCGATTGCAACGGCTGCGACACCGTCGGCGGGGCCTCAGACCAGAAGTCGCGGCAGGAACCGGGCAGGTTCAAAGATTCGGACGGCTCAATACAGCTGGAGCGGCGACCATGCCTCGCCGTCGCGCCCGACGGTGAGCTCCCAGGCGTCGCCGGCCGCGACGGTGAGGATGTTGCTGTGGGCCGGACGGCCGGGCACGCCCAGTTCGTAGGAATATCTGCCGGGCGCCAGATCCAGCGAGACGGCGTTAGCGCCGGCGGAGCGCTTGATGATCTGCGCGTTGATCCCGAGCACGGCTTCCGTCTCGCCGATGTTGCTGAACACCAGCTTCGCCTGGCCCGGCTCGGGCATGACGTTCGCCCGGGTTGCAGTATCCGAGTTCTTCTGCACGAGATGAACCAAGGTGCTGCTGCCCTTGCGGCCGAGCTCCAGCATCGCCGGACCGAGCGGAGATGCGAACGCGAGCTGGACGTGATCGGCGGAGACGACGGCGCCATCGTGCTGCTCCTGCCACCCGAGCTTTCCGAGCTCCCTGCGGTAGAAGGCTAGGACGTCGCCGAGTTCGGCGGGCACGGTGGCTTCGAGCTTGACCCGAAGCGGCGCTTCGACGCCCCGCATCAGGGTGGTGTGGATTCCTCGAAAGCTGTAGCGGGTCGGTGCGAGCAGCCTGGCATCGGGATCCGGCGTGAGATCGGCGGAAAACAGCGCCGCGAGATGCGGCATCCCGGCGCCGCCGCTTGCCGCCAGCATGCATGTCGCGAGCAGGACGAGGCCGCACGCAAACGCCCGCCATCGTGCCGGAGCTTGCGCCCCGGACCTTGCCGTCCGCATCTCACTCTCCAGGGGTCTCGCGCGGCATGTCATTGCGCGATTGCAAAACGGCTGCGACGCCGTCGGCGCGGCCTCCGGCAACTAGTCGCGGCAGAAATGGGGCCGGTTCAACGGCGGCGACTAGCGCCGGGCCGATACCTGGCCGCTTTCGACGTCAAAGATCTCGCCCCCGGCGCCGATCTCGGCGAAGGCGGCAGGGTCTGCGCCGGTCAACCACACCTGCGCGCCGAGCTTGCGCAGCTCGTCGAACAGCGCCGCGCGCCTGCCGGGATCCAGATGCGCGACGACCTCGTCGAGCAGCAGCAGCGGCACGATGCCGGTCATCTCGGCGACCAGGCTCGCATGCGCCAGCACCAGCCCGATCAGCAACGCCTTCTGCTCGCCGGTCGAGGCATCGCGCGCCGGCATGCTTTTCGGCGCGTAGATCACCTGCAGATCGGTGAGATGCGGTCCATCCGTGGTACGGCCGGCGATGGCGTCACGCGGACGGTTGTCGCGCAGGATCTGGCGGTAGCGGTCCTCGACCGACGTCGCGGTCTCCGTCAGCAGCGCGTTCTCCATCCAGCCGTCGAGCGCGATCTGCGCCGAGGGGAAGGCGGAGGCCTGCGCGCGTGCATTCAGCATGCCGGTGAGACGCGCCGCCGTCTGGCCGCGGGTTGCGGCGACCGCGACCGCAAGCTCCGCGGTCTCGCGCTCGATCGCGTCACACCAATGGTCGTCGTAATTGCGCGTCTCGAGCAGGCGGTTGCGCGAACGCAGCGAACGTTCGAGCGCGGAGATGCGGCTGGAATGGTCGCTGTCGATGGCGAGCACCAGGCGGTCGAAGAAGCGCCGCCGCTCGGACGCCGCTCCCATGAACAGCCCGTCCATCGCCGGCGTCAGCCATACCATGCGGATGTGGTCGCCGAACGCCGCCGCCGAATTGACCGGTTCGCGGTCGATGCGGCAGCGCCGGCTCACCGGGCTATCTGCGCGCGGCGGATCGATGCCGGTGCCGAGCGTGGCAAGGCCCAGCGCGCCCTCGACCTGTGCCGACACCGCCCAGGAGCCGTCGCCCTGGTTGTCGGCGACGTCGTCCAGCGTCGCGCGCCGCAGGCCGCGTCCCGGCGACAGGAACGAGATCGCCTCGATGCAATTGGTCTTGCCCGCTCCGTTCGGCCCGACCAGGACCACCATGTCGGCCGCCGTCTCGAGCCCCGCCGCCCGGTAATTACGAAAATGCGTCAGCGTCAGGCGATGAATGCGGGAGGGGGTCATCAGATCTTTGTCGTGGCCGCGATTCTTCCCCTCTCCCCTTGTGGGAGAGGGTGGCGCCTCACAAAGTGAGGCGACGGGTGAGGGGTATCTTACCGCTCGGCGAGCTTTGCAAGGATGTCCTCCAATACAGAAGTGGGTCGCTGGAGCACGTCGTTGTTCCAGTAGCGCGCGATGACAAAGCCTTCGGCGAGAGAGCTGCGTCACGCGCTGCATCGCGTCGTGATTCTCCGTGCTGACCGCCGTCGATCTCGATCACCAGGCGCTTCTCAAAGCAGACGAAGTCGAGAATGTAGGTGTTGAACGGGACCTGCCGGCGAAACTTGAAAGCGGAGAGTTGCCGGTGCCTGAGCAGGCGCCACATTGCCGCTTCCGCATCCGTCGGTTCGTGCCGCATATTCTTCGCGAATTGGCGAAGACGTTTGGAGACTGGCCGATGGGATGGTTCCTGCGGCACGAACCCCTCACCCGACTGAGTATGTATCCGCCCGTGGAGATGCCCTCTCCCACAAGGGCAGAGGGCGCAGCAACGTGCATTGCGCTTGTTTCGGCAGGCGAAGCTGTAGCTTCACCCTCTCCCCTTGTGGGAGAGGGGGGCTTCGCGCAGCGAGGCCGGGTGAGGGGTTGTCTCCGCATAAAAGGAGTCGCGAGAGGAGGACCACGTCCCTCACACCCGCATCGGCATCAGCACGTAGAGCGCGCTCTTGTCGTCGCGGTCTTGCACCAGGGTCGGCGAGCCCGGATCGGCGAGCCGGAGCGTTGCGACGTCGCCTTCGATCTGGGCGGCGATGTCGAGCAGATAGCGGGAGTTGAAGCCGATATCGAGGGCGTCGGAAGCGTATTCGACTTCGAGCTCTTCGGTCGCGCTGCCGGAATCCGGATTGGTCACCGACAGCACCAGCTTGCCCGGCGACAGCGAGAGTTTCACGGCTCGCCCGCGCTCGCTGGAAATCGTCGAGACGCGGTCGACCGCGTTCTCGAAATCCTTCTTGTCGACGACGAGCTCCTTGTCGTTGCCCTGCGGGATCACGCGGCCGTAGTCGGGGAAGGTGCCGTCGATCAGCTTCGAGGTCAGCACCACATTGCCGATGGTGAAGCGGATCTTGGCCTGCGACAGCTCGATCGTGACCTCGGCCTCGTTGTCCTCGATCAGGCGCTGCACCTCGCCGACGGTCTTGCGCGGCACGATCACGCCGGGCATGCCCTCGGCACCCTTGGGCTGCACCAGGTCGAGCTGGGCGAGGCGGTGGCCGTCGGTGGCGACGCCGCGCAGGGTGGCGGCTTTGGCGGAGCCCGCGGCATGCAGGTAGATGCCGTTGAGATAATAGCGGGTCTCCTCCGTGGAGATCGCGAACTGGGTGCGATCGATCAGCCGCTTGACGTCCTTGGCGGCGAGGCTGAACGAATGCGACATGTCGCCGGCGGCGAGATCCGGGAAATCGTTTTCCGGCAGGGTCTGCAGCGTGAAGCGGGAGCGCCCGGCACGGATCGCCAGCACGGCGCGGTCGCCGTCGGCTTCGAGCACGATCTGCGAACCGTCCGGCAGCTTGCGCACGATGTCGTAGAACATGTGCGCCGGCACGGTGGTCGAGCCAGCGGTCGCGGTTTCCGCCGCGAGCGTTTCGGTGACCTCGAGGTCGAGGTCGGTCGCCTTCAGCGACAATTTCGCGTTCTCGGCCCTAACAAGCACGTTGCCGAGGATCGGAATCGTGTTGCGGCGTTCGACCACGCGGTGGACGTGGCCCAGCGACTTCAGGAGTTGCGCGCGTTCGACCGTAACCTTCATTGCACTACTCGCCCGATCCCCAAGGAAACACAAATCTGGAAAAGCCGGGCGGCGGGACGCGCGCCACGGCACCGAAGACCCCGGAAAGCCGGATCATCCAGCCGATATGACCAAAGCCGTCAGGGTCGCGCAAGGTGGCGCGGATGGCCCCCGGATTCAAGGGATTGCGGGCAGTTCCCCACGATTTACCTATGTTTCCGCAACGCGCTGAACGCCTCGCCGGCCAGGGACGTCTCTGCGCCCGTCACGGCCGGGCTTGTCCCGGCCATCCACGTCTGGGTTCGCGGTCCTAAGAACGTGGATGCCCGGGACAGGCCCGGGCATGACGACCTCCGATGCAGCTTGGATGTGGTCGCACCCGCGCAGAAGCAAATAGGCGTTTATTCCTGAAGCTGGCGCTTGAGCGATTCGACCTCGTCCGACAGCGCCGTGTCCTTGGAAACCAGGGCCTCGATCTTGCGCACGGCGTGCAGCACCGTGGTGTGGTCGCGCCCACCGAAGCGGCGGCCGATCTCGGGGAGCGATCGCAAGGTCAGCGTCTTGGCGAGATACATCGCCACCTGGCGCGGACGGACCACGTTGGCGGTCCGGCGCGAGGACAGGAGATCGGAGCGGCTGACATTATACTGCCGTGCCACCACGCGCTGGATGTCCTCGATCTTGATCCGCTTCGGTTCCTGCGGCCGGATCAGGTCGCGCACCTCGTGCTCCGCCATCTCAAGCGTCACCGGCCGATTGTTGAGCTTCGAATGCGCGAGCAGGCGGTTGATCGCGCCTTCGAGATCGCGGCCGTTATGGGTGATGGCGCGGGCCAGATAGGTCAGCACCTCCTCCGGCACCTCGAAGGTCGCATGATGGGCGCGGGCGGCTGCGACGCGCGACTTGAGAATACCGTGCCGCAGCTCCTCGCCGAGCGAGGCCATTTCGACCACGAGGCCGCCGGCCAGCCGCGAGCGCACGCGGTCGTCGAGGCTTTCGAGGTCGGACGGCGGACGGTCGGCCGCGATCACGACCTGGCGGCCGGCATCGATCAGCGCGTTCAGCGTGTGGCAGAACTCGGCCTGGGTCGACTTGCCCTGCAGGAACTGGAGATCGTCGATCACGAGCACGTCGATGCCGCGCAACGCTTCCTTGAAGGCGAGCGCCGTCTGCGTCTTCAGCGCGGCCACGAAGCCGTACATGAATTTCTCGGCGGTGAGATAAAGCACCTTGCGCTCGTTGCCGGAATTGCCGGCCCAGGTCACCGCCTGCAAGAGATGCGTCTTGCCGAGGCCGACACCCGCATGGATGTAGAGCGGATTGAACATGACGGGATCGCCGCGACGACCCTCGGCGACCTGACGCGCAGCCGCATGCGCCAGCGTGTTGGAACGGCCGACGACGAAGCTCGCAAACGTCAGGCGCGGATCGAGCGGCGAGCCGCCGAGTGCATCATGATTGGCCGAGACCGGCGCGGTCGCGGTCGAGCGCAGCTCCGGCGCAGGCGAGCGGCGCGTTTCGACCGGCGCGGGCGCTTCCTTCTGCTGCACCACGGGGCGCACGGCCGAGCGCACGGTGAGATCGATGCGATGCACTTCCGGCATCTCGGCCTGCCAGCACGACAGCACGCGCTCGGCATAATGGGCCTGGATCCAGCTCTTCAGGAAGCGGGTTGGCACCGACAGACGCACGCTCTCGTCCTGGACGCCTTCCAGATCCATGCGCGCGAACCAGCTCGTATAGACGTCCTCGCCTACGTTCGAGCGCAGCCGACTCTTCACGCGTGACCAGCGATCCTGTTCCGGGGTTGTCATCATTTGAGAACTTTTCTTGAGAGATAAGGTTGCGTGGTGAGCGCCATGCTGAGTTCCTGCCAGGGATACCTGCTCAGGGATATTTGCGATGGCGGGACCTCAAGCGATTTCACCTGCAGGCATGGCTCGACCGTTCGGCGGAAACGCCGCGTCCGATCAGCAATGTCTAGAGATGGAGGGGTCGCGAGGTCAGCGCGTACTCGGCGCTCCGTTACACGCGGGAGGCTTGATGTCCGACGGATCTAAAACGGCATCGCTGGAAGTCGAAATGCTGGAAGTCGAAATGTGTTTCAATACCGCGTTGAGTTCGTAAGACATGATACCTCCCCGTCCTGCCGTGATTGCTCACGACAAGGTCCTGCGTGTCCAAACGACACCCGCTTCGTAGTCGGATGCCTGCCCGTGTACTCGTCGTCCGCTCGGCTTCGCCATCATGCCTGTCGGGGCAGCTTTCAAGATGTCTCTTAAGCGCGAGAGAAAGATCCCGCTTGGAGACATTCAGACAAAGAGCTACCGTTCCCACATTGCTGTGGGTTTTGATCCGACAATCGCTTGTTGAAGCGTCGCCTACGTGCACACCGCCGCCGATTTGCACGCTCGCCCCGTTTCCGATACCGCGCTGGTCTCAAGATCGTGGGCGCCGCTGACGTCTTAAGGAATACACTATGCGGAAAGACTCGCAACGGAATTGATTCACACTTGAGGCATCAAAAATCTTGATCTGCGTTAACGCCACGCGGCACTTGTGCACAGGCTTCAGAGCAAGTTTTTGGATTCGTGCACAGAATCGAAGATGCCGCGTCCGATGTGACAATTCTCCGCCACCGCCAAAAATTTTTTACAAAAGCGTCACGCGCGCGACGCGCGGGTGAATTTTCCAAATGCTTGGCCTCACTATGTCGATAAGTTGTTAGCGAGCCATCGTTTTTTGAGTCTCGTTTCACAGGGTAACTCCATCGCGTGACGCGATCCGGGGAAACTACGGTGTGCAGAACTCGCAAGCCCGCGAATTCAACTTGCGCCCGCCTCGCAGGGGCTTTTTGCACCGCGGTGCAAGTTTCCGCTGTTGCAAAACCATTCGCAGGTAAAACTACGGACGCGTCATGGTGCAAACGCCGCAATCCTCCGTTCGAAGGTCGTTCGACGCGTGACTGCTTGCGTGAATATGAGGGCAACAAAAAAGCCCGGCGCGATGCCGGGCTGTTTGACGCGTGTGATGTGCGATGTGATCGCCCGATCGAATGACTCGATCGGACGGCGGCAGAACGCTCGCGAGTTTACTTGGCGAGCTTGGCGATCTGCGCGGTGAGCCGCGAGACTTTGCGGCTGGCATTGTTCTTGTGAATGATGTTTCGCTGCGCGGCGCGCATCAAGGCGGGCTCGGCATTCGCCAGCGCCGTCACGGCGGCGGCGCGGTCGCCGGTCTTGATCGCTTCTTCGACGTTACGCACGGCACCGCGCATCTGGGTGCGGCGCGACTTGTTGACGGCGGTGCGGCGGGCGATCTTGCGCGTCGCTTTCTTGGCGGAAGTGGTATTGGCCATGGTCTCAATGTCCTTTGCGGGTACCGGTCGCGTCTTGGTCGGGTAGCGCCGGCTTGCTTGACCGCGTAATCGACGCTCGGAATTAGGGTGTTCGGTTGCTAGGCTGTTCCCGGAACATGAGCGACGGCCTTGCGGCTGCCTCTGAGGCCCAAGGAGCCTCTCAGCCCAAGGAACCTCTCAGCTCAAGGAGCCTCTAAGCCCAAAGAGCCTGCATCTGCTCAAAGAACAGCGGCGGCAGGATTGCGCCCGCCGCCAGTTGGCGCCCTTATAGAGAGGGTCTTCGGCACCGTCAACGCTTTCCCGGGCTGCAAAAGCAGCCCCTCAGAACCGGGGTGAGTGCCGTAACGCCCTGAAGAGGTTGAATTTCTGCCGTCTCCCTTGTATTGGCTGGCGGCGTTCCGAGGGTCGTCCGATCGGACGACTATATAGGGTGAGGCATGATCCGCGGCTTTTTCCGACTGATTGGGCTGTTGCTGCTCGCCGGCGGGTTCATCTTCATGGTCTATGATGGCGCCCGCTGGGTGGCCGACCAGACCCTGCGGTTCACCCGCTTCGGCCAGTTCTGGAACGACATCAATCAGGCCAGCCAGACGGCATTCCGGACCTGGGTCGAGGCCAAGGCGCCCTGGCTGTGGACCTCGGTGATCCGCCTGGTGCTGGATCAGCCGGTTTTCGCCGTCCTCGGCATTCTCGGCATCCTCCTGATGATCCTGTTCCGCCCGCGCAAGCCGTTGATCGGCTATTCCCGGGATTGAGCTTTCGAGCATGCGGCGCTGTAACAGGGCTGCCGCTCCGTGCGTAAAGACCTATATTCCCACCTGATCGCGAGCACGCCGCCTGAGTAATTAGCCCAGGCGATGCACGGCTCGTTCGGAGATCCGTCCATGCTGTTCATGCGCAAGACCACCGCATTGCCGAGTGCCGCGGAAGCGCTGCCGGGCCGTGCGCAAGCCATTCCGACCGCGACCACCCATTTCGTCAACGGCGCGAAGTTGCAGCCGCCTTATCCCGCCGGTCTCGAGCAGGCGGTGTTCGGGCTCGGCTGCTTCTGGGGCGCCGAGCGCAAGTTTTGGGAGCTCGGCGACGGCGTTTACACGACTGCTGTCGGCTATGCCGGCGGCCACACGCCGAACCCGACCTATGAAGAGACCTGCTCGGGCCGCACCGGTCACACCGAAGTGGTGTTGGTCGTGTTCGATCCGAACAAGGTGTCGTACGAGAAGCTATTGAAGACGTTCTGGGAGAGCCACAACCCGACGCAGGGCATGCGTCAGGGCAACGACGTCGGCACGCAGTACCGGAGCGCGATCTACACCTATTCAGACGCGCAGAAGAAAGCGGCCGATCAATCGAAGGCGCTCTATCAGAAGGCGCTTGCTGCAAAAGGTCTCGGCACCATCACCACCGAGATCGCACCCGCCGGCGAATTCTACTTTGCCGAGGACTATCATCAGCAATATCTGGCCAAGAATCCCGCCGGCTATTGCGGCCTGGGCGGCACCGGCGTGTCCTGCCCGATCGGCGTCGGTGTGAGCGCGTAAGCTGGTCCCTCGTCATGGCCGGGCTTGTCCCGGCCATCCACGATATTTCGTGCGGCACCAAGAACGTGGATGCCCGGGAAGAGCCCGGGCATGACGGAGTGTTTGGTACCATTGCCAAGCCACCCGCCCCCTCAACGCTTTATTAACCATAACCGGTGCATCACTGGATCTGTCTCGTTTCGAGGGATAAGTCCGGTGCCGGTTGCACGCGCGTTTCGATGGTCGATCTCGGCAGCATCCCTGGCAGCGTCCGCCGCGCTGACCCTTGGCGGCTGCATGCAAACCGCTGGTCCCGTCGCCTATGTGCAGCCACGCGCCGATCTCGATTCGATGGCCTATGACCAGCCGTACAACGCGCCGCAGCCCGTCGTCGTCGGCAGTGGCGGCGGTGCCATCGCAGCACTCAGCAATTCCTTTGCCTCGCCTGCGCCCATGCCGGTCGGTTATGCCGCGCCGATGGCGGCGCCGGTCCGCTACGATTCCTCCTACCATCTCGACGCCGGCGACAGGCTGCGCGTGGTTGTCTACGGCCAGGAAGGTCTCACCAACAGCTACGCAATCGACGCCGGCGGCTCCATCACCATGCCGCTGATCGGCGGCGTGCCGGCACGCGGCCGCACCCCCGCGGGTCTTGCCGGCGAGATCGCCGCAAGGCTGCGCAACGGCTACATCCGCGAGCCCTCGGTCGCCGTCGAGATCGAGGCCTATCGTCCGTTCTTCATTCTCGGCGAAGTCTCTGCGCCCGGCCAGTATCCTTACGTGCCGAACATGACGGTCGAAAGCGCCGTCGCGATCGCCGGCGGCTTCTCGCCCCGCGCCAAGCGCGACGTGGTCACCGTCACGCACACCGAAGCCGGCGGCGCCATGCGCGCCGTGGTGCCGCTCGGCACCCCCTTGAGCCCCGGCGACACGGTGTTCGTCGGCGAGCGCTGGTTCTAGAGCGTTTTTGAGCGAAGTGGATGCCGGTTCACGTAAAGAAAGCGCGTCAGAAAAGAATCTAGAGCCTCGGTTCTGATGCAATCAGAACCGAAGCTCTAGCTCACCGCCTGAAATCCAGACGCCCGTTCGGAAAACATCCGTCGATCCTGGTGGCGTCGACCACCAGTCCAACCCATGGCCGTGTGATCGCCGGGTTGGTCAGGTTGATATATTTCCCGATTAGGCGACCCGCGCGATCACGCGCCGTATCGATCAGCCCGTGCCGGCGGCCGTGGTCCCAGTCGAAGCGCAGGAAGATGCGCTCGCCTGTGACCCGCACCTCCGCGCGTCCTTCTTTCCAGGCTTGTGGCGTATCGCCGGCAATGGTCGGATCTGCGCCGCCATTCCAGCGGCTGGCCCAGATGCCGTCGAGCGGGTCTGACTGTGCCGCGATAATTGCCCATGCCGCCGCGTTGACGTCAGCCGCATCGCCGGCAAGCGCGGCGGTTGCGGCATAGTCCATGACGTCGCGATCATCAGGCGCGGGCACGTCCATGGTGCCGAACGGATTGCGGATGACGATGTTCGTATTGGCCTGCTGCATCATGATCTCCCGGCGCGAATTGGCTTGATCAGTCAGCTCTATCGCCGGGCAGCAGGATGCAGCCACCCGATTCCTGCTCGTCATCCGGGGCGCGCGAAGCGCGAGCCCCGAATGACAGCGAAGACAGCCGCGCGCGCTACGATTTCAAATGCTTCGCGAAAAATTCCATGCTGCGCGGCCAGGCGATGTCGGCGCTGGCCTTGTCGTAGCTCGCCCGCTCGTCGCAATGGAAGCCGTGCTGCGCGCCCGGATAGACGAAGACCTCCACGTCCGGCCGCTTCGTCTTGATGGTCTCGACGTCGGTCAGGGGAATGCCGGCATCCTTTTCGCCAAAATGCAGCTGTGTCGGAACTTTTGGTGTCTCGTCGGCAAAGCGTACGACGGCGCCGCCGTAATAGCCGATCGCGGCCTTCAGGCCCGACAGCCGCGTCGCCGCGACGAAGGCGACGCTGCCGCCCAGGCAAAAGCCGATGATGCCGACCGGGCCGACGCTCTTCACCGCATCGATCGCCGCCTGCGTGTCGCGCAGCATCGCGTCCCAATCTGGACTGGCGACGAACTTGCGCGCTTCCGCGATCTCGTCGGGCGAGTAGCCGGACTGGAAGCCCGGCGAGGTCCGGTCGAAGATCGACGGCGCGATCGCGACATAGCCTTCCCCGGCGAGGCGATCGCAGACCGAGCGGATGTGATGGTTGACCCCAAAAATCTCCTGGATCACCACCACCGCGCCCTTCGCCGTGCCGGCGGGGTCAGCGCGATAGGCACTGAGCTGGAATTTGTCGGAGGCCGTCAGCTTGATGTCCTGTCCCACGCGGGTTGTCCTTTTGGTTAGCTTCGATTGCGGGTTCCGCTCGTTCCACAAACTCGTCATGCCCGGGCGTAGCCGTCCGAAGGACGGCGTCGCTTCCGCTCGCCTATGTCCCGGGCATCCACGTTCTTGGTGCGGTAGGAAAGATCGTGGATGGCCGGGACAAGCCCGGCCATGACGATGTGGCAGCTCCAACGCATGATGGCGCAGAGACGATTGCTCTGCGTCATGAAAAGCCACTCTCACTCCCACATCCAGTTCTCGCCATAATCCTCCTTCCAGCCCGCCAGCCGTCCGTGGCGGAATTGCAGGAACAGGCGGTGACGGGTGGGGATCAGTCTGCTGCCGCCGATGTTGCGAAGGGCGAGATAGATCTCGTTGCCGGGGCGTCCCCGCACATATTGCAGCGGTTGCCCCAGCGCCCGCGCAGTCTGGTCGGCATCCATGCCGAAAGCGAGCGGCGTGTTGTTCGACAAGGTCGCGACGAAGGGCAGGCGGGGCAATGTCCCGCCGAATTGCTCGGCTTGCGCGGATGCTGACAGCAACACCGCGCCCGCAGCCAATATAGCTCGCTTCATCGCCACTGTTCCTGTCCGACCTATTCCGGCAAGTTCTTCAGGAAAGGCAGCACCGCGTCAACAAAAGCCTGTGGCTGGTCGATGTTGACGGCGTGTCCGGCGGCGGGGATCACGACTTTTTGTGCGCCGGGAATTTTCGCGGCCATGTAGTCCGAGGCAGCGAGGAACGGCGTGTCGTCGGCGCCGACTACGATCAGGCTGGGCACCTTGATCTCCGGCAGCAGCTCAATCACCTTGGCATCGCGCTGGGTCAGCATGCCGCGTGCGGCGAGCGCCAATCCCTTGGCATCGCGATGGCTTGCGGTGGCGCGCTCGCGCGTTGCCGCCTTCAGCACGTCGAGCCCTTCGCGATCGAATTTGTCGGCAGTGGCGAGCGCGCGCGCATTCCAGGCCTCGCGTGCATCGTCCTTCTTGAAGCCGGGGCCGGTGTCGATGATCAGCAGCGCGCGGACGCGCTTTGGATGCGCGCGAGCGAAGGCAAGCGACATGTAGCCGCCGAGCGAGAGCCCGCCAATGATGGCGCGCTCCGTGCCGACCAGATCGAGGATCGCGGCGATGTCGCCGACGGTGAGTGCTTCGCTGTAAGCGGCGGGATCGTCGGGATAGTCGGACTGGCCGTGACCGCGCATGTCCCACAAGATCAACTTGTGATCCCGGGCAAGCGCCTCGACCTGCCCATGCCACATTGCCGAAGTCGATGAGTAGCCGTGGGTGAGCAGCAGCGGCGGGCCCTCGCCATGAACCTCGTAATGGATTCCGACGCCGTCCCGATCGATCTTAGGCATTGCATCCACCTTATTATCTTGTCTTCCCCCATCCTAACGCGCCGGGTTACTCGGAGGAAACTGCCTGAATGCGATGGCCTGCCTGCTTGGCGTGCACTCTGTTGCGTTCAGCCGCTGCATCACCGCTGTTCTCGCAACGCACAAGATGCGCGCGCCTCGTTTGTTTCGATCGATTCCAAATTGCATTTGCCTCCGCGCCTGAACGCGATCATTCTTGCGATCAAGGCTGGCGCCGGCCCGGTGGGCGTCCGCTACTCAAGTTGCCGCCGTAAGCGGCTTCATGCACCGGCAGGGGAAGACGCCTATGCCAACTCTCACCATCAACGGGCGGAGTCTGTCCGTGGATGCGGCGAACGACACGCCGCTCCTCTGGGCGATCCGCGAGCAATTGCAGATGACCGGCACCAAATTCGGCTGCGGTGCCGGCCTGTGCGGGGCCTGCACCGTGCACGTCAACGGTGAAGCCGTGCGTTCGTGCCAGACCATGGTCGGCGATGTCGCCGGCAAGAAGATCACCACCATCGAAGGCCTCGCCGCCAAGGGCGACCATCCCTTGCAGAAGGCATGGATCGCCGAACAGGTGCCGCAATGCGGCTACTGTCAGTCCGGTCAGATCATGCAGGCGGCCTCGCTGCTGGCGAAGAATCCCAACCCGACCAAGGAAGAGGTCGTGGCGCATATGGACGGCAATCTTTGCCGTTGCATGACCTATTCGCGGATCCAGAAGGCAATCATGCGCGCCGCAACCGAGATGCGCACCGCATCCGCCTCCGGCAACGAGCGGAGGCCCACATGAACAAGCACGTGAACAACGTTGCGCCCGAGGCGACCGATCTCAGCCGCCGCTCCTTCCTGGTCGGCACAGCGGCCACCGGCCTCGTGCTCGGCTATGCCGGCGTGCCCGGCATCGGTGAGGCGCTTGCGGCGCCTTCGAACTTCGAGCCGAGCGTTTGGTACGCGATCGCGCCCGATGGTCTCGTCACCGTCACCTGCGGCAAGGCCGACATGGGCCAGCACATCGCATCCACCATGGCGCAGATCGTGGCCGAAGAGCTGGGCGCGAAGTGGAGCGACATGCGCGTACAGCTTGCCTCCAACGATCCGAAGTTCAACGATCCCGTGTTGGGCGCTCAGATCACCGGCGGCAGCTGGTCGACCATGATGAACTTCGAGGCCATGAGCCGCGCCGGCGCTGCCGGGCGGATGGCGTTGACAGAAGGCGCGGCCGCCGCGATGGGCGTGCCGGCGTCGGAGCTCGTGGTGCGCGATTCCATGATCTCGCACCCGAAGTCGAAGAAGGCGATGTCCTTCGCCGATGTCGTCAAGAGCGGCAAGGCGACAAAAACCTTCACGCCGGACGAGCTGAAGGCGATCAAGCTGAAGACGCCGGATCAATACACCATGATCGGCGTGTCGGTGCCGCAGCTCGACATTCCCTCCAAGACCAACGGCACGGCCAAATACGGCATCGACGTGATGCTGCCAGGCATGGCCTATGGCGCGGTCGTGACGCCGCCCGTGCGCTTCGGCGCCACGGTGAAATCGGTCGACGACAGTGCCGCCAAGAAAGTGCCGGGCTTCATCAAGGCCGTCACCCTCGACGACAAGACCGGAACGACCTCGGGCTGGGTCGTCGCGGTCGCCGGCACCTATGCCAACGCCAAGAAGGCGGCGCAGGCGCTCAAGATCGCCTATGACGGCGGTCCAAACGCGAAGGTGTCGAGCCAGTCGCTGCTCGACGAGGCCATGCGGCTTCAGAAGCAGGAGGATTCCGGCCAGTTCTTCGTCAAGGACGGCGATCCCGCGGCGGCGTTCGGCACGGCGGCCAAGGTGCTGGAGGCGGAGTACACCACCAGCATCAATATCCATGCGCCGATGGAGCCGATGAACGCCACTGCGGAGTTCAAGGGCGAGATCCTGCACATCTATTCCGGCAACCAGTTCGCAACGCGCTCCGGCGCGATCGCGGCGGGTGCGGCCGGGATCGATCCGAAGTTCGTGGTCATGCATCAGATGTGGCTCGGCGGCGGCTTTGGCCGCAGGCTCGATGCCGACATGATGATTCCGGCGGTGCAGGCGGCGAAGGCCATCGGCAAGCCGGTGAAGGTGATCTATACGCGCGAGAACGACATGACGATGGATTTCTCGCGTCCGCTCACCTACCAGAAAGTGAAGGCAGGCGTGGACGGCGACGGCAAGCTCATCGCGCTCAGCCACGACGTGGTTTCGGCGTGGCCGACCCAGCGCTGGGGAATACCCGATTTCCTGACGCCCTCGGTCGACAAGAAGGGTCCGCTCGACTCCTTCACGGTGAACGGGGCCGACTTCTTCTACACCGTGCCCAACCATCATGTGCGCGCGATCAAGAATGAGATGGCGCACAACGCGACGCCGTCCGGCCAGCTCCGCTCGGTCGCGCCGGGCTGGACCTTCTGGGCGGTCGAAAGCATGATCGACGAGATCGCGGCGGCGGCGGGCAAGGACCCCGCGCAGTTCCGCATCTCGCTGCTCGACGGTGCAGGCAAGAACGACGGCGGTGCGCAGCGGCTGCGCAATACGCTGCTCGCCGCGATGGGTCTTGCCGGCTACGGCACCAGGAAGCTGCCGAAAGGTGAGGGCATGGGCGTGGCCTGCGTCTCGTCGCAGGAACGCGCGACCGCAAGCTGGACGGCCTGCGTCGCTCACGTCGCCGTGGCGCCATCGGGCGAAGTGACCGTGAAGAAGCTCACGGTCGCCACCGATGTCGGCACGCAGGTGCATCCCGACAACATCCGCGCCCAGGTCGAGGGTGCGGCGCTGTGGGGCCTGTCACTGGCGATGTACGAGAAGGCGACGCTGAAGGACGGTGGCATCGAACAGACCAATTTCGACAGCTACACGCCCTTGCGCATGAGCCAGGTGCCGGAGGTCGCGATCGCCGTGATCGCCAATGGCGAAAAGGCCACTGGCGTCGGCGAACCCGCGGTGACAGTGATCGCACCCGCGATCGGCAATGCCATCTTCAACGCCTCGGGCGCCCGCGTCCGGGCCCTGCCGATCACGGCCGAAGCCGTGAAGGGCGCGATGAAGGCGTAAGGCTGGTTGCGATTGTTGACCTGACATGATCCGCCGGGGGCAGCCCCCGGCGGATTCGTCGTTAAAAAAGCCCTGTGTTTGCAACCACATCTCTACTGTGCATGGGGTTGTTTTCGAGGTTTTTGATTGGAACCGCCGGGGACGCGAATTCCGTAAAATTGTCCCAGATTCCGCAGGGTTCCATTGAGCACGCCTCTTAAGGGCCGGAGAACCTGATCCGGCTTAGGCTTTTGCCCGAAACACGCCCGTGCTCTTGGGGAAGCCATGAACGCCTCAGCCAAACCCGCCGCCAAACGCCGGCTTCTGCTCGCCTCCGACCGGAGCGACGAGAGCACCGAGCTCGCCAGCATTCTCAAGGCGGTCGGCGACGTTGCCACTGTAACGACGCAGGAGCTCCCCGAGCAGCCCTCGCGCGATCTCTCCGGCCTCGTGGTTGACATCAATCTGCGCTCGCCCGACAGCGTGCAGCGGGTGCGCAACAAGCTGCGCGGCGACGCCTATCGCGCCATGCCTCGTCTGTTCGTGCTTGCGGACGCCCTGCATCACGGCACCATGCAGGCCTGGGCGCTGGGCGCCACCGACACCATCTCGCGGCCGCTTCAGCCCGAGGACATCCTGCAGCGCATCCGTGCGGCCTTCCCCGACACCGCCGTCTATGACGCGACCGATCGCGGCAAGACGCTCAATCGCGGCGTCGAGGCCGCGCACGCGGTACTGAAGAAGATGTTCGAGAAGCTGCCGCTCGGCGTACCCCTGACCTTCGACGACATCATCGCCGCCGAGAGCAAGATCCTGAAGGCGATCAAGCACTCCTCGCTGCGCGAGTGGCTCACCACGGTTGGCTGCCACCATGTCGGCAGCTACCGGCATTGCCTGTTCGTGACCGGATTTGCGGTCTCCTTCGCCCAGCACCTCGGCATGCGCGAGGACGACCAGCGCCGGCTGACCCGTGCCGCGCTGCTGCACGACGTTGGCAAGGCGTTCGTTCCCTCCGCGCTGCTCGACAAGGCCGGCAAGCTCACCGACGAGGAGATGGCCGAAGTCCGCCAGCATCCGCGCCGCGGCTATGACGCGCTCGCAGCTCAAGGCGGCTTTCCGCCGGAGATGCTGGACGTCGTGCTGCATCACCACGAATTCCTCGACGGCTCGGGCTATCCCAACAATCTCTCGTCGAACCAGATCAGCGATATCGTGCGGGTCACGACGATCGTCGACATCTGCGCGGCACTCGTGGAGAAGCGCGCCTATCGCATGCCCTTCACCCACTCGCGCGCGTTTGCGATGATGGAAGGCATGGGCGGCAAGCTGGACCAGCAGCTGTTGCAAGCGTTCCGCCCGGTGGCGCTGGGATCGTTCTGAACTCCGGTGTCGTCCTGGCGAAAGCCAGGACGACATTGTGGTAATCGCTCGTGCTACCCCACCATCTTCCTCAGCTCCGCCTTCGTCACCTTCTCCAGTGTCGAGCGCGGCATGTCGTCGACGAAGCGGATCTCGCGCGGCATCTTGAAGTCGGCAAGGCCGGCGCGGCAGGCGGCCATCACGGCGTCGTGCAGATCAGGCCGGGCACCGGCGACGCCACCCTGCGGGATGATGAAGACGACCGGCACCTCGTCCAGCATTGGATGCGTCTTCGCCACCACGGCGGCCTCGCGCACGCCGGGGACCAGTGCGACCACCTGCTCGATCTCCGACGCCGCGACGTTCTCGCCGCCGACCTTCAGCATGTCCTTGCTGCGGTCTGCGAAGCGAATGTAGCCGTTCTCCAGCCGCCCCACGCGGTCGCCGGTGAGAAAGAAGCCGTGCTCGTCGAAGCTCTCGCGCGTCGCCTTTTCGTTGTGCAGATATTCGGCGAACAGCGACAGGCCGACAATGCCCTTGATCGAGAGATTTCCGGTGCCGTCGATTTCGGTCGGCCGCCCGTCGTCGTCGGTGATGCGGATTCATATTCCGGCGCGGCGCGGCCGATCGACATCGGGATGTTGGGCTGGTCGATCTCGCCGACGATGCCGTGGGTGATGGTCTCGGTCATGCCCCACCAGCCGATGATCTTGACTCCGAAAGCGGCGAAGGCCGGCGGCTCGTTGATCGCGGTGCCCCACAGACGGAATTTGTGATCGCGCGGGATGTCCTGTTCGAGCAGCGCCTTCATGCAGAACGGGATCGTCGAGGTCCAGGTCGAGCCGTGCTCGCGCGCAGCGCCCCAGAACCGGCTGGCGGAAAAGCGCGGCTGGATCACGCAGGTGGCGCCGACCCATAGCGTCGCCAGCATCGAATAGGCCAGCGCGTTGGTGTGGAACAGCGGCAGATAGGCCTGATGCACGTCGCTTGCGTGCAGGTCTTCGTGCGCGGCGTTGATCTTGGCGCCCCACAGCGCGTTGGCGTGGGTCCACAGCACCGCCTTGGGGCGCGATGTCGTGCCCGAGGTGTATTGCACGCTGCACGGCGCGAGCGGATCGATCGCGCGCCTGGGACGGTCGGCGCTATCGGCGAACAGCTCCTCAAAGCTGTCGCCGCGTGAGACCGGGTTCCCGGGCGGCGCGCCCGCATCGTGCGAAGTCACCGCCATCCAGCGGATGTTGCGGCAATTCTGCGCGACGATCTCGGCATAGGCCGGCTGTGTGATCGCGGCGACCGCGCCGCAATGATCGGCAAAATAGTCGAGTTCGGCCGGCGCCGAGCGCGTGTTGGTGGTCACCGCGATGGCGCCGAGTTCGACACAGGCGAACCAGGCCAGCAGCGCCTCGATGCAATTGTCGAGGTGAATGAGCACATATTCGCCCGGCTTCACGCCGCGCTTCGTCAGTCCCGCCGCGAGCGCGCCGACCCGCTCGTGAAACTCGCCATAGCTCCAGCGCCGCGCAGGCGCGTCGAACGGCGCCCAGATCAGGAACGGATGTGAGCTGCGCACGTCAGCCCGCATCTTCAGCAGCCAAGGCACATCGAGCCCGTCGAATGGGCCGACGATTCCGGCGGCGGCTTGCGAAGTCGGCATATGTCCTCCCGTGCAGCCTGCATCTTGCCGGCGGCCGCGTTTTGATGATTGCGTCTTCCTGCTCTCTCAGCCCTCATGCGACGGTGCGTGGGGCAGGCGGCTTGGCCTTACCGGCCGCCGTCCTCGTATGACGAAATCTCGATCAGGCTGCCATCCGGATCCCTGCAATAGACCGAGCGCAGCGTGCCGCGGGCGCCCTGCTTGGGAACCGGGCCCTCTTCGATCGCAACCCCATGTGCCTTCAAATGCGCCACCACCTCGTCGGGGCTGGCGGAGGTGAGGAAGCACAGATCCTCGCTGCCGGCGGTCTGGTGGTCCGCGGTGAACCACTCCACCTTGTCGGCATCGCGCGGCCGGACGTTGATCTTCTGGTTACCGAATTGTAGCGACGTCCGCGGCGCTTTGCCGCCGCCGGGGTCGAACACCTTGACTTCCATGCCGAGAATCTTGCCGTACCACTCGGCGGTCACTGCGACGTCCGCGACGTTGATCACGAGATGATCGAGGGCTTCGACCTTGACCGCCATGCCTTATCCTTTCGTCGTGATGCGCCCCGTGTACTTTCCGCCTGCGGCAAGCTTTGTTACAACCGCGCCGACGCCATTTTCAAGCTATCTGGCTTCAAGAACAACACGTTGGGAGAACCCTTGAGATGATCACACGCCGTACCGCGCTGAGCCTGCTCGCCGCCAGTCCGCTTGCAGCCAGCCCGCTGTCGAAGGCCCTTGCCGCCGATTACCCGACCCATCCGGTGAAATGGGTGGTCGGCTATCCGCCGGGCGGAGCCACCGACATCCTGGCGCGCCTGATCGGCCAGCGGTTGTCGGAGAAGTTCGGCCAGCAATTCGTGATCGAAAACAAGCCGGGTGCCGGCAACAATATCGCCACCGAATCGGTCGTCAACGCCGAACCCGACGGCTACACGCTGCAACTGGTCAATCCGGCCAACTTCATCAACGCCTCGCTCTACACCAACCTGAAGTTCAACTTCGTGCGCGACATCGCGCCGGTCGCCTCGTTCCAGCGCGTGCCGAACGTGATGACCGTCAACAAGGACGTGCCGGCCAAGACCGTCGCCGAGTTCATCGAATACGTGAAGGCCAACCCCGGCAAGGTCAACATGGCCTCCTCGGGCAACGGCACCTCGGTGCATCTGTCCGGCGAGATGTTCATGGCGCTGACGGGCTGCAAGATGCAGCACGTGCCCTATCGCGGCGCCGCACCGGCGATCACCGACATGCTCGGCGGCCAGGTGCAGGTGATCTTCGACAACATGCCCTCGATCATCCAGCACATCCGCTCCGGCTCGCTCCGCGCCATCGGCGTCACCACGGCGGAGCGCTCGCCGCAGCTGCCCGACGTGCCGGCGATCGGCGAGACCGTGAAGGGCTATGAGGCGAGCGCGCTGTTCGGCATGGGGGCGCCGAAGAACACGCCCAAGGAGATCATCGCCAAGCTCAACAGCGAGATCAACACGCTGATAAAGGAGCCGGACATGGCCAAGCGCCTGGTCGAGCTCGGCGGCGAGCCGCGGGCGCAGACGCCCGAGGCGTTCGGCGAGGAGATCAAGGCCGAGACCGAGAAATGGAAGAAGGTGGTCGAGTTCGCCGGCCTGAAGGTCGAGTAGCGATCTTGTGATGTCCGGGAATGGAGCCCTGCCGTTCGGCAGGGCTTTTTTCTTGGATGCCGTGCCATTGAGCTGGAATAAAGCGGCTTCGTGAAACCTGATGGGTATATGGCGCGTATGATGCGCTGTGAGGAGAGGAGTAGATCATGCGTAAGACGCAATTGGTGCTGGTGGCACTCGGCGTGACGGCCCTTGCCGGCTTCGCGACGGTTACGCCGGCAGCGGCGCGCGACTATCCTTGGTGTGCCCAGGGCGGTGAGTATGATTATCCGGGGGAATGCTCCTACAGCAGCTATGAACAATGCCAAGCCAGCGTGTCCGGCCGGCTGCTGTACTGCGATCGCAATCCCCGCTTTGCCGACAGCCAGGTTTCTCCGGCGCAACCGCGATCGCACCGGCGGCCGCGCCCCGTCGCGCCGTACTAGCGAGCTGGCTGACTTCAGCCCGGTTGGAGCGCCTCGTACAGGCTCGACGCCTCCAGCCGGCCCGCGTTGCCGCTACCGCTTCGCGTCGGCCTGCTCGATTCCGTTGCATGAGATCAGCATCGTGTAGGGCCGCGCATTGCCCGCGATGTCTGTGGTCTTGATCTCGCCTTTCGGTTCGGCAGTCTGGTAAGGCACCACGGAGTTGTCGAGGAAGTCGCGCAACGCGCCGGTCTTGATCGCGAAGTTGATGTTTTCGGGGATGTTGCCGGTCGCAGCGGCCATCCGTAATCCGTCCAGCTTTCCCGTAACGACGCCAACGATCTGCCCGGTGGTGTCGAACAGCGGGCCGCCGCTATTGCCGGGCTGCACCGGCGCACTGATTTGCAGGAAACGCGAATCGTTGCGCATGCCGCTGAGCGAGCTGACGATGCCGGTCGTGACGGTGAAGTCCGAAGTCAGCAGCCCATGGAAGGGAAAGCCGATCGCGACGACGGAATCGCCGGAGCGGATCGAGCGGTCGCGGATCCGGGCGAACTCCTTGAACATGGTCGTCGACGGCGCCTGCAGCAAGGCGAGGTCGTTGTTGGCGTCGCTCGACACCACGCGCAAAACCATTCCGGCTTCGCCCGTGAGATTGCCCTTGATGTCGCCGACGCAACCATTGATCACATGGTTATTGGTGACGACGTGTCCGCTGGCACTCACGACGAACCCGGTGCCGCTCTTGGCTCTGGCAGGTTTGCTGCCGTTGGCTGGCGGTCCCTGCTTGTCCGGCGGTGGCTGCGGCTTGGCGGCGATCTTGGTGAAGTCGCCGGCCTTGTCGAGCCCGTCGGCTTTCACCTTGGTGACGCAATTGGCCAGTGCCGCAATCACGGGCCCGGCCGAGGTCAGGTCGAAATTCAGCACGGTGCGGCCGCTCGTCGCGACCATCAGGCTTGCCTTCTGAAACGTTCGTACCACGTTGGCAGGCATGACGGAGCTGAGCATGTTCGTCTGGTTGGCCGTGGCGAACAATCTGGCTTGCTCCTGTCCGTCAAAGATGACGTCGATCGCGGCATTCTCGCCCTGCTTGAAGCGGTAGCTGGGACTGGCAAAGCTCAAGATCCACGAGCCCCCAGCATTCTGGCCGACGACGAGAATGACGCCGTTGGCATAAGGCGCCGTCGCGGCACAATGCGAGAAGGCTCCCGTTTCGTCATTGCTGAACGCGCCGCCGACCCAGTTGCCGATTTTGACGCTGCCGAATGGGCCGGCTGCCTGTGCTGCGGTGACGACGCTCACCTGCAATAATGACGCAACGATGAATGGCTTAAGCCACATACTCTCCCCCCAGCGCGTTCGCGCGCATCTTATCTGCGGGAGGACGTCTCGCGCAACCGGCAGTTGTCTGTTGAGGACGGATCCTCTCGGGCGACCTTCGGGACTTGCCTTTACTTTGCAATCCGATATACTTTGCGGTACAAAGTAACGGACGGATAGACCCAGCAGGGATAGGCGGAGCGAGGTTTTGGCGTTGCCAATGCGCGATCTCGACAAGGCACTGGCCGACATCGTGGCGATCCGCAGCCAGATTGCGGCAGGCACGGCATTTCGCGGTTACGGCCCGGCGACGATGGCCGCGACCGGCGCGGTCGCGCTTCTCACCGCGATCCTGGAATTCTGGCTGCTTGGTGATGCCACCAGCGAACCGCTCGGCTTCTTCTTCGGCTGGTTCATTGCCGCCGCGCTCTCCGGCCTGATCATCGGCATCGAGATGCGCGCGCGTTCGCGCCGCCATCATTCGGGCCTCGCTGATGCCATGATCCACCAGGCTGTCGAGCAATTCCTGCCCGCTGGCGTTGCCGGTGTGCTGCTTGCGGTGGTGATGTGGAAGTTCGCGGGCGAAACGCTGTGGCTGCTGCCGGGCCTGTGGCAGATCCTGGTGTCGCTCGGCATTTTTGCCTCCGTCCGTTCGCTGCCGCGCACCGTGGCGCTCGCCGGCGCCTGGTATTTCATATCCGGCTTTGCGGTGGTGGTGCTCGCGAGCCAGACCCATACGCTGTCGCCATGGACCATGGGCCTGCCCTTCGTGATCGGGCAATCGGTGATGGCGGGCATTCTGTATTTCGCATCGGGAGACCATGATGTCGAAGATTGACAGCGCACCCTTCTCTTATGAAGGACTGGACCGCGTGATCCACGAGAAGGCGAGGCTCGGACTTCTGACCTCGCTGATGGCGCATCCGAAAGGTCTGGCGTTCGCCGATCTCAAGCAGCTCTGCGGCCTCACCGACGGCAATCTCAGCCGGCATCTCGCCGTGCTCCAGGAAGCCGGCCTCGTCGAGGTGACCAAGGGCTATGAGGGCAATCGCCCGCACACGACCTGCCGCCTGACCAAGGGCGGCCGCCGCCGCTTCCTCGACTATCTCGCCGTGCTCGAACGCCTGGTGCGCGACGCAGCCAAGGCTGCCGGCCGCGAGGCGGCGCCGCTCGGCCGTCTCGGTATCGTCTCGACCTGATCCTCCCCCTTTTTTGACCGGAGACTTTGCAATGCAAAGTGACCTTGTGTCCCGCAACGAGAAGCTTCACGTCGGCATCATCATGGATGGCAACGGCAGATGGGCGACGCGGCGCGGCCTGTCGCGCGTGCGCGGCCATGAGGCCGGCGTCGAGGCGATCCGCCGCATCGTCGAGGCCGCGCCCAAGCAGGGCATCGGCACGCTGACGCTCTACGCCTTCTCGACCGACAATTGGCGAAGGCCGAAGGCCGAGGTCGCCGCGCTGATGACGCTTCTGAGATTCTACCTCGGCAACGAGGTGCAGAGCCTGGTCAAGAACGGCGTGCGCCTCACCGTGATCGGCCGGCGAGACCGCCTGCCCGACGGTATCGCCAATACGATCGCGCGCGCGGAAGATGCCACCGCGCACGGCGGCACGCTTCATCTGCGCATCGCCGTCGACTATTCCGCCCGCGACGCCATCCTCAACGCGGCGGCGAAGGCGGCGGCGCTGACGAGTCTCACCCGCGAGGCGTTCTCGCAGCTCGTCACCGGCGAGGCCGGTTTGCGCGACGTCGACCTCATCATCCGCACCTCGGGTGAGAAACGGCTGTCGGACTTCCTGCTCTGGGAAGGTGCCTATGCCGAGCTGCACTTCACCGAGCGGATGTGGCCCGAATTCGACGCGGGCGATCTCGCTGCGGCCCTGGCCTCCTTCCACGGCCGCGAGCGTCGCTTCGGCGGCCTCCAGGCGATCGTGCCGGAGGAGGTGCCTTCACTCTCTCGCGTGTGACGCCCGGCACCGAGCAACGAACTGTTCGTTTTCGGCCGCAAGATTGGCAGCACCGTCCAAGCGGTAAGCGCGCCGTCTCGGCTAGGTGTGCATTCGATGCAACCTGCCGAGAGCCGCGCGCATGTCACAGCCGTTGCTGGATGCCATTGTCGAGTCAGCCGAAGGCAACGCCACGCTTCGTATCAGGCCGGCCAGCGCGTCCGATGTCGAGATCCTCTCGATCTATTTCACGAGCCTCTCCACGACATCGCGCAACAAGCGCTTCATGGGCGCGCGGGCGGACTTTGCTGATCGCGGCCGAATGCGTCGCCAAGACCAGCAATCCCGGTCATTTCACCCTGCTCGCCGAGATCAGGCACGAAGGGCAGGGCACGATCATCGGCGAAACCAGATACGCCTACGATGCGGCTGCACGGCATGGTGATTTCGCCATCTCTGTTGCCGATGGCTTTCAGCGCCAGGGCGTCGGCCTCCAGATGATGACGGCGATGGAGAGGCACGCGAGCGATCTCGGTCACGAGATGATTGCAGCCGAGACCGCGCGCGTGAACGCCGAGATGCGCGGTCTTGCGAAGAAAGCGGGGTTCGAGGACACCGGTCTCGGAGACTGGCAGTCGGTCCATCTCGCGAAGCGTCTGTCGCGATAGCCGGGCTTGCCGCGAACCGAGCAAGCGCGACCGAAGTCGGCGGACGTGGCGGAGCTGGACCCGAGCGTCGAATTCTGGTGTCGTGGCACACCCTCAATCGCGTGTCTCCCAATGACCTCCTTCAAGACCATTCGTGCGCGCGCCGAAAAACGCAAGGGCGGGCCCAAGGCGCTCGAAAAGCTGATGCCGGAAAAGCCCGACCTGAAGGGCCTCGCCAAACGCGGCGACGACCGCATCCTCGCAGAGATGACGAAGCGTGTGTTTTGCGCGGGCTTTGCCTGGAGCGTGATCGAGACGAAATGGGACGGGTTTGAAGACGCCTTCCTGCGTTTCCAACCGGCCAAGCTCACCTTCCAGCCGGAGGATTATTGGGAGGACCTGCTGCGCGACGCGCGCATCGTGCGCAACGGTGCCAAGATCATGTCGGTGCGCGACAACGCGGCCTTCGTCCAGGAGATCGCAAGAGAGCACGGCAGCTTCGGCAGGTTTCTGACGAAGTGGCCGCCGTCCGACCAGATCGGCCTGCTCGAGCTTCTAAGCAAGCGCGGCAGCCGTTTGGGTGGCAATACCGGCCAGATGCTGCTGCGGTTCGTCGGCTGGGACGGCTTTGTGACGTCCAGGGACGTCGTGGCCTGCCTGCGCGATGCCGGTCTCGACATTGCCGAAGAGGTCAAGTCGAAGGGCGATCTCGCCAAGGTGCAGGCGCAGTTCAACGCCTGGGCCGAGGAGACCGGGTTGTCCTACACATATCTGTCACGCATCTGCGCGCTCTCTGTTGGCGAGAACAGAAGCGAGTAACGAATTCGGCTCTTGAAATCAGCTCTTGGAATTTGGCTCTTGGGATGTTGAATCATGTGCATCCTGTGGCGATCTGGTGCCGCAAGCGCGGCAGACGCGACGCGCGATCACGAAATGCATTTCTCCGGAACATTTGTGCGCAGCACCTGTTCGGGAGATTGGACCAGGCGAACATCAGCGCAGGGAACGCCCGCTCTGGCTCAGCTCAGTGAAACCGACGTGACAGAAACGGAGCAGCTCATGAAGCTCACATCCGAACAGGTGAAGCAGACCGTCAACCAGCTCGGCGCTCAAGTGCTGCCCGACGAGCATCCCGCCATGCCGCAGCTCAACAGCATGTTCGGCGAGCACACTTTCTTCGTCGATGAGACGGGGCTGAAGGTCGTCGAGCCCACGGCGCCGCCGGGCACCGAGCGCCAGAGCGGCGAAGTCGTCAGCCTCGCCGATTGGGGCGATTCCGAGCTGACCCGCCTGATGGCACACGAGCCCGAACCGACGGGCGTGATCGTCGTGTTCGAGCACGTGAGGCATTGATCGGGCCCCAGCGGAGCGACCTTGGGTGGCAAGTCTGAAAACCCGCCACCGTAGATTCGCGTTGCGAGCGCGCTCTACGTGGCTGTCTGCGTCCGCCGAAAGCCCGTCGGTTTGGTTCAGATGCCGAGAGTCAGCTGCGGCGGCTCCGCATCGTCCCCGGCTTGGAGCGAAGACAGCGAGACCCCCAGCAGCCTGACGCTCTTGGGCAGCGGAATCTCGACTTCGAGCAGGCCGCAAGCCAGCCGCTCAAGATCGTCCCGGCCTGCAACCGGCGAAAGAGCGGACCTGCTGCGCGTGATGATCTCGAAGTCGGCAAACTTGATCTTCAAGGTGACGGTGCGGCCACGGCTGCCCGTCGCCTCGCAATGGCGCCACACCTTGTCGACGAGCGGCTTGAGCTCGGCGACCAGCGCGTCGAATTCGGTGAGATCGCTTGAGAACGTGGTCTCCGCGCCGATGGACTTGCGGACCCGGTTGGCCCGGACCGGCCGTTCGTCGACACCGCGCGAAATCCAGTAGTAATAGGCGCCCGACTTGCCGAAATTCGCATTCATGAACTCCAGCGTCTGACGACGAATATCGAGACCGGTGAACATGCCGAGCGCGTTCATCTTCGCACCCGTGGCCGGGCCTATCCCATGGAACTTTCCGACCGGCAGGGTCTCGACGAAGGCGGGTCCCATCTCCGGTGAAATCACGAACTGACCGTTGGGCTTGCGATGATCGGAGGCGAGCTTGGCCAGGAACTTGTTGTAGGAGATGCCGGCCGAAGCGTTGAGGCCCGTCTCGGCCTTGATCCTCTCGCGGATCCTGAGCGCAACATCACGCGCCAGCGGGATGCCCTGCAGGTTTTCCGTCACGTCGAGATAGGCCTCGTCGAGCGACAACGGCTCGATGAGCGGGGTATGCTCCGCGAAGATGTCGCGGATCTGCCTAGAGATCGCCTTGTAGACCTCGAAGCGCGGCTTGACGAAGATCAGATCGGGACATTGTCGCTTCGCCGTCACGGATGGCATGGCAGAGCGAACGCCGAACTCGCGGGCCTCATAACTGGCGGCCGCGACGACGCCACGTTCCGCGGAGCCTCCGACGGCGACCGGCTTTCCGCGCAGTTCCGGATGATCGCGTTGTTCCACGGACGCGTAGAAGGCATCCATGTCGATATGGATGATCTTGCGGACGGGCGAAGCTTCGCCGGTCGCCGTGTCGGATTCGCTCATGGCAAGATGATACAATCGAGCGATGAGAAGCGCGAGGTGGGTGTGGTTCAGCGCTCGAGACAGGCTGGCCGCCGCTCCGGGATGTCCCACTTCATCAAAAACAATCTCAGGCTTGTGAGTGGCCAGCATGGCCACGCGCTCTAATATGAGGCTGCGGAGGACAGCCCATGCAATACAGCTCCGAACTCATTCGAACGATGCGTCAGGCGCTGGAGGCCGTGATGGCCAGCGTGCCGCCCGATCAGTCGGTGTTCGGCCTGAAGGCGGCGGTCGCCGAATGCATCCTGAAGGCGGCCGCACACGGTCAGACGTCCTACGACGGACTGGTCACGTCGGCTTCCGACCAGGTTCAGGCGATCATCTCGATGCTGAATTGAGGTGGGCTTGCGCCGAGCAGGCGATGACCTGAGCGGGCGGGGTAACAACGCAAATCGGGTGAGGGTGCCTCCAGCGCGCACTGGAGGAGACTGGCGCACCCGACACGATTCGAACGTGTGACCTTTGCCTTCGGAGGGCAACGCTCTATCCAGCTGAGCTACGGGTGCTAGTCGAGGTTCATTTAGCCGATTGGCGGAGGGTGGGCAACCGCTTCCGCCGGCTTCGTCCAGGCTGATTTGGGCTAGGCTGATTTACGAGTCGCGCGGTCAGGAACCGGCACGCCGTCCCGCCCGAGCTTGGCGAACTCGGCGAGCAGCCGTTCGGAGCACATGACGCGGTTGCGGCCGAGCCGTTTGGCCGCATAGAGCGCCTGGTCGGCCGCGCCCAGCAGCCGTTGGGGGCTGTCGTCGGTTTCGTCCGGAATGTGGCTGGCGACGCCGACACTCAGGGTGACGTGCTCGCCGGCCCCGATGGCGCCGTGGGTGACCCGCAAGGCCATCACCGCGCAGCGGATTTCGTCGGCGATGGCGCAGGCGGCATCGCAACCCATGTCCGGCAGGATCAGCGCGAATTCCTCGCCGCCATAACGGCTGGCGAGATCGAGCGGGCGCACGGCATACCGGCTGACGACGGACGCGACCGCGCGCAGGCATTCGTCGCCGCTCTGGTGGCCGTGGCGGTCGTTGAACAGCTTGAAATGATCGACATCGACGAACAGCAGCGCCATGGGCTTCTGCGTCCGCTGGGCGCGGGCCCATTCACTCATCAGCATCTGGTCGAACGCGCGGCGGTTCGACAGGCCGGTCAGCCCGTCCTTGGTGGCAAGCTCCTTCAGGGCCATCTCGGCGCGCTTCTGGTCGGTAAGGTCGCGCAAAGTCTCCACCACCGCGATCAGATGGCCGGCCTCGTCGTGAATGGGGCCGGCGTCGATGGCGAGATAGAGCTGGCTGCCGAGCTTCGGCATCACGCACCAGTTCTCGGCGCTGAAGCCGAGCCCGTTATGACCGCGCGCGGCATATTCCGAATAGAACTCCGGCAGCTGTTCCGGGCGGTCGAGCGCGACGAGGTCGGCGAGGCAAGGGCGCCTGGTCTCGTAGAAGGCCTGCCAGTGCTTATTGGTGCCGATCACTTCGGAGGCGGCGACACCGGTCAGCCGCTCGCAGGCTCTGTTCCAGATCACGACGCGGCGCTTGGGGTCGATCACGAAGGTCGGCACCACCAGATGCTGCATCAGCCGCACGGCATAGGAATCCGCAACGTCGACCGTCGTGGCTGGCGTTTTCCCCGGCTTCGCCATCTCAGGCCACCGCCGCCACCGGCAAGGCATGGCTCGGACCGAACAGCTTTCGCACTTCGCCGGCCGGCTTCGGTCTGCTGAAGAGATAACCCTGCATCTCCGTGCAGCCGAGCGCACGCAGCATCTCGCGCTGCGCCTCGGTCTCGACGCCCTCCGCGACCGTGGTCATGTTGCTGGCGGCGGCGATGTTCACCACCGCCTGCACGATCACGGGCGCGCCGCTCGTCTCGGCGATATCAGCGACGAAACAGCGGTCGATCTTGATCTTGTCGAACGGAAAGCGCTTCAGATAGCTGAGCGAGGAGTAGCCGGTGCCGAAATCGTCGAGCGCGATGCGCACGCCGATGGCGCGGAGCTGGTGCAGGATCGAGAGCGCCGCCTCGTCGTCGCGGATCAGCACGGCCTCGGTGATCTCGAGCTCGAGCCGGGAGGGGGCAAGTCCGGAAGCGGCGAGCGCGCCGGCGATCCGCAGTGCCAGCGTGTCGCATTTGAGCTGCACCGGCGAGACGTTGACCGCGACACGCACATGCGCCGGCCAGGTCGCGGCCTCGTTGCAGGCCATGCGCAGCACCCAGTCGCCGAGCTCGTTGATCAGGCCGGTGTCCTCGGCAATCGGAATGAACTCCGCCGGCGACACCATGCCGCGCTCGGGATGCCGCCAGCGCAGCAGCGCCTCGCAGCCTGTGACCTCATTGGTGCGCAAGTCGACCAGCGGCTGATAGTGGATCTCGAAACCGCCGTTCACCAGGGCCTGCCGCAGATCCTGCTCCAGGCTCAGGCGCGCCTTGGCGCTCGCATCCATCTCCGGCTCGAAGAAGCGGTGAGTGCGGCGTCCTCCGGCCTTGGCGCCGTACATCGCGAGATCGGCATTCTTGATGAGCTGGTCGAGATCGGTGCCGTCCTGCGGCGCCATCGCGATGCCGATGCTGGCGTCGGTGGAGAGCTGATGGCCGAAGCAGTGATAGGGCCGGCGGATCGCCTCGAAGATCCGCGTCACGAATGACACCACGTCGGCGGACGACTTGATGCCGGTCTGGATCACCGCGAATTCGTCGCCGCCGAGCCGCGCGATCAGGTCGTCCTGTCCGAGGCAGCCGCGGATGCGGGCGGCGATTCCCTTCAACAGCTCGTCGCCGACGTGATGGCCGAGCGAATCGTTGATGCCCTTGAACTCGTCGACGTCGATATAGAGCAGCGCGAACTGACTGCCGCCGCCGACCTTCTCAAGTTCGCGCTCGATCTGCTCGCGGAATAGCGTCCGGTTGGGCAGGTCGGTGAGCGCATCGTAATGCGCCATATGCGCGATCTTTTCGTCGGCGCGCCGTCGTTCGGTGACGTCCTCGACCACGTTGATGAGGTAACGCGGCTCGCCGGAATTGTCGCGGATCCCGATCCGGGTCGAGGTGATGTAGCGCATCCCCTTGGCCTGGCTCTGCCAGGCATGTTCGTCTTTGAACAATCCCTCGGTCATCTGCAGCGCCTTGCTGTCGTCGTCGGTGACGACTCTGGCGGAGGCATCCGGGTAAATGTCGAAGGGAGTCTTGCCAACGATGTTTTCACTCGATTGGCCGAATTGCTCTTCGGCGGTCCGGTTGACGAGCAGATATTGCCGCGTTTGAGCATCCTTCACCGTGATCTGCGATGGGATGTGGTCGATGATCTCGCGTAGGAACATGTAGTTGCGGTCGCGTTCCTGCTCCAGATTGCGGCGTTCGGTGATGTCTTCGATCGTGGCCACCCACCCGCCCTGCGCGAGTGGGGTGTTGATGACCTGGAAAGCGCGGCCGCTCGGCAAGTGATGGCTTCTGGTGGAGACCGTGCCCTCCGCGACGATCCTCATGACGTCGGCGCAAAATGCCTCGACATCGCCTTCGAACGCGCCGCGCTCCTTGCGATGATACATCGCCTCGCGGATGTGACAGCCGGGCTTGATGACGTCGTGGGAGAGGCCGAACATGTCGGCGTAGCGGCGGTTGCAGGTGACGATGTATCCGGCTGCATCGTACAGGATCAACCCTTGCGACATGTTGTTCAAGGCGGTGTCGAGCCGCCCTCGCTCCGCTTCCAGCCGCTGCTGCGCCTCCCGATTCTGACGGCTGATCTGGCGAACTATCAGGAACAGGATCAGCGCAATCACAGTCGCCGAAAGCGCGGCGGTGGTGACCATGAAACCGGTCTGCTGCCGCCAGTCGGCCAGCGCCGCGCTCGTGGTGTTGGTCGCGACGATGACCAGCGGGAAATGCGAAAGCGAGGCGCCGGAGCCGAGGCGCTCGTCGCCGTCGATCGGGCCCCTGACGCGCAGGGTGTGCCGGCCACCTTCGGCCAGCATCTTGCGCATCAGCGGCGCGTCCTTGAAGTCCCTGCCGATCAGCTCTTCGACATGCGGGTAGCGCGACAGCATCTTGCCATTGCGGTCGAACAGCGAGATCGCCGTGCCCTCCGCAAGCGCAACGGATGCGAAATAGTTCTGGTAGCTGTCCGGATCGATCCGGCGGACCATCGTGCCGAGGAAGCTGCCGTCCACGCCGTTCAGCCGACGCGCGACAATCGTGGTCCATTTGCCGATGATGAAACTGCGGACCGACTCCAGAATTACCGGTTCGGCCATCGGATCGGATTTGAAGGTCTGGAAGTAGGCGCGCGAGGAGATGTTGATCTTGGGCAGCGGCTGGGCTCGCGACCAGTTGATCAGTTCGCCATCGGCATCGTAGATCGCGATGTCGCCGAGATAAGACACCGAGCTGATCTTGCTCCGCAGCATCTGGTTCGTCGCAGGTCCGGACATGCGCTCGCGGAACATCGCGGCGGAACTGATCTCCGGCAGGTTCATCTGCCCGATCACATCGGCGGCGACGACGTCCGCATCTTCGAATTGCTGATCGAAGTGCCGCGCGATCAGCTGCACGGTATTTTCCAGCTCGCGCTCGCGGTTGGCCAGGGTACGTTCGCGAAATTCGCCGACGGCCATGGCGGTCACGGCGAAGATCCCGGCGACCAGCAACACGCCGCACAAAGTGAGCCACAGCACCGGTCCGCGCCGAATGGCTGCCTCCCAGCCGTGCTTCGCGGCTAGGAGCATTCGTGACGCAATCTCTGCAAAGACCTGGCGCATTCCCTCCCCCTGGAAGGACAGGAATACACCGCACAAATGGCGTAAAGCTTAGGAAAGCCAGTTACCTGGGCGTTAATCTCGTTGCGAGAATACGGTTGCGCCGAGCGAGCCGCCGCGCTGCATCATGAATCGCGCGTTAACGCGCGCTGCCCGCACTCTTGTGGTCGCCGGCACTGCGCAGCCGTCCCACCACGCCGGTCGGAAAGAAGTAGACGCTGGCGATGAAGAGCAGCCCGAGCCACAGCAGCCAGCGATCGGGATGCAGCAGCCCTGGCAGCAGCGGCAGGCCGGCTTCCGAGGCCGCCTTGGAGGCGACGCCCATCAGCGCCTGCAGATAGTTCTGGGCGAGGATGAAGATGGTGGCGCCGATGATCGCGCCGTAGATCGTGCCCATGCCGCCGATCACGACCATCAGCAGGATGTCCAGCATGATCGAGAAGCTGAGCGAGGTATCGGGACCGGCATAGCGCAGCCACAGTGCATTGAGAATGCCGGCGCCGGCGGCGACCAGTGCGGCGATGCAGTTGGCGTAGCTCAGGTGGAAAACGGTGCGGAAGCCGAGCGCCTCGGCGCGGAAGCGGTTTTCGCGGATCGCCTGCAGCACGCGCCCGAACGGCGAGTTCACCACCCGCAGCAAAGCGAGGATCATCAGGGCCGAGACGGCGAACACCAGATAGTAGGTCAGGAGGCGGCCGTTGACCTCGAATCCCAGCACGTTCTTCGAGATCAGCACCGTGCCGGGCCTGAGCAGCTCGGGCAGCTGAAAGCTGCGCCCGTCTTCGCCGCCGGTCAGCCAGGACAGCTGCGAGGCCAGCACCTGGAAGGCGGATGCGACCGCGAGCGTGATCATGGCAAAGAAGATCGCGGCAACCCGCAGCGAGAACAGTCCGATCGCAAGCGCAAGCAGCGCGGCAAGCGGCAGGCCGACCACGATGCCGGTTGCGACCGCGCCCCAATTCGGGCCCATCCCGTACAGCGCGATCGCGATCGCGTAGCTGCCGATCCCGTAGAACATGGTGTGTGCGAATGACACCGAGCCGGTATAGCCGAGCAGGAGGTCGTAGGAGGCGACCAGCGCGGCGAAGACGCAGATCTTGGCCGCGACGTTCAGCGCCTTCGCCCCGGGAAACAGGAACGGCGTCGCCACCAGCGCCAGGATGATGAGGACGAGAACGAGCGTGAGCACGCGGCTGCGCGGCGGATCGCCTGACAGGATCATCATCGGCTGGTCACCGCATAGAGGCCGCGCGGCCGCCACATCAGAATGGCGACCATCAGCAGGATATTGGAGACGAGGGCGAGCTTAGGCACCAGGAAGCCGCCGTAATTGGCAATCATCGCCACCAGGATCGCGCCGATGAAGCAGCCGCCGATCGAGCCGAGGCCGCCGATGATGACGACGATGAAGATCAGGACGGTGAGGTCGTCGCTCATGGAGGCGTGGACTTGCTCGCGATACAGCGCCCACATCACGCCGCCGAGGCCGGCGAGCGCCGATCCCGTCATGAACACGCCGAGGAACAGACGGCGAATGCGATAGCCGAGCGCCTCGACCATCTCGCGGTTCTCGACGCCGGCGCGGATCAGAAGGCCAAGCTTGGTTCGGTTGAGCACGAGCTGGATCGCGATGAAGACGGCGAGGCCGATCAGCGTCGCCAGCACGCGGTATTTCGCGATCGCGACGTCGCCGAGGATGAAGGAGCCGCGCAGCGACGTCGGCAGCGGCGTCGGGATGATCTGCGGCCCCCACACCGCATAGAGCGTCTGCTCGGCGACGATCAGGCCGCCCGTCGTCATCAGGATCTGCTTCAGATGCTGACCGTAGACGGGCAGGATCAGCACCCGCTCGACAACCAGCCCGAGCGCGCCGGATACCGCCATCGACAGCAGTGCCGCCGGCGCCAGCACCGCGAGGTTAGTCCACAGTGAATCCGCCTGGAGGGAAGCGGCGAACGGCGCCAGCACCAGGGTCGCGACATAGGCCCCGACCGCGATGAAGGCGCCATGGCCGAAATTGAGCACGTCCATCAGGCCGAACACGAGCGTCAGGCCGGAGGCCATGATGAAGATCATCATGCCCATCGCGAGGCTCGCGGCCGTCAGCGTCAGCCAGGTGCTGGGCGAGCCGATCAGCGGGATCATCACCAGGGCGACCGCGATCGGCAGCAGGATCGGCGCGATGTCGCGCTTCGGCTTCGGCAGCGGATCGGTTGCGGCGAGCTCGGTCATTGATGCGTCTCCAGGCTCAGGCCGAGCAGCCGCTCCTGCAGCGGCACGTCTGAGGCCAAGGCCGCCATCTCGCCGCGATGAACGATGGTGCCGTTGTCCATCACCAGCACGTTGTCGCCGAGCTCGCGGGCGGCAAAGAAATTCTGCTCGACCATCAGGATCGTGGCGCCCTTGCGCTTGATCTCCTTCAGGCACTCGATCAGCGCCATCACGATCGCCGGCGCCAACCCCTTGGTCGGCTCGTCGATCAGCAGGAGCTTGCGGGGTTCGATGATGGCGCGGGCAATCGACAGCATCTGCTTCTGTCCGCCCGAGAGACTTCCCGCGCGCGACAGCCAGAACCGGCGCAGCGCGGGGAAGAAGCCAAAAATCCAGTCCAGCTGGGCGTCGTCGAGTGGTCCGTCGCGCGCCGCCAGCACCAGATTTTCCTTCACCGTGAGGTCCGAAAACACCGCCATGCTCTCCGGCACGTAGCCGACGCCGAGCCGCGCGATGTCGGGCGTCGCACGGCTCTCGATGCGCTCGCCGGCGAGGCTGATCTCGCCGGAGGAGGCCTGCCAGAGGCCCATGATGGTGCGCAACGTCGTGGTCTTGCCGGCGCCGTTGCGGCCGAGCAGCATCGTGGTCTGCCCCTGCGCGACAGCGAGATCGATGCCCTGGAGGATGTGATAGCGGCCGATATGAGTGTGAACACCGGAGAGCCTCAACAGATCGGTCATGCTGCGCTCCCTCCAGCCGTCTTCCCTTCAACGTTCTTTGGCGCGACGCCGAGATAGGCTTCCTGCACGATCGGTGACGCAATCACCTCGGCAGGCCTGCCGTCCGCAACAAGCTGCCCGTTATGCAACACGATGATGCGGTCGGCGAGCGATCGCACCACGTCCATCTTGTGTTCGACCAGGAGAATGATCCTGCTTTTGTCCTGCTTGAGCTGCGCGATCAGGTTCAGCACGACCGGCACCTCGTCGATGCTCATGCCCGCGGTCGGCTCGTCGAACATGAACACCTTTGGCTCGAGCGCCATCATCAGCGCGACCTCGAGCTTACGCTGATCGCCATGCGACAGTGCGGTCGCGGCGACGCCACGGCGGCCGCCGAGCGCGACCTGATCCAGGATAGCATCGGCGCGGGCGATCAGATCACGGCGGACCATCCAGGGCCGCAACATGTCGTAGTGAGTGCCGTTGGCGGCCTGCACCGCGAGGCGGACGTTTTCCTCCACCGACAGATTCGGAAAGAGGTTGGTGAGCTGGAAGGCGCGCCCCAGGCCTGCGCGCGTCCGCATCGGCGCGGAATGCTGGGTGATGTCGGTGCCGTCGAACAGAATGCTGCCGCTCGATGCGCGGAGCTGGCCGGAGATCAGGTTGAAATAAGTGGTCTTGCCGGCGCCGTTCGGGCCGACGATCGCGGTGAGTTCGCCCGGGCGGAAGCTGCAAGTGACGCTGTTGACCGCGACATGGCCGCCGAAGCGGATGGTGAGGTCGCGGGTTTCGAGGGTCAGCGTCATGGCGGATCTGGCAAATGATGAGAGGAGAATTTGTCCGCGATCAGGCTGCGCTCCCTCTCCCGCTTGCGGGAGAGGGTGGGAGAGGGTGTCTCCTCAGGCGAGAACCCCAAGAGGACAGAGCCTTCTCCCGGCCTCTCCCGCAAGCGGGAGAGGTGAAGGAAGAAAGATCAGCGCTTGTTCTTGATCGGAACGTCCATGTCTTCGATCTTCAGTTCGCGCACCGGCTCGAGCACGGCCCAGGCGACATTCGGATCGACCTTGACCTTGAAGTGATACATGCTCTGCAGCGCCTGATGGTCTTCCTTGCGGAACATCATCTTGCCCTTCGGCGTGTCGAACTCCAGGCCTTCCATGGCCGTGATCAGCTTCTCGGTGTCGGTCGACTTCGCCTTGGTGACGGCGGCGACGACGGACATCGCCGCAGCGAATCCGCCCGCGGTGAAGAAGTCCGGCGGCGCGTTGAAGCGCTTCTGGTGCTCGGCGACGAGCCAGTCATTTACCGGGTTCTTCGGGATCGCGTAGAAATAGTAGGTCGCGCCTTCCATGCCGGGCAGGCCCTTATAGGCAGCGAGCGCCGGCAGGATGTTGCCGCCGGTGGACAGTTCGATGCCGTAGCGCTTCGGATCCATGTCCTGGAGTTTCGCCAGCGGATTGCCGGCGCCGGCCCAGATCACCCAGATCACCTTGCGGCCCGGCTTGTCCTTCAGCGCGTCGAACAGGCGCTGGCCGACCGCGGTGAAGTCGGTGGTCGAGGTCGGGGCATATTCTTCGGCGGCGAGCGTCGCGCCGGTCTTGCCGAGCGCCTCCTTGAAGGCGGCGACGCCGTCGCGGCCGAAGGCGTAGTCCTGCGCCAGCGTCGCGACGGTGACGCCCTGCTTGCCGATCGCGACCGCGTTCGAGATCGCGTCCTGCGACGAGTTGCGCGCGGTGCGGAAGATGTAGCGATTCCACTTCTCGCCGGTAATCTGATCCGCGACCGCGGGCTCGACGATCAGGATCTTCTTGTTTTCCTCGGCGACGGGCAGGATCGCGAGTGCCGCGGCCGACGAGGTCGTGCCGATCGCGATGTCAACCTTGTCGTCCTGATAGGCTTCCGCGAGCGCGGCCTTGGAGAGATCCGGCTTGCCCTGGTCGTCCTTGGTGATGACGACGATCTTGCGCCCGTCGAGCGTCATGGTGCCCTTGGTGGCGTATTCAAACCCCATCTGCAGGCCGGTCTCGGTCTGCTTGGCATAGGCCTCGAGCGGGCCGGTCTTGCCATAGATCAGCGCGATCTTGAGATCGTCGGCCTGTGCGGAGGTGCCCGCGGCGAGGGCGAGGATGGTTGTTGTTAAGATGAGCGATCGGCGCACGATGGTCCCTCCTGATGAGTTCTTTGGCCATAGCGATTTGCACAACCGTGCGGACATTGCAATTCCACCTTCCGGCGGACCACGCGACGGGCATGTGTGATATTGTCCGGCCCGGCCGCGCCGGATCGCTTCTGCCGAGGAAATCGGCAGATGCAATTGTTGACCTCACCCGTGGAACGGGTCGCTCAGGCTTTGCAAAGTAACGATCAGGCCGGGGGTTACCGTCGGTATCCGTTCGCGCGGGAATAGCCCTGCCGGTTCTGCTGCGTCGAGCGGTTTGTGACGCTGGCGCGTGCTTCGCTGGAGACGGGCGTTGCGAGCTTCAGCTCCTCCAGGAAGATCGGCCGGGAGAAATAATAGCCCTGCGCGTAACGGATCTTGGTCGCAGCCTGGAGGTAGGCGAGCTCCTCGTAGGATTCGATGCCTTCGGCAATCACGGTCATGCCGAGCGCTTCGCTCAGGGATTCGATCGCGCGCAGGATGCCCTGGTTGCGCGGACGCTTATGGATATCGGTGATGAAGGAGCGGTCGATCTTGATCTCGTCCGCGGTGATGTCGGCCAGCGCCGAGAGCGAGGAATAGCCGGTGCCGAAATCGTCGATCGAGATGGCGACGCCGAGCTTGCGGAACATCGGCAGGATCTCGGCCTGGAAATGATTCTTGGCGACGAAGGCGTCTTCCGTCACCTCGATCATGAAGCGCTGCGGAAAGCCGGTGTAGTCGAGCGCTTGGGCAAAGCTGCGCATGAACTCCGGGTTGCCGGCCTGCTTGGCCGCGACGTTGATGCTGATGGTCGCTTCCGCACCGAACGTCTCGTTGATGAGGTCGATCGACTTGACGATCTCGGCGAGCACGAGATGGGTCAGCTCGTCGATCAGCCCCAGCTCGGTGGCAAGATTGATGAACGAGCCGGGCGCCTGGATCACGCCCTCGTCGTCGCGCAGCCGCACCAGGGCCTCGATGCCCTTCACGTCCTGCGTGCGGATGTCGACCTTGGACTGGAAGGCGCAGCAGAAGCGCTTCTCCAGGATGGCCTGCCGCAGCGACTGCTCGATCTTCATCCGCGCCAGCGCCTCGCGTTCCATGCTGGAATCGAAGAAGGCCGCCGATCCCTTGCCGTCATTCTTGATGCGGTACATCGCGATGTCGGCGTTCTGGCGCAGTGTCTCGAAGCTGCTTCCGTGATCGGGGTAGAGGCTGATGCCGACGGAGGTTGAGGCGAACACTTCCGAATTGTCGATGAAGAACGGCGCCGTCAGCCGCTCCAGCGTCGACTGCATGAATTCGGCGACTTCCTCCTGGTTCTGGATCGGCGATAGCAGCAGCAGGAATTCGTCCCCGGAGATGCGCGACAGCATGTCCGAGTCGCGCAAGCCGCGTCCAAGCCGCTTCGACAGCTCGACCAGCAGGGCGTCGCCCACGGCGTGGCCGTAATAGTCGTTGATGTGCTTGAAATTGTCGACGTCGAGAAAGGCGAGCGCAAAGCGATCGCCGGTGCGACCCTGCGCGAGCAGGCTGGTGGCGCGATGCTCGATCACGCGTCGCGAGGGCAGGCCGGTCAGATCGTCGAAATAGGCCGAGCGGAACAGCTGGTCCTCGAAATTCTTCTGCTCGGTGATGTCGGAGGAGGCCGAGATCAGCAGCTCGCGTCCGTCGAGGCGGACCGGACGATGGGTGGTCAGCAGCACCTGGCGTGCGGCTCCGTCGTGGAGCGCTTCCTCGGCGACGACCGCCTGGCCGGAGCTCAGGGCCTGCCGGCAGGCTTCGAGGCGCGACGCGAGATCGCGCGAGGGGCGGCTGCCGTCCATGCCGAGCTGGGCAGCCGCGACATCGTTGACCAGGAGAAGTTCGCCTTGCGCGTCCTGCACGGTCAGGCCGGCAGGCAGCATTCTAACGATTTCCTTGAGAAATCCGAGTTCGGCTTCGCTCGCGCCGGAATATTTGTTGTCGTTCATAGAAGTCATGAATCTTGTTGTTTCAGCGCGCCTTTGCAATGGCCGCGATCTTGCGCGGTTCCCTCTTAAGTTTGGTTAAGGGGCCCGGAGAATTACGGTGGTGTTTTGCGGCGATGCGACGCGCGCAGCCTATCGTCATTAACAGGGCGTCAACGCGTCCGGTGAAACCGCGAACGACGCGCGCGAACGGGTTTCGTTGGCGCCGCGTCTAACCGTCCTTGGGGATACGGCATTGCATGGTGCAATGAAGTCCGGTCCTGAGATAGGAGACCTCCGTCTTGCCGTCGAAGGCCGACAGCGCCGACTTCAACAGCTTGGTGCCGAAACCCGGCTCGGAGATCTTGTCGACGCTCGGACCCTCGGTTTCATCCCAGGTCACGGTCAGGCGATCGTCGCTGACGGTCCATGACACCTGCAACAGCCCGCGCGGCGCGGAGAACGCGCCATATTTGCCTGCGTTGGTGGCGAGTTCGTGAAACATCAGGGACAGCGTGACCGCAAGTTTCGGCGGCAGGAACAGCCGGTCGCCGTTGAGCGTGAAGCGGACATGGCCGTAAGGGCCGAGCTCGGAGATCAGGAGGTCGCGAATGTCGCAGCCGGCCTTGTCGATCCGTGAGATCAAATCGTCGGTCGCGGCAAGCGACCGCAGCCGCGGATCGATCCGGGCCCAGATCTGCGGCTGATCGTGCAGCACCTGATGCAGCACGGCATGCACCGTCGACAGCTTGTTCTTCAGCCGGTGCTGGAGCTCGTCGACCAGCAGCTTGCGGTAGTCTTCTTCCTCGATCAGGCGTCTGGAAATCCGCCGCTGCTCGACGAGGAGCGAGCGATAGTGCTCGACGCCCCAGATGGTGAGCGCGCAGACCGCCCAATAGAGCGCCAGCAGGGCGAATCGCGCGTTATCGGCAAAGGCATCGCCGAAATTCACGACGACGCCGAGCACGCCGCCCACCAGCGCCGTGATGATGCCGATGCGGAAGCCGCCGAACGCGGCTGCAAAGAACACGGCCGGGAAATACGGCGTGAAATAGACGTCGGGCCGCACATGGGCGAGGGCCCAGCGCGCCAGCGTCGCAACCAGCAGGCAGGCGACCGCAAACGCAAGGCTCAGGCCGAGCGACGGCGGTGCCACGCCCTGCCAGCCCTTGCGGAATTCGTCGATCAGCTTCCCCATGCGCAGTCCGGTCGCGATATCCGTTCGACAATCGAGCGATCGCCAGGAATGTTACGCATGTCGCCGGCCCCAAGCAAAGCTTGCCTTGTCGGAAGCCGGCAGGAATAGTGCCTGCCGCGGCGCCGACCGTCGCGGCGCCGTCGTCGATCGGTGTCCGCCATTTGGCGTCAAGGGGTTCGAAAACAGGGACATTCCATGGGCAGGCTGGATGGCAAGGTCGCGGTGATCACGGGCGCGACGAGCGGGATCGGGTTGCGGACCGCAGAAGTCTTCGTTGCCGAAGGTGCCAAAATTGTGATCGCGGGCCGGCGCATACCGGAAGGCGAGGCCCTGGCGAGCAGCTCGGGGCGAATTGCGTCTTCCGCCAGACGGATGTGACGGCCGAAGCGCAGATGCAGGCGCTGATCGCGCTCGCGGTGGACAAATTCGGCCGCATCGACTGCCTGTTCAACAATGCCGGCGGTCCGGCGCAGACCGGCGGCATCGAAGGCCTCGAGGTCGAGCGCTTTGACGCGGCGATGGCGACCCTGCTGCGCAGCGTCATGCTCGGCATGAAGCACGCCGCGCCGCACATGAAGAAGCAGGGATTTGGCAGCATCATCAACAATGGCAGCATCGCCGGCCGTCTTGCCGGCTTCTCGTCATCGATGGTCTATGGTGCAGCCAAAGCGGCGGTGATCCATCTCACCAAATGCGTGGCGATGGAGCTCGGCGAATCCAACGTCCGCGTCAACTCGATCTCGCCCGGCGCCATCGCGACCGGCATTTTCGGCAAGGCGCTCGGGCTTTCGACCGACGCGGCGGAGAAGACGCCGGCCGTGATGCGCGAGGTCTACAAGACCGCGCAGCCGATCCCGCGCGCCGGCCTTCCCGATGACATCGCCCATGCTGCGGTGTTCCTGGCCAGCGACGAATCCAGCTTCATCAACGGCCATGACCTCGTCATCGACGGCGCGATGACCGGCGGCCGCAACTGGAGCCAGCAGCAGCAGGGCTACGTGGCCTTGCGCAAGGCGTTCGATCAGGGGGCCGGGTAGTTTTCGTCATTGCGAGGAGCGAAGCGACGAAGCATTCCGCAGAGGAAGTCAGGATTGCTTCGCATCGCTCGCAATGACGACTGCGATGCTCAAACCGCCTTCACCCGCACCCGCAATCCGTCGCGCGGCTTGGGGATCGGCCACATCTGCCAGTCGGGCTTGTAACCCGGCTCCAGCGATACCTCGATGTTCTGCAGGAAGTGCCGCGCGAAGCATTTGGCCTGCATGTAGGCGAAGTGCAGGCCGAGGCACATATGCGCGCCGCCGCCGAACGGCACCCAGGCGAAGCGGTGGCGGTTGCGCTGGGCCTCTTCGGTGAAGCGCAGAGGATCGAAGCGGTCCGGCTCCGGCCAGATCTCCTTCATGTGGTGGGTGTAGAGCGGATTGACGCCGATCGCGGTGCCGGCCGGAATCGAAAAACCCTTGAAGCTGAAATCGCGCATAGCGCGGCGCGGCATCGAGGGCACCGGCGGCTTGATCCGCAGCGCTTCCTTGAACGCCATCTCCGACAGCGGCATCTTTTCGAGATCGTCGAAGCTGCTTGGCGCGTCAGGGGCGAGCCCCAGCGCCATGACTTCCGCGCGAAGCTTGTCCTGCCAGCCGGGATTTGCCGCGAGTTCGCCAATGAACGACGTCAGCGACGAGGTCAGCGTGTCGTGCGCCGCCATCATCAGGAAGCTCATGTGGTCGATGATGTCCTGTTCCGAGAGCAGCGCGCCGTCCTCGTGGGTTGCGCGGCAGAGCTGCGAGAACAGATCATCACCGCCGAGATTGCCGCGTCGCAGCGGAATCTGCTCGCGGAAATAAGCCACGATGCGCTTGCGTCCCCTGACGCCGGCCGCCATCTGCGTGCCGGGCAGCGGTCGGCGGATCGGGGCGACGGCAGCGGCGACCATGTCGATGAAGGCCCGGTTGATCTCGTCGACCTCCGGCCCGATATCGGCGCCGATAAAGGACGCGGCGGCGAGATCGAGCGTGAGCTGCTTCATCGCCGGATAAAGCTGCATCTCGCCGGGCTTGGCCTTCCACTGCGCGACGCGGGCGGCGATGCCGCGGTCGAGATCGCTCAGATACGACTTCATCGGGCCGGACTTGAATGCGACCGACAGCGCCTTGCGGTGCAGCCGGTGCTCCTCGAAATCCAGCAGCATCAATCCCCGCGGAAACAACAGGCCGAGCACCTTGTTCCAGCCATGGGTCGAGGAGAACAGCTTTTGCTGGTCGAACAGCACGAGCTCGTTGGCCTCGGGGCCGAGCAGCACGATATTGGTCTCGCCGAAGAAATGCGTGCGATAGACGAGGCCGTATTTGGCGCCGTTCGCCTCGATATGCCCTTTGGGGTCCGCGAGCACCTGGAAGGTCTTGCCGATGATCGGCCAGCCTTCGTCGCCGGGGATGTGGGTCAGCTCGTTGCGCTTGGGCGGAGTGAAGCCGTGCGCAGGGGCGGCCACATTCTGCATCGACATGACGATTGCTCCGGTTGGCTGGACCCGGCCAACATAACACAATCCAGCTGCGATGACTCCGCGCCTACCGCTTCGCCGCTTCCTTCTGCAAATCCGGCGCATTGACGGCCGGAATCGCAACGCGGCCGGCGCCGGTCACCTTCAGCGCCTCGGCGGCCTTTTCGTTTTCCATAATCTTGGCCATCACGGCCTGTCCCGCGCGCTCGAAGATCGCGCGGTTCTCGATCACGAATTTTTGCGACTTGCGCAAGCCGTCGATGTAGCCGTTGATCTCGGGCACCACGTAGCGCGCGACCATGTCCCAGCTCCGGCGCGTGTTCTCCGGATTGGCCCAGTCGTGCACGAAGCCGATGACGGCGCCGATTCCGCCGGAGACCTGCATCACGTTCTTGATCATCTTGACGAGGTCGTCGGGCGTGCCGATGACGGAGGCCGCGCCGTCGACGAAAGCGGTCTTGTCCACGGCCTCGTCGGGTGAGGCGAACGCGGTGAGCCCGGGCCGTTGCAGCGTGCCGACATTATATTCATTGTGCCAGCGCATTAGGCCGGGGCCGGCCTCGCGGCGCGCCTGCTCGCGGGTCTCGGCGATGTGCCAGGTCAGCAGCACGCGCCAGTTCGCGCGATCGACTTTGGTGCCGTGCTTTTTCGCCGCGTCCTCGGCGAACTGCCATTGCTGCTGCAGCGACATCAGCCCCTGCGTCGTCATCGAACCCAGCGAAATGATGCCGATCCCGTATTTTCCGGCGAGCGTCATGCCGGAGGGCGAGATCTGCGAGGCCACGACGAACGGCATCTCCTCCTGCAGCGGCAGGAGCTGCAGCGCAGCGTCGTTCATGGTGAACCAGTCGCTCTTCGCCGTGACGCGCTCGCCGTCGAAGAGGCGGCGGATCACGCCGATCGCCTCGTCCTGGCGGTCGCGCTGCGTCATCGGATCGATGCCGAGCGTATGCGCGTCGGAGGCGAGCGCGCCGGGGCCTGAGCCGAAGATGGCGCGGCCGCCGGTCATGTGGTCGAGCTGCACCATGCGCTGCGCGACGTTGTAGGGATGGTGGTAGGGCAGCGACACCACGCCGGTGCCGAGCTTGATCCGCTTGGTGCGCTCGCCGGCGGCCGCCAGGAACATCTCCGGCGAGGCGATCATCTCCCAGCCGGAGGAATGATGCTCGCCGCACCAAAACTCGTCATAACCGAGGCTATCTAACTGCTCGACCAGGTCGAGATCGCGCCGGAACTGGAGCATCGGATGCTCCCCGATCGGATGATGCGGGGCAAGGAAGGCTCCGAACTTCAGGCGCGCCATGGCGTTCTCTCCGGCTTACATTTTTTTGTTTGTGGCGCGAAGCTACGTGCTGGAGACAGCGAACGCAATCGCGCGATGTCCCGCGCGGCGGAATGCAGCCATGCGTATGTCGTCTTCCTCTCCCGGCACGCTGAGAGAGGCGGAACGCGCGAGGATCCTACCTTCGAGGTAATCGCGGCGCCGCATGCGGTCTGAGATGATCGGCAAGGACATCCGAGGATCACGCGCCGATGCATCAAACCGTCACAAAGCAGGTCGACACGTCGCGTCGCTGGTGGGTGCTGGCGATCGTCGTGGCCGCCCAGTTCATGTTCGGCGTCGATGCCTTCGTGGTCAACGTCGCCATTCCGACCATCGCGGTCGAGTTGAAGGCGTCGCCGGCTCAGATCGAATCCGTCATCGCGATCTACCTGATCGCCTATGCCACGCTGGTCGTCACCGGCGGCCGGCTTGGCGACATTCACGGCACCAGGAACGTGTTCCTGGCTGGCCTGCTCGGTTTCACCCTGACGTCGCTGTGGTGCGGACTGGCGCGATCCGGTTCGGAGTTGATCGTCGCGCGGTTGACGCAGGGTGCCTCCGCCGCGCTGATGGTGCCGCAGGTGCTGGCGACGCTGCATCTCCTGTTCACCGACGAACAGCGCAACCGCGCCTTCGCCATCTACGGCATTGTGCTGGGGCTCGCGGGTGCCGCGGGCTTTCTGCTCGGCGGTCTCCTGGTCACGATCGATCTCGCCGGCACCGGCTGGCGCTCGGTGTTCTTCGTCAATGTGCCGTGCGGTCTCGTGATCGCGGTGGCGGCCTGGCGCATCATGCCCTCGGCACCGCATCGCGCCGACACGCGGCTTGACATCACGGGCAGCATCGTCCTGTTCGCCGGATTGCTGTGCATGATCGGTCCGCTGCTGCTGGGTCACGATGTCGGCTGGGCACCGTGGCTGTGGCTGGTGATGGCGGTCGGCGCCGCGATCCTCCTGGCGTTCCCGAAGCTGGAGCATGCGGTGGCACGCGCCGGCGGCATGCCGCTGATTGATCTCTCGCTGCTGGCGGACGCCGCTTTCCTGCGCGGCCTTGGCGCGGCGTTCTTTTTCTTCTCCGCCAATCTCTCGTTCTATCTGGTCATGACGCTGTTCATGCAGCGAGGGCTGAAAATCCCGCCGCTCGCGGCCGGCATGGCCTTCATTCCGCTCGCGCTCGCTTTCGTCGTGGCCTCGCGCCATAGTGGCGCACGGGCGCGCCATCGCGGCACCAGGGTCTTGATCGAAGGCTGCGCGCTTCAGATCGCGGGCCTCGCGGCCCTTGCGCTGGTCGCGTTCTCTGTCGACGCGCCGTCCGCGCTCCTGCTCGCGCTCACCATGATCGTGTTCGGCTACGGTCAGGGGCTGGTGATGGCGCCGCTCTCCGGCGCGGTGCTCTCGACGGTGAAGCCTGTGGCCGCCGGTTCTGCCTCCGGCATGTACGGCACCACGGCGCAAGTCGGAAATGCGGCCGGAGTGGCCGCAATCGGCGCCATGTTTTTCGCCGTCGAAGCGGTGCAATCAGCGCGCGCAGGATTTCTCGTCTCGCTCGCACTGTTCGCAACATTAATCATGATCTGCGCCGCATTCCTGGCGTGGATGCGCCGGGTATCTGCACGAAGTTGAGGCATTGCGGTTAATGCGTGCTGATTTCTGCAGGCTTTCCTGAGATTTAGCACCTCATCGACAGCACACGGTCTTTTTATTTTGCGCTGCAGCAACTATTTGGTTTGGGTGGACGTTGAACGTCGCCTGCTAGGAGCTGCCGTGTCGTTAACCAGAAATGTCGATCTCTTGAGACGTCTGCCAAAGCTGGACGGATTGCGCTTCGCCGAGTTTGGCCGGAGCGCCGATGCGTCCAGTCCGTTGCAAGAGGTCACGGGCTTCGGCGACAATCCCGGCAATCTGCGCCTGTTCGCGTTCGTGCCGCCGCAACTGCAGAAGCCGCGCGCGCTCGTCGTCGTGCTGCACGGCTGCGGCCAGACGGCGGCAAGCTACGACCTCGGTGCCGGATGGTCGACGCTCGCCGAGCACTACGGCTTCGCGCTGTTGATGCCCGAGCAGCAGCGCATCAACAACAGCAACACCTGCTTTAACTGGTTCAATCCGGAAGACACGGCGCGGGACAGTGGCGAGGCCTGTTCGATTCGCGAGATGATCGCGCATATGACGGAAACGCATCGCGTCGATCCCAAGCGCATCTTCATCACGGGCCTGTCGGCCGGCGGCGGCATGACGTCGGTGATGCTCGCGACCTACCCTGAAGTCTTCGCGGCCGGTGCGGTGATCGCGGGACTTCCCTACGGCATCGCGACCAATCTGCGCGAGGCGCTCGACGGGATGTTTCATTCCCCGGTGCGGCCGGCGCGTGAACTTGGCGATCTGGTGCGGCGGGCCTCGAATCATCGCGGGCCCTGGCCGAGGATCTCGGTGTGGCACGGCAGCGCCGATCGCACCGTCAATCCCGGCAATGCCAATGAGATCGTCAAGCAATGGCTCGACCTGCACGATCTGCCCGAGGCGCCGATGGCGGAAACTGACATCGACGGCTATCCGCGCCAGGCCTGGTGGAACAAGGACGGCGAGACGCTCGTCGAGTCCTACGCCATCACCGACATGGCCCACGGCACGCCGCTCGGCCTTGCCGACAACGACCAGCGCTATGGCGTGGAAGGCGCGTTCCTGATCGAGGCCGGCATCTCCTCGTCCTATCACATCGCCAAATTCTTCGGCCTCACCGGCTGGATTCCCGACGCTGCGAAGAAGGCGGAGGCAAAGCCGACGCCGGCCCGCTCGCCCGCGCCGCATCTGGCGCGCTCGATCCGCGCCGCGATCGCCGAAGAGCCGGCCGAACCGAAGCGCGAGGAGGCCCGCGGCTTCGATCTCGGCCAGATCATTACGCGCGCGCTCACGGCCGCGGGATTGATGAAGTAACTCAGGCCGTCGCGCCGATAAGGCAGGAGTTTTGTGCCCGTCGTCGCTGCGATCCGCGAATGGGGTGACCGCAACCTGAGCCAGCCCGCGGCGTTCGCAGACGCCGCGGAATAGGCGCTCACATCTCGCCGGTGATGAACGGATTTGTCATCCGCTCCTGGCCGATGCTCGAGCCGGCGCCATGGCCGCAGATGAAGCCGACATCGTCGCCGAGCGGCAGCAGCTTGGTCTTGATCGAGTCGATCAGCGTCGCGTGACTGCCGCCGGGCAGATCGGTGCGACCGACCGAGCCCGCGAACAGGACGTCGCCGACATGGGCGAAGCGCAAGTCCTTGTTGAAGAACACCACGCTGCCGGGCGAGTGGCCGGGGCAATGATAGATCTCGAACTGGAGATCGCCGATGGCCACGCTGTCGCCTTCGTCGAGCCAGCGGTCCGGCTCGAAATTGCGCACCCCCGTCATGCCGAAGCGCGCGCCGCTCTCGACCACGTTGTCGAGCAGGAATTTGTCCGCGACGTGCGGGCCCTCGATCGGCACCTTCAGCGCGTCGCGCAGTTCGGCCGCGCCGCCGACATGGTCGATATGGCCGTGGGTGAGCCAGATCTTCTCCACGGTGACGCCGGTCTGCTTGATGGCGTCCAGGATCTTCGGCACGTCGCCGCCGGGATCGATCACCACGGCCTTCTTGGAAGGCTCGTCCCAGATGATGGTGCAATTCTGCTCGAACAGCGTCACGGGGACGATGATCGCGCCTGCCTTCGCGCTGGCCTCAGCTTGTGTCTCGTTTTGCTCGGTCATGGCGCCACAATGCCGATTTTTGCCATGCCGCCAAGCAAAAGATTTCTCCCCGGGGCCTGGGAACAACCGCAGACATCGTCACACGGCCGTCCCAATTCGCCTGCTGGTTTGAACCGGAGCGCTCCTTCCGCGTTCTCCCGCGCAACAAGCAGTTTTGGATGGATTTCCCGCATGGCTCAGGGCGGCAGCGATTGGTGGCGCGACGGCATCTTCTATCAGGTCTATCCGCGCTCCTTTCAGGATTCAAACGGCGACGGTGTCGGCGATCTCGCCGGCATTTTGCAGCGGCTACCTTATGTGAAATCGCTCGGCGTCGACGCGATCTGGCTGTCGCCGATCTTCCCCTCGCCGATGGCCGATTTCGGCTACGACATCTCCGACTACACGGGCATCGAGCCGCTGTTCGGCACGATGGCGGATTTCGATGCGCTTCTCGCCGCCGCGCACGACAACGGCCTTAAGCTGATCCTCGACCTCGTGCCGAACCACACCTCGGACCAGCATCCCTGGTTCGTCGAGAGCCGTTCCTCGCGCGACAATCCCAAACGCGACTGGTACATCTGGCGCGACCCGGACGAGGGTGGCGGCGTGCCGAATAATTGGCTGTCCGAGTTCGGCGGCAGCGCGTGGCAGTTCGACGAGACCACCGGCCAATACTACTATCACGCCTTCCTCGCCCAGCAGCCGGATCTCAACTGGCGCAATCCCGATGTCCGCGCGGCAATCTACGACGTGATGCGGTTCTGGCTGGAGAAAGGCGTCGACGGCTTTCGCGTCGACGTGATCTGGCATCTGATCAAGGACGCCGAGTTCCGCGACAACCCGCCCAATCCGCATTATGCCGAGGGCCGGCCGCCGAACGAAAAGATAATGACGCAATATTCCACCGACCAGCCGGAGGTGCACGACGTCATCGCCGAGATGCGCCGCGTCACGGATGCCTATGATGCCCGCGTCCTGATCGGCGAGATCTATCTGCCGCTGCATCGCCTCATGGCCTATTACGGCAACGATCTCACCGGCGCGCAGATGCCGTTCAACTTCGCGCTGCTCTCGACCTTCTGGAGCGCGCGCTCGATCGAGAAAATCGTCGAGGATTACGAGAAGGCGCTGCCGAAGGGCGCCTGGCCGAACTGGGTGCTCGGCAATCATGACCGTCCACGCGTCGCAAGCCGCGTCGGGCCGGAGCAGGCCCGCGTCGCCGCCATGCTGCTGCTGACGCTGCGCGGCACGCCGACGCTCTACTATGGCGACGAGATCGGCATGCATCAGCTCGCGATCGCGCCCGAGGACGTGCGCGACCCCTTCGAGAAGAACGTGCCCGGCATCGGTGTCGGCCGCGACGGCTGCCGCACACCGATGCAGTGGGATTCTTCCAACTTCGCCGGCTTCTCGGACGTCAGGCCATGGCTGCCGCTGCCGGAGGATCACATCCGCAACAACGTCGTCGATCTCGAGGCCGATTCACGTTCGATCCTGACGCTCTATAAGCGTCTGATCGCGTTGCGGCAGGGCTGTCCGCCGCTGGTCGCGGGCGACTATCATCCGCTTGCCGCGCAAGGCGATCTCCTGATCTATCGCCGCGAGGCCGAGGGCAGGGCGGTGACCGTGGTGCTCAATCTCGGCCCTGAGCCGATCGCGGTCACCACCAGCGCGATCAGGTTCGGCAGCGAGATTCTGCTGTCGACATTCCTGGATCGCGAGCGAGAGCGGATCGAAGGCGTGCTGGATCTGCGCGGCAACGAGGGCGTGATCATCACGCCACCCTGACCGTCGTCCTGGACAAGCGAAGCGCAGATCCAGGACCCATTGCCCCAGGGAGTGGTTTGACGAAGATTCGTGGTGATAGCTTCGTACAACAATCACCTATTGGGGTAATGGGTCCTGGCTTTCGCCAGGACGACAACGGAGTGCGTGGTCGCACTGACTACCCCGGATGCTTGTTCCCTCGCACCGTCCCGTCGATATCGCTCCGCTTCAACAGATAGTCCAATCCGCCGACGCGGTACCAGCGATAGCCATAGGGCTCCAGCACGACGCGGTGCTGGCCGCGCTTGTCGGCGTGGCTGTGGTCCTCCGCGAGCAGATTGATCAGGTGCGCGCCGGCCTCGCCTGGCAGCCCCGCCGAGAACGCGATCTCGCGCGGCTTCTCGTCGAGATTGTGCACGAACAGCACGGAATTGTTGCGCCAGTCATAGCGCATGATGAACACGGCGGGATCGCGCGTCGCGATGATCGAAAAATCGCCCCAGCCGATCTCCGGCACCTCCTTGCGCATGCGGACGATGCGCTCGGTCCAGTTCAGCATCGAGTTCGGATCGCGCCGCTGCTTGGCGACGTTGACGTGCGGATAGCCGTACGGTCCTTCGTCGATGACGGGCAAGGCCGGCTTGTCGCTGGTGGTGAAGCCGCCATGCGGCTCCGTCGACCATTGCATCGGCGTGCGCGCGCAATTGCGCTCGGGGAGCGAAAGATCATCGCCCATCGCGATCTCGTCGCCGTAGCGGATCACGGGCGTTCCCGGCAGCGTGCACATCAGGCTGTAGGCGAGCTCAAGCCGCCGGCGGTCGCCACCCAGCATCGGTGCCAGGCGGCGGCGAATGCCGCGGTCGTAGAGCTGCATGTCCTTGTCGGGACCTAAGCGCTTGAAAACAAGGTCGCGCTGCGCCTTGGTCAATCGCCCGAGATCGAGCTCGTCGTGATTGCGCAGGAACAGGCCCCATTGCGCCGAGGCGGGTCGCGGCTTGGTCGCCTTCAGCGCTTTCCCCAGCGGGCGGGAATCGGACGAGGCCAGCGCATAGAACAGATGCTGGTTGACCTGGAAATTGAACATCATATGCATGCGGTCGGCATCACGGCCGAAATATTCCATGTCCGTCTTCGGCAGCACGTTGGCCTCGGCGAGGATGATGGCATCGCCCTGCCGCCATTGCAGGAATTCACGGAACGTCCGCAGCATGTCGTATTGTTCGGCCGGCTTTTTCACTTTGGCGCCTTTGGTCGCGATGACGAAAGGCACGGCATCCATCCGAAAGCCTGAGACGCCGAGTTGGATCCAGAAGCCCATGATCTTCAAAATCTCGGTCTGCACGCGCGGGTTCGAGGTGTTGAGGTCGGGCTGGAAATCGTAGAAGCGGTGGAAGTACCAGGCGCCGGCTTCCTTGTCGCGCGTCCATGTCGATTTCTGAACGCCGGGAAAGACCATGCCCTGATTGGCGTTGGCCGGCTTCTTGTCGGACCAGACATACCAATCGCGGTAGGGCGAATTCCTGTCGCTCCGCGCCGCCTTGAACCAGGGATGCTGGTCGGAGGTGTGGTTGACGACGAGATCGATGATGACGCGAATGCCGCGTTGCTTGCAGCCATGAGTGAACTCGACGAAATCGCCGAGCGTGCCGTAGCGGGCATCGACGCTGTAATAATCCGCGACATCGTAGCCGTCGTCGCGGCCGGGCGAGGTCTGGAACGGCATCAGCCAGATCGTGGTGATGCCGAGGCCGTGCAGATAATCGAGCCGGCGCAACAGGCCCTTGAAATCGCCGATGCCATCGCCGTTGGCATCCATATAGGTGCCGACGGACAGGCAATAGATGATGGCGTTCTTGTACCAGAGATCGTCGATCATGCGCGCGCAGCCTCGGTGGTTCCGCCGAGGTGCGGCGGCTGCGTGATAAGTGTTAAGAGCGAGAGCGGTTCCGTACCCCGCCGTCGTCCTGGACAAGCGAAGCGCAGATCCAGGACCGAATACCACAGGCCGAAATTTGACGAGGACTGGTGGTGATCCCCTCGTGCACCAACGATCCCTTGGGGTCATGGTCCTGGCTCCCGTGCGCAATTGCGCACTAGGCCAGGACGACGACGGAGGAATCGGCTATCCTCCCCCGATGGACAACACCGCCCGCATTGCCCTCGTACCGCCGCCGGACCGCCGACAATCCGAGACGGCGCTGGCGATCGCGCGCGGGACGGCGCGGTTGCTGCGCTCGCTCGGCTTCACCTGCATCAGCGAATTGCCGCTGCCCTCGGGGCGACGCGCCGATCTCGTCGCGCTGAACGAACGCGGCGAGGTCTGGATCGTCGAGATCAAATCGTCGGTGGAGGATTTGCGCGCCGATCAGAAATGGCACGAATACCGGGCGCATTGCGACCGGCTGTTCTTCGCCTTCACGCAGGACCTGCCTTGCGAGATCTTTCCGCAAGATACCGGCTTGATCATCGCGGATGCCTATGGTGCGCACCTGCAATGCGAGGCGCCCGAGCACAAGCTCGCTGCGGCCACGCGCAAGCAGATGACGGTGCGGTTCGCCATGGCGGCGGCGTTGCGGATCAACCGGCTGGTCGATCCGCAGGGGCATGCGGAGTTTTGGGAATAGCGGCGCCGCGAGCGCGATGCCGTAGGGTGGGCAAAGCGGAGCGTGCCCACCATCCAGGTCAAAGATTGAAGCAGACATGGTGGGCACGGCGCTTTGCGCCTTTGCCCACCCTACGGCACCGTTATCGCGGCGCGCGCTTGGCCAAAATCCGCTGCAACGTGCGCCGATGCATGTTGAGCCTGCGTGCCGTCTCCGAGACGTTGCGGTTGCACATCTCGTAAATGCGCTGGATGTGTTCCCAGCGCACGCGGTCGGCCGACATCGGGTTCGCCGGCAACTCGGACTTGTCCGAGCCGGTCGACAGCAGCGCCGCGACGACGTCGTCGGCGTCCGCGGGTTTCGAGAGATAATCGACCGCGCCCATCTTCACCGCGGTGACGGCGGTGGCGATGTTGCCATAGCCGGTCAGCACGATCGCGCGGGCGTCGGGGCGCTTCTTCTTCAGCGCCGAGACCACGTCGAGACCGTTGCCATCACCGAGCCGCAGATCGACCACGGCGAATGCCGGCGCCGCCTTGCCGATCTGCGCCAGACCGTCCGAGACGGTGTCGCATGACGTCACCGCAAAGCCGCGCGTTTCCATGGCGCGCGACAGCCGCTCCAGAAACGGCTTGTCGTCCTCCACGATCAGCAGCGAGCGGTCGGTCTGTTCGTTCAGTTCGGCGATGGCGTTCAAGGTTTCGTCCTCTCTCCAGCGCGTCTACATATGGCGGCGCAATCGGGCGGTGCCAAGGGCGCCAATGGTCGATCGGCCCCGTTGTGCGACGCAAGGTCGCGGCTATCCTATTGTTTCTTCGAAGGTCTCGATAGCCTCAAAACGGTCTCGCGGCCACGTGATCTGGACCACTGCGCCATGGTCGGGAAAGGTCCGGTTGGTAAACGAGACCTTGGCGCCGGTGCGCTCCAGCAAGGTGCGCGCGATGAACACGCCGAGCCCGAGGCCGCCGCCTTCGTCCTTGCTGCGCCGCCGCGACAAATAGGGCTCGCCGATCCGGTTCAGGATGTCAGGCGGAATGCCGGGACCATCGTCGGAGATCACGAGCTCGATTGTGTCCTTGTTCCACCACGCATTCACCTCGACGGTGGTGCGGGCGAAATCGACCGCGTTCTCGACGATATTGCCGACGCCGTAGAGGATCGCCGGATTGCGCGAGCCGACCGGTTCGGCCACGATGGCGACGGCGATGCGCACCTTGATATCGACGCCGAAATCGCGGTGCGGCGCCACCACCTCCTCGATCAGCTCCGACAGCTTCATGCGGTCGAACGGCGCGCCGGTGGAGGAGAGCTGGGTGATCTTGCTCAATATGTCGCGGCAACGCTGCGTCTGCTCGCGCAGGGTCTTCAGGTCGGCGGCAAAGTTCGGCTCCTTCACCGTCTTCTCCAGCTCGCGCGAGATCAGGAAGATCGTCGCGAGGGGCGTGCCGAGCTCGTGCGCTGCGGCTGCGGCCAGGCCGTCGAGCTGGGTCAGATGCTGCTCGCGCGTCAGCACCAGCTCGGTCGCGGCCAGCGCGTCGGCGAGCTTGCGCGCCTCCTCGGTGACCTGGAACGAGTAGAGGCTGGTGACGCCGATCGCGAGCGCGATCGAGAGCCAGACGCCGACGAGATAGATCGGCGGCAGCACCAGCGGATCATCAGAATCCCAGGGCAGCGGCAGATGGAAGAAGAACAGGACCGAGGCGCAGGCGACAGCCAGCACGCCGAGGCCGAAGGTGAAGCGGGCCGGCAGCGCCGTCGCGGAGATCAGCACGGGCGCGAGGAACAGGAACGAGAACGGGTTCTGGAGTCCGCCGGTGAAGAACAGGAGACCCGCCAGCTCCACGATGTTGAGCGCGAGCAGTCCGGCCGCCTGCATCGGCTCCAGCCGCTGCAGCGGATTGGACACGGTCTGGAGCGCCAGATTGAGCGCCGCCGACAGGGCGATGATGCTGACGCAGGGAACGATCTCGACATTGAATTCCAGCCCCTGCGCCACGATGAAGATCGCGGCGAGCTGGCCGAGCACCGCGAGCCAGCGCAGTCGCAGGATCGTATCCAGGCGGATATGCCGCTGCGCGGGGCGAAAGTCGGAAGCGGCAAGTTCGGTCATTTCGGCCAATGGGGCGGTGCCTTCTCGATCACAAGCGCGCGGCTCACGGAACCGCCGGATTACAAGCCTTGCGCTCTCCGCTGCAATAGCAGAAGAACGCCCAGCATGACGGAGAATGACAAGGCTTCAAGCTGGCCGACTGTCGCGGATCGCAGCCTCTCCGCGGCAATCGCGGTCGATCACCTGGTCAAGGTCTACAAGCAGACCCGCGCCGTCGACGACATCTCCTTTTCGCTTCCGCGCGGCAGCATCACGGGGCTGCTGGGCGGCAACGGCGCCGGCAAGACCACGACCATCGCGACGATCATGGGCCTCGTGCTGCCGACCTCCGGCCGCGTGCAGGTGCTCGGGCATCGGATGCCGGAGGACAGCGCGTCCGTGCTGGGTCGGATGAACTTCGAGAGCCCCTATGTCGACATGCCGATGCGGCTCACGGTGCGTCAGAACCTCACGGTGTTCGGCAAGCTCTATGCGGTGAAGAACCTCTCCGATCGCATCGCTGAGCTCGCCGACGATCTCGATCTCACCGAGTTCATCGACCGCGCCAACGGCAAGCTCTCCGCAGGACAAAAGACGCGCGTTGCGCTTGCCAAGGCGCTGATCAACCAGCCCGAGCTGCTGTTGCTGGACGAGCCGACCGCCTCGCTCGATCCCGACACCGCCGACTGGGTGCGGGGGCATCTGGAGCGTTATCGCATGGCGAACAACGCCACCATCCTCTTGGCGTCGCACAACATGCTCGAGGTCGAGCGGCTCTGCGATCGCGTCATCATCATGAAGCGCGGCCGTATCGAGGACGACGATACGCCCGAAGCCATCATGGCCCGCTACAACCGCACCACGCTGGAAGAGGTGTTTCTGGACGTCGCGCGCGGAAGGGTGAACGGCGCGCAGGAGGTGGCACGATGAGCCAGGCCGTATGTTGCGACCGTAGCCCGGGTGAGCGAAGCGATACCCGGGAACGCCGCCAGCAAGGTCCCGGATATCGCTTCGCTCATTCGGGCTACGCGGTGCCGCAATGACCGAACTCTCCCTCCACCGCGGCATCTCCGTCCACCGCATTGGCGCGATGATCCTGCGCTATTGGTACCTGTTGCTGTCGTCCTGGCCGCGGCTGCTCGAGCTGCTCTACTGGCCGGCGCTGCAGGTCATCACCTGGGGCTTTCTGCAGCTTTACATCGCGCAGAATGCCAACTTCTTCGCGCGTGCCGGCGGCACCCTGATCGGCGCCGTCATTCTCTGGGACATCCTGTTTCGCGGGCAGCTCGGCTTTTCGATCTCGTTCCTGGAAGAGATGTGGGCGCGCAACCTCGGCAATCTCATGATGAGCCCGTTGAAGCCGATCGAATTTCTGCTGTCCCTGATGATCATGAGCCTGATCCGGCTCGCGATCGGCGTCATCCCCATGACGCTGCTCGCGTTATTCCTGTTTCACTTCAATGTTTATGCGCTCGGCGTGCCGCTGATCGCGTTCTTCTGCAATCTGATCTTCACGAGCTGGTCGGTCGGCATTTTCGTCTCCGGACTGGTGCTGCGAAACGGCCTCGGCGCCGAGAGCATCGTCTGGACCTTGATGTTCGGCATCATGCCGCTCGCCTGCGTCTACTATCCCGTCAGCGTGCTGCCGGTCTGGTTGCAATACATCGCCTGGACGCTGCCGCCGACCTACGTGTTCGAAGGGATGCGCGCGCTGCTGATCGAAAACACCTTCAGGACCGATCTGATGCTGAGCGCGTTGGCCATCAACGCGGTGCTGTTGCTTGCATCTTTTGGGGCATTCCTTGCCCTTTTGCGCAGCGCCAGGATGCAGGGCTCGCTGCTGTCAGGCGGCGAATAACGTCACTTTCTCGTGGATTCTGCCCGGTTTGGGCACCTCGGCCACGTAGATGTACGGAACCATGCATTGACGCAATATTACGCATTCGGCAGTATGCTGCGATGCGAAGAGGAATATAGCGATGCCGATTGGTGAGTTTGGCGGCGCGCCGCCCCTGGTGGCCGAAGGCAGTCCTGTCCTGACGACGCCGATGTACTGGATGTACGAGATGGGGCAAGCCTCTCTCAATCCGGCGCGTGCGATCACGGACGCGACCAAGCTCCTGTTTCAGAATCCGCTGAACCCCTGGGCACGCACCGAGGTTGGCAAGTCCGTTGCCGCGGCCTGCGAATTGTTCGAACGCACCACCCGCCGCTACGGCAAGCCGGAATGGGGCCTCAACGACACCGAGGTCAACGGCATCCGCGTTCCCGTCGAGGTCCGCTCGGTCTGGGAAAAGCCGTTCTGCCGCCTGCTCTACTTCGATCGCAAGTTCGCCCGTCCACTGCGCAGTCCGCATCCACGCGTGCTGATCGTCGCTCCGATGTCCGGCCATTACGCGACGCTCCTCCGCGGTACCGTCGAGGCTTTCCTGCCGGCGCATGAGGTCTACATCACCGATTGGGCCGATGCCCGCATGGTGCCGCTCAGCGACGGCCGCTTCGATCTTGACGACTACATCGACTACGTCATCGAGATGCTGCATGTCCTCGGCGGCAACACGCATGTGCTGGCGGTGTGCCAGCCCTCGGTTCCCGTCGTCGCTGCCGTTTCGATTATGGAAGCGCTACGCGATCCCTTTGTGCCGACCTCGATGACGCTGATGGGCGGCCCGATCGACACCCGGCGCAATCCGACTGCGGTGAACAACCTGGCCCAGGAGCGCGGCATCGACTGGTTCCGCAACCACGTCATCACCAAGGTGCCGTTCCCGCATCCGGGTATGATGCGCGACGTCTATCCGGGCTTCTTGCAGCTCAACGGCTTCATCAGCATGAATCTCGACCGGCATATGGATGCCCACAAGCAGCTATTCGCCAACCTGGTGAAGGGCGACGGCGACCTCGTCGACAAGCATCGTGACTTCTACGACGAATATCTCGCGGTGATGGATCTCTCCGCCGAGTATTACCTGCAGACCGTCGACACCGTGTTCGTGAAGCATTCGCTGCCGAAGGGCGAGATGACCCATCGTGGAACACGCGTCGATCCCTCCAAGGTCACGCGCGTCGCGTTGATGACCGTCGAAGGCGAGAACGACGACATCTCCGGCATCGGTCAGACCGAAGCAACGCACACATTGTGCAGCTCGATTCCCGATCACCGCCGCGTTCATTATGTCCAGAAGGGCGTCGGACATTACGGCGTGTTCAATGGCTCGCGCTTCAAATCGGAAATCGTGCCGCGCATCCACGACTTCATGGTCTCGGCGGCGAATCCGAGCTCATTGCAGGCTCTCGCGGCCGAATAATCGCGTTTTTCGGCTTTCCCGCTGAAAATCGACGCCCTGTCGGAGGCTCCGACAGGGGCGAGTTCCCGCTAGATTCGCGGTATTTAGGTAGCTTTGTAGGAGTGAGTCCAACCTCACCCCTTGGGGGTGCCACATGCGCCGAACGGGGGCGAAAAAAGCCGGTTCCAACCCCAGTCTGTAGGGTCTCCCGGACGCCAGACCCCTGTATATTGGGCAAATGATTTGTTTTTGCGCCGAGCGCTTTCCCTGGCGGCGGTTATGGCAGAATCCGGGCGCTCTCCTGCCCCCCGGACTGACAGACATGGCCACTCGCGCACTCCTCTATCGGCGGCCCCACGAGCCGAAGACCCTCCTGATCACCCATGGATCGCAATATTTTGCGATTCGACTGCGCCGGCATCGCCGCGCGCGCCGTTACACGCTCAGAATTCATCCGAGCGATCGCGAAGCCATCCTCACCATGCCGCCGCGCGGCACGCTCGCCGAAGCAAAAGACTTCGCGCAGCGCCACGGCGCGTGGATCGCGGCACGTCTCGGCCGTTTGCCGAAGGCCGCGCCGTTCCAGCCTGGCACAGTCATACCACTTCGCGGCACGGCCCATCGCATCGTTCATCGCGCCGGCACGCGCGGTACGGTGTGGACGGAAGTGCGCGACAGCGGGGAGCGCATTCTCTGCGTCGCCGGCGGCGTCGAGCATGCGGACCGTCGCATCAGCGACTTCCTCAAGCGCGAGGCTCGCCGCGACCTTCAGCGTGCGGCGGAATCCTATGCCGCCGAGCTCGGCGTCAAGGTCAAGCGGCTCTCGATCCGCGATCAATCCAGTCGTTGGGGCTCCTGCACCTCGGCTGGCTCGCTGTCGTTCTCCTGGCGCCTGATCCTCGCGCCGCCCTACGTGCTCGACTATCTCGCCGCCCACGAGGTCGCCCATCTCGTTGAGATGAACCACTCGGCGCGGTTCTGGCGCGTCTGCGGCAAGGTCTGCCCGTCGATGGAGCGCGCCAAGAAGTGGCTCGATACGTACGGCAACGACCTGCACCGCTACGGGGTCGAGGATTAGGCCCTCGCTGCCAACCTCCATCTGACGCTGTCATCGCCCGGCTCGACCGGGCGATCCAGTGTTCCGAGGCGGTTGTTATTGAACCGAGAGGCCGCGGCGTACTGGATTCCCGCGTTCGCGGGAATGACAGTTGAGAATGCAGCGACGTCCGCGCGTACTCAATTCATCCCTCTGCTCAGGCGCTGACATCCGCGCTTGTCCCCGGCTGCGTGCGCGAGGCGAGATAGGATGACTGCAATTGCACGCCGGCCTTCTGGCCCTCGGCCAGCATCGCCTGGAAGGCTGCGTCGAGTTGATCGCGGCTATAGGTTGCGGAGCTGCTTTCACGCGGGGTCCATTGCGATTGCGTGATCGCGGTGGAAGCTTTTTCAACGGTGCCACCGAGCCGCTCGGCGTATCTGTCGGCCCGCCACTGCGCCAGATCTGGTCCACTCAGATCGGGTGGATCCTCCAGCTTGCCGATCTTTCCAGCCGCCTCGTTGGTCATCGTTGAGGACCCGCCATTGTACAGGGTGGCGACCACCTTGCCGTCGACCTTCACCTGAGCATAGGTGTTCTCAGTGGCATCGTCCGAGACGACCGACTGAGTTGCGCTCGTGTCATGGGTCATCAGCCAGTTCGTTGCCATGAGGTCGCGCAGGTGAGGATTGTCCGCCGCCGATATCGACTTGGCGCCTGTCAGGGGCTTGACCTGCGAGACGTCAATCCGAAAGCCGTCGGTCGCAGCATCAGTCGCATCCGGTCCCGCCGGCTGAAGACTCGATGTCCTATTCGAAGCGGACGTTGATGCGGGTCGCAGATGAGGCAACGCCGCGCTGGATACACCCGACATCATGGAACGCTCTCCGATACTTGCTCAACCTGTGAGAGCAAATCCCGGGCCGCCGACCGGAGCTTGAAGAGACTGGTGTTTTTGCGTTCCGGGAGCTGCGGGGATCGGCCGATTTTGCCATGGTAGGCAGGACTTGCCGAAGACGACACCGGTGGCGAACCGGGAGAGCCGAGATAGCGGCCGCGTTCGGGATGATGGCGGAACGGTTCTGTTTTGCCCGAGGTGTCAAATGGCTTTGCTGTCAGAATCAGTCGTCTTGCGACTCACGCAAGCCGTTGATTTCGTTATCCTCGGCTACTGTGCATGGGGTTGTTTTCGCTTGTTTTTGTTTTGAGGTCACCCGGACCTCAGGTCGGCGCTAGCGATTCCCGCCGAACAGCCGGTCCATCAGCCAGCCATCGAGTCCTGCGGCTGCCTCCGGTCGCGCATTGGCGCGCGTGGGGGGTGGGCGATAGCCGCCGTTGCTGGCCGGTGCGGGTCCGGGCGCTGCCGCTGTTGGCGGCGACACCTGCGACGTCGCCTGCGCCAGGTTCGACAGGCCCCAGCCCCCTGGAGAGCTCGGCAAGGCTGCTACCGGCACGCCCTCGTGCGCTGTGCGCATGAAGCGCGACCAGACTTCGACCGGCAAGCCGCCGCCGGTGGCCTTCTTGGTCGGCGAGTTGTCGTCATTGCCGAGCCACACGCCGGTGACGAGGTTGGCGGTGTAGCCGATGAACCAGGCGTCGCGGTAGTCCTGGCTGGTGCCGGTCTTGCCGGCCGCTGGCCAGCCCGGGATCTCCGCCTTCTTGGCGGTGCCGCTGATCAGCGTTTCCCGCATCATCGCGTTCATCATGCCGACATAGCGCGGGTCGACCACCTGGTTGTGCTCGTCCGCCTGGCGCATGTAGAGCAGCTTGCCACTGAGCGTCCTGATCCGCGTGACGACATGCGGCGTCGCCGTGAAGCCGCCATTGGCGAAGGGTGCATAGGCGCCGACCAGCTCGACCATCGAGACTTCGGAGGTGCCGAGCGCGATCGAGGCGTTGGGCTCGAGTTTCGAGGAGATGCCGAGCCGGTGCGCGGTGCGCACCACGTTCTTCGGCCCGACCTCGAGGCCGAGGCGAATGGCGACCGTGTTGAGCGACATCGCGAGCGCCTGGGTCAGCGTCACCGCGCCGAAATATTCGTGGGTGTAGTTCTCAGGCCTCCAGCCCTTGACCTCGATCGGCGCGTCCTGGCGGACCGTGTCGGGCGTCAGCCCCTGCTCGAGCGCGGTCAGGTACACGAACGGCTTGAACGAGGAGCCCGGCTGGCGCCTGGCGGTGACCGCGCGGTTGTACTGGCTCTCGGAATAGTTCCGCCCGCCCACCATGGCGCGAACCGCGCCGTCGGGCGTCATCGCCACCAGTGCGCCCTGGCTGACATTGAATTTCACGCTCTTGGCCGCGAGCTCGTCGATGATGGCGGCTTCCGCCACGCTCTGGAGCTTCGGATCGATCGTGGTCTCGACCTTGATGCTCTCGTCGATCTGGCCGACCAGATCGTCCAGCACCTCGCCGATCCAGTCGGCGACGTAATTGACCGTGCCGGCGCCGACCGGCTTCACATTGTAGGAGGGTTGGCCGATCGAGGCCTGCGCCTGCGCTTCGGTGATGAATTTGGCATCCGCCATCGCAGTGAGCACGATTTTCGCGCGCGCTTCTGCGCCCTCGGGGTTGCGGTTAGGCGCGAGCCGCGAGGGCGATTTGACGAGACCGGCCAGCATCGCCGCTTCCGCGACGGTGACGTTCTTGGCCGATTTGCCGAAATAGCGCTGCGCGGCGGCCTCGACGCCGTAGGCGCCGGAGCCGAAATAGACGCGGTTGAGATAGAGCTCCAAGATCTCGTTCTTGGAATGCTTGCGCTCCAGCCAGATCGCGAGCTCCGCTTCCTGCAGCTTGCGCGCCATGGTGCGCTCCTGGGTCAGGAACAGGTTTTTCGCCAATTGCTGCGTCAGCGTCGAGCCGCCCTGCGACACGCCGCGATGGAGCACGTTGGTGACGAGCGCGCGCAGGATGCCCACGGGATCGATGCCGAAATGCGAATAGAAGCGTCGATCCTCGATGGCGATGAACGCCTTGGGCAGATATTGCGGCAGATCCTTCAGCGAGACGTTGGCGCCGGCCATCTCGCCGCGTTGCGCCAGCATGCTGCCGTCCATGCCGACGATCTGGATCGTCGGCGGCCGCTTGGGGATTTCCAGCGACTGGATCGGCGGCAGATGAGCGCCGACATAGATCACGACGCCGATCACGGCGATCGCGCCCCACAGGCCCAGCACCGCGCCCCAATAGACCAGGCGGCCGAGGCTCGCGCCGATGCGTGACTTGGATCGGCGCTTGGCACTGCCGCGGCCGGCTGGCGCCTTCCGCTCGCGCGGCGGCTCGTCGCCGGCATCCTCGCTCTTGCGCTTGGCAGATGATTTCGTTGATTTCTTCGGCTTCTCATCGCCGCCAGGAATGCGGTCGGCCGCGGTCAGGCGCAGATCGGCGAGTGCCGCAGGCAAGCCGAACAACGGCTCCTTCCGCCCACCCTTTTTCTTTCCCAACCCCATACGCAAACGCCCGGTCAGCCCGCCCCGCCGCACGCTAGCGGTCGCTGTTTAAGGCCCGGTTACCCAGAGCTTAACGCGCGATTAGGAGGTGCGGCATTCGCTGGCCGCAGTTCCGCTGGGAGGTCGGCAGAGCTAGGATCGCCGGCATAAAAGAAAAGGAAACTCAGATGGGCCACATCGATCCAACCAAGGAGATTTTCGCGCAGTTCCGGGACAACGACCGTCCCGGCCCGATCCACATGCTCAACCTGGTGCGCTTACGCAAGGAGGCAGCCTATCCAGATGGCCGCAAGGCGAGCGGCGCGGAAGCCTATGCGGCCTATGGCCGCGAGAGCGGCCCGGTGTTCGAACGCCTCGGCGGCCGCATCGTCTGGCAAGGCAAATTCGAGTTGATGCTGATCGGCCCCGAGACTGAGCGCTGGGACCATTGCTTCATCGCCGAATACCCAAGCGTCGCCGCGTTCGTCGAGATGATCCGCGATCCCGTCTATCGCGAAGCGGTTAAGCACAGGCAGGCCGCCGTGGAGGATTCACGGCTCATTCGGCACGCGGTGCTGCCGGTGGGCAAGAACTTTGGCGAGGTGCCGGCCTGAGCGGCGTCGGCGGAACTCCCTCCTCAAGGTGGATGGCCGGGCTTGACTCGGCCATCCACGCCTCACCTGCTTGCTCCGAGAAAACTAACCCGCCGGACCCGCATCTTCCAGGAGCGGGCCGAACAGCTCCCAGCGTTCGCCGTTGAACTTCATCATCTGAAGCTGCTTGTTGACGCGGTAGTCGGTCGCCGAGGTGTTGGCCTTGATGCCGGGCAGGGCGATATCGCTGGTCACGTCCTTCAGCGAAGCCGCCTGCTTCATGACGTTTTCGCGCGTCAGGTTGTCGCCGCACTGCTGCAGCACGTGGGCCAAAAGCTGGGCGGTACCGTAGCCGTAGGTATTGAAGTTCGAATCCTTGTCGCCGTCCGGATAGTACTTCGCCATGAAGTCGAAATACTTCTTCAGGCCGGCATCGTCCTTCCAGGTCGGATCGAGCGGATCCTTGCCGTAATTGACGCTGATCACGCCCTTGGCGGCGTCGAGACCGGCAGGCTTCATCACCGCGCCGACCGAGGTGGCGTTGATGTCGACGATCTGCACCGGCTTCCAGCCGATCTCGCCGATCTTCTTGATCGCCTGCGCCGCTTGCTTCGGCGTGCTGGCGCTGAAGAACAGATCGGCGCCGGCATCCTTGATCTTGAGGATCTGCGAATCGACGGTCGGGTCCGAGACTTCGTAGGAGGACTCGTTGACGATCATCTTGGCGGCCTTGTCGCCGAGCCCGGCCTTGATGCCGTTCAGATAGTCCTTGCCGAGATCATCGTTCTGATAGAGCACGCCGACTTTGGCGTTTGGATATTCCTTCAGGATGTACTGGCCGTAGATGCGGCCCTCGACGAAATAGTTAGGGTTGTAGCCCATCGTCCACGGAAAGTTCTTCGGGTCCGTGAACTTCGAGGCGCCGGTGGCCGCGAACAGCTGCGGCACTTTCTTGGAGTTGAGATATTTTTGCACGGCCGCATTCGATGGCGTGCCGATGATCTGGAAGGTCAAGAGCACCTCGTCGCTCTCGACCAGCTTGCGCATCTGCTCCACTGCTTTTGGCGGCGAGTAAGCGTCGTCATACTGGATCAGATTGATCTTGCGGCCGTTGATGCCGCCCTGGTCGTTGATCATCTTGAAATAGGCGGCCTGGGTCTTGCCGATCGACGCGTAGGCCGATGCCGGTCCCGAGAACGGCACGGTCTGGCCGACTTTGATCTCGGTATCGCTGGCCCCCGGATCATATTTCTTCTGGGCATTGGCCGCCGAGACCGATAGCGCCAGGGTCAGCGCCGTTGCCGTGGCCAGATGCAGCATTCCATTCCTCATTCGCATTTCCTCAATGTTTGTTGCCGGTGATCAATCAGGTGCGCCTGTGCGCACCTGATGTCACCGCTGACGGCGATAGTGGATGAGGCGTTGTTGCAACGCAAGTTTGGGCGTGCGCCCGCAGTTCGTAGCATGCGCGGCTGCGCAGCAGGTTTGTAAGGTGGGCAGCGCCGGCGGATGCGCGAAGTGCAGTCCGCCGGGCGTAACCCGCCCTATGAGATATCCGAGAGGCTAACCCGCTGGACCCGCATCCTCCATGATCGGGCCGAACAGCTCCCAGCGTTCGCCGTTGAACTTCATCATCTGCATCTGCTTGTTGACGCGGTAGTCGTTCGGCCCGGTGTTGATCTTGATGCCGGGTAGCGCGAAGCTCGGGGTGAAGTCCTTGATGTTAGCGACCTGCTTCATCACGTTCTCACGCGACAGGTCGTCGCCGCACTGTTTCAGCACCTGCGTCAGCAATTCGGCGACTGAATAAGCATAGGTGTTGACGGTATTGAGCTTGTCCCCTTCGGGGAAATACTTGTCCATGAAGGCAAAGAACGCTTTCACGCCCGGATCGTCCTTCCACTGCGGATCGCCGGGCTCCTTGCCGTATTGGGTGGAGATGATGCCCTTGGAGATGTCGAGACCGGCCGGCTTCAACGTCGCCGAGATCGGGCTCGCGTTGATGTCGAGAATGTGCACCGGCGTCCAGCCGAGCTCGGCGACCTTCTTGATCGCCTGCGCCGCGAATTTGGGTGTCGAGGCATCATAGAAAAGATCGGCGCCCAACGACTTCAGTTTGACCACCTGCGAGTCCACCGTCGGATCGGTGACCTCGTAGGACACCTCGCCGACGATCATGCTGGCGGCCTTGTCGCCGAGACCGCTCTTGAGGCCGGCGAGATAGTCGCGGCCCATGTCGTCGTTCTGGTAGAGCACGCCGATCTTGGCGTTCGGATGCTCCTTGAGGATGTACTTGGCGTAGATGCGTCCCTCGGACACGTAGTTGGGATTATAGGCGATGGTCCAGGGATAGTTCTGCGGATCGTTGAAGCGCGCGGCGCCGGTCGAGGCCAGCAGTTGCGGGATCTTCTTGCCGTTGAGATATTTTTGCACGGCAGCGTTCGCGGCCGTGCCGATGATCTGGAAGGTGAACAGCACCTCGTCGCCTTCGACGAGCTTGCGCACCTGCTCGACCGTCTTCGGCGGCGAATAGGCGTCGTCATACTGGATCAGATTGATCTTGCGGCCGTTGATGCCGCCCTGATCGTTGATCATCTTGAAGTAGGCGGCCTGGGTCTTGCCGATATTGGCGTAGACGGAATAGGGCCCGGAGAACGGCACGGTCTGGCCGATCTTGATCTCGGTGTCGCTCGCGCCGGTGTCGTATTTCTTCTGGGCGAGAGCTTGGTTGGCGGAGAACGTGAAGGCGAGCGCCGCCGTGGCGGTGATGAAGGCTCTGCGATTGCTCATGTGGGCTTGTTCCTCCTGACGGAATTTCCGACCGACGGTCTTGTCCCGTTGATTGCCAACGGTCGCCATCGCTGTCGGAGATTGTGGAGGAACGGCAGGCGCCGCGCAAGGATCGCGGTGCCGCGCTATGGCATCTCAGGTCAGGAACAAGGCCAACAGCGCGAGCGCCGCCGGCAGCGCCTGCACGATCAGGATCCGCGTGCTGACGGTCGCCGCGCCATAAGCGCCGGCCACGATCACGCAGAGCAGGAAGAACGCCTTGATCTGGAACGCGAAGGCCGGATTGCCGTGCACCAGCCCCCAGACCAGGCCGGCGGCCAGGAAACCGTTATAGAGTCCCTGGTTCGCGGCCAGCACCTTGGTGATCGCTGCCTTCTCCGGCGTGTTGCGGAAAACCTTCAAGCCCTGCGGCTTGTCCCAGAGCAACATCTCCAGGATCAGGAAGTAAGCGTGCAGTGCGGCGACCAGCGCCACCAGGATATTCGCGATCCAGATCAAGTTGAGCTCCCCCAGCGTCAGCTTTCGGGTGGACGCTAGCACGGCTGGCGTGGCAAGTGCGATGGCGTGTTTCGATGCAATGGTGCCGCAATGCCCGCGCGACCGACCAAACCGCCTGTAAGCTTCGGCCTCGATCGGCTGGCGACGCCGATCGGGATCGCGCTGCTGATCACCGACGCTGAGGGCGCCTTGCGCGCGCTCGACTGGGAGGATTACGAGCACCGCATGCGCGAGCTCTTGCGCCTGCATTACGGTCTGGTGGACCTGAGTGACCAGCCCGCGCCCGCGGCCATGCGGACTGCGCTGTCGGACTATTTCGACGGCGATCTCGGCCAGCTCTCAGACATCGCCTGGCGCATCGCCGGCACGCCGTTCCAGCAGAAGGTCTGGAATGCATTGGCGCAAATCCCTGCCGGCACCACAATGAGTTACGGCGCGCTCGCCGCAAGGATCGACACGCCCAAAGCCATTCGCGCCGTCGGCCATGCCAACGGCTCCAATCCGATCAGCGTGGTGCTGCCGTGCCACCGCCTGATCGGCGCCGATGGTTCTCTGGTGAAGTATGGCGGCGGCCTCGAGCGCAAGCGCTGGCTGCTGCGGCATGAAGGCGTGGCGGTCTAAGCGCCTGTTTGACAACGGTTGAGCGATTGGCGGCGGCCGGCGATGGGCCGTCGAGCGAGCCTTCGGCCGCTCTCCCCCGCCGTGACCGAATCCATCAGACGTTCGACGTCATTACTTTCTGCACGATCTTCCAAGTCCCGTTCACCTTCAAGCACGACAACAGGTCTGTGAAGTAACGCGGCGGGATGCGCAATTTCACCTTCAAAAGCGCGAGCTCTCCTTCAACATCCGTCGACAGGATCTGATCGTCTCGCTCGAAGCCCTGTTGCTTTGGAGCTTTCATGTCGCGGACCGCTGCCAGCCAGGTCGCAATCGGCGTCACGCCCACGTTGCCGTCCTCGGCGACCTTCGTCACGGAACTCAAGGGGTGAAATATGGATGCAAATTTCTCGGCATCCATTTCATAGGCAGCATCGAAATAGGTTTGCGCAAGGGAGTGCAAGGCGGGAACGTCCGTATTCATTGTCATCCTCAAAGCCGTTACACCGGGCATTCATGCGGCCCGGCCCGGCCAGCCGTGCCGAGCGTCAGCCTGGCGCCCCGTGCAGAAAAGCACCGTAGGTCGTCGAATTGCGGGTGGGAGCCTACGGCATAGTTGTTTATGAAGCCAGCCGACTTGCACGGCATGGGCTTATGATCGATATTCATAGACGATGACAAACGAATTGAACGAGCTCGCGACGTTCGCAATCGTGGCCAGTGAACGAAGCTTTACGCGCGCTGCGATAAAGCTGGGTGTGTCTCAGTCTGCCTTGAGTCACACAATCCGGAGGCTTGAGCAACGGCTTGAGCTGCAGCTGCTCGCTCGAACAACCAAGAGCGTTGCGCCAACCGCTGCGGGGGCAGCTCTTTTGGAAGACTTGTCTCCGGCGCTTGAGCAAATTCGTCACGCCCTCGACAAGGCCCGAAGTGTTCGGCAGCGACCCGAAGGTCGTCTCCGAATCGTAATGTCACGATCAGCTGCCGTGATGGTGTTGTTGCCGCGGTTGAGAGCTTTCGCTGAGTCCTGCCCGGACATCGTTCTGGACGTTGTTACCGTCACTGGCCCCGTGGACCTTGTTGCAGGCGAGTTCGATGCCGGTATCCAGCTTGGCGAGTACATTCAAAAGGATATGATCGCGGTTCGCCTCACGCCCGAACTGCGATTGGCGGTAGTGGGCTCGCCAAGCTATTTCGCTTCACGAAGCATCCCCAAGAAACCAAAGGATCTGAACGATCATCGGTGCATTACGCTGCGTCTTGCGGGTGGACCATATCGGTGGGAGTTTCAGCAGGGACGAAAGTCGGTCACGATCAACGTGAACGGCCCACTCATCATTGACGATACCCACCTGGTGATCCAGGCGGCGCTCGCCGGGGTTGGTGTGGGACTCGCTTATGAAGAGCAGGTCGCCGAATATGTTGCGAAGCGCCGCCTTGTCCGGGTGCTGGAGGATTGGACTCCGCCAATTCCGGGCTTCTTCATGTATTATCCCAGTCGTCGGCATCAACCGGCGACGCTGTCTGCGCTGGTGAACGCGCTGCGATTCTCCGAACAAAAGTCGGCGCGATGATTCAGCGGGGAATGACGAGAGAAGTCAGGCCGCTGGCTGAACCGCCTTGTCGCCGGCCATCACGTGGGTCAGCGCGCTCTTGATCGCGGCCTGACGTGTCGGCGCGCTGATCTGTGCGCCCAGGAGATCGGTGACGTAGAACACGTCGCGCGCGCGCTCGCCGAAGGTCGCGACATGGGCCGAGGCGATGTTGAGGTTGAGCTTCGAGATCGCGGTGGTCAGCTCGTAGAGCAGCCCGGGGCGGTCGAGGCCGGACATTTCGATCACTGTGTAGCGGTCGGACCATTGGTTGTTGATGGTCACTTCCGGCTCGATCACGAACGGCCGCGCCTTGCCGCGCACGGTGCGCCGGGCCACCACTTCGGGCAGACGCAGCTTGCCTTCCAGCACGTCCTCGATCATCTCGCCGATGCGTGTGGCGCGCCGTCCCTCGTCCTCGTCGCGGTCGTATTCCCTGGAAATCGAGATGGTGTCGAGCGCGCGACCGTCGGTCGTGGTGTAGATCTGGGCATCGACGATGTTGGCACCGGCCGAGGCACAGGCGCCTGCGATGATCGACAGCAGCCAGGGATGGTCGGCGGCGAAGATGGTCAGCTCGGTGACGCCACGCACCTCGTCGAAGCCGACATTGATCGCGAGCTTGTGGCCCGCCTGCTCGCTGGCACGGACGAAGCGCGCGTGGCGGATCTTGCGCGGCAGCTCGACCTTGAGCCAATAGGCCGGATAGTGCCGGGCGATATAGGCGTCGAGCTCTTCCGCCGGCCATTCCGCGAAGGCGTTACGGAATTCGGCATACGCGGCCGTGAGCCGCTTGCCGCGGTCTACCTCCGAGAAGCCACCCGTCAGCACCGGTTCGGTCTCGTAGTACAGCGAGCGCAAGAGCTGCGCCTTCCAGCCGTTCCACACGCCTGGGCCGACGCCGCGGATGTCGGCGGTGGTCAGGATCGTCAAGAGCTTCATCTGCTCGACCGACTGCACCACGGCGGCGAAATTCTCGATGGTCTTGCGGTCGGAGAGATCGCGCGACTGTGCGACCGTGGACATCGTCAGATGCTCCTCGATCAGCCAGGCCACGAGCTCGGTGTCGGCCGGACTGAAGCCGAGCCGCGGGCAGAGCCGTCGCGCCACCTTGGCGCCGGCGATCGAGTGATCCTCGGGCCGGCCCTTGGCGACGTCGTGCAGCAGCGTCGCAATGTAGATCACGGAGCGATGCTCCGGCCGGATCTTGCGCATCAGGTCGCTCGCCACCGCGAATTCCTCGATGCCGCCGCGTTCGATGTCCTGGAGGAACCCGACGCAGCGGATCAAATGCTCGTCGACGGTGTAGTGATGATACATGTTGAACTGCATCATCGAGACGATCTTGCCGAAGGCACGGATGAAATGGCCGAGCACGCCGGTCTCGTTCATCCGCCGCAGCACGATTTCCGCGTTGTCGGATGTCAGGATCTCCATCAACAGCCGGTTGGCTTCGGGATTCTCGCGCATCTGCGCGTTGATCAGGCCGAGCGAACGCGTCACGTCGCGCATCGCGTCCGGGTGGAAGGCGAGATTGTTCTTCTGCGCCAGACGGAAGATGCGGATCAAATTGACCGGATCATGCTTGAACACGTCGGGCGCGGCGACGTTGATGCGGTTGTTGTCGACGATGAAGTCGTCGCTGTCGGGCACTCGCCGCTTCACCGCGGTGGGGCGCAGCCGCGCCATCATCCGGCTCAGCACCGGCGCGGGCTTGGCCTGCTGGTCCTCGAGCTTGGCGCAGAGGATGGCGGTGAGGTTGCCGACTTCCTTGGCGACCAGGAAGTAGTGCTTCATGAAGCGTTCGACGTCCTGCATGCCGGGATGCGAGGTGTAGCCGAGCCGGACGGCGATCTCGCGCTGGAGGTCGAAGGAGAGGCGCTCTTCAGGGCGACCGGAGTAAAAGTGAAGATTGCAGCGCACCGACCAGAGGAAGTCGGCGCAGCGGCGGAAGGTGCGGTATTCCTGCGCGTCGAACACGCCGCGGTCGACCAGTTCGTCGGTGTCGCTCACGCGGTAGACGTACTTCGCGATCCAGAACAGCGTGTGCAGGTCGCGGAGCGCACCCTTGCCGTCCTTGACGTTGGGTTCGACCAGATAACGCGATTGGCCGCCGCGGCGATGCCGCTCCTCACGCTCGGCGAGTTTCGCGGTGACGAACTCGGACGCGGTGCCTTGCACGACCTCTTTGTCGAAGCGGGCAACCAGCTCGTCATAGAGCGGCCGGTCTCCGGTAAGGAAGCGCGTCTCCAGGATCGCGGTGCGGATGGTCATGTCGCCGCGCGCCTGCCGGATCGACTCGTCGACCGAGCGCGTGGCGTGACCGACCTTCAGCCCCATGTCCCAGAGGCAATAGAGAATGGCCTCGGCGACCTGCTCGCCCCAGGCGGTCTGCTTGTAGGGCAGGATGAAGAGCAGATCGATGTCGGACTCGGGGGCCATCAGGCCGCGGCCATAGCCGCCGGTCGCCACCACTGCCATGCGCTCGGCACCGCTCGGAATCGGCGAGCGGTAGAGATGGCGGGTCGCGGCCGAATACAGGATGCGGATGATCTCGTCCTGCACGTGGCACAGTCGCTCGGCGCAGCGCCGGCCGTGACGGTCCTTCAGCAGGATCGTCTGTGCCGCAGCGCGCGAGGCAATCAGCTCGGCCTTGAGCAGTTGCGCCATGGCCGTGCGGAACGCGTCCTCGCGTCCCTGGTGCTTCTCGGCAAGCGCATCGACCGCGGCGGTGATCCGCGCGGTGTCGAAGCGATCGTCCACCTCGGCCTTGTGTTCAGTCGCGACGCTGTCCATGTCTCACCGGATATAAGAGGCGGCCGGCGCTGTCACCCGCCATTCTCTCGCAATAGTCGTTCCATGCTGGAAAGGTGCGGCTTTGGGCAAAGCTGTTCTCAGCCGGCGCGCTTTCGAGGGATGGATTTTCTCGTTGATTTCTAGATCTAACTCATTGAAAAACAATGAAGTTTTGAGGAGGTCGGGCATGACCAGGATTACACGACGCATACTGTTGGCGGGAGCGGTCGCTCTTGCCATGTCCCCCGCGGCGCGGGCGGCGGATCCGCTCAAGGAAATCCGTATCGACTGGGCGACCTATAATCCGGTGTCGATGGTCCTGAAGCAGAAGGGGCTCCTGGAAAAGGAGTTCGCCAAGGACGGCATCACCGTCACCTGGGTGCAGTCGGCCGGCTCCAACAAGGCGCTCGAATTCCTCAATGCGGGCTCGATCGACTTCGGCTCGACCGCGGGCTCGGCGGCGCTGGTCGCGCGTATCAACGGCAACCCGATCAAGTCGATCTACGTCTATTCGCGTCCCGAATGGACGGCGTTGGTGACATCAAAGGATTCCAAGATTGCTAATGTCGCCGATCTCAAGGGCAAGCGGGTCGCGGTGACGCGCGGCACCGATCCGCACATCTTCCTGGTGCGCGCATTGCTTGGCGCAGGTCTCACCGAAAAGGACATCACGCCGGTGCTGCTCCAGCACGCCGACGGCAAGACCGCGCTGATCCGCGGCGACGTCGATGCGTGGGCCGGGCTCGATCCGATGATGGCGCAGGCCGAGGTCGAGGACGGCGCGAAACTGTTCTATCGCAAGGCCGACGCCAACACTTGGGGCATCCTCAATGTGCGCGAGCAGTTTTTGAAAGACTATCCGGACGCCGCCCGCCGCGTGCTCGCGGTGTACGAAGAGGCGCGCAAATATTCGCTCGCGAATTACGACGAGCTCAAGAAGACCTTCATCGCCGTGACCAAGCTGCCGGAGCCTGTCGTCGACAAGCAACTCAAGGAGCGCACCGAGCTGACGCACAGCCGCATCGGCGCGCCCCAGCGCGAATCGATCCTCGCCGCGGGCCTCGCCCTGCAACAGGCCGGCGTCGTCGACGCCAAGGTCGATGTGAAGGCGACGCTGGATGCGTTGATCGACGATCAGGTCCCGCTGCCGACGAATTAAAGGCAGGCGGGCGGCAAACTCGGTCGTCGTCCCGGGGCGCGAAGCGAGCCCGGGACCCATAACCACAGGAAGTGGTTTGGCGCCAAAGGGGCAACTCCGAGTCACCGTAGCCACGCCTTCCCGTGGTTAGGGGTCCCGGATCTGCGCTCCGCTTCGCTGCGCTTGTCCGGGACGACGCCGAGAATGCCGCGCGCCCTTGCAATCTCGCACAGGACGCGCTTCCTACCGGCCATGATCTCTGACGCGCCAGTCCTGCAACAGACTACGGAACCGGCCGAAAGCGCCGCCACGCCTTCGTGGTTGTCGCGTTATGCGCGTCCATTGCTGGGTGTGTTGCTGCCGCTGACCCTCGCGCTTGGCTGGGAACTCCTGGTCTGGCGCGGCTGGTCCAACGGCCGGCTGGTGCCGCCGCCCTCGCGCGTGTTCGCCACCATTGTTGATCTTGCCCGCTCTGGCGAGTTGATCCGTCACATCGCCGCAACGCTGTGGCGTGTCGGCCTTGGCTTTGCGTTCGGCGTGGTCGCGGGGACCTTGCTCGGCGCCATATCCGGCTATTGGTCGCTGGCGCGGCGGCTGCTCGACCCGACCGTGCAGGCGCTGCGCGCGATCCCGTCGCTGGCCTGGGTGCCGCTGTTCATCCTCTGGCTCGGCATCTTCGAGACCTCGAAGATCGCGCTGATCGCAGTCGGCGTGTTCTTTCCGGTCTATCTCGGCGTGATGGGCGCGATCCTCATCGTCGATCGCAAGATCGTCGAGGTCGGTCGCACATTCCGTCTCTCCGGGCCTGCCATGATCCGCCGTATCCTGCTGCCCGCGGTGCTGCCGGCCTATGTCGTGTCCTTGCGCGTCGGTCTTGGTCTGGGCTGGATGTTCGTGGTGGCGGCCGAGCTGATCGGCGCGTCCGAAGGCCTCGGCTATCTCCTGCTCGACGGCCAGCAGCTCGGCAAGCCCGCGCAGATCCTCGCCGCCATCGTGATCTTCGCGATCCTCGGCAAGCTCACGGATTGGTTGATCGAGATCGCGGCTGCGCCCTTCCTGCGCTGGCAGGACGCCTTTGGGCGTACAACGGGAGCATAAGGCGATGCTGGCGCTCGACCGGGTCAGCAAGACCTATCCCAACGGCGTGCAGGCGCTGGCGCGCTTCTCCGCCGAGATCAGGCAAGGCGAGATCGTCGCCATCATTGGCGGCTCGGGCTGCGGCAAGTCCACGCTGCTGCGCGCCATCGCGGGCCTCGACCGCGCAAGCTCGGGCACGGTGACGCTCGACAACGAGGCGATCGCCTCGCCGCATGCCAAGATCGGCATCATCTTCCAGGAGCCGCGGCTGCTGCCCTGGCTCAGCGTCGCCGACAATATCGGCTTTGGTCTTGCCGATGGGCCCGCCACCGAGCGGCGTGAAAAGGTGGCGCGTGCGCTCGAGCGTGTCGGGCTCGCCGAGAAAGCGGAGGCCTGGCCGCGCGAGCTCTCGGGCGGGCAGGCACAGCGCGTCGCGATTGCCCGCGCACTGGTGCCGCAGCCCGAGGTGCTCTTGCTCGACGAACCGTTCTCGGCGCTCGATGCCTTCACCCGCAGGGACCTCCAGGATCATCTGCTCGATCTCTGGGCCGACACGCGGCCGACGCTCATCCTCGTCACCCATGACGTCGACGAGGCCGTGGTGCTGGCTGACCGCGTGCTGGTGATGCGGCCGCGGCCGGGCCGGCTGTTCGACCAGATCGAGATCAACCTGGGCAGGCCACGCGACCGCAATTCGCCGCTGTTCGAGAATTTCAAGCGAAGTGTGCTGACGTCACTCGACCGTTCGCTCGACCGCAACGTGCCCGACCGTGACGCAACCCAGGGTCCCGGTCAGGCCATGTGGTGGTGACAATTTCGCTCCGAGCCGGTACATCGCAAGCCGGTACTTCGTAGAGACGATTTTCCCGGGAGAGACAAAATGGACGCCGCAGCACTGCGCCAGATGCAGGCCCCGATCAAGGAGCGCTACAAGACCGACCCCAAGACCGCGATGATCACGTTGAGGGCCAAGGGCTCGACCGACAGCGAGGGCATCGCCTGCAAGGTCGAGACCGGCCGCGCCATCGCAATGGCCGGCCTGCATCCCGCAACCGGCGGCTCCGGCCTCGAGCTCTGCTCGGGCGACATGCTACTCGAGGCGCTGGTCGCCTGCGCCGGCGTCACGCTGAAATCGGTCGCGACCGCGATCGAGGTACCCTTGAAGACCGGCAACGTCTACGCCGAGGGCGATCTCGATTTCCGCGGCACGCTCGGCGTCGACAAGGAGACGCCGGTCGGCTTCGCCGAGATACGTCTGCGCTTCGACGTCGATACTGATGCGCCGCAAGACAAGCTCGACCTGCTGCTCAAGCTCACCGAGCGCTACTGCGTGGTCTATCAGACCATCAAGAACGGCCCGAAGGTCTCGGTGTCGATGCAGCGGATGTAGCGAGCGAAGGCCGCTCGCCCAACAATTCGTGTCGTCTCGGCGAAGCGCGGGACGACAAAAGAAAAAAATGTCCCCCGAGCTCCACCTCATCCTCATCCTCGTTCTGCGCATGATGGTCGCGGCGGCGTTCGTCGTGACGGCGTCGATCATCACCGAGCGTTCAGGGCCGGTGATCGGCGCGCTGGTCGCGACCTTGCCGGTTTCGGCCGGACCATCCTACGTCTTCCTCGCGCTCGACCACGATGCCGCCTTCATCGCGCAGGGCGCGCTGTCGAGCTTGCCGGTCAATGCCGCGACGATCTTCATGTGTCTCACCTATGTGGTGCTGGCGCAGCGGCGCAGCCTTCTGGTGAGTTGCGGAAGCGCGGTCGCGGTCTGGATCGTGTTCGCCTCGATCATCAAGCAGTTCGACTGGCCGCTCACCGCCGGGCTCGCCGCCAATCTGATCGCGTTCGGCATCTGTATTCCGCTGCTCGCGGGCTATCGCCATGTAAAGATGCCGCTGGTGACGCGGCGCTGGTATGACGTGCCGATGCGGGCCGCGCTGGTCGCGACCCTCGTCGCAATCGTCGTCTCGACCTCGGGCTGGGTCGGTCCCCGGATCAGCGGCATCATCGCGCTGTATCCGGTGGTGTTTTCCAGCATCATGGTGATCCTGCATCCGCGAATCGGCGGTCCGCCGACCGCCGCGGTGCTGGCCAATTCGGCCTGGGGGCTGCTCGGATTCGGAATGGCGATCGCGGTGTTGCACGTGGCGGTGGCGTGGTTCGGCTCCGCCGTCGGTCTTGGGCTTGCACTCGCCACCTGCATTGTTTGGAATCTGACGCTGTGGGGGATCGGGCGGCGTACGCAGCACAAGGCGCGGCAAGCGCCGTGACACTACGGACATGCGGCGCGGCGTCGCCGGATACTTCCGTAGCAAAACTCGCCATGACCGATCGCGAGACGCTTTCCTTCAAACTCCTGAAGGACCAAGCATTCAAGTGACAGCGCCGACCGAGCAGCGTGTAAGGCCTACCGTCGTGCAGCTTTAGGCTGCTCTGTCGGCGATCGCTTTTCCCAGAATTCGTTAGCACTTTATTCGAATCTTATGGGTACTGAATCATCTTGCGTATCCGCCTTGGTCTTCGCAACGCGAGTTTTACCGGCGGAATTCGATTGGAATTCAGCGCGTGTGCCGCGCCGTCACGTCACCTGATCCCGTCTCGCAATTTAATGATTTTGGAGATTCAATGATGTTTGGCCGCAAGTCCCGCAACGACGCGGATGCTAAGCTCGCCGCCATCGGCCGCTCGCAGGCCATGATCGAGTTTGCCATGGACGGCACGATTCTGAGCGCCAACCAGAATTTCTTGAACGCCCTCGGCTATTCCCTCGACGAAATCAAGGGAAAGAAGCACGCCATGTTCATGCCGGCCGACCAGCGCGACGGCGCCGAGTACAAGGCGTTCTGGGCTGCATTGAACCGCGGCGAGTATCAGGCAAGCGAGTTCAAGCGGATCGCGAAGGGCGGCCGTGAGATCTGGATCGAAGCATCCTACAATCCGGTGCTCGACGGCAACGGCAAGACGGTGATGGTCGCCAAGATTGCGACCGAAATCACCGAGAAGAAGATCCGGAGCATGACGGAGTCTTCGAAGATCGCCGCTATCGGCCGCGCCCAGGCCGTGATCGAGTTCAAGCTCGACGGCACCATCGTCACGGCCAACGAGAATTTCTGCAACGCGCTTGGCTATTCGCTGACCGAGATCCAGGGCAAGCATCACAGCCTCTTCATGCCCCAGGCCGAGCGCGACGGCGCGGCCTATCGCGAGTTCTGGGCCAAGCTCAACCGCGGCGAATACCAGGCTGGCGAGTTCAAGCGCATCGGCAAGGGCGGCCGCGAGGTCTGGATTCTCGCCTCCTACAATCCGCTACTCGATGAGAACGGCAAGCCCTTCGGCGTCGCCAAGTTCGCGACCGACGTCACGGCGGAGAAGCTGAAGAATGCCGTCCTTGCGGGCCAGATCACGGCGATCGAGAAGGCGCAGGCGGTGATCGAGTTCAACATGGACGGCACGATCATCACCGCCAACGCCAATTTCCTCGGCGCCCTCGGCTATTCGCTGGCTGAGATCAAGGGCAAGCACCACAGCATGTTTGTCGAGCCCTCGGAGCGCGATGGCAATGGCTATCGCGAGTTCTGGGCGGCGCTCAACCGCGGCCAGTATCAGGCGGCCGAATACAAGCGCATCGGCAAGGGCGGCAGGGAGGTCTATATCCAGGCCTCCTACAATCCGATCATGGATCTCAACGGCAAGCCGTTCAAGGTCGTGAAATATGCGACCGACGTCACGAAACAGGTGCTGGTCCGCATGGGCAACGAGCGCGTCCGCGGCATGATGGAATCGGTCGCCGCCGGATCGGAAGAGCTGAACGCCTCGGTGCGGGAGATTTCCGAGGCCATGACCAAATCGCGCGAGACGGCGATGAGCGCGGTGGAGCAGGTCGCGTCCGCTGATGCCCAGGCCCAGCGCCTCACTGAAGCGGCGCTGGCGATGAGCGGGATCGTCGAGCTCATCAACAACATCACCGGGCAGATCAACCTCCTGGCACTCAACGCCACCATCGAATCCGCCCGCGCCGGTGAAGCCGGTCGGGGTTTTGCGGTGGTGGCCTCGGAGGTCAAGAGCCTCGCCAACCAAGCCAAGCAGGCCACTGACAAGATCGGCGCTGAGATCGGTAGCCTCAACGGCATCTCTGGAGACGTCGTCACCGCCCTGGCTTCGATCAAGACGGCCATCAGCAACGTCAGCGAATATGTGACGTCGACGGCCGCGGCAATCGAAGAGCAGAGCACGGTGACCAACGAGATGTCGACCAGCATGCAGCGCGCCGCAGCGGAAGTGGCGGCGATCGCGGCGAGGGCGTAGCGTTCAGAAGCATAGGGTGGGTTAGCGAAGCGTAACCCACCACTTCTCGCGCGCTGACAAAGGTGGTGGGTTACGCCTTCGGCTCACCCACCCTGCGGCACCGTCACTGCTTCGGCAGCTTGGCCTTCAACGCATACAGCGCATCGAGCGCTTCGCGTGGCGACATCTCGTCCGGATGCAGCGCCTTCACCGCGTCCATCAGCAGTTCGGCCTCGCTCGGCGGTGTGACTTCTGCGGCGGCGCGCGAGGGCACTGCGAACAGCGGCAGATCGTCAGCAAGCGCGCGCGCGGTCTGGCCGCGGTCCTGGGCTTCCAGCTTCGCCAGTACCGATTTGGCGCGCGTGATCACGGCCGGCGGCAGGCCCGCGAGCTTGGCGACCTGGATTCCGTAAGAGCGATCGGCCGAACCCGGCAACACCTCGTGCAGGAACACGACATTGCCCTGCCATTCCTTCACCCGCACGGTCGCGTTGAACATCCGCGGCAGCTTGGCGGAGAGCGCCGTCAGCTCGTGGTAATGCGTCGCGAACAGCGTGCGGCAGCGGTTGCTCTCGTGCAGGTGCTCGATTGCGGCCCAGGCGATCGAGAGGCCGTCGAAGGTCGCGGTGCCGCGGCCGATTTCATCAAGGATCACGAGCGCGCGCTCGCCGGCCTGGTTGAGGATGGCAGCGGTCTCGACCATCTCGACCATGAAGGTGGAACGGCCGCGGGCGAGATCGTCGGCGGCGCCGACACGCGAGAACAGGCGGTCGATGATGCCGATCCGCGCGCGTGTCGCCGGCACGAAACTTCCGATCTGGGCGAGCAACGCAATCAGCGCGTTCTGGCGCAGGAAGGTCGACTTACCCGCCATGTTCGGACCGGTCAGCAACCAGAGCTGGCCGGATTTTTGCGCAGGGCCCGGCGAGAGATCGCAGGCATTGGCGATGAACGGCTGGCCATTGCGCTTCAAGGCCTGCTCGACCACGGGATGGCGGCCCGCCTCGATCGCAAAGCCGAGAGACGAGTCCACCTCGGGCCGCACATAGTTCTGGTCGATCGCCAGCTTGGCAAGCGACGTCGCGACGTCGAGCAGCGCAAAGGCGTGAGCGGCGGCGCGCAGTTCCTCGCTGATGGCCAAAGCCTTGGCGCAGAGCCGCTCGAAAATCTCGAGCTCGAGCCCGAGTGCGCGGTCGCCGGCATTGGCGATCTTGGCTTCGATCTCCCCGAGCTCGGAGGTGGTGAAGCGGACCTGGCCGGCCAGCGTCTGGCGGTGGATGAAGGTTGCGTTTAGCGGCGCCGACATCAGCTTGTCGCCGTGCTGCGCGGTGACCTCGACGAAATAGCCGAGCACGTTGTTGTGCCGGATCTTGAGCCCCTTCACACCCGTGTTGTCGGCGTAGCGCGCCTGCATCGAGGCCACCACCAGGCGCGAGGCGTCGCGCAGATTTCGCGTTTCGTCCAGCGCAGGCTCATAGCCCTGGCGAACGAACCCGCCGTCGCGCTTGATCAGCGGCAGTTGATCGTCGAGCGCCCTGGCGAATTCCGCCGCGAGCTCGCGCGATGGCTTTTGCAGCGCCGCCATCACGACGGCGATCTCCTGCGGCGGCTGGTCGAGTTCGTCAAGCCGCGTCAGCACCTGGTCGGCGGCGATGATGCCATCGCGCAGGCCGGCGAGGTCACGCGGACCGCCGCGGCCGACGGATATACGGGCCAGCGCCCGCGACATGTCCGGGGCGCCGCGCAGGATGCTGCGGATGTCCTCGCGCGCGGCCGAGTCGGCAACGAAGCTGCCGACGGCATCGAGCCGCCGCGCAATCGCCGCCGCATCGGTCAGCGGCGCGGCAAGCCGCTGCGCCAGCAGGCGCGAGCCGGCCGAGGTCACCGTGCAGTCGATCGCGTCGAGCAGCGAGCCGCGGCGTTCGCCGGCGAGTGTCCGCGTCAGTTCGAGATTGGCGCGGGTGGCGGGATCGATCGCCATGGTCGCGCCCGAGGCTTCGCGCGCGGGCGGCGACAGCGGCGGATGTTTGCCGACCTGGGTGCGGTCAACATAGGTGACGGCGGCGGCGGCGGCAGTGGCTTCCAGCCGCGTGAGCTGGGACAGTCCGTCCATGGTCGCGACGGCAAAATAGTCGCACAGCCGCTTCTCGGCAGTGGCGCCGTCGAAGACGTCGCGGGTCAGCGGCGTCACCGCCGGCAGCTCGCGCAGGGTCTGTCCGAGCTCGCTGTCGTTATAGAGCGCGTCGGTGACGATCACCTCGTTCGGATTGATCCGTGCCAGCGTGGCGGCGAGTTCGCCGCCCGAACATTCCGTCACCGTGAATTCGGCGGTCGAGATGTCGATCCAGGCGAGGCCAAAGCGGTCACCGCCCGCCGATGAGCGCGCGCGCGCGAGCGCCAGCAGGTAATTGTTGGCGCGCGCATCGAGCAGCGTGTCCTCGGTCAGCGTGCCCGGCGTGACCAGGCGCACCACGCCGCGGCGCACGACGCTCTTGTTGCCGCGTGCTTTCGCCGCCGCGGGATCCTCGGTCTGCTCGCACACCGCGACCCGGTGCCCGGCGGTGATCAGCCGGTGCAAATAGTCCTCGGAGCGCTCGACTGGCACGCCGCACATCGGGATATCGGCGCCTTGATGCTTGCCGCGCTTGGTCAGGACGATGCCGAGTGTCCTGGAGGCGATCTCGGCGTCCTCAAAGAACAGCTCGTAAAAGTCGCCCATCCGGTAGAACAGCAGAAGGCCCTGATGTGCCGCCTTGATTTCAAGGTACTGTTCCATCATCGGCGTGACGCGCGCGGCAGCTTCCGCCTGCGGCGCGGGCGTATCGTCGGGAGGCGGTGCAGGGATCGGTTGTTGCATTGTCATGGGCGGCGCAACCTACAAAATTTCGCCCCGCGCTCCTATCGCTTTGGGCGGAGAGGGGAGGTTTTCCACGTTGTCCGCACCGCGGCATGCGCAACTCGCGTGCACACCCGTCGGAACACGCGCGTATCGGTCAATTGACCTGCCGCGGGCGCCCTCCTAAAACTCCGTCGACATTGAAGAATTTAGGCCGGATCGCGGCATTCAGGGAGAACAACCATGCGTGACGTCTTTATCTGCGATGCCGTGCGGACCCCGATCGGCCGTTTTGGCGGGTCGCTCGCCAAGGTGCGTGCCGACGACCTGGCGGCGGCCCCGATCAAGGCGCTGATGGCCAAGCACCCCAATCTCGATTGGGCACAGGTTGACGAGGTCTTCTTCGGCTGTGCCAACCAGGCCGGCGAGGACAACCGCAACGTGGCACGCATGGCGCTCCTGCTTGCGGGCCTGCCGGATTCCGTTCCAGGCCAGACCCTGAACCGGCTCTGTGCCTCCGGTCTCGATGCGGTCGGTGCGGCCGGCCGCGCTATCCGTTCCGGCGAGATCGAGCTTGCGATTGCCGGCGGCGTCGAATCCATGACGCGCGCGCCCTTCGTGATGGGCAAGGCGCAGGAAGCGTTCTCGCGCTCGGCTGAGATCTTCGACACCACGATCGGCTGGCGCTTCATCAATCCGCTGCTGAAGGCGCAGTATGGCGTCGACGCGATGCCCGAGACCGGCGAGAACGTCGCCGAGGAATTCCAGGTCTCGCGCGCGGATCAGGACGCCTTCGCGATCCGCTCGCAGCAGCGCGCGGGCGCCGCGATTGCGGCCGGCTATTTCGCCGAAGAAATCACCCCGATCACCATTCCCGGCGGCAAGGCCGGCCCTGTCACCGTCGACAAGGACGAGCATCCGCGTCCCGAGACCACGCTGGAAGCCCTGACGAAGCTCAGGCCGATCGTGCGCAATCCCGGCACGGTGACCGCGGGCAACGCCTCCGGCGTCAATGACGGCGCCGCCGCGATGATCCTGGCGTCCGAGGCTGCGGTGAAGAAGCACGGCCTGACGCCGCGCGCGCGCATCCTCGGCCTCGCCTCCGCCGGCGTGCCGCCGCGCATCATGGGCATCGGCCCGGTGCCGGCCACCCGCAAGCTGATGGAACGTCTCGGCAAGAAAATCGGCGATTTCGACCTGATCGAGCTCAACGAAGCCTTTGCCTCGCAGGGTATCGCCTGCATGCGCCAGCTCGGCGTTGCCGACGATGCCGATTTCGTCAATCCGCATGGCGGCGCGATTGCGCTCGGTCATCCCCTCGGCATGAGTGGCGCGCGCCTCGCGCTCACCGCGGTGCACGGCATGGAGAAGCGCGGCGGCAAACTCGCGCTCGCCACCATGTGCGTCGGCGTTGGCCAGGGCGTTGCGGTCGCCATCGAGAAGCTGAACTGACGGGACGCGCAGCGTGCCGTCATCCCGGAGCCGGGTGCCCCAGACTCGTCATGCCCGGGCTTGTCCCGCCTGCGAGGCCGAAGCCTCTTCGGCGAGGCGAAGGCCCGGGCATCCACGTTCTTGGTGCCGCGAGAAGAAGGTCGTGGATGGCCGGGACAAGCCCGGCCATGACGCAAGGTGAGGGAGCATCCCATGATCATCGCGCGCGAGCAGGACGTCACGGCCGCGGCCTTGGCGGTGATGGAGCAGACATCCGATCCACGGCTACGCCAGATCATGGTCTCCCTGGTCAAGCATCTGCACGGTTTTGTTCGCGACGTTCGCCTGACCGAGAAGGAATTCCGCGACGCCACGGCTGTTATCGCCGAACTCGGCAAGCTCTCGACCGACACGCATAATGAGGTCGTGCTGATGGCAGGCTCGCTCGGCGTCTCGCCGCTGGTGTGCCTGCTGAATAATGGCGATGAGGGCAACACGGAGACCGACCAGTCGCTGCTCGGACCATTCTGGCGGCTGAACTCGCCGCGGGTGGAAAATGGCGGATCGATCGTCCGCTCCGAGACCCCAGGCGCGCCGCTGTTCGTCAACGGCCGCGTCGTGGACAAGGACGGCCGTCCCGTCGCCGGCGCCGAGGTCGACGTCTGGCACGCGTCGCCGGTTGGTCTCTATGAAAACCAGGACCCCGAGCAGGCCGACATGAACCTGCGCGGCAAGTTTACGACCGACCAGGACGGAGCCTTCTCGTTCCGCTCCGTGATGATGGTCGGCTATCCCATTCCGACCGACGGCGTGGTCGGCCGCCTCCTGGAGGCGCAGAAGCGGCATCCCTATCGTCCCGCGCACCTGCACGCGTTGGTCTTCAAGCCCGGATTCAAGGTGCTGATCTCGCAGGTCTACGACCCCGCCGACCCGCATATCGATAGTGACGTGCAGTTCGGCGTGACCAAAGCGCTGATGGGCAAGTTCCTGCGCCATGACACGCCACATCCGACCGAGCGCGACGTCGCGACGCCCTGGTATTCGCTGGACCATGTCTATCGGCTCGAAGCCGGCGAGGCCGTCCTGCCGCGTCCGCCGATCAAATAGGGCTCAAAGCCGCTTCCCCCAATTAGTTATATCCTATAATGATTGGCGGAAGCGTTGACCGGTCGGAAAAGGGCCGGGGAGGAGTTCGCCAATGACATTCATCTATCCCGTCGACAGCAACACGGCGCATCCGCTGCCGCTGTCGCCCGAGTACAAAAGCTCGGTCAAGCGTGCGCCGAACAAACCCTTGATCCCGATGCGCCATACGCTGTCGGAGCTGACCGGCCCGGTCTACGGCCACGAGACCGTTCGCGAGGGCGACAATGATCTCACCACCCAACACACCGGCGAGCCGCTCGGGGAACGCATTATTGTGCACGGCCATGTGCGCGACGAGGACGGCCGCGGCGTGCCGAACTCGCTGGTCGAGATCTGGCAGGCCAATTCCTGCGGCCGTTACGTTCACGTCCGCGACCAGCATCCGGCTCCGCTCGATCCGAACTTTACGGGCGCCGGCCGCACCGTGAGCGACGTCTCCGGTTACTACCGCTTTGTCACCATCAAGCCTGGCGCCTATCCCTGGGGCAACCATCATAACGCCTGGCGTCCCGCACACATCCATCTCTCTGTGTTCGGCCATTCCTTCGTCACGCGTCTCGTGACGCAGATGTACTTCCCGGCCGATCCGCTGTTCCCGTTCGATCCGATCTTCAATTCGGTGCCGGACGAGAAGGCGCGGGCGCGGATGGTGTCGTCATTTGATCTCGAGAACACCCAGCCCGAATGGGCGCTGTGTTACCGCTTTGACATCGTGCTGCGCGGCAAGAACGCCACCCCTATGGAGAACCATTAAGTGCAGGACAATGGGATCACGCCGTCGCAGACCGTCGGCCCGTTCTTCAAATACGGCCTGACGCCGACCGGCGAGTATGCCTGGAATGATGCGTTCACCAACTCGACGCTGACGCCCGACGTCACCGGCGATCGCGTCCGGATCGAGGGCCGCGTGTTCGACGGCGACGGAGTCGTTGTGCCCGATGCCATGCTGGAGATCTGGCAGGCCGACGCGCAGGGGCGCTTCGCGGATCCGCAGGACAAGCGCGCGCTGCCGAATGCGAGCTTCCGCGGCTTTGCCCGTTGCGGCACCGACAAGGACGGCAATTATTCCTTTGAAACCATCAAGCCGGGCGTGGTGCCCGATCCCGACGGCAAGCCGCAGGCACCGCATGTCCTGCTTGCGGTGTTTGGTCGCGGCATGCTGCGGCATCTCTATACCCGCATCTATTTCAGTGACGAGGCCGGCAATGCCGCCGATCCCGTGCTGGCGGTGGTGCCTGCCGACCGTCGCGCCACGCTGACGGCCGTGCGCGAGGCCGGCAAGCCGGTGTACCGGCTCGACCTGCGGCTCCAGGGCGACAACGAAACGGTATTTTTCGACGTGTGACCCCCAGCGCCGTCCCGGACAGGCGGAGCGCCGATCCGGGACGACAGCGGAGGACGGGCCCAAGCTTCGCTGCCCGAAACTGTTGACCTGACGCCATTTCCCGTATTTTTCCGGAGTTCGCGCGATGCAATTTCCGCGCGATGCAATCCCGTGTTTACCGTAATCCTTTAGGGTCCGTGGGATTCAGCGCGGCCCATTGGATTTTTCCATGAAAATTCGTCTTTCGCTTTCTTCCGCAATCATTGCTTTCGGCATCGTTCTGGCCATCGGCTTTACCGCCGTGGTCTCGACCAGCCTCTACGCCTTGAAAGAGCTCAAGGTCGGCGGTCCGCTCTATTCTGATATCAAGCTCGGAAACGATCTCATCGCCGACATCCTGCCGCCGCCGGAATATGTGATCGAGGCCTACCTCGAGGCCACGCTCGCCATGCGCGAGCCCGACCAGCTGGCGGCCCATGCCGAACGCCTGGCCCAGCTCCGCAAGGATTACGACGAGCGCAAGGCATTCTGGGTCACCTCCAGCCTCTCGGCCGACCTGAAGACGACCCTGGTGTCGAAATCCGACGCCGAGGTGCAGAAGTTCTGGAAGCTGTTGTCCGACCAGCTCCTCCCCGCCCTCAAGGCCAAGGATACGGCCGTCTCCGAGCGGGCCTACGCGCAGCTCAAGGAGGCCTATACCGCGCATCGCGCCGTCATCGACAGCATCGTCGAGAGCGCCAACAAGCAGAATGCCGACATGGAGAAGCTGGCTGCGGACCGCGACAGCTCGATGCTCTACATCCTCCTCGGCGTCTCCGCCGCCGTCCTCGCCTTCATTGCGGCGGGCCTGCTCGGCGTCGCCTTCGGCGTGATGCGCCCGATCGTGCGCATGACCAGCGCGATGCAAAAGCTCGCGACCGGCGATCTCGCCGCCGACATTCCTTTCGCGCACCGGCAGGACGAGGTCGGCTCGATGGCGGGTGCGCTCTTGGTGTTCAAGCAGTCCGCGGTCGAGAATTTCCGCCTGCGCGAGGAGCAGTTGCAGAAGGAGCAGGAGGCGACGCTCGCCAAGCGTGAGGCCCTGCATCAGATGGCCGAAACCGTCGAGCGCGAGACCGGCCGCTCGGTCGACACCGCAAGCGCGGCGACGCAAGGCGTGGAGCGTGCCGCCTCCAGTCTGTCCGAGATCGCAAGGTCGCTCTCGACACAATCGCAGGCGGTCGCAGCCGCCTCCACCCAGGCCCTCGGCAGCTCGCAGACCGTCTCGGCCGCAGCTGAAGAACTCAGTGCTTCGATCCGCGAGATCGCAACCCAGGTCGCGCGGACCAGCACGGTTACAAAATCGGCGGTCGCCGGTCGGGAACAGGCGCGCTCGACCATCCAGACGCTGGCTGGATCGGTGAAGAAGATCGCCGAGGTCTCCGACCTCATCGGCGGCATCGCCGGCCAGACCAATCTGCTGGCACTCAACGCCACGATCGAGGCGGCGCGCGCCGGGGAGGCCGGCCGTGGCTTCGCGGTGGTGGCCGCCGAAGTGAAATCCCTCTCCGACCAGACCGCCAAATCCACGGAGGAGATCGCGCGGCTGATCGCCGAGATCCAGGCCTCGACGCAAGCCGCCGTCGACGCCGTCGAAACCATGGGAGGCCACATCGTCGAGATCGACGGCGTCGCCACCTCGGTTGCCGCCGCGATGGAAGAGCAGGACGCCGCGACCCGCGAGATCACGCGGTCGATTTCCGAATCGACTTCCGCGGCGAAGGAGGTCTCGGCCAAGATCGGTGATGTCAGCCGCGACGCCGCCTCCGTGAACGAGCGCGCCGCGGAGGTCAGGCAGGCGATCGCCGGCATGGCGGCCAATCTCGAGCAGCTCCGGTCGATTGTCGTCAGGACCGTGCGTGACTCGACCGCTGCGGCTTGAGCCGGGCGGCTGATGCCGCTGGCGCCCGGCAGCGCGGTTGTACAGAATGGAGCAACGCGACGGGGGTCGGGCGCGCATGAAAGATACACGATTGCCGGCGGTGGCGGACGCGGCAAATCTAACCGCGGCGCTGCGCAAGGCTGGCGCACTGGACGCCGGTGCCGTGCGCGAGGTCAAGGTCCTGCATGAGCGCGATACGGTCGTGTCGCATATCACCCGACTCGGCCTGCGCTATGTCGGGGAATCCGCCGGCTCGCCGCAGTCACTGATTCTCAAGACGCCCCATGCCGCGTTTGCCAAGCCGCTGGCGAATGCCGGTCGCCATGAGGTGGCCTACTACACACAGCTTGCACCCAGAACGCCCGAGCTGCTGGTGCCGCGCTGCTTTGACGGGAATTTCGACGAGGAGAGCCTCGCCTGGCATCTCCTGCTTGAGGATCTCACTGATAGTCACGAGATAGCGACCCAATGGCCGCTGCCGCCATCGCGCGCTCAGGCGATGGCCATCGTCGCCGCGCTCGCGCGCTGGCACGCGGCGTGGTGGGACCATGCTGGTCTCGGCGAGACCGTCGGGGTCTGGGCGAGCACCGACGATACGGCGGGGCATGTGGAAACGTTCGCATCCCATTACGACCGATTTGCTGATCAGCTCGGCGATCGTCTCAGTGAAGAGCGCCGCACGCTCTACCGCCGCTTCATCGATCGGTCCGACAGGATGTCACTGCGCTACCATTCGCATCGCCACCTCACCATCACCCATGGCGATGCCCACATCTGGAATTTTCTGCTGCCGCGCGCCGGCGTGTCCGACACTGTCCGCATCTTCGACTTCGACTTGTGGGACATCAACGTGTCGACTCACGACCTCGCCTACATGATGGCGCTGCACTGGTATCCGGAACGCCGGCAGGCGTTCGAACGCCTTCTGCTCAATCATTACCACGACACGCTGATGGCGCACGGTGTCAGCGGCTATACGCGCGGCGCGCTCGACCAGGACTATCGGCGGTCGGTGCTGTGGCACATCACCAAGCCAGTCTGGCAGTGGAGCATCAACATCCCACCGGTGATCTGGTGGAATAATCTGGAGCGGGTGATGATGGCGGTCGAGGATCTGGGCTGCGAGGAGATTTTGGGGTAGAGGCGCGCAACATCATCGGTGTCGTCCCGGCGAAGGCATCACTCCATCACCGCATGTTCCGGCGCCGCCGCCTGCTTGCGCAGGGTGGCCTTGGTCGAGCCGATCAGCAGGGCGAGCGGGATGGTGCAGAGGATGAAGAACATCACCAGCTCGTAGTCGTGCGCGAAGGCGATGATCTGCGCCTGCACGCTGACCATGCGATCGGCCATGGCGCGACCGGCGTCGGTGGAGAGATTGATCATGCCGCTGACGCTGGGCATCTGGAGCGCATGGTTGAACGGGTTGATGTGTTCGGACAGGATCGCGTAGGTCCGCCGCGTGCCTTGTGTCAGCTGGGCGATGACGACGGAAATGCCCACCGAGCTCGCGACGTTGCGCATCAGGGTCAACATCGCGGTGCCGTCGGTGCGCAGCTCATTCGACAAGGTCAGGAATGCCACCGTCGAAAGCGGCACGAAGACGAGGCCGAAGCCGAAGCCCTGGATCACGCTGACGGTCACGATCTCCGGCACCTGGGTCAAATCGGTCCAGCCGGTCATCTGGAACAGCGAGCCCGCGGTCAGCGTCAGGCCGGTGATGATCAGTGTGCGGGCTTCGATGTAACGCATCATGCGGCCGACCAGCATCATGGCGAAGAAGGTGCCGAAGCCGCGGCTCGCCAGCAGCAGGCCCGCGGTGATGATGGGATAGCCGATCACGTTCTGCATATAGGGGGAGGCCAGCGCCATGGTCGAGAACAGCACGAGGCCCATCACGACCATGAACACGCAGCCGGTGACGAAATTGCGGTCCTTGAAGAGCCCGAAGCGGATGAACGGTGTCGAGGTCGTGAAGGAATGCGCGATGAAGAAGTAGAAGGCGACGGCCGAGACGATGAACTCCGCAAGGATCTCACCCGATTCGAGCCAGCCCAATTGCTCGCCGCGGTCGAGCGCGAGCTGAAGCGACCCGATCGCGACCGCCAGCGCCGCGAAGCCGAACCAGTCGAACTTGAGACTGAGATCCTTCCGGGTCTCGTCCATGAAGATGATCAGCCCGATCACGGTGATGGCGCCGAACGGCAAATTGACGAAGAACACCCAGTGCCAGGAATAAGTCTCGGTCAGCCAGGCGCCGAGCGAGGGACCCATGATCGGCCCCATCATCACGCCCATGCCCCAGATCGACATCGCCTTGGCGCGTTCCTGGAGCGTGTAATAGTCGAGCATCACCGATTGCGACAACGGCACCAGGGCCGCGCCGAACACGCCCTGCAGCAGGCGGAACAGCACCATCTGGTTGATGTCCTGCGCAAGCCCGCACAGCACCGATGCCATGGTGAAGCCGGCCGAGCAGATGATGAAGATGCGCTTGCGGCCGAAGCGGTTGGCGATCCAGCCCACCGGTGCCGTCATGATCGCGGCGGCGACGATGTAGGAGGTCAGCACCCAGTTGATCTGGTCCTGCGAAGCCGACAGCGTACCCTGCATGTAGGGCAGGGCGACGTTGGCGATGGTGGTGTCCAGCGCCTGCATGATCGTTGCCGTCATGGCGCAGATTGTCACCATGTTCCGGCGCAGGCCGGGAACCATCAAATGGGCATTGGGGCCGGACATCGGGTCAGTCCCTGTCTCAGTCTTTGTCCGAATCTTTGTCTTGGCTCGCGGTCGCCGACAGCCCGAGCAGGCCGGCAAGCGAGCGCTGGTGGCCGGTGTCGATGGTGGCGTAGACGCTCATGCCGGCCTTCAGCTTGCGCACGTATTTGTCGGTCTCGTCGAAATAGATGCGGATCGGCACGCGCTGCACCACCTTGACGAAATTGCCACTGGCGTTCTGCGGCGGCAGGATCGCGAATTGCGCGCCAGTGCCGGGCGAGAGCGAGCCGATCTTGCCCTTGAAGATATGGTTCGGGAACGCGTCGACCTCGAGCGTGACCGGCTGTCCTTCGGTGACGTAGGTGAGGTCGCTCTCCTTCGGATTGGCGTCGACCCAGGGATGGGCCACGTCGATGATGGAGAACACCGGCGTGCCGGCGGCGACGTAGCGGCCGAGCTGGATCTGCTCGACCTGTGTTGCCACGCCATCCATCGGCGCGCGCAGCACGGTGTGGTCGAGGTTGCGCTGGGCATCGTCCAGCTTGGCTTTCGCCTGCGCGTAGGCGGGGAATTGCTCCAGCGGCAACTCGGGATTCCCCAGCAATTGGGTCCTGGCGTTGGAGAGTTGCTGCTTGATGTATTGCGCCTGCGCGCCGGCGGTAACCAGTGCATTGGACGCGTTGTCGAGATCGAGCTGCGAGCCGTAATTGTTCTTCACCAGCGACTGCTTGCGTTCGACGTCGCGCTGCTTCAGGTCCATGCCCTGCTGGGCAAGATTGAGCATGTCACCGTAGATCTTGATGTTGGCAACAAGATTGTCATAGGTGATGCGGGCTTGGGCGAGTTGCGCTTTGGCTTCTTCCAACGCATGACGGAACGGAGCGGGGTCGATCTCGAACAACTCGTCGCCGTGCTTGACGACCTGACCTTCCTTGACGACGACCTTCTGGATTTTGCCGGAGATATCAGGGGTCACCAGCACTTTCTGCGCGCCGACATAGGCGTCATCAGTGCCGACGTAACGGCCGCCATTGAGATAGAAGGTGAAGCCGGCAACCGCGACGACGAGCGGCAGCACAATCAGGAGCAGCACGCGGCGATAGCGGCGCAGGCCCGCCACCAGGCGGCGGCGCGGATCGGTGCCGGCTTTCTTGGTGGGCTTGCCGCCGTCGATTTTCTGCTCGGGCTGGAACTTGAGAACCTGATCAGCCATAGCGTTGCTCCTTACGCGCTTGTTCCGCTCCGCTGCTCTGGATCGCGGACCGCACGTTTTCCTTGATTGTTTCGAGTTGGGTGAGGAGGCGATGGGCGTCCGCCGGAGTGATGCCGTCGAGCGCGTTGGCCGTGAGCTCGGACTTCAGCCCGCTCATCCGCCCGAGCAACTGCCGCCCAGCCTTCTTCAGGTACAGCCGCTTGACGCGGCGATCCGAAGGATCGTTGCGTCGCTCGATCCAGTCGCTGTCACAGAGTTTGTCGATCAGGCGCGTCAGCGTGATCGGCTGCACCTCGAGAAGCTCGGCAAGCTCCGACTGCTTCATGCCTTCGCTGCGCTCGACCTTGGCCAGCACCGCCCATTGCGCGCGGGTGATGCCGAAGCGCGAGGCTTCCTTGTCGGCATAGACCCGGAGCAGGCGGTAGAGCTCGGCGAGTGTAAACAGGAAATTCTGGTCCACGGGTCCGGGGCTCATGAGCTTGGTCTCCAATAAGCTTGGAATATAATAAGCAAGCTTATGATTATTTCACGGCGGGTTTGCGGGACGCTGTCCCGCAGGCCGAGCATGGCTGCTGGCCGCATCGCCGGTCCTGCTTTGGGTTCCCCTTTCGAAATGCTAGAACGCCGGTCGCATGACCCTTGCAAGACCGGCATTTCCCGCGCCCGACCACGATCACGGCCGCTGCACCGCGGATGCGCTGGCGCATGCCGAGGCCGTCTGCGGAGAGCGCGCGCAGAAATTCACGCCTATACGCCGCCATGTGCTGGGGGCGCTGCTCTCGAGCCACCGGCCGCTCGGCGCCTATGAGGTGATCGACGAGCTGGCGAAATCGATGCAGCGGCCGGCGCCGATCACGGTCTATCGTGCTCTCGATTTCCTGATGGCCAACGGTCTCGTGCACCGGATCGAAAGCCGCAACGCCTATCTCGCCTGCGCCGCTCACGATCACGACGCGACTTCTGCGGTGACGTTCCTGATCTGCGAGCGCTGTGGCCTGGTCGGTGAGATTCCGTCGGCTTCCTTCGTCAGGGACCTCAACGCCGCCGCGCGCAGCTCAGGCTTCGCTCCCAAATTGTCGGTGGTGGAAATCACGGGCGTTTGTGCGCATTGTCAGAAAGCCGCATAGAGCAACAACGGCGCAAAGCCGGTTTTTAGGAAGAAATGTCCTCACCTCAAGCCATACCGTCCGCCGGTCGTCCCCTCAGTGCCGGCGCCATCGCCCTGATGCTCATGCTGTGCCTGACCTGGGGGTTCAACCAGATCGCCGTGAAGCTGGTGCTGCCGGACATTCCGCCGATGCTTCAGGCCACGTTCCGCTCGATGGGCGCGCTGCCGGTGCTGTTCATCATCGGCAGCTTGCGCGGCGTTAAATTCTTCGAGCGCGACGGCACCTGGAAGCCCGGCGTGATCGCCGGACTGATGTTCGGCATCGAGTTCGTGCTGATCTTCCAGGGCCTGCGCTTCACGCCGGCGTCGCGGGCGGTCGTGTTCCTCTACACCGCGCCGTTCTTCGTCGCGCTCGGCTCCTACCAAGTGCTCGGCGAGCGACTTGGTGGGACCCAATGGCTGGGGCTCGCCATCAGCTTTGCTGGTGTCGCGCTCGCGATCGGCGTGCCGCAGCCCAACGTCGATTCGCATGTTCTGCTCGGCGATCTCATGATCGTCGGCGGCGCGGCGCTGTGGGCGGCGACCACGCTGGTTGCCAAGGGCACGCGGCTGCGCTTCGCGGCGCCCGAGAAGGCGCTGGGCTATCAGGTCGCGACCTCGATCCCGATCCTGGGGCTGGCCGCCTGGCTCTTCGGGGAGACCATCCCCCACACCCCGTCGCCGCTGTCGCTGGGCCTGATGGCCTTCCAGGCGATCTGGGTCGTGGGAACCACGTTCACGCTTTGGTTCGCGCTGGTAAAGACCTATTCGGCCAGCAAATTGTCGGCTTTTACCTTCATCACCCCTTTGTTTGGCGTGGTGGGTAGCTATTTCATCATGCACGACACGCTGAACCTGACATTCGGGGCTGCCGCCGTCCTTGTCATTGCTGGGCTTTTTCTGGTTAACCGTCCCAGTCAATCCGCTGCGGCGCCGCGCGATGCATTGCTGAACGTCACCAAAACCTGATATTTGGACGCCATGAACAAGCTCGAAAAAACCATCGATTCCGACGTTGCGGGCCCCGCGCCCCGGCACAAGACTACCCAGGTCAAGGTCGGCGACGTTGCCGTCGGCGGCGGTGCCCCGATCGTCGTGCAGTCAATGACCAACACCGACACCGCCGATATCGACGGCACCATTGCCCAGGTCGCAGCGCTCGCCCGCGCGGGCTCCGAAATGGTCCGCATCACCGTGGACCGCGAGGAGGCCGCCGCTGCCGTCCCGCACATCCGCGACGGCCTGCTCAAGCGCGGCATCACCACGCCGCTGATCGGCGACTTTCACTATATCGGCCACAAGCTGCTCGCCGCCTATCCGGCCTGCGCCGAGGCGCTCGCCAAATATCGCATCAATCCCGGCAATGTCGGCTTCAAGGACAAGCGCGACACCCAGTTCGCCGACATCATCGAGATCGCCAACAAGAACAACAAGCCGGTGCGCATCGGCGCCAATTGGGGCTCGCTCGACCAGGAGCTCTTGACCAAGCTGATGGACGAGAACGCCGCCTCCCCCGATCCGCGCGACGTGCGCGCGGTGACGCGCGAGGCCATGGTGCAATCCGCGCTGCTCTCGGCCGCGCGCGCCGAGGAACTCGGCATGCCGAAGAATCGCATCATCCTCTCGGCCAAAGTCTCGGCCGTGCAGGATCTGATCGCGGTCTATCAGGATCTCGCCAGCCGTTCCGACTACGCGATCCATCTCGGCCTGACCGAGGCCGGCATGGGCACCAAGGGCATCGTGGCGTCCTCGGCCGCGCTCGGCATCCTGTTGCAGCAGGGCATCGGCGACACCATCCGCATCTCGCTGACGCCGGAGCCCGGCGGCGACCGCACCCGCGAGGTGCAGGTCGGCCAGGAGCTCTTGCAGACCATGGGTTTCCGCACATTCGTGCCGCTGGTTGCGGCGTGCCCCGGCTGTGGCCGCACCACCTCGACCACATTCCAGGAACTGGCCAGCTCGATCCAAGGTTTCATCCGCGACGAGATGCCGACCTGGAAGACGAAATATCCCGGCGTGGAAGAGCTCAACGTCGCGGTGATGGGCTGCATCGTCAACGGCCCCGGCGAATCCAAGCACGCCAATATCGGCATCTCGCTGCCGGGCACGGGCGAGGCGCCGGCTGCCCCGGTGTTCGTCGACGGCAAGAAGTTCCGCACCCTGCGCGGCCCGACCATCTCCGCCGACTTCAAAGCACTCGTGATCGACTACATCGAGCAGCGCTACGGCCAGGGCGCCAAGGTGCCGGTGACCGCGGCGGAATAGTTCTGCTCCAGATCAGGAATCGTAGGGCGGGTTAGCGAAAGCGTAACCCGCCTTATTTTTGCAGGCGCGAAGTGGCGGGTTACGCTTCGCTAAGCCGCCCTACATTGCTACGATGCTCCCAAGCAAGAATGCATCGGGAGACACGCCATGAGCTCACTCGCCGGCAAGCAGGGCCCGCGCTATCGCCACGCGACGGACGACGGCGCGCCTTACGAGACCATCGCGGTCGAAAAGCTGACCCCGATCATCGGCGCGGAAATCTCGGGCGTCGACATCGGCAAGCTCGTCTCCGACGATGCGCGCTCCAACCGGCAGATGGACGAGGTCCACCGCGCGCTTGCCGAAAACCTCGTCATCTTCTTCCGCGACCAGCACATCACGCCACAACAGCATCTCGCCTTCGGCCGCAAGTTCGGTGAGCTGCATTTCCATCCCGCCGCGCCGCATGAGGATGAAGACCCGGCCCTGATGAAGATCTATGCGGATGCGAATTCGCCGCGGGCCAATGGCGAGGGCTGGCATTCCGACGTGTCCTGCGATCACGAGCCGCCGATGGGCTCGATCCTCTACATCAAGCAGTGCCCGCCGCGCGGCGGCGACACGCTGTTCGCCAACATGTATGCGGCCTACGAGGCGCTGTCGGACCGGATGAAGGCCTATCTCGACGGGCTGACTGCGTTGCATGACGGCGAGCCGATCTATCGCGGGCTCTACGCCAATTACGGCGTCGCCGACCGCCCGTCCTATCCGAGTGCCGAGCATCCCGTGGTGCGCACGCATCCGGTCACAGGCAAGAAGGCGCTCTACGTCAACCGCGGCTTCACCCGCCACATCAACGGCATCCCGCGCGACGAGAGCGAGGCGATGCTTGCCTATCTCTACCAGCACGCCGAGAATCCGCTGTTCCAGTGCCGCTTTCGCTGGACAGAGAATGCCATCGCCTTCTGGGACAACCGCTGCACCCAGCACCGCGCGATGTGGGATTACTGGCCGCACACGCGCTCCGGCACGCGCGTGACGGTGAAGGGGGAGCGGCCGGTTTAACCGGCCTGCGCGCCGCGTTCCGCGTTGACGTCTTCCCGCGTCCGCGCCAATCTTGCCGGCAACAACGACCGTCGGGAGGATTTTCCATGCTCCGCGCCGAGGACAACAAATTCCTGACCGAGTCGGGCTCTGGTACGGGCATGGGCGAATTGTTGCGCCGGTTCTGGATTCCTGTGCTGCTGTCCGAAGAACTCCCTGAACCCGACGGCGAGCCGAAGAAGATCATCGTTCTCGGCGAGGAGCTGCTCGCCTTCCGCGATACGCGCGGCGTTGTCGGAATCATCGATCAATACTGCCCGCATCGCGGCGCCAATCTCTGGCTCGGGCGCAACGAGGAATGCGGCATCCGCTGTGTCTATCACGGCTGGAAGTTCGACACCGACGGCCGCTGCGTCGACATGCCGACCTCCTATCCCGACCTCAACGCCAAGGATCTCATCCGCATCAAATCCTATCCGGCGCGCGAATGGGGCGAGATGATCTGGGCCTATATGGGTCCCGCGGATGCGATGCCCGAGCTGCCCGATCTCGAAATGGCACTGCTGCCGGCCTCGCACCGCTATGTCAGCAAGAAATGGCAGGACTGCAACTGGGTGCAGGCGCTGGAAGGCTCGATCGACACCGCGCATTTCACCTTCGCCCATCTCTCCTTCGACAAGGAGGAGAACGAGATCCTGGACATCAAGAAGCATTTCGTGAATCCGATCGCGCGGATGTCGAGCGATCACATGCGCTGGATCGCGGAGGATCCGCGCCCTGTGATCAAGATCGCCGCGCACGCAGCGGGCCTCACCATCGCCGGCGGGCGGCTCACCGGCGGCGACAACATCTACTGGCGCATTGCGCAATTTCTGATGCCGTTCCACGCCTATGCCCCGAGCGCGATGCCGGGTGAGAACATCTTTGGGCAGACTTTCGTGCCCGTCACCGACACCAATTGCTGGATCTACACCTATGCCTGGAATCCGGAACGGCCGCTGACGCAAGCCGAGCGCGACGTCTTTGACCGCGGCAACGGCGTGATCGCGGAGGTTGGCGACAATTACGTGCCGCTGCGCCACAAGGGCAACGACTATCTGATCGACCGCAAGATGCAGAAGACCAGGAGCTACACCGGCATCAAGGGCGTCTCCGAACAGGATGCGGCCGTGCAGGACAGCCAGGGCCCGATCGCCGACCGCACCCGCGAGCATCTCGGTCCGACCGATCTCGGTATCATGCATTTCCGGAAAGTCGTGATGGAGCTGGCGCGGGCGCTTCAGCAGGGCGAGCCGCCGCCGCAGGCCGCGCATCAGGATCGCTATGCCGTGCGCTCGGGTGCCTGCGTCACCAGCAAGGCCAAGGACCTTTCCGCGGTGATGCTGGAGCGTTTCGGTGACGTCACAGGCTTTGTCGGCCGGCCGCGAACAGCGGCAGCGGAGTAGTACTTGGGACAGCCGCGCAGCATCATCGCAAGTCTCGTCTCGACGCTGGTCGCGTCGATCTTGCTATGGTCGCTGGCGCCTGCAGACTCTGGTCATGCTGCTATCGCGCGGAAAATCGCGAAACCCAAGCCGCCGCACGCGCCGGTCAAGTGTGAGCTGTCGAAATTCCGGATCCTCGTGGATGTCGGGCACACCCCGGACTCCTACGGCGCGTTGAGCGCGCGCAACGACACGGAGTTCGGCTTCAACTTCCGGCTTGCAAGTCTGATTACGGCGAGGCTCAAGGCCGAAGGCTTTGCCGCGACCCGGTTGCTCGTCACGGACGGCAAGGCGCGGCCGAGCCTGTTCAAGCGCGTCAGCACCGCGAATGACGCCCGGGCCGATCTCTTCCTGTCGATCCATCACGATTCGGTGCCGGACAAGCTGCTCGGGAGCTGGGAGTTCGACGGCGCGAACAGCTATTTCAGCGACCGCTTTTCGGGCCACTCTCTGTTCGTGTCGCAGCGGAATCCGCACTTCGCCGCCAGCCTGATGCTGGCCCGGATGATCGGCAGGCAGCTGAAGCAGCAGGACCTGCACTATGCCAGCCAGTACACCCTGCCGGTGATGGGCCGCTACCGGCGCCAATTGCTCGACAAGGATGTCGGCGTCTACCGCTATGACGGGCTCGTTGTGCTCTCGCAGACCCGCAGCGCCGCAGTGCTGCTCGAAGCGGGCTCCATCATCAACCGCGACGAGGAGATGGCGATGAACTCCCCGGAGCGGCAGGAGATCATTGCGGGAGCCGTGGCGGTGGCGATGAGGGAATTTTGCGAGAGGCGGTAGTTCGCGCCCCTAGCAATGACGGGAATCTATAGCGGCCCTCCCCGGTACTCCCGGTTTGCCAAGCTTGCCTCCTCCAGGTCCAGATCGCGCTCGATCCGCCGCCGCGTCTCGTCGGTGATCTGGCCCTCGCGCAGCAGCTCGTGGATGAACTTGCGCTCGGTGGCGATCAGACCGCGGGTCAGGGCGGTGCCGGCGGCGGAGACGTCGTGGTGGGTGGGATCGAGCGAGTCCGGCAGCTGGTTGACCCGGATCTCGTGGCGGGCGCGCAGGAGCCGCATCACCTCGTCGGACACGTCCTTTTCCTCGGTCAGCGCGTCGAGCGACTTTAGCGCCGCGTCGAGGGCCTGGCGCCGTGCCGCGATCTCGGCCTCGTGCTCGGCGGCATGCTCGTTGCGACCGGCTTCCGCGACACCGAGCCAACGAACCACGGGGGGCAGCGTGAGGCCGACGCCGATCAGTGTGATGAAGATGACGCCGAACGCGACGAACAGGATCAGGTCGCGAAACGGGAAGGCCTCGCCGCCCGGCAGCGTGAACGGCAGCGCCAGTGCTGCCGCCAGCGACACCGCGCCGCGCACGCCGGTGAACGCAAGCACGAACGGCCATTGCCATGGTGGTGACGGATCGCGCGCACGCAGCGACTTGCTGAGCATTCGTGGCAGATAGGTCGCGGGATAGAGCCAGGCGAAGCGCGCGATCACGACCACCGCCAGCACCACGGCAGTCGCAATCATGATGTCGTCGAGCGGGAACGCCTTCGATTTCTCGTAGAGTGCGCGCATCTGGAATCCGGTGAGCAGGAACAGCAAGCCCTCGATCAGATAGATCACGAGGTCCCAGAAGAAGATGCCTTGCAGGCGCGTCGATGCCGAGATCAGCAGCGGGCCATTCCAGCTCACATAGAGGCCACAGGCGACGGTGGCGATCACGCCGGAGCCGCCGAGATGCTCGGGCAGCCAGTAGGACACGTAGGGCGTGATCAGCGACAGTGTCAGCTCGACCTGCGGGTCTCCCGACCATTTGCGGAACCGCAGGGAGAGCCAACCGACGCCGATGCCGAAGGCGATCTCGCCGGCGACGATGAGCAAGAACTCGCCGCCTGCCAGAGGCAGCGAGAATTGCCCGACCATGATTGCGGCGAGCGCGAAGCGGTAGAGGATCAGAGCGGTGGCATCATTCGCGAGCCCTTCGCCTTCGAGGATGACCATCAGCCTGCGCGGCAGATGCAGCCGGCGCGCGATCGCGAGCGGCGCCACCACGTCGGGCGGCGCGACGATGGCGCCGAGCAGGAAGCCGATCGTCCAGGGCAGGCCGATGAAATAATGCGTGGCGGTTGCGACCAACGCCGCGGTGAAGATCACCGCACCGACCGCCAGCAGCACGATCGGGCGAAGATTCTTTTTGAACTCGCGCCAGCTCATCGCGACGCTCGCCGAGTAGATCAGCGGCGGCAGCACCATCAGCAGCACCAGTTCCGGCGGCAGTTCGACCGCTGGCATGCCCGGCACGAAGGCAAGGCCGACACCTGAGAGCATCAGCAGAATGGCGGGCGCGATGTTGAAGCGGCGCGCGACAAGCGCGGTGCCCGCCAGCACGGCGAGCAGGATGAGAAAGGTCTGAAATTTCGCTTCCATGATGGTCTGTCTTCACCCGGAAGCGGCCGCAAGGTCAATGCGTGCGGCTCACGCCAGCCGCTCGGCCACGATGCGGCCGATGCGTGCGAACACGGCTTCGATCTGCGCCGCGCTCGGCGTGCCGCCCTGGGTATAGGTCGCGATCAGGATCGGTGCATCGGGCTTCGTATCGGGCTTGGGCCAGGCCACCGCGATGTCGCCCGAGGCGTCCTTGCCGTTGTTGCCGGTCTTGTCGCCGATCTTCCAGCTTGCGGGGAGCCCGCCACGCAGCCGGTTTGCACCGGTCTTGCAGCCCACTAGCCACTCCGTGAGCTGCGCACGCGAGGTGGCCGACAGCGCCTCGCCCGTGAGCAGCCGGCGCAGATTGCCTGCCATCGCCGCCGGCGTCGTGGTGTCGCGGGGATCGCCGGGCGGTGAGCGGTTGAGCTCGGGCTCGTTGTGGTCGAGCCGCGAGGTGGTGTCGCCGAGCGACCGCCAGAACGCGGTGAGTGCGGCGGGACCGCCGATCCGCGCCAGCAATAAATTGGCGCAGGTGTTGTCGCTGAGCTCGACGATCGCCTTGCACATCTCGGTGACCGACATTGCGCCGGCGGCAATGTTCTGCTTGGCAACCGGTGCGTACTCCAGCAGGTCGGCCTTGCCGTACGGGATCATGGCCGCAAGCTGATCCTCGCCACGATCGACCCGCGCCAGGACGCAAGCCGCCAGCGAAGCCTTGAATGTCGAGCACATGACGAACCGTTCGTCGGCGCGCCAGGCGAGCCTTGCGCCGGTCGCGAGGTTCTCGGCATAGACCCCGATCCGGCCGCCACTCTCGCGCTCATAGGTTTCGAGCTCAGGCTGCGCGTCTGCGGCGAGCGCGGGGGAGGCGGCGATCCAGTACAGCGAGGCGAGCAGCGAACGGCGGTCGAGAAGCATGGTGGACCTTTTGAGCGAGACGGGGGCGGAGGAGAGATGCGGCATGCACTCCATCCGCATCGTCATTGCGAGCGCAGCGAAGCAATCCGGTCTTCCTCCGCGGAAAGACTCTGGCTAGCTTCGCTGCGCTCGCAATGACGGAGGATGTGGGACGAGTGTGCCCGATTTCGGGCAGCGGAAGCCCTCACTCTCGCAGATCATACCGGTAAGACTTCGATACGATCTGCCAGCCATCGGCGAGCTTCATAGCCACCAGATAGTCCGTGAAAAAACGCGGCGGCAGTTGGCATCGGACCTTGATGAAGGCGGTCTTGTCGTCCGAACGGTCAATCGTGACGATGAAATCCTCGCGCGGCTTGCCTTCGGCCTTGCCGGAGGGGCGCTTGCGCACGCGGTCGAGCCAGTCCGGCACGGTCAGCACCTGCAGCTCGCCCTTCTCGACCCAGCGCAAATCGGCGGAGGGATGGAAGATGGCGCCGAGCTTTTCGGCATCACCCTCGTAAAGTCCGTCGAAGTAAGATTGCACGACGGCTTCGACGCTCGAACGGTTCTGGCTCATGGGTCATCCCTTTGAATGATGGCTCAGGGCGAACTTAGTCGTACACGTCAAAATGCGCTATGGTGTCCGTACCATTTGCTGGGACGCTGTGATGACCGGATCAGAGAATTCGAACGCTCCCTTCCTGATCGGCGAATGCTGCTGCCGCGCCGTGCGCTACGAGGTAGCGGACGCGTTCTCCTATGCGATGAACTGCCATTGCTCGAATTGCCGCCGCACCACCGGCGCTGCCTTCAAGCCGTTCGCCGGCATCGAGCAGGGCAAGCTCCGCATCGTCAGAGGCGAGAACCAGCTCACCATCTACGGTGACGAAACCACCCACGACGCCCACTGCGCCCGCTGCGGCTCGTTGCTTTATTCCCGGGTGCGCGACGGAAAATGGGTCCACGTCGCCATGGGAACCCTGGTCGATGCCCCCTCGATCCGACCGAGCGCCCACATTTTCGTGGGGTCGAAGGCGCCCTGGCACGAGATTACGGATAATCTGCCGCAATATCGGGGCCACATCGGGGATGTCTGAGGGAACCTGCTGCGCACCTGTTTGGCGGCGAACCGCGGCCGGACTGGCGCGACGAACAAAGGGGATCTTTCGGCTTGCCGCCGGCGCCATCTTCGTGACCTCCGTTACAAGCGTCCGCGACGGACCCTGCTAAAGCCGTCCCAAAGGGCGCGAACCGCCCCGAAATCGGAAGTCGTGTCATGCGCAAATTGCTCAGACTTTGCCCAGTCCTCCTCGCCGTCGCGCTGCTATTCGGCGCCGGGCCTGCTTTCGCCGGAAAGCGCGTCGCGCTCGTGATCGCCAACTCCGCCTATCAGCATGCGCCGTCGCTGACGAACCCCGTCAATGACGGTTCGGTGATGGCCCGGACGCTGAAGGAGGCCGGGTTCGACATCGTCGATTCCCGGCACGACCTGACGGCGCAGGAAACCCGGCGTGTGCTGCGCGAATTCGCCGACCGGACCCGCGATGCCGATATCGCCGTGGTCTATTATGCCGGCCACGGCCTCGAGGTCGAAGGCTCGAACTATCTGATCCCTGTCGACGCCAAGCTGGAGCGTGACACCGACGTCTTTGACGAGGCGCTCTCCCTCGACCGCGTCCTGGTCGCGGTCGAACCGGCCAAGCAGCTTCGCCTGGTGATCCTGGATGCCTGCCGTGACAATCCGTTCGGCAAGACCATGAAGCGCACGATCGCCTCGCGAGGCGTCGGCCGCGGCCTCGCCCAGGTCGAGCCGACCAGCTCGAACACGCTGATCGCCTATTCGGCCAAGGCCGGTTTCACGGCGCAGGATGGCGACGGTGCGAACAGCCCCTTTACGGTGGCGCTGTCGAAGCATCTGACGAGGCCCGGCCTCGACGTCCGCCGTGCCTTCGGCTTCGTGCGCGACGACGTGCTCAAGTCGACAGGTAATAAGCAGGAGCCGTTCGTCTATGGCTCGCTCGGCGGCGAGGACGTGCCGCTGGTGCCGGTCAAGGTGACCGCTGGGGCTGCCGCTGCGCCCGCGCCCAACCCTCAGGCCGACATCCGCCGCGATTACGAGCTCGCGCTCCAGGTCGGCAACCGGCCGGCGTGGGAGGCCTTTCTCGCCCAGCATCCCGACGGCTTCTATGCGAGCCTTGCCAAGCTGCAACTCGAGAAAATCGGCGCCGAGCAGGCTCATGCGGCGGCCACCGAGAAGGCGAAACAGGCCGAGGCCGAGCGCGATCGTCTTGCCGCACTTGGCGCGCAGGAGGATACGCAGGCCAAGGCAGCCGCCGATGCGGAGGCCGCCGAGCAGATACAGCTTGCGGCGCAAAAGGCCAAGGAGCAGGCGCAGCAGCAGGCGGCCGCTGCCGAGCAGCAGCGCGTCAATCTCGCCGCCGCGGCGCCGAGTGCAGCGCCCGCCAGCACGGCGGGCCCCGCCGGCACCAACGTCGCCTCGCTGACGCCGGCCATCGCGCCGGCCGATCTCAGCCGCTCGGTACAGACCGAGCTCGGCCGCGTCGGCTGCTTCTCCGGCGCCCCCGACGGCAACTGGACGACATCCGCGCAGCGGTCGTTATCGCAGTTCAACCGTTATGCCGGCACCAAGCTCGACGTGAAGGTGGCGAGCACCGATGCACTCGACACGGTCAAGTCGAAACAGTCGCGCGTCTGTCCGCTGGTTTGCGAGCACGGCTTCAAGACCGACGGCGACAAATGCACCAAGATCGTCTGCCGTGATGGCTATGCGCTCAACGACGACAACGAGTGCGAGAAGCAGCGTGCCGCCAAGCCTGCGACCGCCAAGCCTGCGACCGCCAAGCGGGACGACGGCGACGAGCGTCCCGCACGGCAGCGTCGTCAGGCCGGCGGTGAGGCTGCCGGAGCGGCCGGCGGCATTGGTGGCGCTGCGGGCATCGCTGCTGCCGCTGGCGCCAGCCGCCGCTCGAGTGGCGGACAGCTATTCTGCAACAACAGTGGCTGTCGTGCGGTCAACCGAGGCTGCCATCTCGAATATCGCGGCGGCGGCGGCCCGGGCAACGATGGCAATGCCGAGGTCTGTAACTAGGATTGCGGAAATGAGTTCAGGTCGAGATCGCGCTCGCCGCGATGTTGACCGTCAGCGCCAGCAAGGCCGTGTTGTAGATGAATGAGACGATGCCGTGCGCGGTGGCGGTGCGGCGGATGGTCTTGTCGGAGATGCCGACATCGGAGACCTGCGCGGTCATGCCGATCACGAACGAGAAATAGACGAAGTCCCAGTAATCTGCGTGGTCTTCCTTGTCGCCGCTGGGAAACTGAAGGCCGCCCGGCGTGGCGTGCCGGTAATAATCATGCGCGTAATGCAGAGCGAAGATTGTGTGCACGGCGGCCCATGACAATACGATGGTGGTGATTGCGATGCTCAGCTCCAGGCCGCCGCGATGCGGCGTTCCAAGCTCGGAGACGATCGCGGCGATGCTGGCGAAGGCGCCGATCGCCGTCACCAGCAGGATCACGAAGCGACCGTCGTCCTGCATCGCTGCGGCGCGGCGGATGTGCTGGTGGTCGTTGCACAGCATCATCGCGTAGACCAGCACCAGATAAACGGCGATCAACGCATCCCAGCCGAACAGAAGCCGCGTGACCAGCCGGTGCGAACCCGGGATGAGCAGGCAGACGAGAATACCAACGGCAAGCGACATGAACGTCCGCGGACGCGCATAAATCAGCCGCATCGGCCGCGACATCTTGCGAAAGCGGGCGAGGGCGGGGTCTTCCTTGCTGCCGCCCGCCATCGCGCTATCAGCTCTTCCGTTCGGCCACGAACCGCGCAGCCGCTTGCAGCACGGCGGCCCGTTCGCCGAAGATCGACACGGCGCTGTCGGCGCGCGCGAGCAGATCGCGCACGCGCTGCTTGGCGCCTTCGATGCCGAGCTGGGTGACGAAGGTGGTCTTGCCGAGCGCTGCATCAGCGCCGGCAGGCTTGCCGAGCGCGGCGGCATCGCCTTCGACGTCGAGCAGGTCGTCGGCGATCTGGAAGGCTTCGCCGAGCGCGCGGCCGTAATCGTCGAGCGCCTGATATTCCTTTTGCGAGGCCTGGCCGAGGATCGCGCCGGCGATGCAGCCGTAGCGCAGCAGCGCGCCGGTCTTCATCTGCTGAATGCGGGCGACGTCGATCGGCTCGTTGCCGCCAAAGCGGCCTTCGCCGGCGAGGTCGAGAATCTGGCCGCCGACCATGCCGCCGATGCCGGCGCAGCGCGCGAGTGCGCGGGTCAGCAAAAGCCTCACATTGGCGTCGCGATGAATCTCGTCGCGGGTGATGATGTCGAAGGCGAGTGTCAGGAGGCCGTCGCCGGCGAGGATCGCGGTCGCGTCGTCGGTCTTCTGGTGCAGGGTCGGGCGGCCGCGGCGCAGGTCCGAATTGTCCATCGCCGGCAGATCGTCATGGATCAGCGAATAGCAGTGGATGCATTCGAGCGCCGCACCGACGAGCAGCGCGGCTTCGCGGGACACGCCGAACACGGCCGCGCTCTCGACCACCAGGAAGGGCCGGAGGCGCTTGCCACCGTTGAGGCTCGAATAGCGCATTGCGTCCATCAGTCGCTTGGGCCGGGCGATCTCATCGGGCAGGATGTCGTCCGACAGCAGGCGCCCGAGCAGGGCCTCGGTGTCATCAGCGGTCTTGTCCAGACGTTTGGCGAAATCGGACGGGGACGTGCCGGTCATCAAGAAGGGCTCCAGAACTAAAATTCGGCGGGACAATCCTTTATGCGCCCGCCTCAGTCAATCGTTTGGAAGGCCTAAAAAGTGCTGGAAAAGGCCCGAATTATCACAGACTTAATGCCGGGCCCGTGGCCGCGTTTCGTTCTGCGCCGGAAAGGTTGATTTGCGCGTCGTCAAAACCCTTCTCCTGGTGCTCGCGGTCGCGGCTCTCGCGCCCTATGTCGTCGCGCCGTTCTACCGTGCCGGCCATCCCGTTTCGACGCTGATGATCTGGCGCTCGCTGCGGGGTGCGCCGATGCAGCGGGAATGGATCGATCTGGCGGCGATGTCGCCCTCGCTGCCACGCTCGGTGGTGGCGGCCGAGGACGCCCATTTCTGCAAGCATCACGGCATTGACTGGGGTGCGCTGCGTGAGGCGATCGACGATGCGAAGGAGGACGGCACCCCGTTCCGGGGCGCTTCCACCATCACCCAGCAGGTGGCGAAAAACCTGTTCCTCTGGCAGGGGCGGGACTTCGTCCGGAAGGCGCTGGAATTCCCGTTGGCGCTGTGGATCGATCTCGTCCTGCCCAAGGCACGGATCCTGGAGATTTACCTCAACATCGCCGAGCTCGGCCCGCAGAGCCAGTTTGGGGCCGAGGCCGCCAGCGCCTATGCCTTCGGCAAGTCGGCGGCGAACCTCTCCCCCCGGGAGGCCGCGCTTCTAGCCTCTATCCTGCCGAATCCGGTCAAACGCAGCGCCAGGACGCCGGGACCGGGTGTCCGGCGGCTGGCCGGGACCTATGTGGCGCGAGCGCAGGCGAGTTCACTTTCGACCTGCTGGCGGGAGAATCGCTGATTTCCGGTCCTTTTCGGGCGCATTTTCCGGCCCAGAGCCCTAGATTTAAGGCAGGCCTTCCTCTATAAGCCCGGCCTTGACCGGCATTCAGCTCGCCTCGGTTTGCGGGTGCTGAGCCGTCCCCTCGCGGACGATGCCCCAAAACACCAATCCCTAGAGGATATTGAAATGGCCGTTCCGAGAAGAAAAACCTCGCCGTCCCGTCGTGGCATGCGCCGCTCGGCAGACGCCATCAAGAAGCCGACCTATGTGGAAGACAAGGATTCCGGCGAACTGCGTCGTCCGCACCATCTCGACCTCAAGACCGGCATGTACAAGGGCCGTCAGGTCCTGAAGAAGAAAGAGTCCTGAGTTCGGGACCTTTCTGTGGGCAGGACGATCGGGCCTGCCTGATTTCGGCCCACCCATGAGATATGACAGTGACGGCGGCGGAGCGAATGCATCGCCGCCGCATTGTCCTGTCTGGATATCTTGATCGAGAAGGCATTTCGCCGATGGTCGGTTTCCCGCTGCTCCTGATCCCGCTCGCGGTCTACAACATCATCGCATTCCTGATGCCGAGCGTGTCCTTTGCGGACGTGCTGTTCAAAGTGCCGATGATCACGGGCGAGGCCTGGCCGGTCACGCTCGCCGACGTGATGCTCGCGCTAGGTATCGTGCTGCTGCTGCTCGAAGTGGTCAAGGGCGCGCGGCCCGGCTCGAAATTCCTGATGGATCATCTGCTGTCGCTGATCGTGTTCGGCGCGGCTGCGGCCGAATTCGTGATGTGGCCGAAATTCGGCAACTCCACCTATTTCCTTCTGGTGCTGCTCGCGATGGCCGATTTCCTCGGCGGCATCGCCCAGCGCACCCGCCGCCGCGTCGCTTATGTCGCTGAAACGACGGTGCCGGCGCCCCGCAAGACCAAGCGCCAGGCCGAGACGCCGGCGGATGAGTTCGAGCCCAAGTTCGAGCCAGTGTCCGCTCCGCGACCAGCTCCGGCGGAGCCGCCCGCGCCCACGGCACAATCGGTCGCCGAATCCGTGCTGATGGATCACCCGGCGCCGAAGCCTGTGAGTGCGCCCTCGCCGGAAATTCCCTCGCCGCATTTGCAGCCGGGCAACGGCACCCAGCCGTCTCCCGACGCGCCGCGCTGATTCAAGCCACCTGCCGCGTGCGCGCGCTAACGCTCGGAAGCGGGCGCTTGCTGCCATAGGCGACCTGCGCATCCTCGGAAGACGCGCGGCGGAGCCGGCTCGCCTGGGGCAGATGCTCGGCATTGGCGATGAGCTGGGCGACGAAGCTGGGATCGGGGCGTGGCAGCGGGGCCTTGTGGACCCACTGCAAAACCGGCATCACCGGCACCAGGGCCGAGCCTGTGCCGTTGTCCGCCACGTCCAGTTGACCAGTACTCAACATCGCAATCACCGTTGACCGGCCTAGATTGTCGCGTTTCGAGACGCTGGCGCCGGTGCGTGTCATGTACTCGCAAGGCCTATGCCGGGTGAGCCGCTTCGGTTCCTGCGAGCGAGGAAACGTGGTTTCCAAATTGTTTATCAACTTTGCCTAGGGTCAATGGCGAATCTGGCTTTATCCTGTGCCGGCTCAGGACTCCCCGCTGTCCCGAAACGAGGCGATTTTGACCCCCGCATTGCCGCAAGCCTCCGACATCCTGGCTGCCCTCGGCCAGGCCGTGTTCGCCTGGGACATCGCCAGCGATGCCATCGTCTGGGGTGAGCAGGTCAGCGCCATCTTTCCCGGAATTCCCGCCGAACGGCTGGCCACCGGCGCCGAATTCGCCAGGCTGATCGAGCCCGCGCAATCAATGCGGACCGCCGCGCTGGCGCAGACCTCAGCCGTGCATGGCGCCGACGGCACGCCCTACCGGGTCGAGTACGGCGTGCGCATGAGCGCCGCCGATCCCATGGTCTGGATCGAGGAGACCGGCCGCTGGTTCGCCGGCCCCGACGGCCGCCCGGTGCGTGCGATCGGCTCCGTCCGCATCAACAATGAACGCCATGCCCGCGACGAGGAACTGACGAAGCTGGCCCGGCTCGATCCGCTGACCGGCGAGCTCAATCGCTCGCATCTGATCGCCGCGCTGGCCGAGGCCATCGAGGAGACGACCCGTTTCCGCTCGACCGCGGCCTTCATGCTGGTCGGCATCGATCATCTCGCGCGTGTCAACGAGGCCTTCGGCTTCGACGTTGCCGACGCCGTGATCCTCGACGTCGCCACGCGCATTCGCGCGCGCTTGCGCGGCGGCGACGTGCTCGGCCGCTTCTCCGGCAACAAGTTCGGCCTGATCCTGAAGAACTGCACCGTCGATGACATGAACGTGGCTGCCGAACGTTTCCTCGCCGGCATTCGCGACGAGGTGGTGCCGACCAAATCCGGACCGGTGTCGGTCACCGCCTCGATCGGCGCGGTCAGCGTGCCGCGCTATGCCCGCAACGCCGATGAAGCCGTCAATCGCGCCCACGAGACCCTGGACACCGCGAAACAACGCCGCGTCGGCTCGTTCGCAGCCTGGCGCCCGGATGCCGCGCGCGACGCCCAGCGCCGCGTCAACATCCGCGTCACCGACGAGATCGTCACCGCACTGAATGAGCGCCGCATCAAGCTTGCCTATGAGCCGGTAGTTGCCGCCCTTTCGCGCGACTGCGCCTTTCACGAATGCCTGGTGCGGATGGACCAGGGCGACGGCCAGGTGCTGCTCGCGCCCGACATCGTGCCGGTTGCGGAACGCCTCGGCCTGATCCGCCTGGTCGATCACCGGGTGCTCGAGCTCGTGGTCGCCGAGCTCGCGGCCGCGCCGGACATCTGCCTCAGCCTCAACATCTCGCCCGACACCACCATGGATCCGGATTGGTGGGCGGGAATCGAATCGCTGATGCGTGCCCATCCCGGCGTTGCCGAGCGGCTGATCGTCGAGATCACCGAAACCGTCGCGATCCAGGACATCGACGATGTGCGCGGCTTCGTCACCCGGCTGAAGAATTTCGGCAGCCGCATCGCCATCGACGATTTCGGCGCCGGCTACACCTCGTTCCGCAATCTGCGCAAGCTGGGCGTGGACATCGTGAAGATCGACGGTGCCTTCGTGCAGAACATCACCCGTTCCGCCGACGACCGCGCCTTCGTGCAGACCCTGATCGACCTCGCCCGCCGCCTCGACATCAAGACGGTGGCCGAATGGGTGCAGGACGAAGAAGCTGCGAACATGCTGCGCGACTGGGGCTGCGACTACATCCAGGGCCGCCTGATCGGGCTCGCCTCAGCCGACCGCCCCTGGGGCGCGCCGCCGGATAACGTGCTGCCCGCGGCAGGCTGAGACACCTGCCAATCCCTCACGCGCCCTCATCCAGCGCCACGAGCTCGCGCTTCTTACGCAGCGCGGGTAATAGCGGCGCCATCAGCAGCACCAGCGCGAGCGCAAGACACGCTGCCGAGATCGGCCGCTGCACGAAGGTCCAGAGGTCGCCCTGCGACAGGATCAGCGACTTGCGCAGATTGTTCTCCATCATCGGTCCCAGCACGAACGCCAGCACCAGCGGCGCGGGCTCGAAGCCGAGCTTGCGCATGAAATAGCCGATGATCCCGAACGCGATCATCACGTAGACGTCGAACACATTGTTGCTCGAGCAGTAAACGCCCAGGATCGTGAACAGGATAATCAGCGGGAACAGGATGTTGTAGGGCAACTTGAGCAGCTGCACCCACATGCCGATCAGCGGCAGATTGAGGATCAGCAGCATGACGTTGCCGATATACATGCTGGCGACGATGCCCCAGAACAGGCCGGGGTTTTGCGTGATCAGTAGCGGCCCCGGTTGCAGGCCGTGGATGACGAAGGCGCCGAGCAGCAGTGCCATCACCACATTCGGCGGGATGCCCAAGGTCATCAGCGGAATGAACGCGCCGCCGGCCGCCGCGTTGTTGGCGGATTCGGGACCCGCTACGCCCTCGATTGCGCCATGGCCGAAGCGCTCCGGCGTCTTCGACAGCCGCTTCTCCAGCGCATAGGACGCGAACGAGGCCACCACCGCGCCGCCGCCCGGGAGAATGCCGAGCAGGAAGCCAAGTAACGTGCCGCGCGCCACCGGGCCGGCGCTCGCCTGCCAATCGGCCTTGTTGGGCAGCAGCTGCGTGATTTTGGCGTTGATGATGTCGCGTTTGATCACCTGCTCGGTATTGAGCAGCACCTCGGCGACGCCGAACAGGCCCATCACGACGGGGACCAGTCCTATGCCGTCGATCAGCTCCATGCGGCCGAATGTCAGCCGCGGCTGCGCGGTGATGCTGTCGAGCCCGATCAGTCCGAGCACGACGCCGATACATGCCATCAGAAGCGCTTTCGGCATCGATCCCTGCGTGAGGAAGGTGAGCACGACGAGGCCGAGCACCATCAGGCTGAAATATTCGGCAGGGCCGAACGCGATGGCGATGTTGGCGAGCCGAGGCGCCACCAGCATCAGTGCAACGAGTGAAAATGTGCCGGCGATGAACGAGCCGAAGGCTGAGATGCCCAGCGCGGGGCCGGCACGACCCTGCTTCGCCATCTGGTGGCCGTCAATACAGGTCACGACGGAAGCCGCCTCGCCGGGAATGTTGACCAGGATTGAGGTCGTCGAGCCGCCATACATCGAGCCGTAATAGATTCCCGCCATCATGATGATGCCGGATTCCGGCGTTCCTGACAGTGTCACCGGAAGCAACAGAGACATCGCCGAGATCGGCCCGATGCCCGGCAGCACGCCGACCAGCGTGCCGATGAAGACGCCGATGAAGCAGTAGAGCAGGTTGATCGGCAGGAGAGCGACGCCAAACCCATGCGCGACGTTGAGAAGCGTATCCATGCGATCAGCCGATCCCGAACAGGCCGGAGGGTAACTGGATCAGCAGCAGTCGCTTGAGCATCCACCACATGCCGAGCGGTGCCAGAACGGCGATCGGCATCGCCAATGTCCACCGCAAGGGATCGATCAAGCGCAACAAAAGCAGCATGAGCGGGATCGATGACAGCAGGAATCCCAGCGGCTCAAGGGCAAAGGAAAACGCGGTAAGGCAGACGATGACGAGTAACGGCTTGCTCCAGCTCACGTTCTGCCAACGCGAAGCCAGCGTTGGTCCGCCCTCGGTGATGGCCGAGATGATAATGCTGGCCGCGAACACGCACATCAGGATGCCCGTGTAGAAAAGCACGTAGCCGGAGCCAGGGTCGTTGATGGTGCCGAGCTTGAGCTTTAAGCCTTGCCAGATCACGAAGCCGCCGAGCGCGAGCCCGATCAACCCACCCCAGAGTTCGGAGTTGTTGAGGCGGAGTTTGACGGTGGTTTGGTCGTTCATCAATACCTCTCGGCCGTGCCGGGACGCTACGCGGCGCGAAGCGGTGCGCTGCAGATCCGGGATCGATAGGTGCGTGGCAAAGGTAGGTCCCGGCTCTGTGGTGCAGCGCTGGAGAAGCGCTGCACCACGCCCGGAACACGAAAGTGGCTCAATACTACTTCTTCGCAAGCCCGAGCGTATCGATCACCTTGCGCTCCGATTCCGTGACCTCGACGACGAACTTCTTGTAGTCCTCGGTATTCTTGTAGCTCGGCACCATGTCGTATTTGGCGAGCGTGGCGATCACTGCGGGATCCTCGACTGCCTTCTTGAAGGCGTCGTGCAGCTTGGCGACGATCTTGGGATCCATGCCCTTGGGGCCGGCGATGCCGAACGGGGAATCATAGACCATGGGATAGCCGAGTTCCTTCAGCGTCGGCACGTCAGGATAGTTCGGTGATCGCGCGCCGGTCCACACCATGAGAAGCTTCAGCTTGCCGGCGTCGACCAAGGGTCGCCAACCGGTGGAGTCGGCCTGCAGCATGGTGTGCTGGCCGAGTACCGCGGCGTTGGTCTCTGCCCCGCCCTTGAACGGCACCTGCGTGAGCTTGATGCCGGACATCGCGGCGATCTGCTCCATGCCGATATGAAGCGAGGTGCCGGTGCCGGGCGTCGCGTAGGTCACCTTGCCCGGATTTGCCTTCGCGAACTCGACCACGTCTTTCCAGGACTTGAATTGCGACTCCGCGCTGGTGGTTACGCCGAAGGTGTAGCCGGTGAGATGTATGATGTAGGTAAAATCCTTTGCCGGATCCCACGACACCTCCTGCATCAGGGGCAGGCGGAAGACGGTGATCGGAAGCTGTGAGATGGTGTAGCCGTCCGGCTTCGCAGCCGCGGCCATGGTGGCCGGTCCAACCGTACCGCCGCCACCGGCTTTGTTGTCGATCACGATGGGCTGCCCCAGGACCTTGGACGCGCTGTCGGCGATCGCGCGCATCGAGATGTCGGTCGATCCGCCGGCCGGCCATGGAACGATCAGCGTCACCGGTTTGGTGGGATAATCCTGTGCACCCGCGGCGGTTGCGAGCAGCGCGCTCACGACGGCATGCATGGCGGCAATGGCAAAGGTCTTCAGCCCGTATCGCGACATCGAAACTCCTCCCTCGCGGTGGCCTCGTTCGGACCGCCGTTTCTCATTGTTATGACGGGATTGTCCCCGAAATCATGGGAGAAGAAAAGCGCATTGCGCGGCGGCCCCGCAGGGGCGATACGGTGATCCCGCCGAAAAGCGCACGTGCGACAATTGGTCGTTTGGAGGCGTGCCGAGATACGGAATTTGGCTCTCGGCTGAGCCCTTACGCCACACGGCGGACTGCGCTCAGCGTCTCGATCATGCGTCCGACCTCCGCGGCCGGCGAGGGCTTGCCGAAATAATATCCCTGCACGGCGGTGCAGCCGCATTCGCGGACGAAGTCGAGTTGTTCGATCGTCTCGACGCCTTCCGCCGTGGTCTCGACGCCGAGCACCGAGCCGAGGCTGGCGATGGTGCGGACGATCGCCACACTCTCCGGGCTTTCGCCGAGCGTGCCGACGAAGGAGCGGTCGATCTTGATGCGATCGAACGGAAACTTGCGCAAATAGCTCAGAGAAGAATAGCCGACGCCGAAATCGTCGAGGCTGACGCGCACCCCCAACGCGCGCAGCTGGTGCAGGATCTCGATCGTCGCCTCGCTGTCGTCGAGCAGCGCCGTCTCGGTGACCTCGAGCTCGAGCCGATGCGGCGGCAGGCCGGCCTCCGCAAGCGCGCTCGTCACCATCGTCACCAGCCCGCGCGATCGGAACTGCACCGGCGACAGGTTCACCGCGACGGTGAGATCGGGCCAGGTCGCGGCGGTCGCGCAGGCTGTGCGCAGCACCCACTCTCCGATCGGAACGATCAGCCCGTTCTCTTCCGCAATCGGAATGAATTCGGCCGGCGGGACGAGGCCGCGCGAGGGATGTTTCCAGCGCAGCAGCGCCTCGAAGCCGGTAAGTTCGGTGGTGTCGAGCCGCACCTGCGGTTGGAACGCCAGGTGGAATTCACGGGCCTCCAGCGCGCCGCGCAGATCGTGCTCGAGCGCGTGCCGGCTGCGCGCCTCTTCCTCCATTTTGGGCTCGAACAGCTGATAGGCGCCGCGCCCCTTGGCCTTGGCCTGGTACAGCGCGAGGTCGGCGCATTTCATCAGCTCGTCGGCATCGAGCCCGTGATCGGGCGCGATTGCGATGCCGACGGAGACGCCGACATGGATCGACTGGTTCTCCAGCGGCGGCGGGTGACCAATGATCTCCACCAGGCGGCGTGCGAGCCTTTCCGCCGATTGCGGCTGCGGTCCGCGCTGGAGAACCGCGAACTCGTCGCCACCGAGCCGCGCGACGGTGTCGTGCTCGCCGACATTCTCCTGCAGCCGCGCCGCGACCCAGCGCAACAGCCGGTCGCCGGCCGCGTGTCCGAGGCGGTCGTTGACGGTCTTGAAATTGTCGAGATCGAAGCACAGCACGGCCATCGCGCCGCCTGCGATTGCGACCTGGTTCAGCCCCTCGCCCATCTTCTCGCGGAACAGCGTGCGGTTGGGCAGGTCGGTGAGCGAATCGTGCCGCGCCATATGCGCAACGCGGGCCTGGGCCTTGTGGCGCTCGGTAACGTCCTCATAGGTGACGACCCAGCCGCCATGCTCCATTCGCTTGTGATTGAGCTTGATGATGCGGCCGTCGCCCAAATAGCGGTGCAGTGTGTGCTCGCCCTCGCGCAGCCTCTCGACATAGTCGGCATAGAGCCGCGCGGCGGTGGTGTTTGGATGGATGCCGAGCTCGCAGCTGTGCTCCATGATCTCGCGCATCGACACACCCGGCTTCACCAATTCGGGCGACAGTCCGTACATCTCGATGTAGCGCCGATTGCAGACGATGACGCGCAAGCTCGAATCGAGCATGCACAGGCCCTGGCTCATGTTGTTCAGGGCCGCGTCGAACCGCCGATACTGCTCGCTCAACTGCTCGACTGCGTGCTCGCGCTCGGTGATGTCCTCGTAGGTGGCCACAAAACCACCCTCGGCCAGGGCGCAATAGCGCACCGAGATCGTGGTGCCGTTCGACATCCGTCGGCGTATCGGCGAGGAGTTGCGGTCGGCGATCCTTGCGCTGGCGGCCTCCAGGAGGTGTCGCGGGCTATACTCGGAAGAGAACGCGCCGTTTGCCATCGAGCGTTCGATCAGTTCGCCGAGATGCGTGCCCGGCTTGGCTTCCTCCGGCGAGAGCCGATAGATCTTCCGGTAGGTGGTGTTGCAGACGCGCAGGCGCATCTCGCTGTCGTAGAAGGCGAGTCCGTGCGCCATGTTCTCCAACGCCGCATCGAGCATGAAGTTCTGCTGCCTCAGCATCTCCTCGTATTGCAGCCGCTCGGTGACGTCTTCGTGCACCGTCACCCAGCCGCCGTCGGGCAGAAAACGGGAAACCACCTGCACCATCCTTCCGTCATAGCGCATCACCAGCAGGGTTTTCTCCTTCCTGGTGCGCACGTCCTCCAGCCTGGTGTCGTGGAATTCCTCGCCCGGCATGCCCGGCAGGTTGCCGCGCGACATCCAATGCTCGATGACCGTACAATGCGAGACGCCCGGCTTCACGATTTCCGGGTCGAGGTTATAGAGATTCAGGAAACGTTCGTTGCAGACGACGACGCGGCTGTCGGCATCGTACATGATCAAGCCGTGCGCCATGTTGGCGAGCGCGTGCTGGCTGCGCTCGGTCTGCACGCGCAGCTCCGCCTCGAGCCGGGCGAGGCGGCTGACGTCGTCGCAGATCGTCATCCAGCCGCCGCCGGGAAGCGGCTTCAGCTCGAGCGCCATGACGAGGCCGCTCGCGAGTGTCTGTTGAGTCCGGAACGGCTGGCCGGCTGCGATCCGCGCCAGGCGCGCGGCATAGAGTGCGTCGACTTCCCCCGCGGGGATGTTGCCGAGGGCCACACTGTGGGCGAGCACGTCGCGGTAGCTCGTGCCGACCCGCACGATTTCGGCCGACATGTTGAACAGGCTGAGATAGCGCTGATTGACCAGCACGATCCGGTTGCCGGCATCGTAGACGCAGACACCCTGTTCCATGTGGTCGAGTGCAAGCTGGCTCAGCCCGACCAGGGCCTTCGGGCCCTGCTCGCGGCGTGCATCAAGCTCGTTGTCGCGGATCGACGTCATGGGGCGGCGGGGTCTCGGCGGGCAATAGACTTAACGCAGGGCAATTCAGCCGCCGAGGCTAGCGAACAGGCGGGAAAATTCCCTTAAGCGCCGTAGTTTACGGAGGGTGACCGTGATGCAGAGATGCTGCCAATGTGGAGGGGGGTGCAAGGTAGCGTCGCGCCGGTCGGCCTGCGCAATTGCGCCTTAGGCCCGGATGGACATCGAATGTCTGGTCCAAACGGGCCTAAGGCCCGTACAGCACGAGTTCCGTATCCGTGAGATCGGCGAGCTGCGGCCGGTGCGGGCCCTTGAAATATTTGCGGCCGCGACGCTCGGTGTAGATGCCGACGAGGCCGGGAACGGAGCCGTTGGAATCGACGGCGACCGCGATCTTGCCGAGCCGCAGCAGCAGCCGGCCGATGCGGCCCGCGCATTCGGTGTACTCGGCCGCGTTGCGGCAGTAGATCAGCTTCATCGCGGGCGGCGCAATGATGCCACGGCGGATGCGCACCGGTTGCAGGATGAAGGGGAACGCTCCCTTCGGCGTGCGGCAGACGAGGCTGAGGCAATTGTAGCGCGCATGCCGCGTCAAGAGCTCGGTCTCGGCATCGGAAAGCCCGTCGATCGTTTTGGCGTGCTGCGAGATGACCTCGATCTTGCTCCAGCGTGGGACGCGCGCCAGCGCAGGCACGGAGAAGAATATACCCCTGCAATAGGCGCGAAAGCCCTGCGTCTCGATGATCGGCCAGGTCCACGGCGCCGGGCTGATGTTGAGATAGGTGACGTCCTTGTGCCGCTGCGCGATCTTGGTCAGGAGCGGGGCGTAGTTGCGGTAGGCCGGATCGACGTACCAGCTCGACAAATTGCACTGGAGGGCGGTCTCATCGCCGTCCCTCCGCGCCGTGTAGATCAGCAGCAGCACGCCGACCGGCGTGCCGTCATTGTCGAGCATGTAGCCGAAGCGCGGGTAGCCATCCGGTACCGGTCGGAAGGCTTGCCGGCGCAGGCCTTGGATCCAATAGCCGCGCGAGCGCCCGACGAAGCCGCGCGTCAGCAAGTCCGCGACCGCATCGACGTCGGACTCGGTGATCTCGCGGCATCGGACCTTGGTGTGGATCACGCTCGTCTTTCCCGTGGAAATGACCGGCCTCGTTCCGTTAGCGCCCGCCTTCGCCGTGGGCATCGGCCGCGATCTGCGGCTGCAGGACCATGATCTCCCGCACCTTGGCGGGCCAGGCGGAAGGGTCGGTGCCGTGGGTGTGGAACATGGCGACGGCCAGGCGGTCCATGCCGAAGGCGACGCAGCCGGTGTGGGCCGGCTCGCCATTGGCGTCCTTGATGTCCCAGGTCGTGCCGAAATGCTCGCGGTGATAATTGAAGCTCATGCAGGCGGTCGGCTGCTCTTCCGAGCGCAGCGGGATCAGCAGTTCGAACTTGAGCTGCTGCTGCTTCTGGCTCACCGCCTTCATCTGACCGACGCGGCCGAAGAACGGATCGCTGGCATAGTCGACGCGGAATGTGAGACCGAGATCGGTCGCAATCGCCTGCGCGCGCACCATCCAGCGCTCGCGGAAATCGGCGACGTCATCGGGGCTGCCGATGCAGACATATTCCCGCATCCGGAACGATTGCAGCCGGTCGAGATGTATTGACGGTTCACGGCGGAAGCAGTCGGCGGCGACGTCGAAGCGGAGGCCACCCTTCGGTAACTGGCCGCGGCTCGCCGCGATCGGATAGACGGGATAGCAGGCCGCCGGCGACAGCACGAGGTCCGCCGGCGAGAGCGAGCTGGTCCAGTCACCGCCGGCATCGAAGCGGCTTACCGCGGCGTTGATCTCGCGTTCGGTGCCGTGCAGGCCGCAGACGCAACCGAGCAGGTTCGGAAAGCTCTTGAGGTAGCCGGATTTTTCCAGCTGGGACCGGCTCATCACCGGCGGGAAGCGCATCACCTCAGTGCCGGCCTCGCGATGGCTCGTGATCAGCGCGGCGAGCTTTTCGACGATGCCCTCATAGAGCGCGGTGCGGGCATAAACGCCGTCCGAGCCCATAGGGTGGAACAGCTTCTCGGCGAGATGATCCAGCGGATCCGCGATCTGCGGCGCGGTCTCAGGCGAGTTGGGGAGAACAGCAATGTTCATGTTCGGCTTCCTGCTATCTGAAATTGTTCTTATTGAACGAAGGCACGTCGGTCTCGAAAGCTCGTCAGTCCCGAAGGCTTGTCGGCACGCCGCTCATCAGGGTCGACGTCGCGGCATTGGCCAGAATGCGGTCGTTGTTGATCATGATCGGCGACGACAATACGTCGCGCAGGTGGCGGCCCATGGTGAACTCACCGTCGTTGCGGTAGCCGGAAAGGCCTGCGGTGCGCATCGCGTGCATCACGGTCTCGACCGCGAGCTCCGAGGCCTGCACCTTCAGAAGCGTGATCGAAGACTGGAAGTCGAGCGAGCCGAGCGCGCGTTCATCGTGCTCGGCGAGAGCAAAGGCGTCGATATTGGCCGATATCAGCGCCCGCAGCTTGGCCAGCGACATCTTGGCGGCGGTGAAATGTGCGGCTGCCGGAGGCATCTGTCCGCCCGAGGTGCGGGCCGCCTTGCGGACGAAGGCCTGCGCACGGGTAACGGCGGCTGCAGCGATACCAGCCCAGGCCGAGGACCAGCACAGATGCGCGAACGGCGTCATGGTCTGGGCGTGGATCTTGTCGTAGGATTCCGGGAAGACGCGGTCGGTGGGGCAGTCGACCTTCAGCTCGAAACCGGTCGAGCAGGTGCCGCGCATGCCGAGCGTTTCCCAGCCCAGCGTCCGCTTCAGCGAATAATCGTCCCTGGCGAGCGCCAACAGCACCTGGTCGGACGCAGAAGCGTCTGTGGCGCGGCGGGCGATGGTCACGAGGCCGTCGGCCTCGGCACCGTAGGAGATCACGGTGGCGTCGCGCAGCAGCGAGACAGTGTCGCCGGCGACGTCGACGGCGGCGGCGCTAGCGCGGATGTTGCCGCCGTTCTGACCTTCGGTGGTGGAGGAGGCGAGCAGCCACTGGTCGCGTGCGACCCGGCGCATCATGGTTTCCATCCAGGGGATGCCGTGGCCGTGCCTGACGACGCAGGCGACCTTCGTGGTGTGCATGGCGTAGATCATCGCCGTGGAGGCGCAGGCGCGTCCGAGCGTGTAGCAGACGTCGGTGGCGTCGTGGATCGAGGCACCGAAGCCGCCGAACTCGGCCGGGATCATGACGCCGAGCAGCTTCTGCTCACGCGCAACCTCGAAAGCCTTGTGGGGGAAGCGGGCATCGCGATCGACCCCGTCTGCGTCGGCAGCCGCCACGGTGGCGGTGCGGGCGGCGCGCTCAATGAGAGAGGGACCATGCTCGAGAAAGCTCGTCTGCGTCTCGTCGACAGTGAGGACTGCTTCACGCACGTTCATATCGTCCGCCTCCGGTTTGCCGTTCAGGATCGCCGGCATCATTCGCGATGCCGCTTGAGCGATTCCTTCGACCATCTTTGCTTATGAGATGAGGCTACGGATTTAATTCAAATTCGTCGATGAAATAGAGGGTAAACAAAGCCCAATTCCGAACGAACAGTTAAGTTCGGGTTGTTTGCCTCGTCCGGATTTCCGCGATCGCGTTAGGGATCTGTAAGAAGCCGGAAATCCAACAATCTGAGTCATCGTTTACTAAGAAACGCGAAGTAATGGTGGCGTCCATTGCGGGATCGGCCCGCCGTGCCCATCGTAGCCGGCAACCGGTCCGACCTTTGTCGACAGATGGGAATTTACCGATGCAGGCTTTCGATACCGAGTTGCGCAATCGCATCATCAAGCTGGTGAAGGGCATCCTCGCGCAGAACTCGCTCTCCGCTGAGGTCACGCCGCAGGCCAAGCTCGTCGACGTCGGCCTGACCTCGATGGACATGGTCAATCTGATGCTCGGCGTCGAAGCCGAATTCGACTTCACGATTCCCCAGGTCGAGATCACACCGGAGAACTTCCAGTCCGTCGAGACGCTGGAGCGCATGGTCGCGACCCAGCTGCGGTCGGCGGCCGCGGCATAGCCGGGAGTGCTGGCGCGCGTTCTCCTGACGGCACCTCTTGACCCCATCACCCGTTCCAAAACCGACGTAAAACTGGCATAGCTTCTCCACGGAATCGCGATGGCGCGAACGGGGTGGAGCAGGCATGACGCAGGCGGTATTGGGCATCATCGGCGGCTCCGGCATCTACGATCTGCCGGGGCTGGAGGACGCTCGCGAAGAGGTGATCAGGAGTCCCTGGGGTGAACCGTCGGCACCCCTGCGGCGCGGCTCGATTGCCGGCCTGCCGATCGTGTTCCTGCCGCGCCACGACAAGGGCCACCGGCTGTCGCCCTCCGACATCAATTATCGCGCCAATATCGACGTCCTCAAGCGCGCAGGGGTCACAGACCTGATCTCGCTGTCGGCCTGCGGCTCGTTCAGGGAGGAACTGCCGCCGGGAACCTTCGTTCTCGTCGACCAGTTCGTCGATCGTACCCACAAACGCGAGAGCTCGTTCTTCGGGAGGGGATGCGTCGCGCATGTGTCGATGGCGCACCCGGTCTCGCCGCGGCTGCGCATCCACCTTGCCACGGCGGCCGAAGCCGAGGGCATCGCGTTTGCGCGCGGCGGCACCTATGTCTGCATGGAGGGACCGCAATTCTCGACCTATGCGGAAAGCATGACCTACAAGACGCTTGGCTATTCCGTAATCGGCATGACCAACATGCCCGAGGCGAAACTCGCGCGTGAGGCGGAGCTTTGCTACGCCACCGTCGCGATGGTGACGGATTTCGATTGCTGGCATCCTGATCACGACGCCGTCACCGTGCAGGACATCATCCGCGTTCTGAGCTCGAACGCCGACAAGGCAAAAGCGCTGGTGGCGCGGCTGGCGAAAGACTTCCCGCGCGAGCATGAGCCGTGCCCGATCGGCTCGGACCGCGCGCTCGATACCGCGCTGATCACCGCGCCCGAGGCGCGCGATCCCGAGCTCTTGAAGAAGCTCGACGCGGTGGCCGGGCGCATCCTGCGAACGTGATACGAAAGGCAGAATCCCATGAAGGTCGACGGCAAGCATTTCCGCAGCATCTGGCGTGAGCGCGACGGCTGGTCGGTCGGAGCGATCGACCAGCGCCGGCTGCCGCATGAGTTCATCGTTGCGAAGCTGACCTCATGCGAGGACGCGGCCCTCGCCATCCGCGACATGCTGGTGCGCGGTGCGCCACTGATCGGCGCGACCGCAGCTTACGGCATGGCGCTGGCGATGCGCGAGGACGCTTCCGACGCCGGCCTGAAGCGCGCCTACGACACGCTCGTGGTGGCGCGGCCGACCGCGATCAATCTGAAATGGGCCCTGGACGAGATGCGCGCGAGCCTCGCGCCGATCGATGCACTGGAGCGCGCGGAGGCCGCCTATGCGCGCGCCGACGAGATCGTCGAGCAGGACGTCGAGATCAACCGCGGCATCGCCGGCAACGGCCTGAAACTCATCGAGGCGATCGTCGCAAGGAAGAAGCCGGGCGAGACCGTCAATGTGCTGACCCATTGCAATGCCGGCTGGCTTGCGACCGTCGACTGGGGCACGGCGACGGCGCCGATCTATCTGGCGCACGAGCGCGGCATCAAGATCCACGTCTGGGTCGACGAGACGCGGCCGCGCAACCAGGGCGCCTCGCTCACGGCCTGGGAGCTTGGCCATCACGGCGTGGCGCATACGGTGATTCCGGACAACACCGGCGGGCATCTGATGCAGCACGGCATGGTCGATCTCGCCATCGTCGGCACCGATCGCGTTGCCGCCAATGGCGATGTCTGCAACAAGATCGGCACATATTTGAAGGCGCTCGCCGCTCACGACAATAATGTGCCGTTCTATGTCGCGCTGCCGTCGCCGACGATCGATTTCGCCGTTGATGACGGCATCCGCGACATCCCGATCGAGCAGCGCAGCGGCACGGAAGTCACCGACATGACCGGCCGCACCGCGGACGGAAGGCTTGAGACCGTGCGCATCGTGCCGGAGGGCTCGCCGGTCGCGAACTATGCCTTCGACGTGACCCCGGCACGGCTCATCACCGGCCTCATCACCGAGCGCGGCGTGCTGAAGCCCGATCGCGCCTCACTTGCCGCGGCGTTTCCGGAGCGGATCGCAGCTGCGGCGGAGTAGTTCTGGCTCGGCGATAGCTCGCAATGACGGAGAATGACGCTCTAGCTCAGCTTCAATCCCGTCGCGGCCTCGAGCCCGGCGATCGCCTGGGCGCCGCTGGTGACCTTGATCGTCGTCATGCCCATCTCGCGTGCCGGCTTCAGATTGACGCCGAGATCGTCGAGATAGACGCAATTCTTCGGATCGACCTTCAGCGTTTCGACCATCAGCTGATAGATGCGCGGGTCGGGCTTGCGCAGGCCGATTTTGGCGGACTCGATGACATGGTCGAACAGCACCATCACCTCGGCGACATAGAGTGAGCGCCCGGTCATGCTGCCGATCGCATTGGCCGGCAGATTGTTGGTAATGCAGCCGGTCTTGAATTGCGCCTTGATGCGCTTCAACGCTTCGACCATCTCGGGGCGCAGATCGCCCTGAAGCAGCGGCAGCACGTCGCGGCCGCGCACCTCCGCGCCGAGCGCCAGCGATTCCGTCGCGAACAGTCTGTCGAACGTGTCGATATCGACCTCGGCGCGCTCGAACTTGGCCCAGGCATTTTCCAGATGATTGGCGGCATTGGTGCGCCGGATGATGTCGATGGGCAGGCCACGCTCTGTCTCGAACCGCGTGAACGCTTCAAACGGCGAACTCGTCAGCACGCCACCAAAATCAAAGATCACAGCCTCGATCGTCAAGATCCCGCCCTCGTCAATTCCTTTCCAAGAGCGCTAGCATGCGCTATCGGCAAGGGCCAGTCCGAAGCCATCCTAATGCTGTCACCGACGCCAACACCAAAGCGTGTTCCCATGAAGAAGCTCGTAACCCTCATTGCGATCGCGCTGCCGCTCGCCACGCCCGCTTATGCCATCGTTGGTGGCGGCACGCCCCAGGCCGATGGCGTCGCGCGCGCCGTCGTCACGATCGTCGGCTCGCGCGGCAATTTCTGTACCGGCACCCTCGTTGCGCCAAAGCTGGTGCTTACCGTCGCCCACTGCGTGCAACCCGGCGCGGACTACAAGATCGTCGATCGCGGCACCGACGGGCAGCCGCAACTGCTGAATGTCCGCACCGTCGCGATCCATCCGAATTTCAACATGCAGGCAATGCAAGCGCATCGCGCTACCGCCGACGTGGCGCTGCTGCAGCTGGAAATTCCACTCAAGGGAAAATCGACGGTGCCCGTCGGCGCGCCGAATATTCCGATCCAAGTCGGCAGCCGCTTCGTCATCGCCGGTATCGGCGTCACCGTGCGTGGCGAGGGCAAGAGTGGCGGCGCGACGCGTGTTGCCGGCCTCGTCGCGACGGGTCAGCCCGGCACGCTCCAGATCCGGCTGGTCGACCCCGTAACCAACGGTGTTCGCGACGGAATTGGCGCCTGCACCGGCGATTCCGGCGGTCCCGTATTCGAGGACAAGCCGACCGGATCCGTGCTCGTCGGCGTCATCAGCTGGTCCACGGGGCCGAACGGAGCCGCCGGCTGCGGCGGGCTGACCGGTGTTACGCCGCTCACGCTCTATCGCGACTGGATCTTGCAGACCGCGCGGAGCTGGGGTGCGGCGCTGTGATTTGACCGCGACCCGATCTATGTCATCTTGAAGCGGAAGCGCGATGGGCGACCATGTCCGTCGCGGAGGAAACGCGCCGCCCAACCAAGGGCGGCCACAAAAACAAGCAAGGCATAGAAGCAACAATGAATGTCGCTGTTCGCAGTCACGCCACGGCCAAACAGGCTTCTGAACATTTCGACGTGCTGATCGTCGGCGCCGGCATCTCGGGCATCGGCAGCGCCTATCACATGACCAAGCAGCTTCCGGGTGCGAGCTTCGTCATCCTGGAAACGCAGGCGACGTTCGGCGGCACGTGGACCACGCATCGCTATCCCGGCATCCGCTCCGACAGCGATCTCCACACCTTCGGTTATAGCTTCAAGCCCTGGGTCGGGCCGCCGATCGCGACCGCCGAGGAAATCCTCGCCTACATGAACGAGGTGATCGACGAAAACGATATCGCGCGGCATATCCGCTACAAGCACAAGATCAATTCGGCGAGCTGGTCGAGCGAGCAAAACCTCTGGACTATCGAGGCGGTGACGACCGACACCGGCGAAGCGAAAACATTCACTGCGAACTTCCTCTGGATGTGCCAGGGCTATTACCGCCATTCGGAAGGCTATACGCCGGAATGGAAAGGTACCGATCGCTTCAAGGGCCGCATCGTTCATCCGCAGACCTGGCCTGATGATATCGACCTCGCGAACAAGAAAGTCGTCGTGATCGGCTCCGGCGCGACGGCGGCGACGCTGGTGCCGAACATTGCCGACAAATGCGCGCATGTCACGATGCTGCAGCGTTCGCCGACCTATTTCCGTCTCGGCCGCAACGCCATCGAGATCGCGGAGGAGCTGCGCCGGCTGCAGGTCGACGAGGCCTGGATCCACGAGATCGTTCGCCGCAAGATCCTGTTCGAGCAGGACGCGTTCACCAAGCTTTGCTTGTCAAAACCCGAGCAGGTGAAAAAGGAGCTGATCGGGCAGATCAGCGCAGTGCTCGGTCCGGAGTACGATGTCGACACGCATTTCACGCCGAGCTACCGGCCGTGGCGGCAGCGCATCGCCTTCGTGCCCGATGCCGATCTGTTCAAGGGCATCGCCAGCGGCAAGGCGTCCGTCGTCACCGACGAGATCGAGTGCTTCGTCGAGAACGGCATCCAGCTCAAATCCGGCAAGCTGCTCGAGGCCGACGTCATCATCACCGCAACCGGCTTCAATCTCGCGGCGCTCGGCGACATCGCCTTCGAGGTCGACGGCAAGCCGCTCGCCTTCGGCGACACCGTCACCTATCGCGGCATGATGTTCACGGGCGTGCCGAACATGGTCTGGGTGTTCGGCTATTTCCGCGCCAGCTGGACGCTGCGCGTCGACCTCGTCGCCGACTTCGTCTGCCGCCTGCTCGGTCACATGAAGGCCAAAGGTGCGAAGAAGGTCGAGGTCAAGTTGCGAGCCGAAGACCACAACATGCCGATCCTGCCCTGGATCGATCCGGAAAACTTCAATCCCGGCTATATGATGCGCAACATGGACTTGCTGCCCAAGCGCGGCGACAAGCCGGAATGGCAGCACAGCCAGGATTACTGGACCGAAAAGGACGAGATCCCGAAGACGAATCTGGATGGCGGGGAGTTTGTGTACGGGTGAGGACTAGGCGCTAACCAAGCATTGCAACGTCGTCCCGGCCTAGTGCGCAATTGCGCACGGGGGCCGGGACCCATACAGCGAGGCCTATCGATTGCGGACGGTGCTAGTCCGAACGACTAGTCTTCGCCAAATCACTCCCTGGGGTTATGGGTCCGGCCTTCGCCGGGACGACACGGTGTGCTGAGTCACATCCCAACTCACTCGGAGCAAGACTACGAATTCCTTCTTGTCGCATTCGTTGCAATCGCCGCAGCCGCGGTCCGGTTCTCGACTCCAAGCTTGGAGTAGATCTGCTCGAGATGCTTGTCGACCGTGCGCGGGCTCAAGCCCAAGATCTGCGCGATGTCGCGGTTGGTCTTGCCCTTGCTGAGCCAGGCCAGCACCTCGCCTTCGCGGGTGGTGAGGCCAAGCTCGCTGGTGAATTCGGGTGGCGGCGCGGTGCCGGACTCCCTAGAAAGCCGCAGCAGGAACTCGTTCGGAGCGGTCTCGCCCATGTAGTACAATCGGAGCTGAGGATTGTCGGGCAAGGAAGCCGCCTGCGACTTCGAGCTGCCCTTGCCCTTCGCCTGCTCCAGCCATTGCAGCAATGATACCGGCAGGACGAAATCGTCGTCGGCCTGCGCGCCGTGGTGGTCCGCCAGCAGCTTCTGCGCCTGCGGGGTCGCCCACAACAATTTGCCCTGGCGGTTGACCGCGAACAGGAATCGGCCGGAGACATCGAGCGCGGCGCGTGCGCTTTGCGTCAGCCGCGCATTGCCGAGATGAACGCGGATCCGCGCCAGCATCTCCTCGATCACGATCGGCTTGGTCACGTAGTCGACGCCGCCGGCCTCCAGCCCGCGCACGATGTGCTCGGTCTCGGCGAGCCCCGTCATGAATATCACCGGGACATTGGCAAGGCCCGCATCGCGCTTGAGGCGGCGGCAGGTCTCGAACCCGTCCATGCCCGGCATCACAGCGTCGAGCAGCACGATGTCAGGCGTGATTTGGTCGACGATACGCATCGCGGCCGCGCCATCGAGCGCCACCATCACCGTCATCCCGGCGCTGTCGAGCGCGTCGGTGAGCAGCCGCAGCGTCTCCGGGGAGTCGTCGACAACGAGCGCGACGTCGCGCTTTTTCGACTCAGTGCTCATACGCATGCAACGTCTTCAATGTGGCCATGTACTGGCCGAGATCGAAGCGGTCGATCAGCGACCGCATTTCCGCGACGAAGTCGGCATGTTCAGGGTGCTCACTGCCGATCTCGTCCAGCTTCAACTGGATAGCCTTGACGTAGCCGATCTGACCGAGCCCGATCAGAGCCTCGATGTGTCGTACGGGCGGCCGCGAGCCGCTCTCCGGCCGCCACAGCGGCACCGCGATCTCCTCCGAGCCGTGTTGCCATTCGACCTTGAGAAGCTGGCGGATACTTTCCAAAAGCCTGGGAATATCGATCGGCTTCATCAGGTAGCCGTCGTGGAAAGGCTGTGCCAGCGGTGTGCCGTGCGCCTCGAGCGCGCTGGCAGACACCATCAGGATGCGCGCCTGATGGTGGCCGCTGGCGCGCAGCGTCTCCGCCACCGTCCAGCCGTCCATGCCAGGCATGGAGATATCGAGCAGGAACAGATCAGGCCGGCAGTGCTGGGCTAGCGCCAGGCAGCCAGGCCCGTCGGGCGCGCTGAGCAGGATGAAGCCGAGTGGGGTCAACACCTCGCGCAGGAGGTCGCGATGCACGGGATCGTCGTCGGTGATGAGGATGGTCTTGCGCGCGCCGTGATAGCCCGAGATCGGGGCCTCCACCGGCGCAATGCGCTGCGGATTGGTGACTTCGGATAGCAGCATCTTGACCTTGAACGTGCTGCCGCTGCCGACCGTGCTCAAGACCTTGATGTCGCCGCCCATGACGCCGGCGAGCAACCGGCTGATGGTGAGGCCCAGCCCCGTGCCGGTCTGCGGCTGCGAGACACCGAGCGCGCCACGTTCGAAAGGTGCGAAGATGCGTTCGAGATCGTCGCCCTGGATGCCGGGGCCGGTGTCGATCACCTCGAACTCCGCGACCGGGCTGCGATAGTGCACCACGAACTGCACACTGCCGACCTGGGTGAATTTGATCGCGTTGGACAGCAGATTGATCAGCACCTGGCGCAGCCGCTTCTCGTCGGCATAGACCACGACCGGCAAATGCGCCGGCCGCCTGAACACGAAGTCGATGCTCTTGGCCGCGGCCTGAAGGCGGAACATGCCGACGAGCTGGTCGAGGAATTCGGTCACGCGCACCTCGTCGCGCGACAGGTACAGCCGCCCCGCCTCGATCTTGGAGATGTCCAGAATGCCGTCGATCAGGCCGGAGAGGTGATCGGCGCTGCGGCGGACGACGCGGACCTGGTCGCGCGGCTTGGTGTTGAGCGTGGTGTCCTGCTCCAGGAGTTGGGCATAGCCGCTGATCGCATTCAGCGGCGAGCGCAGCTCGTGGCTCAGGCCCACCACGTAGCGGCTCTTGGCGAGGTTGGCGGATTCTGCGATTTCCTTGGCGCGCTGGAGCTCGGCATCGGTGCGCTTGTGGGCGTCGATCTCCTGAATCAGCAGCGTGGTCTGGCGTCGGGTCTCGGCCTCGGCGGCCCGTCGGCTCTGCTGCGCCAGCACGAACAGCCAGGCCACGACGCCGATGATGATGCTGAGCGAGAAGAACACCTTCCAGAGCACGTTGGAGACGAGCATGTTCTCGCCGGGCACGCTGACCGAGGACTGGAGGTAGATCAGCCCCAGCACCAGCGCGACGAGGCCCGCGGAGACCACGAACACACCGATGTAGTGGCCAAACTGCGAATTGATTCGCTGATAGATGGCCTGCGGCAAGATCCTGGCGAGTGCGTCGGCGAACTGCACCTGCGCGCGCGCATGCGGTTTGCACAAATCGTGGCAGCGCGCATCGAGCGAGCAGCATAGCGAGCAGATCGGGCCGGCATAGGCAGGACAGGAGGTCATGTCCTCCGGCTCGAAATGGTGCTCGCAGATGCAGCACTGGATCGATTCGATGTTGGCCCAACTCCTCTTCGGCTTGCGCGCGATGTAATATTTTCCGTCGGTGAGCCAGGCGATGACGGGCGCGGTGACGAAGGCGACCGTCAGCGCGACGAAGGCCGCGAGCGCTTTCATGGTCGAGCCGAACAGGCCGTAGAATGCCGCGATCGAGACGATGGTCGCGATCGTCATCGCGCCGACGCCGACCGGGTTGATGTCGTAGAGATGGGCGCGCTTGAACTCCATCTGCGGCGGGCGCAGGCCGAGGGGCTTGTTGACCACGAGATCAGAGACCAGCGCACCGACCCAGGCGATCGCGACATTGGAGTAGAGCGCGAGCGTCTGCTCCAGCGCCTTGTAGACGCCGATCTCCATCAGCAGCAAGGCCACCATCACGTTGAACACCAGCCAGACGACCCGGCCCGGATGGCTATGAGTGAGACGCGAGAAGAAGTTCGACCAGGCGATCGAGCCTGCATAGGCGTTGGTGACGTTGATCTTGAGCTGCGACAGGATCACGAACGCGCCGGTGAGTGCCAGAGCCATGTCCGGCTGCGACAACACGTAGCGAAACGCCTCGAGATACATGTGCGCAGGCTCGGCCGCCAGCTCGCTGGAGAGGCCGTGGCTCAGCGCGAAGAAGGCGAGAAACGAGCCCAGCAGCAATTTCAGCGCGCCGAAGATGATCCAGCCGGGCCCCGCGATCAGCAGGGCGGCCCACCACGACGTTCGCGAGGTGCGGCGGTCGCGCGGCAGAAACCTGAGGAAGTCGACCTGCTCGCCGATCTGAGCCACCAGCGAAAACACCACGGAGGATGCTACGCCGAACAGCAGCAGATCGAAATGTCCGCTGGGGTCGCCGTGCTCGCCGGCGAATTTGCGCCACTCCGTGAACGAGTAAGGGTTGGCCCAGGCGATGGCGGCAAAGGGCAGGATGTGCAGGATGATCCAGATCGGCTGCGTCCAGAGCTGGAAGCGGCTGATCAGCGTGATGCCGTAGGTGACAAGCGGGATAATCGCGACCGCGCTGATGAGATAGCCGATCGGGCGCGGAATGCCGAAGCACATCTCGAGCGCCGTGGCCAGGATGACCGCTTCGATCGCGAAGAAGATGAAGGTGAAGGAGGCGTAGATCAGCGACGTGACGGTCGAGCCGATATAACCGAAGCCGGCGCCGCGGGTGAGCAGGTCAATGTCGATGCCGCATTTGGCGGCATAATAGGCAATCGGGACGCCGCAGCAGAAGATGATGATGGAGACGACGAGGATCGCGGCGGTGGCGTTGGTAACCCCATAATTCAGGGTGATGGTGCCGCCGATCGCCTCAAGCGCGAGAAAGGAGATGGCGCCCAGGGCAGTGTTGGCGACGCGGGCAGCGGACCACCGGCGCGCGCTCTTGGCGGTGAAGCGCAGCGCGTAGTCTTCCAGCGTCTGGTTGGCGACCCATTGGTTGTACTGGCGCCTGACGCGATCTATTCGCTGCCGCCCTGCCACTTCAGCCCCCACTCCTACTCCCGAACGCGCCGGACCCCCTCGCAAAATCCGTACCAAAAGCCTACGTCGTCATTTTGCGGTGCAGTATACGCGATCTTGCGTATGCTTGCAGTGCACAAATTCGAGCCATCCTCACGGCACCAATCGCGTGTCCTCGAACAACAGTGGGGTGCTCATGTCAGACGAAGCGAACAAGGGCCTATTATCGCCGCTCCGGCGCAAATTATTGATGGGAATGGCGGCCGTGCCGGCCATCACCATGCTACCGCGAGCATCTTTTGCGCAGGCCCCAGCGACCTCGGCAGTCAACACCACGGGTCTCGCGGTCACCGACACCGAGGTGACGGTCGGCATCCTGCATTCGGCGACCGGCACCATGGCCATCTCCGAGACCGGCTCGATCGAAGCCGAAAAGCTTGCCATCGAGCAGATCAATGCCATGGGCGGCGTGCTCGGTCGCAAGATCAAGTTCATCCAGGAAGACGGCGCCAGCGACTGGCCGACCTTTGCCGAGAAGGCCAAGAAGCTGCTGGTCAACGACAAGGTCGCGGCGATCATGGGCTGCTGGACCTCGGCGTCCCGCAAGGCCGTGCTGCCCGTCATGGAGCAGTACAACGGCATGCTCTATTACCCGACCTTCTACGAAGGTCTCGAGCAGTCCAAGAACGTGATCTACACAGGTCAGGAAGCCACTCAGCAGATCCTCGCCGGCCTGAACTGGATCGCCAAGGAGAAGGGCGCCAAGTCGTTCTTCTTCATCGGCTCCGACTACATCTGGCCGCGCACCTCGAACAAGATTGCGCGCAAGCATGTCGAGAACGTGCTGAAGGGCAAGGTGGTCGGCGAAGAGTATTATCCGCTCGGCAATACGCAGTTCAATTCGGTCATCAACAAGATCAAGCTGACCAAGCCCGACGTGATCTTCACCGACGTCGTCGGCGGCTCGAACGTCGCGTTCTACAAGCAGCTCAAGGCGGCCGGCATCGACCTCTCCAAGCAGGCGCTGCTCACGATCTCGGTGACCGAAGACGAGATCGACGGCATTGGCGGCGAGAACATCGCGGGCGCCTATGCCTGCATGAAGTACTTCCAGTCGCTCGACAATCCGAACAACAAGACCTTCGTCCCGGCGTTCAAGAAGATGTGGGGCGAGAAGACCGTGATCGGAGACGTCACCCAGGCTGCCTATCTCGGCCCGTGGCTGTGGAAGTTGACGGTGGAGAAGGCGGGCTCCTTCGACATCGACAAGATCGCGGCGGCGTCGCCGGGCATCGAGTTCAAGGGCGCTCCGGAAGGCTATGTGCGCATCCACGAAAATCATCACCTCTGGTCGAAGACCCGGGTGGGACGCGCCAAGCTCGATGGCCAGTTCGAACTGATCTACGAGACCGCCGATCTGGTCGAGCCGGATCCGTTCCCCAAGGGCTACCAGTAAGACGAGATCTATCAGTTAGTCACGGCGTTCGTCGCCGTTTCCCTCTCAGGCAAAACCTCTCCCTGGCGTGGACCGCAAATCCACGCCCAAGACCCCCGCGTCGCGAACCTGCTCGCGACGCGGGACCCTTTCCCGACGGAGGACATCGATGTTCGGCGACTACTCGCTTGGTGACCTTGGCTCCATCTTCGTCATGCAGGGCTTTGCAGGACTGATCCTGTTCTCCGTCTACGTCCTGATGGCGCTGGGTCTTGCGATCATCTTCGGCCAGATGGGCGTCATCAACATGGCCCATGGCGAGTTCATGATCCTTGGGGCCTACGTCACCTGGATGACCTCGAGCTTCTTCCAATCCTATTTGCCGAGCCTGTTCAGCGGCTATTTCTTCCTCGCGATGATCCTGGCCTTTGTCGCATCCGGTGCGTTGGGGATGCTGGTGGAATGGGTGCTGATACGGCATCTCTACAAGCGCCCGCTCGACACGCTGCTCGCGACTTGGGGCCTCAGCCTGATCCTGCAACAGGCCTATCGCTCCGTGTTCGGCGCGCGCGAGGTCGGCGTCGAGCTGCCGCAATGGATGCTCGGCTCGCTGCACGTGACCGACAGCATCGAAGTGCCGATCAACGGCGTCTTCGTGATGTGCCTCACCGTCCTGATCACTGTCGGCGTCGCCTACGTGATGTACAAATCGCGCTGGGGTCGACAGGTGCGCGCCGTCGTGCAGAACCGCATCATGGCCGGTGCCGTCGGCATCAACACCGAAAAGGTGGATCGCTACACTTTCGGCCTCGGCTGCGGCATTGCCGGTGTCGCTGGGAGCGCCTTCACCATGATCGGCTCGACCGGGCCGACCTCCGGACAGCTCTACATCGTCGATACGTTCCTGGTGGTCGTGTTCGGCGGCGCGGCAAGCCTGCTCGGCACCATCGCATCGGCCTTCTCAATCTCGCAGACCCAATCCACCCTCGAGTTCTTCCTGTCGGGCTCGATGGCTAAGGTGCTGACGTTGCTTGCCGTTGTCGGAATCCTGATGCTGCGGCCGCAGGGTCTCTTCGCCCTCAAGGTCCGCAAATAACAAGAAGCAGGCAAGTCATGGTCATCAACTCACGCTTCTTCAATCGATCCGAGCTCATGGGCTTCCTCGTGCTGGCCGCCGTGCTGTTCGTGATCCTGCCGCTCTCGCTGGATGTGTTCCGTCTCAACCTCGTCGCGAAGTATCTGACCTACGCCTTCGTCGCGCTCGGTCTCGTGCTGTGCTGGGGCTACGGCGGCATTCTCAGTCTGGGGCAGGGCGTGTTCTTCGGCCTCGGCGGCTATTGCATGGCGATGTTCCTCAAGCTGGAGGCCTCCAGCGTCGAAAATACCAAAATCCAGTCGACGCCAGGCATCCCGGACTTCATGGACTGGAATCAGATCACGTCACTGCCACTGTTCTGGCAGCCGTTTCACAGTCTCGCCTTCACCATCCTCGCCATCATCTTGGTCCCCGGCATCTTCGCGCTGATCATCGGCACTGCGATGTTCAAGCGGCGCGTGGGCGGCACCTACTTTGCCATCATCACCCAGGCGGTGGCGGCCATCCTCACCATCCTGATCGTGGGCCAGCAGGGCTACACCGGCGGCATCAACGGCATGACCGACCTGCGCACCCTCAAGGGATGGGACATCCGGCCCGACCACGCCAAGGTCATCTTGTACTTCGTCGAAGTGGTGCTGCTGTTCGCCTGCATCGGCATCGCGCAGTTCATCCGCCTGACCAAGCTCGGCCGCATCCTGGTGGCTATGCGCGAACAGGAGGACCGCGTCCGCTTCTCCGGCTACAGCGTCGCCAACTTCAAGATCTTTGCGTTCTGTATGGCCGCGGTTTTCGCCGCGATCGGCGGGGCCATGTTCGCGCTCAATGTCGGTTTCATGTCGCCGTCCTTTGTCGGCATCGTGCCGTCGATCGAGATGGTGATCTACACCGCGGTCGGCGGACGGATGTCGATCTTTGGCGCGATATGGGGGGCCATTCTGGTGAACTTCGCCAAGACCAGCCTGTCGGAATCCTTTCCGCAACTCTGGCTGTTTGGTCTCGGCGCGCTGTTCATCGCGGTCGTGCTCGCTTTCCCGAACGGCCTGTCGGGGCTCTGGGCCGACTATGTGCAGCCGCGCGTCGACCGCCTTTTCGCCTCGCGCAAGAAGCCGGGCTGGAGCGACAATTCGGTTGCCGACGGCGCACCAGCAGAGTGAGGAGACCATCATGCTCGTTGGTCATCACGATGCCGATGCCATGCTGGCAGTGAGGAGATAGGTCATGCTCGTCGGTCATCGCGATGCCGATGCCACGCTGGCAGTGAGGAGATAGATCATGCTCGTCGGTCATCAGCCCAAGGAATTCCTGCTCGCGGTCTCCGGGCTGACGGTTTCCTTCGACGGCTTCAAGGCCGTCAACGATCTCTCGTTTTACGTCGAGGAGAACGAGATCCGCGTCATCATCGGCCCCAATGGGGCCGGCAAGACCACGGTGCTCGACCTGATTTGCGGCAAGACCAAGGCGACCGAAGGCTCGATCCAGTTTCGCGGGACCGAGCTGACCAAGCTGAAGGAGAACGAGATCGTCAAGGCCGGCGTCGGCCGCAAGTTCCAGACGCCGTCGGTGTTCGAAGACCTCACCGTGTTCGAGAATCTCGAGATCTCGTTTCCGCGCGGCCGCACCGTATTCGGCTCACTCACGTTCCAGCGTGACCAGCTGGTGAGGTCACGCGTCGGAGAGGTTGCCGAGATGATCTTCCTCAAGGACAAGCTCAACACCTATGCCTCCGAGCTCAGTCATGGCCAGAAGCAATGGCTCGAGATCGGCATGCTGCTGATTCAGGATCCTGACCTGCTGATGCTGGACGAGCCCGTCGCCGGCATGAGCGTGTCCGAACGCACCAAGACCGCCGAGCTGCTCAACCGCATCATCAAAAACCGCTCGGTGCTCGTGATCGAGCACGACATGAAGTTCGTCGAGGACATCGCGCACAAGGTCACCGTGCTTCACCAGGGCCAGATCCTCTCGGAAGGCACCATGGAAAAGGTGAAGAACGATCCCAAGGTCGTCGAAGTTTATCTCGGTCACTAAGGAGCGCGACGATGCTGGCTATTTCTGATCTTCACGTCGCCTACGGCCAGAGCGAGGTGCTGCACGGGCTCAACGTCAAAGTCGCGCCCAACGAGATCGTGGCGATCATGGGTCGCAACGGCATGGGCAAAACCACGCTGATGAAATCGCTGATGGGGATCCTGCCGGCCAAGAGTGGCTCGGTGACCATGGACGGCGCCGAGCTCGGCAGCCTGCCGAGCTACGAGCGGGTGGCCAAGGGGCTCGCCTATGTGCCGCAAGGCCGCATGATCTTTTCTACCATGACGGTGAAGGAGAACATCGAGACCGGCCTCGTGGTCTCCGGCGGAACCGAAGTGCCCGGTGACATCTACGAACTGTTTCCGGTGCTGCTGGAGATGAAGGACCGCCGTGGCGGCAATCTCTCCGGCGGCCAGCAGCAACAACTCGCGATCGCTCGTGCGCTGGCGACCAAGCCAAAAGTGCTGCTGCTCGACGAGCCGACCGAAGGTATCCAGCCGTCGATCATCAAGGAGATGGCGCGCACGCTCAAGCGCATCCGCGACGAGAAGGGGCTTTCAATCGTCGTGTCCGAGCAGGTCCTGAGCTTCGCGCTCGATATCGCCGACCGTGTGCTGGTGATCGAGAACGGCGAGATCGTCCGTGATGATCCGCGCGACGCCGTCGATGCCGCGCAGGTCTCGAAATATCTGTCCGTCTAACCAACCGTGTAAAAGGGGAGCTTCTCGATGCCAGAGACACTGATCAAGGTCGATCTCACCAAGTCGGCCTATGAAAATGACATGGTGCATAACCGCTGGCACCCCGACATTCCGATCGTGGCCTGGGTCAATCCCGGCGACGACTTCATCATCGAGACTTATGACTGGACCGGCGGTTTCATCAAGAACAACGATTCCGCCGACGACGTGCGCGACATCGATCTGTCGATCGTGCACTTCCTCTCCGGCCCGATCGGCGTCAAGGGCGCCGAGCCCGGTGACCTCCTCGTCGTCGACCTGCTCGACGTTGGCCCGATGAAGGAGAGCATGTGGGGCTTCAACGGCTTCTTCTCCAAGCAGAACGGCGGCGGATTTCTTACGGATCATTTCCCGCTGGCGCAGAAGTCGATCTGGGACATCAAGGGTCTCTACACCTCGTCGCGGCATATTCCGGGCGTCAACTTCGCCGGCCTGATCCATCCCGGCCTGATCGGCTGTCTCCCCGATCCGAAGATGCTGGACACCTGGAACAAGCGCGAGGCCGAGCTGATCGCAACCAATCCGACCCGTGTGCCCGGCCTCGCCAATCCGCCGTTCGCGCCGACCGCTCATGGCGGCCGCGCCAAGGGCGAGGTCAAGGACAAGATCGGAGCCGAAGGCGCGCGCACCGTGCCGCCGCGGGAGCATGGCGGCAATTGCGACATCAAGGACCTTTCGCGCGGCTCGAAGATCTACTTCCCGGTCTACGTGCCCGGCGCCGGTCTCTCGATGGGCGATCTCCACTTCAGTCAGGGCGACGGCGAGATCACCTTCTGCGGTGCGATCGAGATGGCCGGCTGGCTGCATCTGAAGGTCGAGGTGATCAAGGACGGCATGGCGAAGTACGGCGTCAAGAATCCGATCTTCAAGCCGTCGCCGATCACACCGAACTACAAGGACTATCTGATCTTCGAAGGCATCTCGGTCGACGAGGCCGGCAAGCAGCACTATCTCGACGTCACCATCGCCTACCGCCAGGCCTGCCTGAATGCGATCGAATATCTGAAGAAGTTCGGCTACTCCGGCGCCCAGGCCTATTCGATCCTTGGTACGGCACCGGTTCAGGGGCACATCTCCGGCGTCGTCGACGTGCCCAATGCCTGTGCCACATTATGGCTGCCGACGGAAATCTTCGACTTCGAGGTGATGCCGTCCTCGGCAGGTCCGATCAAGCACATCAAGGGCGATATCCAGATGCCGATATCGCCGGACAAGTAATCCCTGCGCGACCGGATGCGAGACGGCGTATCTGCCGCCCCGCATCCGCCGCGACAGTTCTCTCACAGACAACAGCGTAGGGATGATGCGATGCCGGTCTATGAATATCTCTGTGACGATTGCGGTCCGTTCAAGGATATGCGCCCGATGGCCGAATGCGACGATCCGCAAGCCTGTCCGCAATGTGAAATCATGGCGCCCCGCGTGATTCTGACCGCCCCGAACTTCTTCTGCATGCCGTCGGAGACGCGCAAGGCTCACGCCGCCAACGAGCGCAGCACGCACGCGCCGCAGACGCTGGCGCAATACAAGGCCTCGCATGGCCCCGGTTGCGGCTGCTGCTCCACGGGCAAGAATTCGTCAAAGAACGCGCCGGATAAGAACAAGCCGGCGCGGCTGGTGACCAAGACCAGGAGCGGTGCCAAGGGTTTTCCCACCGCGCGGCCCTGGATGATCAGTCACTGATTCACGCGGCAATCTCAAACAGAGTAGAGGAGCAATTCAAATGCTTCACGGTGACATCTCCAGCAGCAACGACACCGTCGGCGTCGCGGTGGTCAACTATAAGATGCCGCGCCTGCACACCAAGGCCGAGGTGCTCGACAACGCCCGCAAGATCGCCGACATGGTGGTGGGCATGAAGACCGGCCTTCCCGGCATGGACCTAGTGATTTTCCCGGAATACTCCACCCAGGGCATCATGTACGAATCCAAGGAGATGTATGAGACCGCTTGCGCGGTGCCCGGTGAAGAGACCGCGATTTTTGCGGAGGCCTGCCGCAAGGCCAAGGTGTGGGGCGTGTTCTCGCTCACCGGCGAACGCCACGAGGAGCATCCGCACAAGGCGCCCTACAACACCCTGATCCTGATGAACGACAAGGGTGACATCGTGCAGAAGTACCGCAAGATCATGCCGTGGGTGCCGATCGAGGGCTGGTATCCCGGCAATTGCACCTATGTCTCCGACGGCCCGAAAGGGATGAAGGTCAGCCTGATCATCTGCGACGACGGCAACTTCCCGGAGATCTGGCGCGACTGCGCCATGAAGGGGGCCGAGCTGATCGTGCGCTGCCAGGGCTACATGTATCCGGCCAAGGAGCAGCAGATCCTGATTTCAAAAGCGATGGCATGGGCCAATAATGTCTATGTCGCGGTCGCCAACGCTGCCGGCTTCGACGGCGTCTATTCTTACTTCGGTCACTCCGCGATCATCGGTTTCGACGGCCGCACCCTCGGCGAGTGCGGCGAGGAGGACTACGGCATCCAATATGCCCAGCTGTCGAAGCATCTGATCCGCGATGCGCGCCGCAACGGCCAGTCGCAGAACCATCTCTACAAGCTGGTCCACCGCGGCTACACCGGCATGATCAATTCCGGCGAAAGCCCGCGCGGCCTCGCCGTCTGCCCCTATGATTTCTACAAGAACTGGATCGCCGATCCCGAAGGCACCCGGGACATGGTCGAGGCGATGACGCGCGCGACGCCCGGTACCGCCGAATGCCCGATCGACGGCATCCCGAATGAAGCGGCGCCCACCAATTACTAAGCCGTTGCCCAAATCAGTGTGTGTGAAGGCGTGCCGCTCGCTCCCGTTGGGACGCGGCGCCGCCCCAGATGATCAGTCATTGATGTGAACGACGGTCAATATTGCGACCGAACCGAACACGCAAACGTCGTGGATCGACCAGGCTGCGCCGGAAAAGCGTGCCTCTGGTGCAACATGGTCCGCTGAATCAGTCCGGTTTTGCTGTCCCCCAGCGATTCCGCCGATTCCGTAGTTCCACGGAGGGGCCCGGCGGCCTAGTTTGCCGGCGGCGCCGCTGGGGAGCGCTGGACTGAGGGCATCAAAGTGGAATTTGGGCCGCCGAGGGCTGGTCGGATTGGGCGGCGCCTTGCCGCGGTCGCTTCGTCTGTCGTGGCGGTCGTTCTCAGCCTCGGCCTATCGGCGACACCTGCGCAGGCGGACTGCGCGCCCGACCCGGCGGCAAGCGGGCAGACCGTCACCTGTAGCGGCACCGATGCCGACGGCTTTGCGGCAAGCGGCGGCGTCACCAATCTGACCGTAAATGTGCTGACTGGCGCCAGCGTCAACGATAACGGCACGGCGGCGATCAACGTCAATGACACCAACGTCATCACTAACAATGGCACGGTGGCGGCGGGCTCGGGCCTCACCGGCATCAATGGCGGCAATTCGAACACCGTGACCAACAACGGCGCCATCACGGTGCTTGATAACGGCCTCGGTATCTCCGCGCTCGATCACAACATCATCATCAATGCCGGGACCGTCACCACCGGCGACCACGGCAGCGCGATCTCGGTAGGAAACAACAATAGCGTTAGCAACAGCGGTGCGCTGTCCATCGGCGCGTCGGGCGCGGGCATCTTCGCGGTCCAGAGCAACACGATCACCAACGCCGCGACGGGCACGATCACCGGACTCGATGATTCAATCGGGATTTTCGCTTCGTTCGGTGGCACGACCGTGACCAATGCAGGCGCGATCAAGGTCGGCGATTCCTCCGGCTTCTCCGGCGGCATCGTTGCGACCATGGATAACAACACGGTCACCAACACCGCCACCGGCACGATTTCGGTCGGGCAGGGTGCCGCTGGCATCTTTATGCAGGGTAGTTTTCAAATCGTCAGCAATTTCGGCGCAATCACGGCCGGCGACTTTGGTGCCGGCATCGCCTTGTTCGGTGATGACGCCAAGGTCACCAATAGTGGCTCGATCAAGTCGGGCGATGGCACGTCCGCCGGCATTGCGGTGCAGGGCAATCGGGTCGCGATCAACCAAAACGGGACGATCAGCGTGGGTCTGGGCGGTGCGGGCATCGCGTTTACGGGCCTGTCCTCCACGATCAGCAACAATGGACGGATCACAGGGGCCGATTTCGCCGAGGGCATCGTAGCTCTCGGTGATTCCAACACCATCATCAACAGAGGTACGATCACGGTCGGCGATTCCGGCTTCGGCATCGACGTCAGCTCGTTCACAACGACAAACCACGTTGTCAATACCGGAACCATCACCGTCGGTGCTGGCGGCGTCGGCATCAGCGTGAGCGGCGGGGCCAACGTCTTCAACTCCGGGACCATCAACGCTGCGGCCGGAATCGCTGCAATCGAGTTTTGTGTCTGCGGCCCCAACACGCTGACGCTAGGACCCGGCAGCATCATCAACGGCCTGGTGCTCGGCACTGGCGTCGACACGTTCCAGCTCGGAGGCATCGGCAAGGATACGTTCAACCTCGACCTGATCGGTCCCCTTCTTCAGTATGACGGCTTCTCGACCTTCAACAAGGTCGACAATTCGACCTGGACGGTGACCGGCACGGGTAATCAGGACTGGAACGTGCTGGGCGGCACGCTCACGCTGGCCGGCACCATCAATGGCAATGTGAGTGTCGCGGCCGGCGGCACGTTCGGTGGCGTCGGCACGGTCGGAAGCTCCATCTCCGTCAACGGCGGCACGCTAGCACCGGGCAGTCCCACTGGGACGCTCAACGTGTCCGGTGATCTCTCGTTTACGTCGGCGTCGCACTACATGGTGCAGGTCTCGGGCACCAGCAACGGCGTCGCGGTCGTCACGGGAACGGCGACGCTCGCCGGTGCCACGGTCGTCGTCGTACCGACCGGCTCGATCGCGAAGCACTACACGATCCTGAACGCGGGCACGCTGCCCGACAGCTTCAATCCGGTCGTCGCGGGTTTGTCGTCGAACCTGCATGCGACCCTGAGCTACGACCCCAACAACGTCTTCCTGGATCTCGCGCTGGGCTATGGCGGCGGCCTCAATATCAACCAGCAGAATGTCGCCAACATTCTGACGCACTACTTCGACAACACCGGCAGCCTTCCCGTGGTGCTGGCGAATCTCTCGCCGACGGGACTGACGCAAGCCTCCGGCGAATCAGGGACGGGATCGCAGCAGACGACGTTCAATGCGATGAACCAATTTATCGGCTTGTTGACCGACGTCTTCAGCGCGGGACGCGGCGGCGCACCGGGCGCGACGCGCTATGCCGACGAGACGAACGCGACTGCCTATGCCGCGACCCGCAAGAACGCCAGCGACGCCCTTGCTTCGATCTACCGCAAGGCACCGCCGCTGACATTCGAGCAGCGCTGGGACGTCTGGGCCGCCGGCTATGGCGGCTCGCAGGCGACTGACGGCAATGCGGCGCTTGGCTCGAACAACGCCACCAGCAGCGTGTACGGCACGGCGGTTGGTCTGGATTATCGCTTCTCGCCGTCGACGATCGTAGGTTTTGCGCTCGCCGGCGGCGGCACCGGCTTCAATGTCAACGGGCTCGGCTGGGGCCGCTCGGATTTGTTCCAGGCCGGCGCCTTCGTGCGTCACAACGCAGGACCGGCCTATGTCACGGCCGCGCTGGCCTATGGCTGGCAGGACGTCACGACCAATCGCATCGTCACCGCCGCCGGCGTGGATCAGTTGCGTGCGCAGTTCAACGCCAACGCGCTCTCGGGCCGTGTCGAGGGCGGCTATCGCTATGCCTGGCAGTGGATCGGCCTCACCCCCTATGCGGCGCTCCAGGCCACCGTGTTCAGCCTTCCGAGCTATTCGGAGTTCGCTGTGGTCGGCAGCAACGTCTTCGCGCTGAATTATGCCGCCAAGGACGTGACCAGCACCCGCACCGAACTCGGCCTGCGCGCGGACAAGTCCTTTGCCGCAGCCGGCGGCCTGATAACCTTGCGCGGCCGCGTCGCCTGGGCGCATGACTACAATCCGGATCGCACCATCGGTGCGGTCTTCCAAACGTTGCCGGGATCGGCGTTCGTGGTGAACGGCGCCGCCCAAGCGCACGATGCCGCGCTGACCACAGCGGCGGTGCAGATGAGCTGGATGAACGGCTGGTCTGCGTCGGCGACTTTCGAGGGCGAGTTCTCGAACGTCACCCGCTCTTACGCCGGCAAGGGCGTCGTCCGCTACGCGTGGTAGGCGCTACCGTTTCTGCTGCGCCGGCTTGCGGGGCGGTCGCGGAGCGGCGGCCGGTGTGGGTGTCCCGCTCATCTTGTTGGCGGCTTCGCTGACGTCGAGCAGCGAGCGACGGATGTCATCGAGGAAGTTCGCCGATTTCTTTTTCATGGTGTCGGCGAGTTCGTGCAATCCCTGGATCTTTTCAAACATTTCATCCGCCTTGCCGTCGGCAAAGCCGGGCACCACGCCTTCGATCTTTGTGACCGCCTTGTCGAAGCCCGCGAAGGCGCTGTCGACCTTGGCCATGACGGAGTCGATTTCGCCGCCCTTGCTCCGGAGATCGGCGGTGTAGTTCTCGAACGTGCGCAGGCCTTCCTTGATCGCCGGGGCGTTGCTGACGATCGTACGGTCGACGCTATGCAGGGTGTCGACGATCGATTCGGCATCGCTGAGATCGGCGGTCAGCACGGGGACGCCGTCGGAGTCCAGCGGCACTGGCGGCGCCGAGGGCGCGCCGCCGATCAGCGAGACCGCGGCGACGCCGGTGAGGCCCTGGAACTCGATGCCCGCGACGGTGTCCTTGCGTATCGGCGCGGTATTGTCGAGCATCACCAGGGCCACGACCTTGCGCGGATTGTCCAGCTTGATCGACAGGATTTGGCCGGCGGGGACGCCATCGAAATTGACCGGTCCGCCGCGGCGCAATCCGCTGGCGGAGCCCCCCTCGAATACCACGCGCAACTGGCTGCGGCTCTGGAGGGTGCGCCATTTCTGCACGCCGAGCACGCCGCCGAACGCCACGGCGATCACCGCCAGCGTCGCCGTTCCGATCACCAGATTGCTCGCGCGTGCCATGCGGGATGATTTTACGGCCAAAGCGGGGAAGTTGGAAGGATGATGGCGTGGCCGCAATAATAGGATGGGCGAGTTAGGGAAGCGTAACCCGCCACTTCCTCTCGCGTTTTGTCGCAAGGATTGGCGGATTACGCCGCGCTAAACCGCCCTCAGCGACATCAATGCCCGGCGGTGTTCTTGGCCGCAGCATTGTTCAGCACGATCAGGGCATCGACGGCGACGCCTGTTTTGGCATTGATCAGGAACGGATTGACGTCGATCGAGGCGATCCGGTCGCCAGCATCCGCGATCAGGTTGGACAGGCCGACCAGCGCCTTCACCGCGGAGGCCTCGTGCAAGGCCGGTTTGCCCCGATAGCCGCGCATCTTGATGCCGGCCTTGGTGCGGCCGATCAGGAGTCGAGCCTCAGCCTCGTCCAGCGGCGCGCCGGCGAGCGCGACGTCCTTCATCAGCTCGATGTCGATGCCGCCGGTGCCGAACAGCACGACCGGGCCCATCTCGGCATCGAGGGAGGCGCCGACCACCAGTTCCAGATCGGCCTTCACCTGTTGCGCGATCAGGATGCCGTCGAGCTTCGGCTTGCCCTCCAGCTTGCTCACCCGCGCGGTGATGTCGGCGAACGCCTTCTTCACCGCGGCCGGGTTGTTGAGATTCAGCACCACGCCGCCGATATCTGATTTGTGCAGGATCTCGGCGCTGACGACTTTGGCCACGACGGGGAAGCCGATCTGCTTGGCGATCTTCACGGCCTCGGCTGCCGTCTGTGCGATTGCCTCCTTCGAGATCGGGATGCCATAGGCCTTCAGCAGCTTCTTGGAGGCGACCTCGTCGAGCGCGGCGCCAATTGCCGATTTCAGCGCCTTCTCAAGCACGGCGCGCGCTGCAGGCTTCGAGCTGGAGACGATATCAGGCACTTCCTTGCGCAGCTTGGCGTAGTCGAGCAGCGACTTGATCGCAGTCACCGCGCGATCCATGCCCTGCATGACCGCGAGATGCGGCAGCGACTTGCGCAAGGTCTTGGTGAACTCCGTGAAGCCGATCGACATCGCGCTGATATAGATCACCGGCTTGCCGGCCCGGCTCGCCATCTCGTCGACGATGCGCAGATTGCGCTCGCGCAGCTCGTGCGGCGCTTTCGGCAGCTCGGCATCGATGATGACGATGTCGATATCGGGGTCGTCGATCATCAGCCCGATCGATTTCATGTAGACGGAGGGATCGACCACCGCGGCAAAGCCGGCGTCGAGCGGGTTGCCGACGATCGAGCCCGGCCCGAGCATCTTTGCCAGCTCCGAGCCGACATGCGAGCTGAGTGGTGCAAAATTCAGGCCTTCTGCATCGAAGGCGTCGATCAGCATGCCGCGCTTGCCGCCGGATAGCGTCACTGCGGCGAGCCGGTCGCCCCTGGGCACTGCGGCGTGGACGAAACATTCGGTGGTCTCGATCAGCTCGTCGAGCCCGCCGACCCTGATGACCCCTTCGCGCGTTGCAATGGCGTCGAAGGTCTCGATCGAGCCCGCGAGCGCGCCGGTATGTGCCATCGCCGCCGCGCGGCCGCCCTCGGACGCTCCGAGCTTGAGCGCGATCACCGGTTTGCTCGCGGCGCGCGCCGCCTTGCAGGCGTCCCGGAATGCCTTGGTGTTGCGCACGCCTTCGAGGTAGACCACGATCACCTTGATGCTAGGATCCTCGGCGAAATAGCGCATCAGGTCCGGCGTCTCGAGCCCGGCCTCGTTGCCGGTCGTCACCATGTAGCCGACCCCGACGCCGCGATCTTCCAGGGCCTGGCGGATCGCCATGACGATGGCGCCGGATTGCCCGGCAATCGCCACCGCGCCCTGTTCCATGGTGACGATACGGTCGTCGATATTGGTGAAGAGCTTTTCGCCCGCGCTCAAATTGCCGAGGCAGTTCGGGCCGGTGACCGCCAATCCCGTCTCGCGCACGGCTGCTTGCAGTTCGGCGGCGAGCTTCTGGCTTTCCTCGTCCTGCAACTCGCTGAAGCCCGAGGTGACGATGGTGGCCGAGCGCGCGCCGGCCGCGGCGGCATCGCGGATCACCTGCACGGCAAAGCGCGCCGGCACCAGCACCAGCACGTGGTCGGGCTTCTCCGGGAGGCTTGCAAAGTCCTTGTAGCAGGGGACACCCCAGATGGTGTCGCGCTTGGAATTGACGGGATAGAGCCCGCCCTCGTAGCCGTATTTGACCAAATTGTTCCAGATGCGCTCGGCATAGTTGCCGGGCTTGTCGGTCGCGCCCACCAGCACGATGTTGCGCGGATGCAGCATGGCGTGGATGCCCTTGACGATGTCGCTGGCATCGGGCGGCGGAGACCATGGGCGCGATGAAGCTGAGGCGGCAGATACGCGAGCTTCCATGGTGTGACCTCACCTGTTGTTCTTGTTGGCGGTGCGTCACTCTGTTCTATGGCGAGTTCTTCGGACTGGCAACCACGTGGGCGGGTATGCCGTGCGGTGGAATGAGCGCGCGCCAAGCCCTGGTGATCGACATTTTGGGATCACTGCTCGCGCCGTGGTTCAGTATCGCAGGATGCCGAGCTTGTAGGCGTAGTGATAGGCCAGCTGCTTCGTCAGATAAGGAGCGATGGCGCGCCGGATCTGCATCTGTGTCGGTTCGAAGCCGAGAATGCGTCGCCGCAGGATGCCCATCTCCCTGACGCCGACCGCATAGGTCGATGCCGTCTTTTGTGCGTCATGGATTCGGAAGCAGGCGAGAAATCGCGGCAAGCGTGCGAATTTGAATCCTGCGGCTTGCGCCCGCAGGATGAAGTCCCAGTCCATCGCGTAGTGTAAGCTCTCGTCGATCGGCCCGATCCTGTCCCACACGCGCTTGCGCCAGAACATCGTCTCTTGCGGAATGTAGTCGGCATATCGCAACGCCTTGCCGTCATGAGGCGGGAGCACGGCGCGGCCGACCTCGAGTCCCTCGCGATCGATGAAGACGCGATGGCCGTAGACGACGTCGACACGCGGATGTGCGATGAAGTAATTTGCGACATACGCAAGTGTCCCGGGCAGCAGCACGTCGTCGCTGTTGAGATAGGCCATGATCTCGCTCTCGGCGCCGACGAAGCCGAGATTGATGGCGCTGGATTGCCCCTTGTCCGGTTCGCTGCTCCAGCTCAGGCTATCGCCGCGCCTCTTCAGGAGACCGAGCGTGCCGTCGATCGAGGCGCCGTCCTGCACGTGATAATACAGGTCCGGATAGTTCTGGCTGACGATGCTGTCGATCGTGGCGCCGAGATATTGCGCATGGTTGTAGCTCGGAGTGACCATCGCGATTCTGGGCGCGCCCGGATGGATCGCAGGAGCTCGCGGGAAAGCCGTCAGGTTGAGCAGGCGCGGCGGATATTGCTCGAAGGTCCACATCGGCGGGCGGCGCCAGAGGCTCCGAAGCGAGGAGCGTCTTTGCCCGGCGGCGATAAGATCCTGGTTCCTCTCCAGGAGCGCGACGCGGCTTTCCAGCTGTTCGAGACGCTGCCTGAACTCCTCATCCATCACCGTCTTCTCGCAAATTACAGCGGAAATGCTCAATAGGCCATTCTGATGGGTCTGCGGTCGACGGCGCCGGTTCAGGGGTTCCATCGAGCGGCATTGTCCCTACAGGTCGGGCGGATTCAAGAGGGGGGTGCGGATCGATTGCGAACCGCTATTCATCAGTGCCGATCAGGGTAGCATGCAGGATGTAGCGCTCGGGGCCGGACGCGACGGCGTCGAACGGCCAGCAGGTCGCGAGCACGAGTTCGGCTGCCCGTGCCGCAGGATCGATCCCCGAGGCATCGAAGCGAACCACAGCGGAGGAATCCGCGCGAAAACGAAAGTGCTTGCCATCACTGCGTGTGACGTCGATCAGGTCACCAATGGCGACATTCCGCAGGAAACGGAAATGAGTGTCGCGGTGCGCTGCATATACGGCAACGCCCCGCTCGCCCGCGTCAGCCGTTTGGCGGATATGGCCGGGCCCGAAAGCGAGCGCCTGGCCGCTCGCGCCTTCCAGTACGATCGCGCGGGCGCCGATCCGCCTCACCTCGATTCGCGCAACCGGCCAAGTATCGGCCCATGACCATGGCCTGACCACTTCGCCGGTCGCAACGCTCTGGTCGAATGCGCGCTCCAGCAGCACCTGCGCGAGCCATGCTTTGGCATGGATGTAGGCGCCGTCGCCGAACAGGATGATGCCGATCAGGGCGAGAGCGAGGGGAGAGATGATGCGCGGCATTGTACTAATTCCCGTCATTGCGGGGAGCGAAGCGACGAAGCAATCCAGACTGTCTCCGTGGATGAGTTTCTGGATGCTTCGCTTGCAATGACGAAGGTGAGAGGGCGAGTTCAAAAAGGCGCGCGCGGCCGTTGGTGTGTGGGACGGGCAGCCGCGCGCGCTAACAGAGGAGTTCGGGGGGCTCCTCTCTCAAGCGGCGTCAGTGAGCAAGGACTGACGCCGCTTGAACACGAACAGGATCAGGGCGAGCACGACCAAGATCAGGCCTGCGGTCATTTTCAGCTCGGCCGAGGTCGCGGTCTTGGGCAGGCGGATCGCATCCGGTGCAGCGGGCGTCGGTCGCCTCGTGGCCGGCTGGTTGCGTGCATCGGCGTGACGCTCGCGGAGCTGCGCTGGGACCTGCTGTCGTTCGCCAAAGACCTTCGCGAAATCCCAACCGGCCGGCAGGTTGATCGGCGATTCGCTGGGCTTGAGCGGCTCGCCTTCGGGACGGCTCGGCGTCTTGTCGACCGCGACGAGGCTGGTGAGCCGCGTGACGATCTGATGGTCGAGCGCCAGTGCCAGGATTGCCTTGTCCGAGTCTTCGGGCGTCATTTCGCGCAGGGTGCGCGCCACTTCGGCATCGGCGATCTTGCGCTTGGCCCAAAGCTTCGACAGGCCGTTGCCTTCGGCCGTATTTTGCAGCGGCAGCGTCACCGACCATGGGCGGTCACCGACGCGGCCCTTGATTTCGACCGAGCCCGCAAGCGTGTCGAGCTTTGCCGCCAGCACCAGCGGCTCGTCGCGATAGACGTCGGGAATGATCGTCGGTGTGACGTCGGCCTTCGCTTCGGAGAACTTTACGCTCAGCCCGGTCACGGCCGGGTTCTCGAGCTTGGCAAACAGGCCGCGCATACGCTCCTCGACCTGCTCGACGGAGCCGATATGGGTGAAGGCACCGCGGCCGAGCTCGGCGGCGCGCGTCATCAGATAGGTGTTGGGCGCCGACCCGATGCCGACCATGAACACGCGCGAGCGGCCGCGCATCGCCGTGATCGTTTCGAACAATTGCTGCTCGTTTCCGATCGCACCGTCGGTCAGGAATACGACCTGGCGAACCATGCCGGCGTCGCCAAGCTTGTCGGTCAGCGCGGCCCGCATCGCCGGCACCATCTCGGTGCCGCCACGCGCCTGCAGCGCGCTGACGAACGAGGTGGCTTCACCGACACGCTCGGCATCCGCCGCGACGGAGACCGGAAACAGCACGTCCATGGTATCGTCGAAACGGATGACGTTGAAACGGTCGGTCGGCTGGAGACGGGAGAGCGCGTAGGTGAGGCTCGCCTTGGCCTGAACGATCGACGTGCCGCCCATCGAGCCGGAATTGTCGATCACGAATATCACCTCGCGCGGCCGCGGCTTCTGCGTCGCCTGCTCGGCGGCGGGCGGGGTGACAAAGGCAAGCAAATAATCGGCGTCGCCGACGCGCTCGCGAAATAAGCCGACCGACGGCGCCTTCACGGCCGCTGGCTTCCAGGTCAGTTCGAAATCGCGGTCGGCAGCCACGGCACCGTCGGCAAGCGAGACGATTCGCATCGTATTGTCCGGGCTCGCGACCTTGACGTTATGATGGGGGCTCGTGACCTCGCCGAGCGCAAAGCCGGCGTTCAGACGCACCGTGATGCTGGTCGGATTGACCGGTGCATTCCTGGCGGGATCCAGCACGGGCGGCGAGATGCGGTCGCGGTCCGGCACCGGGTCCGAGTTGGTCGCGCCCCAGCCGGAGCCATCGTTGCGGAAATCGACGCTCTGGACGATCGGCGCCGGATTGTAGCGCGGCCCGACCACCAGCGGCAGGCGCAGCGAATATTCGTTGCCGGATTGATGCACCGGCTCCTGATATTCGATCTGCACCAGCACGGTTTCGCCGGGGCCGATATTGGCGACCGAGTTGGTGAAGATGTTCGGCCGCTCCTGTTCGGTGAGCGCGGCCTTCTGGCCGGCGCGGCGCGCCTCTTCGTAGATCATGCGCGCCTGTTGCCGCTCCTTGATGTCCCCGACGATGACGCGGTTGCCGACCACCATCTTCAGCGAATCGACGGCGCCGCCCGCGGGGAGCGGATAGACATAGGTGGCCTCGACCCAGTCCTTGGTCGGGTTGCGAAAGATTTGGGTGACTCGTGCTCGCAGTGTCGGGCCCGACACCGTGATGTCGACGTCGATGCCGAGGCGGATCGCTTCCGTGTAGGCGCCATCCTCCTTGAGGAGGAGAGACCCGGATTTGGCATCGCCGGGCTGGAGCAGGCTGGCCGGCTCCGTCGTCGCCGACCAGCCCGGCTCGAAGCTCACCAGCAGGGCCACGAAGGCGACCAGCATCACCGCGATGCCATGCGCCAGAAGGAACAGTCCGACCACGATCAGTCTGCCCAGCCAAGGGTGTTCGTTGCTGTCCGTCGTGTCATAGGTATCCATTTGGCCTGCTCCCGAGCATGTTTGCTGGCCCCGAGCATCCGCCGGGACGGCCCGATTTCGCGAGCAGAATGATCGGCAATGTTCCGCCACGGCCGGCCCGGCCCGCCGCCTCCGAGATGGCGAAGTGCGGTTTTGTGCTGGTTTGTCCGTCCTGCTAGGATGTCGTCCTGGAGCAGGGCCACGATGCAGACGCAGGACAAATTCACCGACAAGCAGCTGTCGGACGAGCAGAGCCGCGAGATCGCGGAGACCATTCGCGAGGAGCTCGCCAGGCGCCGGATCTCCCGGCAGGCGCTGGCCGAGCAGGCCAAGCTCAGCCTGTCGACGCTGGAGAAGGTGCTCGGCGGCCGACGGCCGTTCACGCTGGCGACCACGGTGCGGCTGGAGCAGGCGCTGGGCGTCTCCCTGCGCAGAAGCGCCGCCGTAGTGACGCCTCCGGCCGCAAACGATGTCGCGCCCGACAGCCTCGGCTCCTATGCCCATCGCGCGGTGACGTGGCTCGAGGACGTCTACATCACGCTGCGACCGTCGTTCGGCGACAAGGACGCGATCTTCGCCTACCGCACCGAGATCGTCTGGGAGCCGAAGGTCTCTTCACTGGTGTTCCGCGAGGGCGAGCGGACCGATGCCGCCTATGAACACACCGGCGAGGTCGCCGTGCCGCATCAGTCCGGCTTCATCTATCTCGTCATCATCAAGCACGGCCAGCATCGCGTGATCACTGTGTCGCGGCCGACGGTCGCCGGCGAGATGTACGGGATCATCTCGACGCTCCGCGCCGGTCCCGGCTCGCAGCTGACGCCGATCGCAGCGCCGATCGCTTATGTGCCGCTCCGAAACTTCGCGAAGCCCTCGCTGGGTCGGGTCGCGCCCGGCGATGCTAACCACGAATTGTACCAAAAGCATCTGCGCCGAACGGTGGAAGAATCGTTCGCGCTGTTTCTGTCGGTATAGCCCGCAAGAAATTATCCGGAATGACGAGCATGCGTCTATAAGGGGACATGCAGGACGCGTCCGCACTCTACGACGGCGAATCTCCGCTGTTCTCAATCATTATCCCGCTCGAATCTCACCGCGGGCAGTGGGAGATGTCCTGGCTCGGCTGGACGTCGCAAACTGCCGACACATCGCTCTACGAGATCATTCTGGTCGTGCCTCCGGATTTCACGGCACGCGAGCAGTTGAAGGCGCTGGCCGGCAACAGGGCTCGCCTCGAATTCACCGATTCCGAACACGACATCGGGCTCTGCGCATTCGGCGCGACGAAGGCGCGCGGCAGCTATCTGTTCTTCACGGAATCGCACTGCCGGCCCGAACCCGACGTGATCGAACTCTGCATTCGCGCGATCGATGCTCATCCCGATTGGGCCGGCTTTTCCTGCCGTTCGATCCCGATCTGCCATAACCGGTTATCCGTGGCAGAGGCCGCCATGTACCAGGCCGACATCGAGTTCGGTATGAAGCAGCATCCCTGGCGCAAGGTCCTGGATCAGTGTTTCGTGACGCGGCACGACGTCTACCGGGAATGCGGCGGCCTGCGCGAGGAGCTCGGTCATTTCGCCGAATGGGTGCTCGCCGCCGCCTATCACGCGAGAGGTCATTCCATCGGCTATCTCGAGGAGGCGCGCTTCCATCACTACTATGTCGGTGAGATCGGTGAGCTGAAGCAATTCACGCTCGACTTCGTGCAAGGCGAGATTCGCTATCTGAGCGAAGCCCGCAACGATGCCGGCAGCGAGCTGCTCGACATTCCGGTCGAGTGGAGCTCGCGGAGCGAGGCCGGCGCGTCGCTCGCCCGCAATGCACTGAACGCGCTCCTGCGCTCCAGCCTCGCTGACGGCGGGGGAGGGCCTGGCGAGAAATGGCTGGCGCTATGGCGTTGGGCCGTGCCGGCGCTGCTCGGCGGCCTCGGCGCGCGCGGTTTCGCGCGGCTGGCGGCATGGCACGCGCGGGCCGTGCTGGTCGCTGTGACGGCCGCCGGATCGAGCGATGCGATCGCGCGATGGATGCGGCGATACATCGCCGCGCTGATCCGGCATCAGAGGCTCGATTGCATTCATCGTCTCGGACGAGATGCGGGACCTGTTGACGGGCTCCTTGGTGAGCGCGTTGTCGCGCAGATCGGATTCCATGCCGAAGAGTTCTCTGCCGGTCACACTTTCCGCTGGAGCGAACCAGAGGCAGCCGTGCGCATCAAGGGGAAGCCGGGCCGCACCATTGTCCGCGTTCGAAGCCCCGCACTTCGCGCACCGCTAGATACGATAGACACGCGATTCTATGTCGATGGTACGGCCATCCGCCCCGAAGCGGTCGTGACCGGTTATGACAGCTACACACTGAGCCTCGATCTGCCGCCGTCAGGCATCGCCACCCTCGCCTGGGCATGCCCCATGTTCAGGGGCGTCGGCGATTCGCGTCGTCTCGGCCTGCCCGTCGCGGGCATCGACGTCGGCGACGACATGATCGAGGTTGAAAGCGCGGGAACAGCGCCGTCGCTTGTTTGAAAAGAATAGCGGCCCTTCGGCCGCTATTCGGTCGGTTCAGGCTGTTGCTCTCAATCGAACTAGCCGCCCGTTTCGGCGCTGATGATATCGCCGAACAGTTCCCACTGGCCCTTCTTGAACCGCCACATCTTGAGCTGCTCGATCGGCGCGAAGTCCGTGGCGGAGGTGTTGATCTTGATGCCCGGGATCAGTGTGTCGGGCACGAAGTCCTTGAGGCTCGCTGCCTGCTTCATCACATTCTCACGGGTCAGATTGTCGCCCGCCTGCTTCAGCACCTGCACCATGGTCTGGGCTGCGGCATAGGCGTAAACCAGATTGGCGTCCGAAATATTTGCACCGGGTATGTATTTGTCGACGAAGACCATGAACTTCTTCATGCCCTCATCATCCTTCCACTGCGGATCCGACGCATCCTTCAGATAACCAGCCGACAGCACCCCTTCGGATGCCTCGAGGCCGGCAGGCTTCATCACCGCGCCGATGGACACCGAGACATCGGTCATGAGATGCATCGGCTTCCACTCCAGCTCCGCGATCTTCTTGATCGCCTGCGCCGCGAATTTCGGCGTGGCGATGTTCACGAAGACATCGGCGCCGGTGCCCTTAAGCTTGACGATATGGGCGTCGATCGAAGGCTCCGACGTCTCGTAGCTCTCTTCTGCCACGATCAGTTTCGATGCCTTGTCGCCGAACACGTCCTTAATGCCGGCGAGGTAGTCCTTGCCGAAATCGTCGTTGGCATAAAAAATCGCGACCTTCGCGTCCGGCTTCTCCTTCAGAATATACTTCGCGAAGATCTGTGCCTCGACGCGGTAGCTGGGCTGGAAGCCCATCGTCCAGGGAAAGTTCTTCGGGTCATTCCACTTGCTGGCGCCTGTAGCGAGGAACAGCTGCGGCACCTTCTTGGAATTATGATATTTCTGCACGGCGGTCTGGGTCGGCGTGCCCAGCGCGTTGAACACCAGGAAGACCTCGTCGCTCTCGATCAGCTTGCGGATCTGCTCAACGGTCTTCGGCGGCGAGTAGCCGTCGTCGTAGGAGATCCAATTGATCTTTCGGCCGTTGATGCCACCCTGGTCGTTGATCATCTTGAAATAGGCTTCCTCGGTCTTGCCGATGACCCCGTAGGCGGAAGCCGGGCCGGAATAGGCCTCGACATTGCCGATCTTGATCTCGGTGTCGGTGACGCCGGTGTCGTACGCCTTTTGCGCATACGCGGTTTGGGCTGTCAGCAGCACCAACGCCGTTGCTGCGGCGAGCAGGGAGAGTTTCTTTTTCATGAAAATTCCTTGGCTTTTCTGGGTTGGAACACGCACGTCAAAAAGAAAAGTGCCCGCGAGAGGGGCGCTTTGATCAGGCGTTGGCGGCTTTCTTGTCGACTTCCGAGGCGCCCGAGAATTCCTTGCGCAAGGTCGGCTTGTGGATCTTGCCGGTGGCGTTGCGGGGTAACGCATCGACGAAGCGGACCTGGCGTGGACATTTGAAGCGCGCGAGATTCGCCGCGCAGTGCGCGAAGACATCTGTCTCGGTCAACCGCTGGCCGGGCTTGGCCGCGACGATGGCGAGGCCAACCTCGCCCCATTGCGGATCGGGAATGCCGATCACGGCGGCTTCCGCGATAGCGTCGAGTTGGTGCAGGACGTTCTCGACCTCGGCCGGATAGACGTTCTCGCCACCGGAAATGTACATGTCCTTCCAGCGGTCGACGATGTAATAAAAACCTTCCTCATCGACGCGTGTCGCGTCGCCCGTGTGCAGCCAGCCATCGGTGAACGACGTCTTGTTCGCCTCCGGCCTGTTCCAGTAGCCGGGCGTAATGTTCGGTCCCTTGACCCAGAGCTCGCCGAGTTCGCCGACATCGGCGTCGCCGCCGTCAGGACGCACGATGCGCACTTCAGTGTGCAGCACCGGCTTGCCGGCGGAGCCGGCTTTCCGTGCCGCATCCTCGCGGTCGAGCACCAGCACGGCCGGCGAGGTCTCGGTCATGCCGTAGCCCTGCTGGAGTGCGACGCCACGCGCCTCCCACACCTTGAGCAGCGGCACCGGCATTGGTGCGCCGCCGACACCTCCCACGATCAACCGGCCGAGGTCGGTGGTCGCGAACGCCGGATGCTGGGCCATGAACTGGTAGATCGCGGGCACGCCGAAGAACACGTTGATGCCCTGTGCGGGATCGTTGATCAGGCCGAGCGCCGTGCCGGGATCGAAGGCGCGCATGATCATCACGGTGCCGCCGGCGTGCAGCACCGGATTGGTGTAGCAATTCAGGCCGCCGGTGTGGAACAGCGGCAGCACGGTGAGCAGCACCGAGGACGGCCCGATGCAGGCGGGGCCGCCGAGATTGACGCAATTCCAGAAGGTCATGCCATGGGTGATGGTGGCGCCCTTGGGATGACCCGTTGTGCCCGAGGTGTACATGATGGTCGAGACGTCATCGAGGGTCACCTCCTCGATTTTCTCGAGTGGCTTTGCGGCGGCGATGCCGGCCTCATAAGTCCCGCTGGGGCCAAGCAGCAGGCTCGTCGCAATGCCGCAGAGCCTTGCCACGGCCAGCGCCGTTTCGGCGAGATCGGTGTCGTGGATCATCACCTTCGGCGCGCAATCTGCGGTGATGAACTGGAGTTCGGGAACGGTGAGGCGGGTGTTCAGCGGCACGAAGATCGCACCTAACCGCCCGCAGGCGAATTGCACCTCCAGCGTATCGGTCGTGTTCAGCGCCAGCACCGCGACCCGCTCGCCGCGCGAGACTTTCAGCGCATGGCGCAGAAATGACGCGAGACGCGAGATGCGCGCGTCGAGCTGCGCATAGGTAAAGCGGCGCTCGCTCGCGAGGTCTATCACCGCAATCTTGTTCGGTGTGCGGCGGCCATGGTGGGCAATCCAGTCGTAGTAACGAACGGCCAAGAATTCCTCCCTCGGCGGACTTGTGCCGCCCGCGTCCCTATTGCCATGCACCATGCCCGGCATGGCCCAAGGGCCAGCCGGAGTTTGTGCACCATCCTTTTTTTGATCCGGAGTTGGCGCGCGAGCGATGAAAATCGTCTTGCGTTGAGTTGCTAGAGCGAGCTTGCTTGGAGCGGGGCTCGGCCAGCCACTCCGCGCAAGTGAGCCGCCAAGGTTCCGGCCATGTGGACGAGACGAATCCGCCAGCAAGGCGAGAGTGCGATGATGAGCCCGTTCTATACCGCCGAGCATGACGCCTTTCGCGAGGTGATGCGCCGCTTCGTCGACAAGGAGATTGCGCCCTTCGCCCACGAGTGGGATGAGGCCGGTGAATTCCCCCGCGCGCTCTATCGCAAGGCGGCCGAGATCGGGCTCTTGGGACTCGGTTTCCCCGAGGAATATGGCGGGATCGCCGCCGACCAGTTCATGAGGATCGTCGCCAGCCAGGAGCTGGCGCGGGCTGGCGCCGGCGGTGTCAGCGCCAGCTTGATGAGCCATACGATCGGTTCGCCGCCGGTCGCGCGGGCCGCGCGCCCCGAGGTGAAGGCGCGCGTGCTGCCTCAGGTGCTCGCGGGTGAGAAAATCTCCGCGCTCGCGATCACCGAGCCGGGCGGCGGCTCTGATGTCGCGGGCCTCCGCACCAAGGCGCGGCGCGACGGAGATCACTACGTCGTGAGCGGCGAGAAGACCTTCATCACATCCGGGATGCGTGCCGACTATTTGACCGTTGCGGTGCGCACCGGCGGCGAGGGCGCCGGCGGCGTCAGCCTGCTCCTGATCGAGGGGGATACGCCCGGCCTGTCCCGGACAAAGCTGAAGAAGATGGGCTGGTGGGCCTCCGACACCGCGGCCCTGCATTTCGACGAGTGCCGCGTACCGGCGGAAAACCTGATCGGCGAGGAAGGCCAGGGGTTCAAGATCATCATGCGGAATTTCAACAGCGAGCGCATGGGCATGGCGGCAGGCTGCACCGCGTTCGCGCGCGTCTGCCTCGACGAGGCCATTGCCTACGCCAAGGAGCGCAAGACCTTCGGCAAGCCGCTCGCGCAGCACCAGGTGATCCGCCACAAGATCGTCGACATGGCGCAGAAGGTCGCCGCATCGCAAGCGATGCTGGAGATGCTGGCCTGGCGGCTGGAGCAGGGCGAAAGCCCGGTCGCCGAAATCTGCATGATGAAGAACCAGGCGACCCAGACGATGGCGTTCTGCGCCTCGGAAGCGGTGCAGATTTTTGGCGGCGCCGGCTTCATGCGCGGCATCAAGGCCGAGCGCATCTACCGTGAGGTCAAGGTCAACGCGATCGGCGGCGGCACCGAGGAGATCATGAAGGATCTCGCGTCGCGGCAGATAGGGTTGTGACCTCTTTCTCCGTCATGGCCGGGACGAGCCCGGCCATGACGAGCACCTCAGAGATACCAAGAACTGGGCTAATTAAGATGCTGTTCACCGCCGACCACGACGAGATCCGCCGTTCCTTGCAAAAATTCATTGCCAACGAGATCAATCCGCATGTCGATGAATGGGAGAAGGCCGACATCTTCCCGGCGCACGAGCTGTTCAGGAAGATGGGCAGGCTCGGCTTTCTCGGGCTGAACAAGCCGGTCGAATTCGGCGGCTCCGGCCTCGACTATTCCTATGCGCTGATGATGGCGGAGGAACTCGGCGCGATCAATTGCGGCGGCGTGCCGATGGCGATCGGGGTGCAGACCGACATGGCGACTCCTGCGCTGGCGCGGTTCGGCTCCGATGAAGTGCGGCGCGAATTCCTGGCGCCCTCGATCTCTGGCGACTATGTGGCCTGCATTGGCGTCTCGGAGCCCGGCGCGGGTTCTGACGTGGCCTCGATCAAGACCAATGCGCGCGGGGACGGCGACGATTACGTCATCGATGGTGGCAAGATGTGGATCACCAACGGCACCCAGGCCGACTGGATCTGTCTGCTCGCCAATACGGGCGACGGGTCCGTTCACCGCAACAAATCGCTGATCTGTGTGCCCATGAAGACCAAGGGCGTCACGGTCGCGCGCAAGCTCGACAAGATGGGCATGCGTTCCTCCGACACCGCGCAGATCTTCTTCGACAATGTCCGCGTGCCCAAGCGCAACCGGATCGGCGAGGAGGGCAAGGGCTTTACCTACCAGATGATCCAGTTCCAGGAGGAGCGGCTCTGGGGTGCGGCCGCCTGCCTGAAGGCGGCATGAATACATTATCAACGAGACCATCGAATACACCCGCAATCGCAAGGCCTTTGGGAAGTCGATCCTCGACAACCAGGTCGTTCATTTCAAGCTCGCGGAGATGCAGACCGAGGTCGAGCTGTTGCGCGCGCTGATCTACCGTGCCGGAGAGGCGCTTGTGGCGGGCGAGGATGTCACGAAACTTGCGACCATGGCCAAGCTGAAGGCCGGGCGACTCGGCCGCGAGCTTACCGACGCCTGCTTGCAATATTGGGGTGGAATGGGCTTTACCAACGAGACCGCCGGTCAGCCGTGCCTATCGCGACAGCCGTCTGACATCGATCGGCGGCGGCGCCGACGAGGTCATGCTGATGGTCCTGTGCAAGATGATGGGGACGCTGCCCGGCAGCAAAGGAAGTTCCTGATGATCACGCTCTATCACTGCGACGCCGCGCGCTCATTCCGTCCGCTCTGGATGCTGGAGGAGATGGGGCTGCCCTACGAGCTCAAGATGCTGCCGTTCCCGCCGCGGGTCTTCGCCAAGGAGTATCTCGCGCTCAATCCGCTGGGCACGATTCCCTTCATGGTCGACGGCGAGACGAAAATGACCGAGTCCTCCGGCATCTGCCACTATCTCGGCATCAAGCATGGACCGACGCCACTGATGGTCGGACCCGAAGATCCCGCCTATGGCGCGTTCGTGAACTGGATGTATTTCAGCGACGCCACGTTAACCTTCCCGCAGACGCTGGTGCTCCGATACACCCAGCTCGAGCCGGAAGAGCGCCGCAATCCGCAGGTCGCCGGCGACTATGCCAAATGGTTCTTGGGCCGCCTGCGCGCCGTCGAGGCAGCCACCGCAAATACCGAGGCCTTGTGCGCGGGCCGCTTCACTGCCGCCGACATCGTGATCGGTTACGCGCTCCGCCTCGCCGATACTATCGGGCTTGCCAAGGATTTTGGGCCAAATGTCGCAGCCTATTGGGCACGCTTGCAGCAACGGGATGGTTTCAAGCGCGCGGTTGCTGCGGAGCAACAGGCCGGCGTCGAGCAGAACGTGGCGCCAAGGGTGAGGGCCTGATTGTCGTTCTGGCGAAAGCCGGGACGGCCATGTTGCCGGGAGTTCCGGGTCGTCGGGACTGCCGCTGTTTTGCGCTTCATGATAGCGCTATCCCGCCGTGACAGCGCCCAGATTTCCGCTAAGGTGACCTCCGTCCGCAGCGGCCAAAGAGCCGCGCGAGGAGGATCCCAATGGAAGATAACGGTCGCGAATCCGACCATTTGATGCTGATCACGCCGGAGCGGGTATTCTATGCCGGCCTGCTCGGCCGCCCCCGCAAGCGGACGCCCGGCTGCTGCCATGTCTATGTCGCGGTGAAGGGCAGTCTGCATCTGACGATCGATGATGCGCTCGCCACCGGCGAGCTGTTCGTTACCCTACCGAACCAGCGGCATTCCATTGCGAGCGACTACCGCACCGCGATCAGCGTGACGCTGGAGCCGGAGAGCATGCCCGATGGCGTGATCGAGGTCCTGGCCGAGCGGCTCACCGGACCCGACAGGGCCGTCTATGCCCGCAAGATCCTCGCCGCCTACACGCTGCTGCGCCAGCGTCGCTACGGCGACATCACCACCGCCGAATTCGACCAGATGTGTTTTGGCGAGGCGCTGCCGCGCCGCGTGCTCGACCCCCGCGTGACGCGTGCGGTCGCCCGTATCGGCCGCTTCACGGGCGAACCCGTGACGGCGGACACATGCGCGGCGGAGGCCGGACTTTCCGCTTCGCGCTTCCTGCATCTGTTCAAGGAAGAGACCGGCATCTCGTTCCGCTCCTTCCGCGCCTGGAAGCGGGCGCGTCACCTGCTGCACTTCGCCAACCAGGACCTCAACCTCGCCCATCTCGCGCAGGACATCGGCTATCCCGACTCCACCCATTTCAGCCACTCGATCCGCCGCTTCTACGGCCTGAAGCCGCGCGCGATCTTCGTCGGCTCGCGCGATCTCGCGATCTATCGCAGCAGCGAGACCGTGAGGCTGGCGGAGGCGAGCTAGCGTCGTCTCGTAGGGTGGGCAAAGCGAAAGCGTGCCCACCATCTTCGCGAGGTATTGAGAGATGGTGGGAACGGCGCAAGAGCGCCTTTGCCCACCCTTGTAATAGCGCGATCAGTTATTCTCGACCTGTTCCGTGAGGAATGGCCTGCCGCGGTTTGCACCCCGCGACAGGCC